>DATMLM010000023.1:0-69875 GCA_035570055.1 Gemmatimonadaceae bacterium
CTGGCGGCGCCGGTCGATGCACTCTTTCCGGCTGTCCCCGTCATCGTATTCTGTCTCGTGTTCGGCCTGAGCATGGACTACGAGGTGTTCTTGGTGGCGCGCGTCGCCGAAGCGAACAGGTCGGGCGCGAATGTTGAAGACGCCCTCGCCGAGGGTGTCGCGCGCACGGGCGGAGTGATTACGAGCGCGGCGGCCGTGATGATCGTCGTCTTCGCGTCCTTCACTCTCGGCGACTTCCTGCTCATCAAAGTGCTCGGCTTCGCCTTAGCCGTAGCCGTCCTGATCGACGCCACCGTCGTCCGCCTCGGCATTGGGCCAGCCGTGCTACGGCTCGCCGGCAAATGGAACTGGTGGCCGGGCGAGCGTGGCCAGTTACCGCGCGTAGTGGTCAGCGCCGAGGAAGTGTAGCGAGACGTAGGGCTCGTTCCCGACGACCCAGCTGTCGTGCGGCACCGGCGGGATGTAAAACACTTCTCCAACACGCATTTCAAACACGCGTCCGTCTTCGAGCGCCGCCGTAGCGGTTCCCGACAGCACCATCCCGACGTGCTCGACCGAGCACCGCGTCGCGCCGACGCCGGGTCCCACGTGTTCGGACCAGCGCCAACCAGGCTCGTACGTCGCCCGGCCGATCGTCATGCCGCCGAGTCGCACAATCTCGAATTTGCCCTTCACCATTTCACGCACTTCGTCGGGTGTCTCGAAGCGCTTGAGGATGACGTCAGTCGGAACCACAGGAGTAGTCATTGGATTGTATACAGGCAATGTCCCCCATCGAGAATAGCACACGGACAGGCGTGGCGCTCTGGCGTAGACGCCGGTTGGAGCCGATCGTGTTTCGCGCGCCCGTGTGGCCCGAGCTTCGTTACACGCTCGTCGTCGTCGATGGCCCGGAGTGTCCACAGAAGGCCGTGCTTGGCCCGACGCTTCACGCCGAAGGCGACGTCTATCTCTTCGCGCCAGGAATCCCGTTCGACGCGCACACGTTCGGGACGTCGACCTACTGGGTCGCTTCGTTTGCGCGACATGCGATCGCGCTCTGCTTAGAGGCGCGTCCGCGCGGTCTGCCGTCGCAGTTGCTCGCTCGCGTCGGCACGGTGTTGCGGTTCCACGCCGACGAGGGCCAAATCTCGCGTCTCGTGACCGAGCTCGATCTCCTGCAGGGTGAGCTCGAACGTCACGCCGAGGCCGAGCATTCGGCGCTGCCGTCGCTCATCAATCTGGTGCTGACGGATGTCGCGCGGCTACGTCCGGTGCCAAACGATCTCGCGCTCTGCAACTCGTGCGAGTCAAATGCTGCGACGCAGCTCGTGCGCGATGTCTTTCAGGTGATAGAGACGCGCTATCGGTCGCCGATAGGACTCGCCGACGTGGCGAAGGCCGTTGACCGGTCGCCGGCGTATCTCACGCATACCGTGCGCGAAGAAACGGGACGGACAGTTCTGCAGTGGATCATTGAGCGGCGCATGCGTGAGGCCGAGCGATTGCTGATCGATACGGATCAGCCGCTGCACGCCATTGCGTCGGCCGTTGGTTATGACAATGTCTCATATTTCATACGCCAGTTCGCGAAACGTCACGGGACGCCACCCGGTGGCTGGCGTGAGACGCAGGTAGCTTAAGAAAGGATCATTCGGCCGCAAGTTTCTGCATTTTCCTGACCGCCCGGTCAGATGACATTGCGGTGTGAACATCGCACGCATTGTCGCCGTACTCTCGGTGTCTTCCCTGCCAGCGTACTCGCAGGTCGACACCACTATCTCGTTGGCGGATGCGTTGACGCACGCCGCGAGTGCGAGCCCGGATGTCGCGCGGGGCAAGGCGAACGTGTGGGAAGCGCGCTCCCAGCAGCGGCTCGCTGTCGGCGCGTTTATCCCACAAATCGCGTATCAGGCCAATTTCTCGAACGCCGACCTGGCCGAACCTGAACCGCCGCTAGCTCTCGCACTCCCAGGCCCTACGTATGGGACCGGGGTTCTCGCTTCGGTGGATCTCTTTACCGCTGGGCGACGCGGAGCGCAGCGGCGCGCGGCTGACGCCGGGCGCACGGCCGCCGATGCATCGCTGGTCGATCGCACATACGGCGCAAGGCTCACAGTCGAGGTCGCGTTTCTGGATGTGCTGCGGGCCGAGGATTTGATCAAAGTTTCCGAGGCACGACTCGCGAGAGATCAAGAAGCGTTGAACGTGGCGCAGCATCGGCTGGAAGCCGGGACGTCGTTCAGGTCTGACGTGCTACGCGCCGGCGTCGAGCTTTCGTCGGCAAAGGAAGCGTTACTCGCCGCGCAAGCACAGTACACGAGTGCCGCATTCGAGCTCGGCCGTGTGACCGGGCTCGGCCGCGCGGTTGGCGCGAATGAGGCGGACTCGACGATCGTGCGCCCACTTCCTGTCGCAGATCGCGAGATCGTAGATCTCATTGTGGCCGGCGGGCCGTCCGTGCGCGCCGCTGACGCGACGGCGGATGCGGCGACTGCCTCGGTGCGCGCGGCCAAATCGCAGTATTTTCCGACGATCAACGCCAGCGGCGGGTACTCTGTGTACGCTCAGCCCGCGACGCGTGGGCCGCTCATTGATGGCGGCCAAGCGTGGCAATTTCGCGTGGGTGTCGTCTACCCCATCTTCGACGGCTTTCAGCGCGAGGACGGTGTCTCGCGAGCGGACGCCGAGGCGGATGCCGCGAGTGCCACGAGGGCGGATACGAAACGAGAGGCGCGGGCCGCGGCCGAGCGGGGGCTCGCCAATCTGAATGTTGCTGGAGAGCGGATACGGCTCGCCGAAGAGGCCGTGGTGCAAGCGACAGAAGATCTGCGCGTGCAAGACGCGCGGTACCAAGCCGGCGCGTCGACGATTCTCGACCGCCTGACCTCCGAGGCGACCCTCGTCGCCACCGAGCAGGACGCGGTCACGGCGCGCTACGACTACGGCATTGCCCGGGCACAGCTCGAAGCGCTCGCCGGCAGGAGTCTCTGACCCATGTGGCTCGTCCAACTCGGCCTCAAACGGCCGTACACGTTCGTCGTCGGCGCGATGCTGATCCTGATCTTCGGGATCGTCTCCGTTCGAAAGATGGCGACCGACATCTTCCCGAATATCGACATCCCGGTCGTCACCGTGATCTGGACGTACGCCGGGATGTCGCCGGAAGACATGGAGAGCCGCATCATCACCCCGCACGAGCGCGGGATGACGACGACCGTCGACAACATCGAGCACATGGAATCCCAGTCCATGACTGGGTATGCCGTGGAGAAAGTGTTCTTCCACGAGGGCACGAACATCAGCGGCGCGATCGCGCAGATCACGGCGATCTCGCAGACGATTCTGCGGATAGCGCCGGTGGGGACGCAACCGCCGTTCATCGTGCGCTTCAACGCGGCGAACGTGCCGGTGCTCCAGCTCGGGCTCTCCAGTCAGTCGCTGTCCGAGCAAGAGATCTACGACGACGCGTACAACTTCATGCGGACCCAGCTCGCGACCGTCCAGGGGGCGCAGTTGCCGCTGCCCTACGGCGGCAAGGTCCGGCAGATCATGGTCGACATCGACCCCCAGAAGATGTACGCCAACGGGGTGTCCCCGAACGATGTCTCGAATGCCGTCAACGCCGAGAACTTGGTCCTGCCCGCGGGAACGGCGAAGATGGGAACGCGCGAGTACCAGGTGCACTTGAACTCGAACCCGGATGTCCTGCAGCAGCTGAATGACCTGCCGATCAAGCAGGTCAATGGCGCGACCATCTATGTGCGGGACGTGGCGCAGGTTCACGATGGGTACGCCGTGCAGCAGAGCATCGTGCGGCGGAACGGCCAGCGCGGGGCGTTGCTCACCGTGCTGAAGGGCGGCGGGGCGTCGACGCTGGACGTCGTGAAGCGCATTCGCGATCGGCTGCCGTCGGTCATGGCAACGCTGCCGGCATCGCTGAAGGCCGACCCGCTGGGCGATCAATCGTTGTTCGTCAAGGCCGCGATCAACGGCGTCATTCGCGAAGCGATCATCGCGGCGTGCCTCACCGCGCTCATGATCTTGCTCTTTCTCGGCAGCTGGCGCAGCACGCTCATCGTGGCGGTGTCGATCCCGCTCGCCATTCTCTCGTCGGTCATCGTATTGAGCGCATTGGGCCAGACGATCAACAGTATGACACTCGGCGGGTTCGCGTTGGCCGTCGGCATTCTCGTTGACGATGCCACTGTCGCCATCGAGAACATCCATCGCAATGCGGCGCAAGGCAAAGATCTGGAGCAGGCCATCCTGGATGGCGCCGTGCAGATCGCGGTGCCCACGTTCGTCTCGACGCTCTGCATCTGCATCGTCTTCGTCCCGATTCTGTCTCTGACCGGCGTGGCCGGGTTCTTGTTCGCTCCGTTGGCCGAGGCCGTGATTTTCGCGATGCTGGCGTCGTATCTCCTGTCGCGGACCTTGGTGCCGACGCTGGTCAAGTACGCTCTGCATGCGGAACATGGACGCCCGGCCCCCGCATTCTTTAGACACTTTGAGCGCGGGTTCGAAAGCTTCAGAGGCGCGTATGATCGCGCGCTCACCCGCATCATGGGTCAGCGCAAGCGCACGACGACGCTGTTCCTCGGCGGTGTCCTGGCGAGCTTTCTTCTCGTGCCGTTCATCGGGCAGGATTTCTTTCCTGCCGTGGACGCCGGGCAGATTCGGCTCCATGTCAGGGCGCCGGCTGGAACCCGCATCGAAGAGACGGAGCAGCTCCTGGCCGGTGTCGAGCGCGATATCCGGCACGTGATCCCCCAGCATGATCTCGACGTCATTGTCGACAACATCGGGATCGGTGGGCAGGGGCTCGATCTCGCGTACAGCGACAACCCGACCATCGGCTCGACCGACGGCGAGGTCTTGATCTCCCTCACCGAGAATCGTAAGGGCAAGACTCCCGACTACGTCGACTCGATCCGCACGGCGGTCGGTCGCGATTTCCCCGGCGTGACGTTCTTCTTCCAACCCGCCGACATCGTGGGGCAGACCCTCAACTTCGGGCTCGCGGCGCCGATCGACGTGCAAATTGTCGGCCGGAATCGGGCGCAGAACTTCGAGATCGCCAAAGGTCTGGTGCACCAGCTGACGGCCATCCCGGGCACGGCCGACGTGCACCTCTTACAGGTGGTCAATGCGCCCGATCTCTTGATCAACGTCGACCGGACGAAAGCGCAGGAGATCGGCCTCACGCAGCGCGACGTGGCCAACGACATGCTGGTGACGCTGTCGTCGAACGTGCAGGTCGCGCCGAACTACTGGCTCAACCCGGCGAACGGCATCAACTATCCGCTCGTCGTGCAGACGCCGCAGTATCGCGTCACCGACATGAGCGATCTGGAGCGGACGCCGATCCATTCAGGGACGGATCAACCTCAGCTCCTCACGAATCTCTCGCAGGTGACGCGCCGCAACACGCTGGCGGTGATCACGCACTACAACATCCAGCCGGTGTTCGACGTCGACGCCAATGTCTCGGGACGCGATCTCGGTGGCGTGGCCACGGATGTCGATCGCGTCGTCACGACGGCACGGAAGACGCTGCCGCGCGGGACAACGATCGTCGTCCGTGGACAGGTCGAGAGCATGCGGTCCTCGTTCTTTGGCCTCGAGGCCGGACTCGTGTTCGCGATCGTGCTCGTGTATTTGCTGATGGTCGTCAACTTCCAGTCCTGGACCGATCCCTTGATCATCGTCATGGCGCTCCCGGGCGCGCTCGCGGGGATCGTGTGGTCGCTCTATCTCACGCAGACCTCGTTCAGCGTGCCGTCGCTCATGGGCGCGATCATGGCCATGGGCGTCGCCACGGCGAACTCGGTGTTGATGGTGACGTTCGCCAACGATCAGCGCGGGCTCGGGCGCACGGCGGAGGAAGCCGCGCTCGAGGCGGGACACGAGCGCATCCGGCCGGTGCTCATGACGGCACTCGCCATGATCATCGGCATGCTCCCAATGGCATTGGGCCTGGGCGAAGGTGGCGAGCAGAACGCGCCGTTGGGGCGGGCCGTCATCGGTGGCCTTCTGGTCGCGACCTTCGCGACGCTATTCTTCGTTCCGGTCGTCTATGCATCCATTCGCGGGCGGGTTGTGCCGCGCGACACCGGAGATGTGTCTCTGGCCGGAGTCGATCGATAATGAAACACGTCCGCACCATCTCCTTCATCATCCTCGTCGCGGTGGCGCTGCTCGTGGGCGGGCTGCCGCGCATCGCCCGCGCCCGCCGGCTCGCCGCCGCGGCGTCAGCGCGCAGCTCGAGCGCAGTCGGCGTCCTGGTCGCGACCGTGCACCGCGCCGCCGCATCGTCCGACCTCGCGCTCCCCGGGACGGTCGAAGCCCTGCACGAAGCGTCGGTCTATGCCCAAACCGCCGGCTACGTGAAGCGGTGGACCGTCGACATGGGCGCACATGTCAAATCCGGCCAAATCATGGCCCAGATCTCGACGCCCGAGGTCGATCAGCAACTCGAGGCGGCCCGGGCGACGCTCGCGCGCGCGCAGGCCACGTTGCTGCTCAACCGGACGAATCTCGTTCGGTGGAAAGACTTGGTACGCGATAGCGCGGTGTCAAAGCTGGAGCTCGATGAGCACCAAGCGGCGTTCGATGACGCGAACGCCGCCGTAATGGCCGACGAAGCCGACGTCCGTCGGCTCTCCGCTCTGCAACAGTTCTCCTACATCGTCGCGCCGTTCTCCGGCGTCGTCACGTCGCGTTCGCTCGACGTCGGCCAGTATGTGTCAGCAGCGAGCGCTGGCCCGGCGACCAGCGGCATTGGGCGCGGCCTCTACACGTTGGCGCAGATCGACACCGTGCGACTCCTCGTCAACGTCCCGCAGTCCGTGAGCTCGGCCATTACGGTGGGACAGCATGCCGCGGTCAGCGTGGCTGAGCGGCCAGGCAGAACATTTACGGGGACCGTGAGCCGGACGTCGGAGGCGCTGGATCCAGCCTCGCGGACGCTGCTCGTCGAAGTGCGGATCCTGAATACCGACGGCGCTTTGGTGCCCGGGCTCTATGCGGACGTCCATTTTCAGATTGATCGAAGTGCCGCGCCGCTCCTCGTGACGGCCAACGCACTCGTCACGCGGTCCGATGGTCCGCAAGTCGTCGAGGTGCGCTCGGACAGCACCGCGCACTTCTCGCCGATCAGGCTCGGCCGGGACTACGGCAGCGAAGTCGAGCTGACGGATGGCGTCACGGAGGGCGCGACGGTGGTGGTCAACCCGTCGGACGACGTGATCGAGGGCGCGCGCCTCCGCGTGGTCAACTACAGCGACCGACCCAATAGTGCTTCGAGCGATACGCGAGTGATAAAGTAGTTGTAGCGCGCGGTCACGAGGTCCGTCCGTGCTTGGGCCTCGTTGAGCTGCGCGGTCGTCAGATCGAGGAAGGTGGCGACGCCATTCCGGTAGCGCGCGAACATCACGCGCAGGTTCTCCTCGCCCGTCGCCACCTCCACTTCCGCCGACTGAATGCTCTCCTCGGCCAACCGCAAATTGGCGAGGAGCGCTTGGGCCTGACTCAGCGCGAACCGGTGCGTGTCCGACGCCGTCGACCGTGCGACGTCCATGTTGATCGAGGCCTGCTCGACGTCGTTCTCCCGCACGAACCCGTTGAACAACGGGAACGCCGTCCCCAACTGCACGAGCCATCCGGGGCGCGTCGCGTTGATGTTGAGCGACGTGTTCGCCCAGTTGTAGCCCCCCGAGAGGGTAATCGTCGGGAGATACTCGGTGCGCGCGGCGTCGAAGAACGCGCGCTGGGACCGCGCGCTCTGGTCGGCCGCGGTCACCGCGGGCGCCTGCGAGACGGCCAGCGCGATGATCTGCGAGTCGGCGAGCGCGAGGCGGAAGTCGATGACCGAGTCCACGCCGGTCACGCCTACCGCGCCATCGACGCCAACGAGGCGACCGAGACTGTACGAGTACGTCGACAGCGTGTCCTCGGACGCGATCATCTGTTGGCGCGCTTGCTCGACCGCGAGCTGGGCTTGGAGCACGTCGGCGCGCGTCGCAGTCCCGGCGCGCAAGTTCGCGGATGCGTAGTCGAGCGCGCGCACGGCGTTTTCGATCCGTGTGAACGACACCTGTACGAGGTCGTGGCCGCGGAGTACGCCATACGCCTGCTGCTCGGCGGTCAGCGCCGTGCCGTACTTCTGCTCGACGAGCGCGGCATCCGCGGCGTGGGTCGTCGCTTTTGCCGCGGCGATCTCCGCGGGCCGCCGGCCGCCAGTGAAGACATCGTAGGACGCCGAGAACCCCGCCCAGTACGCATTCGGCGCGTACGTAGTGCCCAAGCCGGAGCCCGTGAGAAAGCTTGGCGTACTCTTCGCGTTCTCTTGGAGCGCATTGGCATTGAACACGACGTTCGGCAAATACGCCCCATAGGCGACGCGCTGGCCGGAGAGTCCAGAGTGGACAGCGCCACGGGCTTGTGCAACTGCCGGACTGTAGCGCAATGCGTTGGCGACGACCTGATCTATCGTCAGCATCGCCGCGTATCTGAATGTCGTATCGGGGGGCAACGTGTCCGCCATCGCCCGCGCCGTCAGACCTGGAGTCGGCGCCGTGGGGGTCTGTTGTGCATTCGCGATCCCCACAACGCCGACTGTCGCAAAGTACCAGAGCTTCATCTGTTACCTACGGACAAGACGATCCAGTCGTTGCGTGCTAATGCTTCTTTGGCTCAGGTGCTGGGCGAGGCGGTGGTGCTGCCGGACGAGGTGCTGGCGCCGCGGGACGCGGCGGAGGCGCCGGCATCGCCTTCGCACCACTGCTACGTGCCTGCACGTAGTTATTGTCGAGGGTGCGATGCTCGGTCGCCTGCTGTTTCGCGAGCGCCTGCGGCTGAACGTTCGCTGGCGGATTCGCGGCCTCTTGCGCGTGCCGGTTTTCCATGTCGTTCCGCTGCTGCGTATACTGCTGCGCGAGATTGGGATGCGGAGCCGGTGCTGACGAAATCGTCGGTTTCGGCGGCGGCTGCGGAACGCGTGTCGCGGTTGCCGGACCACGCGTGGGCTCGGCCACCGGTGCGCGCGGTTGCGATGGCGTGGGATGCGGCACCGGCGTGGCGACGTATCCGGGGCGGGCGACCGGCTTTGGCGCGGTCGACGCGGCGACCGCCGGACGCGCGGGCTTGAGCGTCACGCCAGGCCGCACCGGTTGATTGGCGGGCCGCACCGCAACCACTGGCTCGGGTGGCCGCTTGATCGTCGCCAGCTCGGACGCTGCGGCTGGACGGCCGGGATGTGCGGCGAGGAGCTTCGCCTGTTCGTCGAACGACGGCGGTGCCCTGGGTGGTTGCCGTACCGCGACGACGGTCCGGTTGATGAGTGCGGCGGGCGGACGATGCTGAGACACGATCGGCGCGATACTTTGGCGGGTCGGGACGAAGGGCGCGCTCGATCCGAGCCGCGGCGCCTGCTGAATCGCACCTGGTGGGACGCGCACGGCGTAGCGGGAGACCGGCTGTCCATTTCGGAACGCGTTGTCCGGAACGACGGTCACCGCGCCCGCCACTTCGCGGTTGCGATACGTAATGTTGGTGACGTTGGTGACGTTCGTGATATTCGTCACGTTGGTGACGTTCGTGATGTTCACGTTCCGGACGTACGTGTTGCTCACGTGGTACGAGGGATAGTACGCCTCCTCGGGCGCGAGCGGGAACCAGCCGACCCCGACGCCGCCACCGAATGACACGCCGGCGTTCCATCCGCGGCCGCCGACGAACGCGACCAGCGCGGGTGCCCACACCGGCCGCTCGTAGACGCGGCCCGGGCACCAACCCCAGTGGTCTTCGGCGTACACCCAACGGCCGTAGTGGAACGGCGCCCAACCCCACGGCGCGTCGTCGACCCACGTCCATCCATAGGGTCCTTCCCACACCCAGTGGCCGTAGTGATACGGGCTCCATCCAGCGACGACGGTCGTCGGCGTCCACACCGCGCCGTACGTCGGATCGTCGCGCCACCCGCCGTTCCCATCGAGATCGTCGTACCCCGCGATGTCGGCCGAGACGTAGCGCGCGGAGGCCGAGGACTCTTCGCGATGGTCGCGGTCGTCGCTCCACTGATCCCAGCTGTCTTCGGGGCCGATGTCGACCACATCGTACGTCGGCGCGTCGGTGCCGTTCACCGTCGCGGCCTGTTTCGCGTTGACAGTGAACGATGAGCCGGCCGCGGTCACGGCCACTTGGCCGGCCCACACTTTCACGGTCGACTGGCTGCCGTCCGGCGACACGTCGATGCGATAGTCGCCAGCCTGGCCGACCCCGATCGCGGCGTTCGGCGTGTCGAACTCTTCGGACTCGCCATCGTTCAAGTGGCGCACGCTGACCGTCGCCGTGCCCTGCGTGACGCTCGCCTGGATCGTGTTGTCGTCGAGGTTGGCGATGTCGAGCTCCGTCCCTCCCGCCAATCGGATCCGAGTCTGTCCGATCTGGACCTCGGCTCGGCCATTCGAGTCGACCCAGACGCGATCGCCGGTGGTGAGCGCGCGGTTCGGCACGGCCGCGGCCCACTCCGTGTCGCCCGCGGGCCGCAGCGAGACGGTGCCGGAGATGTAGCCGAGCCGGCCGGCGCGGGTCGGGGGATCCTGATCCTGCGCGGCCGCGGCGACACTCAGCACCGCGAGGGCGATCGTCATCGAGAACACAACTTTCATAGCTGGCTCCTCAACTCACGCCAGATCGCCACGCGGTCGCGGGTGATCTCGTTGGGTGGGTCCGTCTCGTACCACGCGGGATACTCGCCGATCGGAAATCCGCCGGTGTAACCCGGCGGATACGTCACAAAGATCTGGCCGCCTCGCAGGCTATACTCCAAGTTCACTCGGTCACGCATCACCCAAACATACACATGACGAGCCCGAGTACGGCAGTTCTGGTCTTCGAGGGGTTCGCCGACTGGGAGCCCTCCTATGCATTAACCGGGCTTCGGCGTTGGGGGAAGCGGTCGGTCACGACATACGGGTACAGCCTGTCCCCTATCACGTCGATGGGCGGGCTCCGCGTCATGCCGGACCGTGTCCTCGAAGACCTCGACGCACCGGAGCTGCTGCTCCTGCCGGGCGGCGAGATGTGGGAGCAGGGATACCCGGCCGATCGCCTGCATCCCATCCTGCATGATCTTGCGGCCAACTCGATACCCATCGCGGGAATCTGCGCAGCGACCGTAGCGCTGGCGCGCGCGGGCCTGTTCCGCGACCACCGGCATACGAGCAACGGCCGCGATTTTCTCTCGCACTATGCGCCAAACTACGAGACGCCGTCTCTGTACATCGATACATCGCGCGCCGTCGCCGACCGCGGCATCATCTCGGCCTCCGGCCTGGGCGCCGTCGAGTTCGCGGCCGAGATCTTCACGACGTTGAGGGCATTGCCCGATGAGGCCATCGCGCAGTTTCGCGCGATGTATCGCGCTCAAGCGTCGTAGATGATGTCGTAGTGCATGACGCGCTGGTCGTAGTCGATGAGCGCGGCCTGGCCTTCGGGTTCGACGACCGCGCGGTCGATGTTCGCGCCGGCGAACGCGCGGACCGCGTCCAGTGAAGTCCAGCGCGTCTCGACGACGTATTCGATGTCGTGCGCGCGGTACTGGCGCAGCAGCGTGGCGCCCGCAAAGCCATCGAGACGTTGCAGCTGCGGCAACACTGTGTCGATAAAATGGCGAGGGTACCCGGACGGATTCGCCAAGGCGGCTCGTCCGTGCCAGACGCGGACGATCATGGTCGCTTGCTCATTGTCGGGGCCAGATGTTATTGGCATGATCGATATCCGGGAGTGATTTGTGTGGATCGAGCTCAGCGCGGGTTACGCGCTTCGTCCCGGGCACGTGATACGTGAACCGCGATCCCAGGTTCCACATCTCGATCGGCAGTCGCACCGCTATGTGCGTCCCGTCTTCGAACGTGACGGCGAGCTCGGCCGGCATGATCATCGTCCCACGATTCGAAAGATAAACTTTGCTCCCGCTGACGGAATCGATCGCTTGGTCGAGCCGGGCCGTCGTATAGATCCACCCGCGCCAGAACCAGTCCAGGTCCATGCCGGACTCGTCTCGCATCATCCGAAAGAAGTCCGCCGGCGTCGGATGCTTGAACTGCCACGCACGGATATACGCACGGAACGCGGCGTCGAAGCGCTCTTTGCCGAGGACTTCGTAGCGAAGCTCCTGCATCATGAGGGCCGGCTTCTGGTACGCGTCCCAAAAGAGATCGTGCACTTCGGTCGGCTTCGTGATGATCGGCTGCTCGGCGCCGGGCACCGCGTGGTCCGGATAGAGGTGCAGCGGATGCACCTCGATCGTGTCGCCATACGGCGTACCCGCGAAATATTTCGCGGCGTTGCCGAGGTCGATGAACGTGTTGAAGCCCTCGTCCATCCAGGGGTATAGCCGCTCGTTCGACCCGACGACCATCGGGAACCACTCGTGCCCGAACTCGTGCGCGAGGACCCACTGCTGCTCCTCGCGGCTCGGGCTGTTCGGCACGAACGTCAGCATCGGGTATTCCATGCCTTCGATCGGGCCCTCGACCGTGGTGGCGTGCGAGTACGGATACGGGAACCATTGCTCGCTGAAATACTGGATCGCTCCCCGGGCCATCCGGTTCGCCTCTTCCCACTTGTCGGCGGATGGCCTGTAGAGAGTTTCAATCAGGATGCCACGATACCCACTCGCATCCCACCGAAAGTTCGGCGCGGCCGCGAAGGCCAAGTCGCGCACGCTGTCGGCCACGAAATGCCAGGTCAGCGTGCCGTTGGCCGTTGGTCTCGTCTGTCCGGCATCGCCGGCTTCCTGCTTGCTGATCACGGCAATCGCGGTGTCGGACGCTAACGCGCGCCGAAGGCGCGTGCGTTCCCGTTCCGTGAGCACGACGTCGGGATTCTGCAGCCGCCCGGTCGCCGCGACGATGTAGGACGCAGGCACGGTGATGAGCGCATCGAAGTGCCCGTACTCGAGATAGAACTCTCCGGCGCCGATATACGGCTCATGGTTCCACCCGTGCACATCGTCATAGACAGCCATGCGCGGATACCATTGCGCGATCTCGTAGAGCGTCCCGTCGTGTCCCATGCGCCCAGCGCCTTGCTCGGGCACATGGAATGACCACGCGAGATCCAAGTCGATGGTGTCGCCGGGAGCCAAGGGCCGGGCGAGATCGATCCGCATAGTTGTTCCGTAGATCGACTTTTGGGCTGCCTTGCCGCCGACTCTGACCGAGTCGAGCGTGAGGCCACCCGCGAACCCTTGGCACGAGAAGTCGAACGTCGATCCGAGGAACACGAGCGGCGGCTGATCGAGCACGTTCGTGATGCTCGACGGCGCGCAAATGTTCTGCTCCAGGAACATCCAGAGGTAGGGCAGTGCGTCGGGCGACCGATTGACGTAATGGATGGTCTCGCGCCCCCGCACCTCGTTGTTCGCGGGATCGAGCGCAGCGCGAATCCGATAGTCGACGCGCTGCTGCCAATAGCGCGGCCCAGGCCGGCCCGCGGCGGTCCGGTATTCGTTCGGCGTACTCAGCCCGAGCGGCCGGAATGGCGATGAGTCGGCGACGCTCTGCGCCGGCAGCGGTGCGGCGGCGAGGACGCCGATCAGGATGAGGCGACACGGTGCGTTCATGGCCCAAGAAAATCGCACTCGGTCGAGTCCGGCGTTAGGGTAGGTTGTTACACGACCTCCATGTCTTAATGGGCGGGATTGTGTGAAACTTCACTCTGCCGCCCACCCACTGAGTCACATGTTCCAAATGATGCTCGTGCAGGCCCTTGCGGCCGCCGCCGTCGCGACTTCGCAGCCGCCATTCATCGTCCAGCCCTATCTCCAGCTCGGCGACGCCCCCTCCGCCGGCGAGACGGTGACGATGGCCCTCCTCTGGCATTCGGACACGACGAGCGCCGAGTGGACGGTCGATCTCAAGCCGGCGGGTGCGACCGCGTGGAAGCCGCAGCGGACGTTCTATCCGTCGCGCATTAACGTGCCTGGTCTCGATCCGTACGACGTCTATCACGGCACGCTCGGCGATCTCGCGCCGGGATCGACCTTCCAGTACCGCGTCAAGCGCAATGGCACCGTCGTCTTCACGAGCTCGGGACTCTCACGCAAGGCCGCGAGCGAGCCGTATCGCGTGGTCGTGTTCGGCGACGCCGGCCAGAATACGCCCGGGCAACGGGCGATCGCGTACCGCGCGTACCTCGAGCACCCGGATTTCGTGGCGATCCCCGGTGACATCGTGTACGGCTCCGGCCGGATGAGCGAATACCGCACGAAGTTCTTTCCGATCTATAACGCGGACAGCGCGTCGCCGGCCAACGGGGCGCCGCTCACGCGATCGATTCCGTTCGTCGCGGCCATCGGCAATCACGACGCGAGCTATGCCCGCAACCCGAACGACTCGATGGCGGACTACGGCGGATTCTTCGCCTTCTGGTCGATGCCGCTCAACGGCCCGACCACGAAGCCCGGCCACAACGCGCCGCTCATGGCGAGCGATTCGACGCTGGCGGCCGCGCTCGCGCGAAGCTACGGGCCCAACTATCCGCGTATGGCGAACTACTCGTTCGACTACGGGAATACGCACTGGACGGTGCTCGATGCCGATCCGTACATGGACTGGACGGACCCCGTCTTGCGGAACTGGGTCGCGCAGGATCTGGCGCACGCGGCCGGCGCAACCTGGCGGTTCGTGATGTTCCATCAACCGGGATTCAACTCGTCGCGCGAGCATTTCACCGAGCAGCAAATGCGGCTCATGTCCGATGTGTTCGAGGCCGGCAACGTCGATCTCGTGCTGATGGGGCACGTGCACAACTACCAGCGCTCGTACCCGATGACCTTTCTCCCGAAGCTCTCGGGCGACCCCAAGACCGCGATCGATGGAACGTTGCACGCACCGGACTGGTATCGCACCAATGGCCGTCTGCCGTTCACCATCGACGGCGACTACCGGTTCGACCATGAGTTCGATGGCGTGAAGCGCACCGTGCCCAAGGGCATCATCTACATCGTGACGGGTGGCGGCGGCGCCGAGCTCTACAACCCCGAGCAGACAGGAGACCGGGGCAGTTGGCAGGCTTTTACTTACGCGTTCGAGGCCACGCAGCATTCGCTGAGCGCGATCGATGTCAAAGGCCGGACGATCACGTTCCGGCAGATCGGCGCCGACGGCTCGTTGATCGATCACTTCACGATCACGAAGCCCGTGCCGACGATTGCCGCTAAGCCAGGCAAGACGCTGGCGGTTCGCTCTGGTGGACGCTCGCCGGCGGGATCGCCATAGCGTGACCGGGCGTGGCCGGTGGATCGTTGCCGCCCTGTTGTGCGGCGCGATCACCGGCGCCCGTGGGGTCGGGGGAGATCTCGATGCCGCCCGGGCCGTTTACGCGGCACAGCTGGACACCCTGCGCCTGTCGCTGGACGCGCTGTCCGTCGCCCCGGGGACCGACACCGCCCTTGTGCGCGCAGCGTTTGCGCGCGCGCGCATCGCGTACAAGCACGCCGAGTGGTGGCTCGCGTACTCCGCCCCGCCGGTCGCGGCCGCGCTCAACGCACAGGACATCGAGGGTGGCAACGACGAGGCGGACGACTCCGATGATTCGGCGGAAGTAGCCGCCGCGGGCGTGCAGTTCGTGGACCCGGTCGGCTTCCAGGCCGTTGAGCTCCGCCTCTATCCCACCGTGCTGCCTGGCGCAACGGCGCCGGTTGGGGCCATGCTCAGCGCGGTCGATCGGCTCCGCGTGTCGACCTTCGGCACATCGTGGACGCGAGAGGCGATCCTCGAGGCCGCGCGGCAGGAGCTCGCGCGCGTCGAGGCGATCGGGCTCGCCAACGGCGACTCCCGACTCGCCCACGCCGGCCTGCACGAGAGCGCCGCCGCATTCGAGGGCCTGGAGCGGGTCGTCTCGTTGATCGGCGCACCAGCGCTCGACTCCAGCCTCGGCGCCGCTGCGCTCGCGCTCAGGTCAGCGAACGACACGACGTTCGATCGCTTACGGTTTCTCGCGCGCGAGGCTTCAGGTGTTGCCCACGCACTCCAGCGGCCCTCGGGCGAGGCGTTCTGGCGCACCGCGTCGCTTTTCGACTCGGCAGCATTTGATGTCTGGGCGTTCGCGCCGGCCGATGCACCCCCTCCGACCCCCAGCGAGATCGCCCTCGGCCAAACCCTGTTCAACGACCCGCGACTCGGCGGAACTTCCGGCCACGCGTGCGTGACGTGCCATCAGCCCGCGCGTGCGTTCACCGACGGCCAGACCGTGCACCCGACCCGGAACACGCCGACGCTGATCAATGCCGCGCTCGAGCACGATTTGTTCGCGGACCTGCGCGCTCCGACACTCGAGGCTCAGGTGCGCGATGTGATCGCCAACCCGCGCGAGATGTCAGGCCTGCCGATCGACAGCATTGCCGCTCGGGTCCAGATCCCGGCGACCCGCATCCAGCGCGCGCTCGCCGCGTACGTACGCACGCTCGTTCGCCTCGACAGCCGCTTCGACCGCGCGGTCCGCGGCGACTCGACGGCGCTCTCCGCCACGGAGCGACGGGGATTCAACGTGTTCATGGCAAAGGGCCAATGTGGCTTCTGTCACATGCTGCCCCTCTTCAACGGCATGGCCCCGCCCAACTTCGACCGCAGCGAGGTCGAGGTCCTCGGCGTTCCGCGCACCGCTGATACCGTGCACGCCTCTCCCGACCTCGATCCGGGGCGCTACGCCATCAGCCACGATGGCCGCGATCTCCACGCGTTCCGTGTGCCATCGCTGCGCAATGTCGCGGTGACGGCGCCCTACATGCACAACGGTGTGTATCGCACGCTCGACCAGGTCATCGACTTTTACAATCGCGGCGGTGGCGAAGGCATCGGCGCACGTTTGGCGAACCAGACACTCTCGGTTCGCCGTCTCGATTTGAGCGCCGCCGACAGACGTGCGCTCGTCGCGTTTCTCGGCGCCCTCACCGACACTAGTGGAACAGTCGCCACCACCAGTCGAACGCCGGCACCGTCACCGGCACCCGCACCATCGGGTCACCGCTGATCGTAAACGCGGCCCACTCTCGCGGCGGCGCCCCGCGATCCAGTGCCGCGACTTCGGCGAGTCTCAGCGCGTCGCCTGCCGGGTGCCCGTCGGCCATGGCGCGATAGAAGTCGTGCACGAGCCTCACCGTCTGCTGATCGCCGATCTCCCAGTATGACGCGACGACCGCGTGCGCTCCGGCGGCAAGCAGCGGCGCGGTAAGCCCGCGCACGCCCTCGCCGGCGATGATGCGCCCGCCGGCGGTTCGGCATGCGGAGAGCATCACGAGGTCAGCCTTGAGGTGCAGTGCCGCCAGGTCGGTCGGCGTCACGAACCCGCTCTCGCCGGATCCCGGCGCGAGCGCCAGCGCGGTGCGCGTCGCGGCGCGGTCATCGACGACCGCGTGTGTCGCGAGATGAATCACGCGAAACTTGTCGAGCGCGGTGTGCTTGAAGAACCAGGCGCTGGCGCTATCGCGCAGTCGCACGATGCTCCGCGCGCCGAACCGCCCCACGAGCTCGGCCTCGGCCGCCGATCCTCTGAGCCGCGGCAGTCCGCCAGTCTCATCGAACGCCGATCGAAGCGTCTCCGTCTCGGCGTCGCCTGATTTCTCTTTCGCGAACTTGGGATCGCCGAGGGCCAGGACCGTGGCCGAGGTGTGGTGGTCCTGGCGGCGCCCCCACAACCACGCCTGCACGGCCGCCGACGGTGCCAGCGCGGTCGCGTACGTCTGCACGAGATACCGGCCATTCACGCGCAGTGCGCCGAATGGCACGTGGTGCACGACGCCATCCGGCACGATCACGAGCCGCGTGATGCCGGCGGGGAGATCCGCGAGCGCCGGAGTAACGAGCGCCGAGCCCAAAGCGTCAGCGGGAGCGTTCGTCGTGATACCACTTTCGACGAATGCCACGAGTCGACTGACGTTGGCGGCCAGGCTATCGTTTGGTGGCAGCACGTACGCTCGCGCACGCTGTCGCGTGACGACGAACAGCGTCGTCGGCGCATCGGCGGGTCCGGTGACGTACTCGAAGAGCGCGGTTGCGTCGTCCGGCAGTGCGTGCTGGATCGTCTCGAGGACGTTGGCGGGAGCCGCGGCGGTTCGAGCGAACGATCTGTTTTGCACGAGGTGGTCGGAGAGATCCCGTGCCCGACGCCGCTCGGCCAGCTCGAATGCCGGGCCTATGCGTCCGGTGTGCGCGACGGCCGCAATGACCTTGGCGACGCCGGGGTCGGGGCCGCCGATGAGTGAATGGAACTGGAACGCGAGCACCCGGGCTTCGCGGTCGTCGAGCGTCGCGCGCCATTGGTCGAACGCATCACTCGCGGCGGTGAGCTCCCGTTCCGCACGTGTGGTATCGCCGAGCTGGAGGTGGATCTCGGCGAGAAAGGCGCCGATCTCGTATCGGTCGCGGTGTTGGGTCGAATCGATCGCGCGCGACGCGATCACCATCCGACGCTCGGCGTCGCGCCATTGCCCGGACCGCACGGCCAGCACGGCGCGATCGAAATCCTCGGTCGAGGCCCATCCCTGGAGGCGGCCATGCTGGATGGTGATGTGCTCGGCGTCGAGCCATCGACCGGCCTCGTCCCATCGCTCCTCGTGCATCGCGACATCGGCCAGCCACGCCTGCGCGTCGGCCACGTAGTTCGGATCCTTGATGCTGGTCGCGAGCTGATATTCGGACGCGAATGCCTGGCGTGCCGCGGCCGTATCGTCGCCGGCGAGGGCGACTTGTCCCACAGTCGTTATCGCGTTGAGCCGACCGATCACGTCGCCGACCTGTGAGAAAACAGTCGCGGCGCTATCGGATGCGCGTGCCGCGGCCGTGATATCGCCGAGACCGAGATACACCGTCCCTTGGGTCATTCGCGCATACGCAATGACGTCGAGGCTGTGGGCGCGCTGGCCGTCGGCGATCGCCATGCGGGCCGAGCGCAGCGCGGCGCCGTAGTCGCCGATCGATTGCTCACAGTATGCGCGGTGCTGGCGCACGCGGGCGCGATTGGTGAGATCGCCGGGAGCGAGCACCTGTCGCTCGAGTGTGTCGAAGACCGCTATCGCGCCGGCCATGTCGCCGAAGCGTTCGAGCCCGGTGCCGAGGACGAACCAGCAGAAGCCCTCGATATCCGGCTCACCGGCTGCCTTGGCGAGTGCGGCGCCGCGGTGCAGCGTCGGCGCCGGGTCGGTGCCGCGCGGGAGCAGGCCGAGCGCGACGCGTGTGCACTGATAGTTCGCTTGGAGACCATCGTCTCCGTGCGGGATGAGCGCTTCGGCGCCGGTGAGGAGTGCCGCCCCCTCGGCGGCTGATCGACTATGCGCTCGCATCACGGCCCAGCCGAGCAGCGCTTCGACGAGCGCCGCGGAGTCTTTGGCGGCGCGCGCGGCGGTGGCGGCTTTGCTGTACGCGGTATCCGCGGGTCCAGGCGCGCTTTCCGCGAACTGCACTTGGGCCAGCCCGAGTTGGGCGTACACGCTCACCGCGTCGCGCGGTTGCAGCAGCGAAGCGTACCGGCGGTCGGCCTCGTCGTACCGCGCGTTGAGCCACGCGAGCGACGCGAGGCCGAGCGCGGCCAGTCGGTCAGAGGAATCCCGCGCGAGAGAACGAGTCCATTGTTGGGCGAGCGCCGCGGAGCTGTCGACTTCGTACGCGTGCCGCGCCTGGCGGACAGCGCTCCGTGCTTGCGCGGCAGTCTGCGCCCCACCGGTCGCGACTATCACTGCCGTCGCGACCGCCACGTGCAGGATCCTGCACGCGCATCGCCGCATGCTCAGCGCCAGACTTCGACCACGTTCGTCTGTCCGCTCCCGGCTTTTGGTCCGCCACCGATCGCATAGATCTTATCGTCGACCGCGACGACCGCCAGCCCATGCCGCGCCGTCGGCATTGGTTCCGCGTCGCTCCACGTGTCGTGCGCGGGGTCGTACACCTCGTGATTCGCGAAGACGGAGTTTCGGGTCTCGCCGCCGAAGGTATGAATCTTCCCGGCAATGACGGCCGAGCCGAGTCCGCCGCGCTTACTCGGCATGCTCGCTTTCTTGGTCCACTGATTCGTCGCCAGGTCGTAGGCCTCGACGACATCATAGTTCTTGGCCGGGTCGAGCGGTCGGCCGCCGATGGCGTACAGGACGCCGTGGACCACGTCTGCCGTGAGGTGATCTCTGACGGTTGGAATCGGTGCGCGATTCGTCCAGCGATTCGTCGCGGGATCGTAGACCGTGATGGAGTCGAGCAGCTTGTACTTGGTCCCGAAGCCGCCGACGACGACAATCTTGCCGTCGACCACCCCAGCAGCCGACGCGCCCCGCGGCTTCGGCAAGGGCGCTCGCTCTTCCCACCGATTCCGGTCGACGCGATACATCCACATGGTCGCGACGGCTTCGAACGCCGAGTCGCCTTGCAGCCCGCCAACGGCGTACAGCGTGTCATTCAGCACGATGAGCGGCATGTGATGGCGCGACGCCGGCAGGTCCGCGATTCGCTCCCAGGTGTCGTGGCTCGGGTCATACCGATATGCCCGATTGGTCTGCACGTCGGTCGAGTCGAATCCGCCGGCGATGTAGATCTTTCCGTCGAGAAGCGCTCCGTGCTCCTCCTGTATCTTCTCCGGGATCGGGGCCGCGGTCGACCAGGCGCCGAGCAGCGTGAGCAGCAGTAATCGCTTCATGGTGCACACAGTGTGTGATGGGCTCACGCCAGGTTCAAGTTGCGCGTCAGGGATTTGACAGCGAATTGTTGACGCCACGTGTGCAGGACGTAGTTTGGGGGCCTACGCCAATACTAAACGGACGATTCCGAGCCGCCTGCGCGGCAACCCTTGCGCTCATCGCAGTGCCGTTTGACCTCGGGGCGCAAGTTGTGAGCGGCACTGTACTTTCGGCCGCGGACGGCCAACCTGTGCCGTACAGCACGATCAGCCTCGGGGACACGGCTGAGGGGCGGTTCGCCGATGTCGCCGGCCGGTTCGCCCTCGGCGCCCCGGCCACTGGCACCTATCGCCTCCGAGCCCAGCAGATAGGATTTCTGGCGCTGGATACGACGCTGAGCGCCGGCACCGGATCTCAGCACCTCGAGCTGCGACTCCAACCTCTCCCCGTTCGTCTCGCGAACGTCCCGGCCGAATCCCAGCACGGGTGCGCGGCGCCGAAGTTGGCCGGGTCGGGCGCTTCGCCCGCGGCCGCGATGATACTGGCGCAGGTGCGACAGAACGCCGAGCGGTACCGGATTCTTCTCGATCAGTACCCGTTCAATTACCGGTTGGAGGAAAGCCGGGCGGTTCTCCTCAACGTCCACACCAGGGACGAGACGGACAGCGTGATCGCGCTCGACACGGCAATGTATGACAGCCGGCAGCGGCATCAGTATGCCATCGGCGGAGTCGTCTACGAGCAGCGATCGGTGAGCGGTGGGAAGCACATGATGATGTTCATCCCGACGCTGAGCGATCTCGCCGATCCGGCGTTTGCGGACGCGCATTGCTTCGCGTATGCGGGCGATGCGGTCCACGAGTTGCGCATCGACTTTCGTCCAGCGGACGCGATCAAGGCGCCTGATGTCACCGGATCGGTCTACCTCGACGATGCGCGGTACGTCGTCAAGCGCGCGGTCTTCAATTTGACGCACGCGGGCGCCATTGGCGGGGCGGCGGCGTATGTCAAAGTGACGACGACCTTCCGCGAGGTGGTGCCGTTCGTTCCGATGCTCGTCTCGGCGCGCACGGAGCAGCCGCTCGGGATCGTCACCTCTGGTGGTCTGCAATCGATGGGGTCTCTCGCGGCGGAAGGCGCCAAGAATCCCGGTGGATTCTCGGGCTTCTCGCCCTACTCGGATCAGCGGGTGTCCGTGCAGCAGGATCTCCTGCTCGACCACACGTTCATCGCCGACACGATTGGCTCCCAAGGTCAGGCGCACGCGCCTGGTCGAAGCGCGGGGTATGTCGTCACCGTCGCCTGCGCCATGCCCCCGTCCTTTGAGACGGCCGACGTACTCATTTACGGCACGCTCGGCGGCCCCGGTGCGTCGGACGCTCACGCCAGCGATGTGTTGGCGAAGGTCCGGCCGTTGTTCCACATGCCGAATGAATTCGCGCTTCCCGTGTATGGTTACTCTGTCGGTTCCAAGGCTACGCAGACGTTGACCGCCCAGGTGGCGTTCATGCTCGACGCCACTGGACACGCGACGGGTATTGCGGTGACGGCGACGTCGCTTTCGCCGTCGATCGACAGCAGCGTTGTCGACGCGATCCGCGGCGCCGATGCGGCGCACGCGTTCCGCGGGCTCAGGGCGGGGCGGTACACGTTGTCTCTCTCATCAGCCGCGCCATCGCCCGATGCGCCAGCCTCGATCCTCTTCGCGCGCCTTGCGGCCTCGGTCATGAATCTCGCCCGCACCGCGGAGCTCGATCCGGACTCGACACAACCGCGCTTGTCCGTGACTGGCCGGTTCGAGTTTGTTGTCGACGAACAAGGCCACGCCATTCCCATGACGCTCTTCACGGCCGCGGCTTCGCCGGACGCCCTTGCCTCTGCAGCTCGAGTATTGCCTGCCTTCCGGTTCCGTCCAGCGCTCGCGGGCTCGTGCCCGGTCAAGCAGGAGGTCATGCTCACCGGGCTGCGCCAATAACCCCGTTGGCGCGGCTCCGCGCGATCTGCCTCAAGCTTCCCGAGGCGCACGAGGTCAAGGCGTGGGGCGAGCCCACGTTTCGGGTGCGCAACAAGATCTTCGCGATGTACGCGTCGGCGAAGACCCATCACGGTGGCGGGCACCCGGCGGTCTGGTGCAAGGGCTCGCACATGGACCAGGAGTATCTGGTCGGCTCGAACCCGCGCCGGTTTTTCGTGCCGCCGTACGTCGGCCCCTATGGTTGGATCGGTGTTCGCCTCGATGGGAGGCCGAACTGGAAGGTCGTCACCGAGCTTTTGCGCACGGCCCACAAGCGAGCGGCGCCCAAGAAGCTCGCGGCGACGCTCCGCTAGAACGGGATCTCGTACAGGACGCGAAGCGTCTTGAGGTCGGCGTCGCTCAACTGCCACTTCTTGCCGTTCCCGGCGCTCGACATGATGTCGTCCGGGTTTGGCGAGTGGTCGAGACCGAGGGCATGACCTGCTTCGTGCAGGGCGGCGTTCTGGATACCCTCGATGGGAGCCGTGGACAGCAGCAGCACGTGCGCGACGAGGATGCGGCCATCATTGTCGGTGAGCCGAAACGTGGTGCCGAGCTCCCCTTGGAAGGGAAGCGTCTGAGCCCACGTGACGTGTACGTCGGCCGCGGTCGAGTCGTCGACAATCACGTAGGTCACTGGAGCCTGGGCCTCGTTCCACCGGCGAAACGAGGTCCGCACAACCGACGCGTATGGATGCGCTGCGATCCAGACGGCGACCGTATCCTTGTGGTCGGGCCAGCGCGAGATGCTGCCCGCGCCTTCGGCGATCACGCGGCGGATGTAGGTCCCGCCGGCATCCTCATCGAGGATGGAGTCGATCCGATCTCTAGACGCTGCCGCCGGCGCGCTGTCGGTGGCGATCTGCTGCTGGGCCGCCAGCCGTAGCCGGTCGAGGTGCAGCTCGCGCAGCCAGGCCGGTGGCCCCGGATACTGGTTGCCCATGGACTGGACTTGGTTCTCGTACGCCCTGACCACTAACTCGCTGTCCGCGTGCGTCAGCTGCACCAGCGGGTGCTTCGCCGCCGCGCGCCGGTGGTTCCGTAGCGCCGCCGCGGCCACCACCAGTACGACCATCAGCACGGACACTCGAACGGCCTTCGCGACGGGCATCGTGAGGAGACGCGCGCGCGTGGCGCTCAGCAACGTTACTTGTTCAAGTGGCTCCGTAGAAATAACTTACGGGCTCTTATGCGCGCCATTCGCTGTCTGCCGATGCTAGGAATGTTTATCACGGCGTGCAGTCACGACGCGACGGCTCCTCGGCCTTTGCCATCCGCGGCGGCGGTTGCACGCCGGCTCGACAGTCTCTACGCACAGGCACTGGCCGCGCAGAATACCGAGGCGTACGACGTGCTTCGGTTTGCGGAGCTCGGCCCGGCATTCGGTGCGGCACCGGTCGCGGTCAGCGTCACATACAACGGCAAGCCGGAACCGTGGATTGCGTTCGGCGCGGACCTCGTGGGTCAGGACACCTTGGGCAACAGAACGGACATCTATTTCGTCGTCGCGTCGCCCGATGCGAGCTTCGACACGATGGTGGTCGCTGAGCAATCTGACGGATTCCCTCCGCCCCCAGCTCAGACGACGGGCTATCTGTCCGTGGGCGGGGGAGAGGCATTGCCGTGGCCGGGAGTAGGGCCGGTGACAGCGAGCACACAGCAGCTTGGCGGCCCCTGCAACTTGGTCCCCGGTTTGGTTGGCTCCGATGTCACCAAGTACAGCACTGATCCTTGTCGGTTGATGCAGATCCAAGCGAGTATGGCGCTGCGAATCGCGACGTTCGACTCCACCGATTCGGTGAGGATGCAAGTGACGGTGAACGGTGCAAGCCTGACCATCGGGCAGGACGAGGTGAATAGCGGTCAACGCATTTCGTGGCCGTAAAGGTGCGGCCTACTATGTCACGCCTCTTCGTGGTGTCGATCATCGCGTGCGGCACACTCGCCGGCGCCGAGGCGTCCGCGCAGGATTGCCACGGTGCGCCAGCGGCCGATTCCCAACTGGCCGCAATCAACGCGCAGTTCTCGACGCCCGACGCTCGTGACAGTCTCACCACCGACGCGACTGACTCTCTTGGCGCGGCCATCAAGGCGGTGCTCAGGTTGCCGAGTCCTGTTCCGATTCCGGTGTGGATGTCAACGCCGGGGCTGGCGATCCCGTACGTCCACGGCGCCTTCGCGTTCACGATCGAGAAAGATGGGAAGGTCGGAAGCATCAAGGTCGAGCGGTCGACGCTCTCGCGCGGCCTGGACTCCGCGTTTACTAACGCGCTGGCTGCGGTGCCACCACAGATGCTCGGCCGCAAGGTCAAGCTCACGATGCTCGTGAGCCTCAACACGCACACGTCGCCGCCAGTCATGAGACAGATCACCACGCCGGGCGGCCATACGTACGATGCGGCGCATCCGCCGCCGGATAGCCTCAAGGTCGTGCCAGGCAAGCACTATGGCCCGCACACGATCAACTTGGATTCGCTCACTGTGCCGGTCTGGCCACAGCTGCCGCCGCCCAAGCTGGTCCGCCCAGGCACCGCGCCGCGCGGCTATCAGGGCATGGTCAACGCGATGGTCGTGATCGACGAGGAGGGGCGCGTGGCGAGCGTTGACGTCATGAGCGCCAAGCAGGCGGACATGCTGGGCCCTACACGCGCGGCGCTCGCCGACATGCGAATGTCGCCGTCCTCCCTCGGCGGGTGCCCGGTGAAATTCGCGATCGTGGTCCCCGTCGTGTTCGGCGGCTGATCCCGCCTACCGCACACGCAGACAGGCGCTAATCGTGGCTTCGAAGTCAGGTCGCCGCAGCGAGAAATCCGTGACAACGCGGGCCTCCCAGCCGAAGTAAAGCGCGACGATGGCGGTGAGCGGCCGCGATCACAGCCACGACCGCAAACCAAGCAGTTACTCACTCAGCCGTCATGTTCGACTGTGCTCCTTGGCGCGCGTACTAGACTGCGACTAGAGACAGCAGCTTGACATTAGCGTATTTTTCTTCAGGTCCCGCCCGGGAGTTTGCATGCAAGAGAGTACTGCGACCAAGACAAGTGTCATCCACACTGACCCTGAGATCCAAAGCGGCACGCCGGTGTTCGTTGGTACGCGCGTGCCCGCCGCGTCGCTGTTCGACTGGCTGGAGGGCGGCTCAACGCTCGAGGAGTTCCTAGACAACTTTCCTAGTGTGACGCGCGACCAGGCGATCGCGGCGCTGGAAGAAGCAAAGGCGAGCGTGGTCGGCGGTGCGCGTCCTGCTCGATGAGAACTTGCCGCGCCAGCTCGCGCGCGAGCTGGTAGGACACGACACGAAAACTGTCCCACAGATGGGTGGGCGTCGCTAAAGAACGGAGCGCTGCTCACCGCCATGGCCCGGGCAGGATTTGACGCCCTGGTCACGATGGACAAAAACCTTCACAAGCAACAACGAGTGGCTGATCTCCCGTTCGGCATCGTTCTGATCCGGGCACGGGACAATCAACTTGCGACTCTGTTGCCGCTAGCCCAAGACATGCTGAGCGCGCTCAAAGAGGTGCGGCAGGGTCAGGTCGTCAGTGTTGGGATCGACTGACCTGCAGGACCGCTTGTGGGCTGCTACTTGCTGCCGGCGAGTCTGTAATCCCTTCTGCCATAGATGGTTGCTAGCGTCGGCCGTACCCGATAGTTTCCCGAAATGTACGGAGGTACGTGTAAACATCTATGGAGGCTTCTGTGTCAATCCCTCTCCCCATCTGCGACGCTTGCGGTCGGCGGACGGCGACAATCAAGCGGGACAACGTGTGGTACTGCCAGGTCTGCGATAACGGCCCGGGCGTGACGCGTCTATCTACCGGCCACTAGCGACAGCCGCCGTAGAAGCCGTCGCCTTGATAGCTCACAGCGCGGATCGTGTCCTGCTGCGTCGTGAGCGCCACCTTGCATGTGACGTTGCCGCCGCGCGTGACCTGGCGCCAGACCATGACCTTGCGTCCGTCGCTGAGATCGAACGCATCTCGGGGAGCACCCCACTTCTCGATCGCGACGTCGATGGGCTGGCCCTTCCAGCTCTCCATCTCACGGCGAAAGCCTCCGCTGCTGGCGCACGCTGCGACCAGCACGACCAGTCCTACCGCGACGCGCATTCGCTCCTCAGCGATGGTTTGACAAGGGACGCGAACTCGGGTGTTGTGGCAACCTTTTTTGGCTGCAACCCTTTCGGTGGGTGCGACAGTACACCGGGGCTTAGCCACCGGACGTCTCGACGAGCCCACATGAACTCGCCGGGTCGGCGAATCCGGGCTAGGCGAAGTGCAACTCGTGGCGCTCAGCAACGCCGAGGCCCACCGTTCCGTCGTCGCGTTACTTGGTCAAGTCGCTCAGTAAGAATAGCTCACGGGCTGTTTCTGGCGCGGTAGCCAAGTGGTAAGGCAGCGGTCTGCAAATGGCTAGCTCGAACAGGTGCCAGAGTGCACCTGAGTGCTAAGTAGGAATTCGAGTAGGCTTAGGGAGAGGGCGGTTTCCCACGGTGTCTGATGGGAGCCGCCATGTTTCTCTCAGGGTGCCACCAATACTGCCACCGGCTCATGGAGCGCAGGCTATGGCGAATGACGCGCGCATTGAGGCTCTCGTAGACGCGCAGCTCGCCCTCATCGAGGATCCTGAACGCAGGAATGCACTGGCGCGGCTGCTCGTGCCACCTCGTCACGAGGAGCGCGAATGGGACTACGGTGCCGAGGGAGAGCGCTACCCGTACTGGGTTGTTGCGGAGGCGCCCGATCGCGGCGTGATACTCGTGTATTGCGAGCACGGATTTGGTCCCGACGAGCCTTGGGGCTTCTTGTTCACGGATGAGCCGGACTTCACGTCGCTCGGCATGGATAGTCAATGGGGCTGGTACTTGGAGGAGGCGTTCGTGCGGTCCGGCCTGTGGAAGGGCCAGACCAGCATCAGCGACGCCTTTCACAAGTCACCAGAACAGCGTTTCGGCTCGCACAAGACCTGAGGCTCGCGAGCAGCGGACTGAAAACGCGAACTCGGTCGCGAAGTCCACGTAGCTGCCAAATTGCTTGCCTGGGCCCAGTTAGCGGAAAGGGCGATTTCTCACGGTGTACGCGAGAAGTCGCCCTTTCTTGTTATGTCTGCCCACGGAATTGCCCTCGTTCGATAGATCGGGCATCGTCGACACGACGCGCCCCGTCACAGAGAATTGCCCTCAGCCGCAGTGCGGAAAGCGACGCCAGCGCGTCGTCGTGGAATTTCTCGCGCAACCAGGTTCCACCCGCGCCAGTCGTATACCGTTTGAGGCGTCGTGAACCGTGGAGTCGTCGGCCATATCAGAGACAAATCGTACTGCTGAGCAAAGGCGTCCCCCATCGTTTGACGAGCATCTCCGACATTGTCGGGCATGCTAATCGTAAGCATGAACAGCTTGCCCATAACAAACCCAGTCGCCTGTCGGCAGACCCCACCGTTAAAGCGGGGGTCGACTATATCCCCGGGTTCATTCCACCCAACGTGGTTCATGACGCCCGACTGCACATCCGAGTATTTGCCAATCCAGACCGACCATGTCGGTGGCGCTTCCATTTTGTTGACGAACTCGAGGCGTTCCTCCTTCGAAGTCGCCTGTGTTGGAGGATGGGCAGTTTCCCGTACCATCGTGTTCATCGCGGCCCAGGTAGCCACAAGGTGTTGGCCCCGTTCGTCGAGCTGTGGCCAGTTCCCTAAAACCATCGACCGGAGATATTTCTTCGCTCGCTCTTGAAGGGCACTCATGCGGACGTTGTTGCAGTGTGCACAGAGCACTCGCAGTGCTTGCGAGTGGGGGTCGCCTGGACGATCGAGTTTTCCTCGGCTGAACTGGTATGGACCTAATGTGCCCGTTGAGATAGCAATGCCACGGATACTGACGGAATGACTAGTGTTCGTGAACCAGAGGCCGACATACCGCCGCAACCAGCGCGGGTTGAGGTGCTCCTTGGTTAGCCGTCCCGCCTTTCCGCAAAACAGGCACTCATTGCGACTCGCTGACATCGCCGATCGCGAATCAGAACGCTTCAAGGCAAGTCCTCCCTCGACGGGCGCCGGCGTTGGAAACGTGAGCGGCGCGAATACGACCGACACCTGAAGCTTTCTAAGTTGGGTTCCCGCGTGCTGGCGAGTCGCTGAGAACAGCGGTCACGATACCCAGCATGCCGGGGGTTGGAACTGCTCAAACCTGCTCGCGTCGTCAATGCGAGTATCCGAGGGATCGGGGCAAGGCTAGAACAGCAGCCCGGGCGGAGACTGCGCGGGCAAGTATCAGGTTGGCTTAACGATGAGTGCCACCAATTTTGCCACCACTCGTCAGTACGAGAGTGTCACGCCGGTCCCGGCCGACTTGTTCAAGTCGCTCGCTCGAAATAGCTTACGGGCTGTTTCTGGCGCGGTAGCCAAGTGGTAAGGCAGCGGTCTGCAAAACCGCTATTCGCCGGTTCGATTCCGGCCCGCGCCTCTCGACAACGAATGCAGACCCATACGAAGAGCACGGTGCGCGTTCTTCCTAGAGTCGACCGATCAATGCCTCAACGGGTCCACTCGGTCAGCGTACGCCTCGGCCCAGGCAATCCAATCTGTGGTGGATAGACCTGGCGGAACGATTGGCAGCGGGCCGGCCGCATTTGCGACGTGATTTTCGCCGTCCGTGCTGGGGTCACGCCCGAGTTGCTTGCTAAGTTCGGCAATATAGCAACGAATCAGCCGGGAAAGTTGCCATGAATTGGCCTGCCGTTCGATCTCCTTAGCGAGGGCCGCTTCCCGAACCTGGATTCGTTGGGTTTCCGCAGCGCGGTTGGCGGCTTCGCGCTCCCGCTCGAGCTTTTGCTGCCAGTCCGCGATGACACGTCGGTACTCTGTCGCAGCGTCGACGATGCCGCCTATCACGGCGTCGAGTTGTTGCTCAAGCAAATCGCCCTGTTTCCCAGGTCGTGGATCGGACCAGATCCGGAATGTGCCCCACCCGCCCACATGATGCGGTATGGAGAGCGCGAGCCTGCCAGACGGGATCACTTCGCGTACGCCATCGAGCGAACTCATCGAACGCCGCTGTTGTCCACGTAAGTGGGCTTCCGGCGCCGGTGTGGTTGGTTTGACCTGTTTGCGCAACTCGCGCATCGTGAGAAGAACATCTTGATCGTCGACGTTGACACATGTGACATAGCCGTGCCATTGGGAAGGCCACCTACGTCATCGGCTCAAGCTGGCCGCGCGAGTTCATCCGTGGCCGCGGCATCCGGCTCTCGACGCGATATCCTCGGTCCTCGAGCACTTTAAAAAGGGCATCGAGTATTCGGAGCGCCCGATCTCGCGTTTTGTCGGAGACCCTGAGATCGGGGTATAACGTCTCCGCTTGTCCGGTCGCGGCATGTTTTCGTCGAGACTTGACGAGAGTCACGAGAGGATGCCACGGCTTAGCGTCATCGATATTCGCGGCAACGGCGATCGCTCCCAGACCCATCGACTCGCGTCGGGATTGAGTGGTTTTGGGCATAGCTGTAACAATATATAGGCACGCGAGTCAACGCTCATGAACATCGGCACCTCAACGACAGTGTTGTTCTCACCGGAGTGACGTTGGATGGCAATCACATCACACCGACTGGTCGGAATTCTGGAGTTCCGGACGCTGCTAACAAATGAGCTCCACCTACGAGAACACTATGACGCGTTGTTAGCCGACTTCGCGGCAATCCCGACCGGCATGCCGATATGGGGCCCCGCCATGTACGGCTCCTTCTCCGCGACCTCGCATTTGCGGTGGCGGTTTCAACGCTCCAATGGATCGGATGACCGGCTAGTGCAAAGCCTCTGTAGGCGCGCATTCCGTCGGCCACTGACCGAGGCGGTGTTCGTTCTGGATACGGTCTTCGTACCGGATAGCGAGACAATGGCGGAGCTTTCTCCCGAAATTGGCGAAGGCGGTCTTATCTCACTGGCGGCGAGTATGCTCGCCGATACGCTGCGGAGTCTCGTCTACGCCGCCAACATTGCTCGTCCGGCAACGCTGACATCAGTCAGTGTTGCCGTTGCGATGGGAGACGGACGGCAGATGTTCGAGCGACACGATCTAATCGGTGACTTCGGGGCGGTCCGAGAGTACGCCACTCGGACTGGATGGCCCATCTTCGACGAGTTACCTATCCTCGATGTCTGGGTATGGACCTTGAAGAACTTCCTACCAACCCGTTGCGGCGATAGCCCGCTCTCCCGTGCATTCAACGCACACACGTACCTGTATGGTGTGGAAATTCCGACTCCCCTCAAGATGTTAGCCGCCCTGATCGGGGTGGAGGCGCTGTTTGGGGGTGGCTCGACCAATCAACTCATCGAGCGCGTTCACCTATTGCTGGGTCCGTCCAAGGACTTTAGGCGTGACCTCCGACGCATGTACGAAATCAGAAGTGCCGTTGTGCACGGATCAGCGGGATTTCCTCCACACTTATTCCCATATGCTGACCCCCCTGCATACGCCGGGCGCCGACGAGAGACTGACAAGGCGGCCGACGTTGGCTCAGCGATTTTGCTTGCCGCGCTTCAACGTTGCGCCAAGGTTGGCGCTAGCCGTCTCGAATACGAGGAGCACCTGACTCATCACACGGAGGACTACGATCAGGAGCGCTCGGACGAGATAGGGACGAATTTTGTGCGCTACAGACTATCGGATGTCCAGGCCTACGAGACGGGCGTAAGGCGCGCCATGCGGCAACGGTCACGGAAGACCGCGTCGCGAGGTTGATCTCGACGCTCGTGAGCCTCAACGGGGTTGGTCCTTGTCGAGGCCCGCCGCTGCGGTCGCAAGGAATTGGTTGATCGACGTGCCATGCCGTTCGGCGAGCGCCGTTATGCGCTCGACGTCGGTATCGACAGGCGGATTCCCCGAGAATCTGTCGCGCGATCTTTTGCATTCGGGTAGAGTTTCACTGGGTGTAGCGCGTAGGATGTCATGAGACCCGGTCCGGCGCACCAGAGTTGATCGTGTGCCCATCGTCGCTACGTTCGATGACCAAGTGGCCGGCGTTCGAATGCACACGAATGCCGAGTCCAGAAAGAACGAGCGCCCACTCTTCGGGTTATTGGCTTCGGCCGGCGCTAAAGTTTCTCGGCTGAGTCAAGCATTCGGCAGAGCAAATCTGAAAGGCGATCCCAGGGACCTGGCCAGCCAATATCTGGGTATGAAAACGGCTGCTAGTCTTCTTCTCCGACGCTTTGACTGGACTTTTCCTCTGAGTTGGCAGACGCATCCCGATTGATCAGCGAGGATGCAGTCGTCGTCTCCTTGAAAACCCAATCCGGTACGAGCGCCGCCGCCCTTTGCACCATAGTCCAAATGGATTGGAGATGGAGGGCTGAGCCAAGAGCCTCACCGCTTTGCGGCATCAATTACCTCCCTAATCTTGTCGAGATCGCGAGCGGCCAATGATTCACGGACCAAGTAGTCGAACGGCGAGAAAGGAACGCGTAGACCGATCCCCTCCTTCTTCGTCGCACCCTTGTCGTCTTTTGCTTCAAGTCTTTTACCCAAGACACTAAGCCTTCCAAAAAATTCTGTGAATCGGCTTGGTGCGATTCCGAAGAAGGTGTCAAACGCGACTCGATCATCTTGGTCCGAAGCTGGTCCTTCTTCACTTGTCACTCTGATACTGTCCTTGTGCATCTCCGGGGCCAAACTCTTCGGATACGGCTCAATGTACACTACTCGGCGAATGCCCGCTGCGACGATGTGTTTCGCGCATCCATGACATGGGAAAGTTGTAGAAAAGAGCGTTGCTCCTCTGACGGAGACACCGACCCGAGCAGCCGACGAGAGAGCTTCCATCTCCGCGTGAACAGCGCGCGTGAACTCCGTCAGGCTCGCGATTCGGGTCTCTTTTAGTCTCTCAACCGCGACCTCTGTCAGCCGAGCTTGTTGTGTTTGATCCATTCCACCCCAATCGGGGAGAAAGACTTCCAGCATTTCAGCCACGATTTTGTGCTTCATCCTATCGCTCTCGTCATACCCGATGACAATATCGCGAGCGTCGCGAGGCGTTCCGTCCGGATGAGGCTCATCGCCCCAATACAAACCGCCAGGCCAGCACGGCACCTCATTTGTCCCTAGCGCCAGGGTCTCGCTAAATTCGCTGACAATCGAGGCGCCCACTTGGCGAGCCAAGGATGAAGAGCGTAGGCTAGCCGCGTAGGCGAGAAACATTCCATGTTCGTCTCGTGTCGGAGTCTCTAGCTTCGTTCCAAAGACGAGGTTCAGAAAGCGTTCAATCTGACGATTCGTACGATCTTCTTCCTGCGCACTTTCGACTGCAAAAAACGCATCAGCGAGATGGAACGTGTCGTTAACCCGCTGGCCGTGCTTCACTGCTTCGTCGGCATCACGATCTATGAGTTGGTCGGCTTGCTCGCCACTCATTCCGAACGCTTTCAGATTAGCACGGCGCGTCGGCTTCGGAGCAGCCACACCTAACAAGAGAAAATTCCTGCCGTAAATGCTGCGCAGGCGAAATGCTTCCTCCGGGTGCTTGAGCTGGTCAACAACGAACACAACCTTCGAAAGGTGCCGTGGCTCGGACGCTGGGCGCTCCGCACTCATCTGCGCTGCAGCGAAGAGTGCCAAAATATCGTTGCGGTACGAATCACCACGAAGCTTTGTTCCCAAGGTCATCAACGTGTCGTACCGTTCGAAATTGGGCAGCGAGAAGATCCCCCCTGACCCGGCTGCGTAGGCTGCTAGTCTGCTCAGTTTAATCGCTACAACGCCGTACTCACGTTTCTTCAAGGCTTGAGTCAAGAGCGCTACGAAATGCGGGATTGGAGTACCTATCGGCGAAACGAGCCCGATCACCAGCTCCGGCTGTGTCGGGTAGAAAACAGTATCCAAAGACGCTATCGACGGCTTTGTTTCCTGCGCTGGAGACGACTCGCGCTTCACCTTGGGTCTCTTGCGACGGCGTCTCTGCACCGTGCCTCAGAATCGGCAGGAAGGAAAGAAGACAAACGGACGGGACAATTCTGCCGTGTCGACCGCAAATACGAAAGCCCCCGTCCGTCCCTCGCAGTATCCGGGTGCACGCATAGGGAAAATGGCCTATGCGATCTGTAAATGCGCAGTCGCGTCGGCTCCACTACATCGGGTATGACACTAGTTGTGGACGGTTCGATGATGCTACGAACGGAACGACCTAGAGGTGCTACGAAGGGTTTTTCCAAACAGAGCGTCTTCATGCGCCTATAGCTATCCGGTGCCGTCAGCCGAGCGTCAGCGGCCGAGCCGCTGAATTGTGCCGGCCTTTAGATCACCACACCGCCGGTCACTCTGCAACTGGGGCATTTCTCGGGTAGAAGGTCACTCCCTACGAATATGCTAGCGCCCGAGGAGCAAGCACCACAGCCTCGAGCTCACGTACGACAATAGCCGCGCCAAGCGCGCCGGCTTCTACATCGATCCCGGCAGTGCCAGCGGTGACGTCACCTCGTTCTGGTTCAACGAGTATCGGTTCATTCGCGTGCCCTGATTATCGGACGCAATGGTCGAGTGCGCTCGCGATTTGTGTGTCTTTATTTTTCCGTCCATGCTTAGGAGAACGAAAACGACCGAGGAGAACTACCAATGGACGCCCCGAAAACGATCCAGCTCTTTCCCAAAGACGACGACGCGAACGTCGAACCCGGCGAGCTCGCCCACTTGAGCGCGCTCACGGATTACCAGATCGAGGACCCGGCTCCGGACATTCGCGGATGGACGGTCAAGCTTCGCGATGGCCAGACCGTGGGGAAAGTCGACGACCTGGTCGTCGATACCGACAACCTGGTCGTGAGGTACTTCGAGATGAAAGTCGCGCGTGAGTTTCGCCGCGGCGATGACGAGGAGTGGATGCTCATCCCGATCAGCGTGGCCCACCTGGACGATGCCGACGACGTCGTTATGATCCATCGGCTGCCGTCGACGATCGCGAAAGCGCGGCGCTCGCGGATCGGCAAGGAGCCGCTGCGGACTCCCACGGACGCCGAGGCACTCGCCGTGACCGCCGCATTCGAGCCGCTCGATGAGGGGCCCATCATCGATGCGGTCGAGGACGATCGCCCGTTCACGGGTAACTGAGCTATGATTACGGCCATGAGACTCGCGCTCATGGCCGTTGCGCTTGGCGGGGTTCTCCATTGAATCTCCAGAGGAGGCTGCTGCCCTTCCTCCTCACGCTCTACGTCGTCGCGTTCATCGACCGCATCAATCTCGGCTTCGCGGCGCTCACGATGAACGCCGAGCTGGGGCTCACCAAGCAACAGTTCGGGTTCGCGGCCGGGATTTTCTTCCTCGGATACTTTCTGTTCGAGGTTCCCAGTAACCTCATCCTGCACAAGATCGGCGCGCGGGTGTGGATGGCGAGGATCCTGCTCACGTGGGGCGTGATCGCCACGCTGACCGGGTTCGTGCAGTCCGCTTCGCAACTCTACTGGGCGCGGTTTGCGCTCGGACTCGCTGAAGCCGGCTATTTCCCCGGGATCGTGCACTATCTCGGGTATTGGTTTCGGCAACGAGAGAAAGCACGGGCGACGGCGATCATCCTGATGGGGATCCCGCTGGCGAGCATCCTCGGGGCGCCGGTGTCAGGGGTGATTCTCGATCATGTGCACTGGCTGGGGCTCAGCAGCTGGCGCTGGCTCTTCATTCTCGAAGGATTCCCGGCTGTCATCGGCGCGTTTTTGGCCGGGAAATTCCTCCCCAGTCGACCCGCGGATGCTGCGTTTCTCACCGTGGCTCAACGGGCCGACATCGCTGAGTCGGTGAGCCAAGAGGATCGCGCGAAAGTGGCCGCGGCGGTCCCGACGTGGATCTCGATTCTCCGCGTGTCGCAGCTCAGCCTCATGGGATTTTGCCACGCCTTTGGTCAGTACACGTTCAACTTCTGGCTGCCACAGATCTTCAAGTCCGCGTTCGCCGGCGTCTCGAACACAACTGTTGGGCTCCTGGTGATGGTGCCCAATTTGTTGGGTCTCGGCGTGATGATCGCGGTATGCCAGCACTCCGACCGCACGCTCGAGCGCCGCTATCACATGGCACTGTCGATCGCGCTCGGCGGCCTCGCGTTGGTGCTGCTCGGTGCGCCACGCTGGCCGGCCGAGACACTGGCCCTATTCTCCCTCGTCGCGATCGGAGCGTACAGCTTCTTGCCGATCTTCTTCACCGTGCCCGGAGCCTTTCTCTCCGGCTACGCGGCGGCCGCCGCCATAGCGGTTATTGCCTCGGTGTCGAACATCGGCGGATTCGCGGGACCGTACATCACGGGCGTCATGCAGCAACGCGGTTTGGCGGTCGCCGGCGTTCTCTATCTGGTCGCAGCCGCCTTGTCGTTGGCGCTCCCGCGCGCCTTGCGAACGATGGCCTGAATCTGCGCGAGCGCGTCGTTCCGCGTCTGGTCGACGGGTGTGTGCAGCCAGCGCGCGACATCGGTCCACGCACGCGTCAGCCCGTCGTCCTGGTGATGCCGGAGCCGCCGGCGGCGATACTTGTCGACCCACAACAGCGCCCGGCCCAATGCCGGCGGCCCGGACCAGCGCAAGCGGTGATCGTAGCCGTCATCCTGCCGCTGGATATCCACCAACTCGGCGCCCGGAAGCGAGAGGAGTAACGAGCGGAGATCGTGGGAAACCGGCGAGCGCGGCGGTCCGTCGATCCGAAACGTGGCCTTGTGCTCGACGTTGAACTGCGACGGCCAGAATCCCTGCTCGTAGAGTGCCTCGTCGGGCACGATGACAATGAGATGACCGCCGGGCCGGACGAGACTCCACCACTGCGCCACCGCCTGTCGCGGGTCGTTCATGTGCTCGAGACAATGGGAGCTGTGCACGCAGTCGAACTCGGCCCCTGCCAGGTATCGCGCAATCTCGTTCGCGTCGCCGTGCTCGCGGTCGAACGGTTGCGCGTGCGGCACGACCGGATCCGGTCCCGAGCCGATATCGAGCACGGTGCCCGCGAAGTAGCGCGCACGAAACGCTTCGTCGCGCACCCGGTTGGTCTTACTCGCTTCTTTCACGGCGTGAGCGTACCCGCGTAGGCGGCCGCCGCGATCATGTCGGCCAAGGTCAGCGTCGTCGCGACCGCTCGCATCGGCGCGCCAGCGGCTGACGACCGCGTGCCCGTGTTGAAGGCCAGCAGCTGTCGCAGAAGGTAGGATGGTGACCGGCCCGCGAGCGGTGGCACGAGCGCGACGCCGCGGAGATCCGGGCCATGGCAGCTCGAACAGACCGTCCCCGCGAGCGTCTGTCCATGTGCAATGCTGCCGGGGGGCACGTAAGTGGTGTAGGCGACATACGGATCATGACGCTCGTGCCGCTCGGCGTCCTCGGGGATTTCGATCAGTCGCTGGCCGAGTGGCTCGACCCCGCCATCAGGCGAGCGAAAGTACAGGCCGCGGCCGGTGACTGTCTTCGGGACCTCGGTGGCCTCGACCACCCGCCCGCGTTGTCGCGGCTTGACCGTCGCGAAATAGCGCGCGGCCTGTGCGACTTCGTCGGGCGTCGTCGCGCGGGCGATGTCCGCCATGCGCGCGGCCGGCACCGCGTTGATATTCGTGCCGAGCGATGCGCCCTTTCGCGCACCCGACCTCATGTCCGACATCTGGGCGACGATATAGGAGGCCGAGAGACCCGAGAGCATCGCGTTCTCGGGTCGGCCAGCGCCGTCGGCCAGGTGGCAGTAGCCGCAAGCAAGAACGGACGGCTTCCGGCCTCGCGCGACGACGTCCGGCATCGGCGGATGGGCATCGGGAAACCAGTCCATCACGAAGAACGGATAGTTGGCCTGTGCTTCGGTGAACGCTGCGTGGCTTCCCGGTATGTGCAGTGGCGTGATCGTGTCGACGACGCCAGGCGGGCCGCCTGGGGCTGCCGGGCTAACGGGGAACGCCCACGCCGGGACCTGCATCTGCACCAGCACGATGAGGAGCGCGACGTGTGTCATTGGCGCTTGTCTACGACGACGTGCCCGGCTTTCATGACCCACCTCACATGGCGGGTGACGGCCGTGATGTCGGTGACCGGATCACCCTCAACCGCGATCACATCGGCATAGTAGCCGGGCGCAATCGCGCCCAGCTCCTGTTCCATGCCGAGCAAGGAAGCCGCGGTGGTGGTCGCCGTCGCGATCGCCTGCAACGGCGTCATGCCCGCCGCCACGAACTGATCGAGCTCGCGCGTGTTCTCGCCGAATCCGGTGAACACGGCGTCCGAGCCCATCGCGATCTTGACGTGCGCACGGATCGCGCGTCGCAATGTCGCGATGTTACGGCGCATGTACTCGGTGAGCGCGGTCGAGTCGGTCTCGCTGTAGCCGTATTCGGCGCGGTGGGCGATGTAGTAGCGATTGTGATCGACCGTCGGCACGTACACCGTGCCGCGCCGCACCATCTCGGCCAACGTCGAGTCGTCCATGTCGATCGCGTGCTCGACCGACTCCGCGCCAGCCCTCACCGCGGCCTTCGCGCCGGCCGGTCCGTACGAGTGAATCGCGATCCGCTTCCCCGCGAAGTGCGCGACATCGGCCGCCGCCTTCATCTCCTCGTAGGTGAACGTCTCGTATCCTGACGTGTCGCGATCGCTGCCGGTCGAGCCGTAGACCTTGACCCAGTCGGCGCCCGCGGCAAGTTGTTGGCGCGCGACCCGTTGAACTTCGGCTACGCCATCCGCGGTGCCCGGATCCGGTGTTGACGCGGCTCCCGGGCGGATGGGCGAGCCGTTGACGTGCAGCCCGTACCCCGCGACGAACATGCGCGGCCCGACCATGGCACCGCGATTGATGAGATCGCGCATCGCGATGTCGTCATAATCAGAGGAGCCGAGGTCGCGAACAGTCGTGACGCCGGTCTCGAGCGTCTTGCGCGCGTTCTCCTGCGCCATGAATACGGTGACTTGTGGACCGAGCGTCCCCTGCTGCGCCCACGGGCGCGTGCCGAGGTTCGGGTCCCACCAGAACGTCATGTGCGTGTGGACGTCGATGAGGCCCGGAAGCCCGGTGTACCGGCTCAAGTCAATGACCGTCGCTCCGGCTGGCACGGCGGCGTCGCCGGTTCCCACTTTCGTGATGCGATCGTGCTCGACGACCACCACCGCGTCGCGGTGGACCTCGCCACGCGCGTCGATCAATCGGCCAAATCGGACCGCGGTCACTTGAGCTTGGGCGCACGTGGCGAAGCCCAAAAGCAGTGTCAGTCGTCGCATGGCATAAGATAGGACACCACGAGTCGCGTCGCCTCCTCGATCAACTCGGCGAAGGGCAGCTCGGGCTCCGGCGCGGTGTCGTTGAACACAATGCGCGCTTGCAGCAGCGACGCGGCGGACGAGATCGCGAACGGGACCGCGACCTCCGGCCGCGGATGGGTGATCTCCGCCCGGTGACGGTCGAAGATGCCTTGGAGCGCCGTGAGCGTTCGCGCGTTGTGCGCCGCGGCGCGCTCGCGAAACTCGCTCGACGGGTGCGATCTCGCGTACAGGAGCAACGCCCGTACGAGTCGAGCGTGCCGGCGATACCCCTCGGCGATGCCCGTCACGAGCGCGTGCGCCACCTCGGCCAGCGATGCGCGCTGGAACCGGTCGCTCGACAGGGAGCGGGTGTTCGTCGCGCCGAAGCGCTCGAAGAAACGCGTGTAGACCGCGCGCAGAATCGCATCCTTGTCGGGAAACCGCCGGTAGACGATGCCGAGCGATACGCCTGCTCGCTCGGCGATGGCCCGGAGCGTCGCGGCGTCGGCCCCTCCCTCTTTTAATAGCTCCTGGGCGGATTCAAGGAGGTGCTCAGTCGTGTCCCGGCTCCGCTGCTGCAACGCGGGAAGCGGTTCGTCCATTGACACATGTCAAATGTGATCGTATGATCACATTATGTCAACAGTGCTACCGTTCAGATTGAGATCGCATCACGTCTTCCTCGACGCGCGGATCAACGGCGCGCCCGCCTCGCTCGTCCTCGATACCGGCTCCGGCATGTGCGCGCTCGACGCCACGTGGGCGACCACCGTGGGGCTCACACCGTCGGCGAAAGACGCTCGGGTGGTGGGCACCGACAACATGAGCATCGCCCTCGCGACCATAGGCTCGCTCGCGCTCGGCGACTCGGTCGAGCTTCGCGACGAACCGGCCGCACTCGTGCCGCTCCACGATGTCAGCGCCAGACATGGGCAGGTGGTGCACGGAACCATCGGCTATGGGCTTTTCATGCGATACGTCGTCGAGATCGACTACGCGTCGCGCATGCTGCGACTGCATGACCCGGCGACATTCATCTATCAGGGCGATGGCGAGCGCATCCCGGTGGATCTCTCGAAGCGCGTCCCGATCCTGGCGGCGGAGCTCGTCGCGAACGGCACGACGATCCCCGTTCGACTGCTCCTCGACCTCGGCACCAGCGGGTACGCCTCCGTACTCACGAAAGCGTTCGTCGATCGGCACGCGAACGCACTCGGTGGATCGTCTCGCGAGCGGCTGATCGGTACCGGCGTCGGCGGATCGGCGCACGGACGCGTGGCGACGCTCGACGCCTTGCGACTCGGCAACGTGCGCGTGCCGCATCCGTACGTCGCCATGCCGTCGGACGCGCGCGGCTTCTTCGGAGTAACCTGGGTCGATGGCACGCTCGGCGCGCCGGTCTTGAGCCGCACACGGTTGATTCTGGATTACCCGCACCAGCACGTCATCATCGAGCCCGCGACGGCGATGGACGCACCGTTCGCGGTTGACCGGAGCGGCCTCGCGTTCCGCGCCGAGGGCCCGGACTTCGCGACCGTCGTGGTCGACGACGTCGCTCAGGGGTCTGCGGCGGCTCGCGCGGGGATCGCGGCAGGGGATGTCATTCGGACTATCGATGGACGCCCGGTCAGAGGAGAGTCGATCGACTGGCTCGACGAAATGTTTACGCGCGCTGGCGCGACGTACTCGCTCGGTCTCGAGCGCGAGGTGTCGCTCACCCTCGAATGAGCTTCATTATATTGGCGTTCGATGCAACGACGCCTGGCGACGCTGCTGCTCCTGGCGGTTGCCTGCACGGATCCCCCGAGCTCCCCAGGTTTGGGTCCTGGCGTGAGCTCGTTACCGCGGCGGGGGCCGACCTTGGCGATCGTGTTCATCCCGAACCAGGTCGCGCAGGGGCAGGACGCTGCCTTTACCATCACACTTCCGCCCGCGGCGTACGCAGGCGGCATCCCGCTCATCTTCACGTTCTCCGGTGAGGCCACCGGGGTCGACACACTCACCCTGCCGCCAGACAGCAGCGGACAGCCACTCAAAGGCGACATCCAGGTTCCCGCTGATGCGCCAGACGGTGTGCTGTCGGTGGCGATCAATCTGCCGACCACCGGACAGCGTGCCACGACCACGCTGACCATCAAAGACACGCAAGCCCCGCAGCTCACCATGAGTGGCCTCACGGCCCGCGTCGCCGGATTCGACGCGCGGAATCTGCTCCTCGCCGGGACCACCGACACGATCGTCGTCTCGGCCACCGACAATCACGCGCTGGCCCGGGTCGGGTGGAGTATCAACGCACCTGTCTCGCTTGGCGACTCGGTGCCCGTGTCGGGCATCGCGACTACGGTGAGCCTGCCGATCCCGGTCGCCGCATCGCTCGCCGGCGATTCACTCTCGCTCAGCGTGTTCGCGGCCGATAGCGATGGCAATGTCGTGACGGTGAGTCAGCCCGGCGTGCTCGTGGCGCGGGTGACGACGCATCCCGTGCAGAGTGTTCCCCGAGGGGGGCGCATCACCGACATCGCGTTCGACTCCCTTCGCGGTCTCCTCTATCTCGCGAAACCCGACAGTCAGATCGTCGCGGTGCTGTCGCTCAGCGGACTCACGTATCAGGCACCGATACCGGTCAACGGTACGCCGGTCGCGGTCGATCTCTCGCCCGGCGGCGACTCGCTCATCGTCGGCCTCGCGTCGCCCGCGACCGCGGCCATCGTCAGTCTCACATCGCCTTCGCATCCTCTCATCGGTACGATGCCATTCGGTACCACGGACACGCTGAGGTCCATGCGCGTGACGGGCGACAATAAAGCGCTGGCGTTCGCCAACTCCGCGGCGGTGGAGCTCGATCTCGCGAGTGGAGCGACGCAGGCACTCGCGTCGTCTGGCCCCGGCTGCCTGGGTCGTCCCACGCGGAGCGGCGACCATACGCACGTCATGCTCCTCAACTGTCCGACGCAAGTGTACGTCTCGACGACGCACAGCTTCGAAAGCGGCGGATATCTCGGCGCTCCGACTGGAGGCGTGAACACGTTCACGAGCGCGAATGCCTCCGGGTCCCTGGTCTATCAGATCAATCACGTGTTGGTCGACTCGACGATCAGCGTGGTGTTCGCGGGCGGGTATGATCAGGCGTACGGCGCGGCCGTGGCGCCGAATGGGATTGATTTCTATGTCGGCGAAGGGTCCGCCGACTCGCTGCCCGGGGTCTATCTGCACTACGTGCGGCCAACGACGTCGCCCGTCGAGATCTCTCTGGTACCACACCCCGCGTATGAGCTAGCGATCGATCGGAGCGGGACTACGCTGATTGGCATTACGGCCGACACTATTTTCGCCATCGATCTGACGCAGGCGACCGCGGCGCACGTGGCCACCAAGCACACGAGCCGCCGCGTTCGACGCGCGACGGCCCGGTGTGCTCAGCCTGGGGCTTTTCAGTTGCAGCTGCCGGGCACAATGCGGTGCGTCAACAGGTCGACCTGACACGTCAGCGCGATCTGGCCGGTCTCGACGTTGTACACGTTGAGCGGCACGAACTCCGTACCGTTGAACGTGACGACCACGTGGCGTTGCACCGTCTCGTTCTTGGTGACCGCGCCGGTGACCGTCAGGTTCCACGTCGCCCAACGCGTCCACGTGCCGCTCATCGGATAGATCTCGCCGTTGCGCGGGTGATTGAACGTGACCGACGACGCCGTGTCATACGCGATACCGGCGTAGTTCCGGGTGTTCACGGAGCCGACGACGTTGATCGTGTCGTGCACGAGCGCGTTCGCGTTCCAGACGTGCGCGGTGGCCGAGTCGAGCGTCGGGCTGCCCATGACGGACGAGTTGCGCACCCGGTCGGCGTGCTGTGTCCAGTTCCCGCTGACATCAGCCAGGTCCTCATCCCACGTGCCCACGTACTCGACGGAATCGACTGCGGGGCTCCATGACGTGGCGCACGCGCCATTCGCGAACCACTCGCGCGTGCGATTGAAGCTGATCGTGTCTTGGAGGTTCCGGCCGAAGTAGTAGTTGATCATGACCGTCGTGCTCGGACCGCAGGGTCCGGCCGACGCGGACATGCCGCCGAAGCGTGAGCTCGGCGAGCCGACCATCAGGCCGAAGTTCGTGCCACCTTGGCCTTCGGTGCCGAAGTCCGCGGCATCGCCCGCCGCGTCCGGGGCCGACACAGTGGCCACGTCGTTCGAGACTTGCTGGTCGGATACGGCCGGCGTGCTGTTCGGGGACGTGGCGCTGCCGGAGCAGGCCGCGAGGGCGGCGACCATGATCGCGGCCCCTATCGTGGTTGTGAACTTTACGTGCGACATCGGTTTCGCCTCCCTGGGTTGAAATTCTGTCAGGGAGACGGAGGCCATTTCGCGGCCGTTAAGTGGCCATCAAAAGAAACAGCCGGCCGGGGTCATTGCGTGACGACTCCGGCCGGCTGCGTGACGAACGTCTGTTTATTTATCGAAGTCCAGGCAGGTGTGCAGCTGGGCCAGCGCCGCGTCAATCGCGTGAATCGCATCGACGCGATGGCCACCGAAGTCGTGCGCCGCATGCTGCAGATGCTCCTTCGCATGCTCGAGCGAATGGATGGCGGCCCAGATCTCTGGGTGCGGCTCGTTCGCCGTGACGACGACCGGCGCGAGGGTCACGACTGGCGCGGGCGCCGGGGCGCTGCGCGTTCCGATGAAGCCCATGAATGCCAACGCTGCGAAGGCTGTCCGGATCATGCGGTGTCTCCTGGTTGTGAGTGACGACGATATGAGACGATCGAACGCACAACACGTTAGGGACGGCCGAATCGACCCTCGATCTGTCCTTGCGCCAGCACGTGCCCACGCATCAGGAACGTCAAGGTGGCGAGCGTCGTCCCCGGACCGGCGCCGTTCAACGCCGGCACATCCAGGGCTGAGACGGTGAAGAGGTAGCGATGCGGCTTGTCGCCCGGCGGTGGGCATGGCCCACCATACGCGTGCATGCCGAAATCGGAGTACCCGGTGACACCGCCACCGGGCGTCGCGGCGGCGCCCGCGTTCTCGGCGAGGCTCGTGACGTTGGCCGGGATGTTGAACACGAGCCAGTGCACGTAACCGATTCCCGTCGGTGCATCCGGATCCCAGAGCGTGACCGCGAAGCTCTTGGTCTCCGCCGGGAATCCGCTCCACGCGAGTTGTGGCGAGGCGTTGCCGCCCGTGCAACCGAAGCTGTTGAACACGGTCTGCATCGGCAGCGAGCCGCCCGCCTTGAACGTCGTGCTCGTGACCGTGATCAGTTTCGCGCTGCTCGGCTTCTGCGGCGCGACCGGCGTGGGCATCTGCGCCACCGCCGTCGTCGCGGTCCAGAACATCGCCATGCACAATGCCAGTCGTCGCATGCGGGGCAAGCTAGTCGCGCCAGGTCGCGATGTCACGTGGCCGTCAGGGAAATTTTCCCTCTTCCCGCGTCTCGTCTACGTGACGATACTTGGGGCCATGCGATACTCATTAGCAGTCATCGTCGCGGCCGCCACGATAGCGGGTGCGGCCCGCGCGCAGGACGTCCCGAATCGCGCAGACGCGATCGAGATCCGCAAGCAGTTCATGAACGACCTCGACACCCTCCACGCGAAATTCACGGCGCTCGCCAACGCCATCCCCGCCGAGAAATACTCGTGGCGCCCCGCGCCGGGCGTGCGATCCATCGGCGAGGTCTTCATGCATGTGTCGAGCGAGTTCTATGTCTGGGCGCCCATCTCGTACGGCGCGAAGGCGTCGCCGGTCATCGGCACTACGAGTGACGCCGTGATGAAGCAGTACGAGTCGAAGTCGACGAAAGCCGACGTGCTCAAGGCGCTGAAGGACGGATTCGCGTACACGCGGGCGAGCATCGACGGACTCGATCCGAACGCGCTCGTGGGAACGAGAAAGCTCTACGACGGGCAGCTGACCGGCACGATCATCGAAGCGTCGTTCGGCATGGCCGGTGATCTCCACGAGCATCTCGGGCAGCTCATCGCTTATGCACGCATGAACGGAATCACTCCGCCCTGGAGTAAGTAACGCCGTGTAACAGGCGCATCGCCGTGCGCACGCTGTAGATAGCGCACGGCGTCACTTTCGATCTCGCATACACGTAGTATTCGACGTCCCTTGAATCGGGTGTACGTCGTGTGATGCGGGTATTCCTGTGTTGTGCGGCGGCCGGCGGCGCGTTTCTCGTCCTGCAGTTCCTGCTCGGCGTCCTCGGTGTTCACCATCGCCATCACGGTGGTCATCACGTCAGCCATCATCACGGTGGCCGGCTTGGTGGTCGCGTCGGTGCTCGCGCGGGTGGACGCGCCGGCGGACGTCACGGCGCCAAGATGGCGCGGACGCGCTGGGGCAGCTACCTCACAAACCTCCAATCGATTGCGGCCGCCTTCGCGTTCTTCGGCCTAGGCGGAGCGGCTGTCCTTTCGAGCGGCGCGGCCGTGTGGAGCGCCGTCGCGGTTGGCGCGGTCGCGGCTGTGGCGGCAGCCAGCGGAGTCGCGGCACTACTGCGGTCGATGACCGCGTTCGAAAGTGACGGCTCGTTGCCAATCGACGCCGCGATTGGCGCGCTTGGGCAGGTGTACGTGTCGATCCCGGCCCGTCAGGCGGGACGCGGCAAGGTGCACGTGACCGTGCGGGATCGCCTCGTCGAGTACGAGGCGCTCACGAACGGCGAGGCGCTCGCGTCGGGTGAGCCGGTGTTGGTGACGGACGTCGTCGGCACCGATGCACTCGTGGTGTGCGCGGTCGATGAACCTACTCTTCTCCAAGGAAACTGATTGTATGATCAACTCTCCGATCGTGTTCGAGCTAGTCGCGGCTGGCCTGGCCGCGGTCGTCTTCTTCGGCCTCGTGTCGATGTTCGTCGGACGCTACAAACGCTGTCCGTCGAACATGATCCTGGTCGTGTCCGGCAACGTCGGCGAGGGCAGCGTCGCCAAGTGCATCTCGGGCGGTGGCACCTTCGTGTGGCCGGTGATTCAGGAGTATGCGTATCTCACGCTGGAACCGATCCGCATCGACGTGCCGCTGACCGACGCGCTGTCGCTCGAGAATATCCGGCTCAGCGTGCCGAGCGTGTTCACCGTCGCGGTGGGCACGGATAGCGAGATTCGCCAGAACGCGGCGATGCGGCTCCTCGGTCTCTCGTCCAAGGACATCCAGGAGACGGCACACGACATCATCGTCGGGCAGATGCGGCAGGTGATCGCCGGCATGAAGATCGACGAGGTGGCGCGTGACCGTGATTCATTCCTGCATCGCATCCAGCATCAGCTGGAGCCAGAGCTCAAGAAGCTCGGGCTCGTGGTCATCAACGTGAACATCACCGACCTGAAAGACTCGGCCGGGTATCTGGAGGCACTCAGCAAGCAAGCCACGCAACAGGCCATTCAACAAGCGCGCGGCGACGTCGCCGAGCAGGAAAAGCTCGGCGAGGTGCGGGTGGCGAGCGCGGTCCGCGACAAGACCGTGCAGGTCGCCGAGGCGGACAAGCAGCGGCAGCTCGGTCTCCGCGAGATGCAGCGCGACCAGGCCGTGCGCATGGCCGAGATGGACAAGGAGCAACAGGTGGCCGAGCAGACCGCCGCGTACCAGCGGGAGGCCCAGGTCAAAGACGCCGATTTCAAGAAACGCGTCGCGGTCGCCGAGGCGGATGCGAAAGCCGTCGCTGGCGAGGCGCAGTCGCGGGCGTTGGTGGTTGCCGCGCAGGCGCAGTTGCAGGTCAAGACCGCCGAGTCGTTTCGGATCGGCGAGATCAGCAAGCGGGAGGCCGACGCGGCCGTTGCCGAGGCACAGAACCGCGCGATGGCCAAGGCCGCGGTGGCCGAGGCCGAGCGTGTAGAGGCCGAGCAGCGGGCGAAATTGGAGGCGCCCGCGAAGGCGGAGAAAGCGCGGACGATCGTCGAAGCGGAAGCGGCCGCCGAACGTCGTCGGATCGAGGCGAATGCCGAAGCGGCGGCGATCTACGCGAAGCTCGAAGCCGAGGCGCGCGGCCAGTTCGAGATCATGAGTAAGAAGGCGGACGGCCTAGCGCGTGTGGTGGCCGCCGCGGGTGGTGACGCGCGGGCCGCGTTTCAGTTGTTGATGGTCGAGCAAATTCCGATGCTGGCCGATAGCGCAGCCCGGGCGGTGCAGAACATCAAGTTCGACAAAGTTGTCGTGTGGGATAGTGGACATCCGAATGGCGGTGCGGCGGGATTCGTTCAGAACGTCGCCCATGCTGTTCCGCCGATCATGCAGGTGCTCAAGGACGTGGCGGGCATTGATCTGCCGCCCGTGCTCGGCGCGCTGAAGGACGAGGCACTAGTCCAGAAGTAGGACCATCAGGGTGGTATCGAGCCACGCGCCATCATGCAGTTGGGCGCGTGGCTTGCGCCCGTACTCGCGAAACTCGAATCGCTCATACAGGCTACGCGCCGGAGCGTTCTCCGCCGCCAACTCCAGTCCGACCCAGCGCAGCCCCAGGTTCCGCGCGTGTGCGATGAGCCGTTCCATGATGCCATCGGCTACTCCAGCGCCACGCGCCGATGGCGTGACATACATGCCGACGATCTCTCCCCTATGGCGAACCGTCGTCCGGGTCTCGCGCAGGAGGGTGCCGATGCCAACCAAATTGTCTTGACTGAATGCGCCGATCGTGGCGTTGTCCGGCGTCGCCAGGCGAGCCGTGTATCCGTCGAGGGTGAGGGCTGACTCCTCCTCGATGGTGCTCTGAAAGGCGCGGGACGCCAGGCGCAGCCCCTCCAGGCGGAGGGCCCGGTACACGGCCGCGTCAGCTGGCGCTAAGCGGCGAAAGGTGACCTCCATCCCGCAAGCTACGCGGGATGGAGGTCGCCCAGCTAGAACGCGTAGTGCACGCCCACTTCCATTCGCCAGACGGACGGCTCGAACACGCCGGTCCCGAAATCGGTCACCACTTGCTTCGGCGTCGGCGTGTACTGGTACGCGAACCGGTGATTCGCGGGGTCGAAGCCCTGCGTGTACAAGATGTCGGCGTCTTCGAACGGCGTGACCTGCTTGTACAGGCCCCAACCGCGATCGAGCAGGTTCGGCAGGTTGAAGATGTCCCACGAGAGCTCGAACGACTGGCCAGCGACGTGGAAGTCTTTCGCGATCCGGGCGTTAATGATGTCCTGCCACGGATTGCGGCACGCGTTGCGGGCCATGATCGTCCCGCGGGCCGAGGCCAAGCACGAGATGGAATTGATGTAGGAATTGAGCTGATTCCACGCTTGCTGCTGCGCGGGGCCGGACACCACTTTCCCGGTTGCGTCAGTGAGGGTGATATCGTTGATGTTCTTGGGGACGTAGATCATGTTCGTCGTCCCGCCGGAGCTGACTCCCAGGCCGCTGACATCGCCGCTCACCGCGTACGAGTACGGCGTGCCCGACCGGCCGACGTAGAACATCGACCCCTTGATGCCGAGCGGGAAGACGTTCATGGCGCTGACCTTGATCTGGTTCGGCGTCGACCATTCCGACGGCGTCAGCGGCCGGTTGAAGATCGTCGCGTTCCCACTCAGCTCGCTGTACTGGTAGTTCGAGGTGGCGATGCTCGACGAGAGCGACATCCGGTCGAAGCTCTGCGCGTAGGTGTACGACGCGTGGATCTCGCCGTACGATCCGAGCAACCAGCGCCCGAACGTCTTGCCGATCTGCGGCGTGATCGAGTAGCCGTAGTCACCGCTGCGGTTGATGCCCGTAATGATCGGCCCGAAGTTCGGGTTGAGGTGCGTCGGGTTGATGTAGTACTGGAACGGATCGGTCGGCTCGGAGCCGTAAATCGGCCGGTTGCCTTCGCCCGCGAGGTAGCCCTGCACCTTGATGTTCTGATCGATCAGATAGATCTGGTGCTCGGTGAGCGAGTACTGGCCATCGAGCTTGGCGATGAAGCCGTCGCCGAGCCGGCGATCGATGCCGAGCGACGACCGCCAGATCTGCGGGAACTGGACGTTGCTATTGAACGTGTTGATGGTCGGCACGGGCGGCGAGGAGCCGGCGCCGCCGTTGCACTGCGTCGGCTGCGCGCTCGGCACCGGCGTGAAGTTCGGCACGACATTGCCACGGCACGTGAGCAAGGTCTGATCGACACCCGTATTGCTGTACGCGTCGGACAGCCAGACGAATGCCGGCCGGCCTTGGAACAGTCCGGTACCGCCGCGAATGATCGTCGAGTGGTCGCCGAGGATGTCGTAGTTGAAGCCGATGCGTGGTGAGAACTGGGCGTTGCCGTTGGGGAACGAGGCGGTATTGATGCCGGACTGCGAGAGCAGCGTGGGGTTCTGTTTCGGACCCGTCGGGATGAGCGGCACATCGACCCGGACTCCGCCCATCAGTGTCAGTCGATCACTTGGCGCCCACTGATCTTGGACATAGCCGCCGAGCTGGTTCGCGGTCCAGTTCGCGTAGGGGCCGCCCGGACGCAGCGGGAGCGCGATCTGGTACTCACTGGCATTGCCGGCGAGGAAACTCTGAACGGACGTGAACGTCCACTGCCCGAATGCTTGCGGGAAGAAGTTGTTCTGGAACTGATAGAACTCGTTGTGCGTGCCGATGGTCAGGTGGTGATCGCCGAGCGCCATCGTCAGGTTGTCGGTCAGCTCGATGATGTTCTGGTTCAGATTATTGTCCTGCGAGTACTCCTCGGCGCCGGCCACGTAGTAGCCGCTGGAGCCCGCGTCCGGCCCGGACGGTGTGGTGTACCGGACGGAGATTTGCGGAGAGTTGGAGTTGGGCGGCCGGTTGTCGCGGATCAGCATGCCCGAGACGATGAGGCTGTTCGAGAAAATGCCGCCGAACGTCGCGTCGTAGTTGAACCGCGTCGTCGAGTTCCAGTTCTTGATCTTGTAGCCATCCGACGAAAAGTCGTAGTTGCCGGACGTGATGTAGTTGCGATCGATGAAATCATTGTACCCGCTCGCGTAGTTCTCCGAGATCGTCATCGTGTTGCCCGGCGCGAGCTGAAAGTCCACTTTGCCGAAGATGATCGGATTCGGGTTGTTCAGATTTTGTTGGCTGAGCGTGCCGGGATTGACGCCGTACGAGGAGATCTTCTGGGCGATCTGTTGCGCGGCCGCCATCGAGTACCCGATCTGGTCGATGTTCTGCGTGTCGTTGGATCCCAGGGTCGGCGAGGTTGGCGACTGCAAGTAGCGGGTCTCGAACGCGACGAAGAAGTGGGCAACATTTCTCACGATCGGGCCGCTGAACGATCCACCGAAGTCGTGTTGCGCGAAGGGTGGGATGTGCTGGCCGAAAATGTTCTCGCCGACGAGGCTCTGATTTCTGAAGTACTCGAGCAGCGAGCCGTGGAACTCGTTCGTGCCCGATCGCGTGACGACGTTCACGAGCCCGCCCGTGAATCCGCCGAGTCGGACGTCGTACGGCGCGATCTGCAGCTGTAACTGGTCGACGGCCTCGAGCGGGATCGCCCGCGCGTTGACCTGGCCGCCTGGCAGCCCGTTGTCGGCCAACCCGAACAGGTCGTTGTTGACGCTGCCGTCGATCAGAATGTTGTTGAAGCGATTGTTCTCGCCCGCGATCGAGAGACTGCCCTGCGAGAAGCTGACTTCCGGCGCCATCTCGAGCAGGGCCTGGAAGTCGCGGTCGACCGACGGCGTCGAGTGGACCAGCGAATCGCTGATCGTGTACGATGCCCCGGTGCGGGTCGCGTCATCGAGCTCGGACTTGGGCACGGTCACTTGCACGGCCTGGAGCTCGACCGGTGACGCCGTCAGCGTGAAATCGCCGACGAAGCGTTGGCCGAGGACGAGAAAGATTCCGTTCAGCTGCTCGGGCCTGTAGCCGACCGTGCGGGCGATGAGGTGGTATGGTCCGCCGACTGGGACATTTTCGATCGCGTAGCGTCCCGTTGTTCCGGTCACGGAGCCCCACCGCTCGCCGGTGGCCGGGTTCGTCAGCAGTACCGTGACGTTGGGGAGTGGTTGCTTCTGCGCATTGAGAACGGTGCCTTGCACCGCTGCGGTGTACACACCTTGTGCGCGCGCCGTGACAGTAACGGCGAGCGACAGCGCGAACGCGAGAAGCGTTGCGCCCGCCCGACTAATGATACGCACCTGCATACCCTCCGGCTCGGAGAAAAAGTTGACCGTTGAGCAAGAGGGCCATGCTATACGCCGATAGCAGAATCCCAGAACGTGAGCGGCAACGACCTCGTAACGATGTAGTTGTTCGCGGCGGCGCCGCGGTCGTTAGCTCTTCTTCAGCGCCGGCATGCCTTCGAGCACGCGCTCGATGGTCGCGACGACCTCGCGCGGCGTGCACGGCTTCGCCAAGTAGGCGGCGCAGCCGGCCTCCGCGGCGCGCTCGGGCGCGGGCGGCACGGCGTACGCGGTGAGCGCGACAACGGGAATGCGTTGCGTCTCGGGATCGGCTTTGAGCCGTCGCGTCGCCTCGAACCCATCCATTTCGGGCAACGCGATGTCCATGAGAATGACGTCGATCGGTTCATGGCGGGCGAGCGCGAGCGCGGCGGCGCCAGTCGCCGCTTCGCGCACGTGGTATCCCACGTGACGGAGGTACGCGCCGTACATCACGCGCGTATCCTCGCTGTCATCCACGACCAACACGGTGCGCGGAGACTCTGTCACGCGCTCGAGCATTGGCACTCCCTCAATCTGGCGATACGTTCGGCGGCCGGACTGGCGTAGCGTCCACATGAACGCCGTAGCCTCCAGAGCTTTGCGTCCCCGCCTTTCAGCGGGTCTGCCATTGTCGCGAGCACCCCAGGAGGGACCCTCGACGCCTGTTTCGTGCGATTGCTCTTACAATCTACCATCGCGGCAGAGGTCGACAAGCGGACAGTATGTCGCTTTCTTGTTGTTATGTCGACATACACAAAGCCGGACGACGCCGAGCTGAAAACGCGGCTCACACCATTGCAGTACAAAGTCACGCAACACGAGGGAACGGAGCCACCGTTCCGCAACGAGTATTGGGATAACCACGACGCAGGCATATATGTCGACGTGGTCTCCGGCGAACCACTTTTCAGTTCACTGGACAAGTTCGAATCCGGTACGGGGTGGCCGAGCTTCACGAAGCCCCTCGTTCCAGCCAACGTACGGACGAAAGAAGACCGGCATTTGTTAATGAGCCGCACGGAAGTGCGCTCGGCCAACGCCGATTCGCACCTCGGGCACGTGTTTGACGATGGCCCGGCGCCGACTGGGCAACGATACTGTATGAACTCGGCATCGCTCCGATTCATCCCTGTCGATCGCCTCGAGGCCGAGGGCTATGGTCAGTTTCTGCCACTTTTTGCTCACCAGTAGCGTCGTTTGGGCTGCCCAAACCGATACGATCACCGTTTTTGATGCCGGGAGTCTGGCGCTGCCGATCAAGGTCGCGCTGGACTCTTTTGCTGTTCGTACGCACACGGTCGTGCAGCAAGAGAACGCGGGGAGCCTGGAGACCGCCCGCAAGCTGACGGAGCTCGGGCGCATTCCCGATGTCATTGCGCTCGCGGACTACGAGGTCTTTCCGCGCTATCTCATGCCGATCCACGTGACCTGGTACGTCCAGTTCGCGCGGAATCGCATGGTGATCACATATTCCAAGAAGCAGATCACCGCGGCGAACTGGTTCGACGTGCTGACCAAGCCTGGCGTCGAGGTCGGGCGGAGCGATCCGAAGCTCGACCCGGCTGGATATCGGGCGCTGCTCGTGTGGCAGCTGGCCGAGCAGTACTACAAGCGCCCCGGGCTCGCGGACCGGCTGCTGGCTGCGGCACCGCCGCGCAATATGCGTCCCAAATCGGCCGATCTGACCGCGCTCGTGCAAACCGGCGACCTGGACTATGCATGGGAGTACGAATCGGTCGCGCAGGCCGCCGGGCTGTCCTACGTCGCGTTGCCGCACGAGATCGACCTCAGTGACGCAAAAGATTCGGCGTTCTACGCCGAGGCGAGCGTGCGTGTGGATACCGTGTTGGTTCGCGGTGAGCCGATCGTGTATGGGCTTTCGATTCCAGCACATGCGCCACACCCGGGTCCGGCGAATGCCTTTGTGCGGTTTCTGCTTTCGGCCGACGGACGGGCGATTCTGCGGCGGGAACATCTCGATGCCCTGGACGCGCCCATAACGGTCGGCCAGCGGCCATAGCGAGCGGGGCCCGGACGCTACGCGCAAGGGGTGATCTCGCCACTTGCCCCTGGGGGGCGGCGGATCAATGTTGGGTCTTACGATGCCACTCGACATGATGACCGGCCTCGCCGGAGTGTCGGCCGGCGCGCGACGCGCGACCGCGCACGAGGGGTTCTTTGCGGTTCTCAGGGATTTGGCCGAGGCAGGCCAGGCACGCGGCCTCGACGGCGCGGCCATTGAGCAGGAACCAGCCTGGCGTGTCACGATGGCCGGACTGGTCACCATGCGGTTGGTCGACCGCTGGGCGAACAGTCGAGCGCCCGCGGTGCCCACGCCGACGCTGGAAGAGATCGAGGCCGTGCAGCGCGCGGTCATCGCGTGCGAGGCGGGGCCCATCCCGAACATCCTCACGGGCATGGTGCTCGCCGTCACGCGCTGGTGGGCGCGGCGGTCGCCGGTCGTGCTGACCAGCGTTCTCGCCTACGCGCGGTTGCTCGACGGCGACGATCAGCAGAACTGGAAGCTCGCCGAGGACGTCTACTTCACGTTCCTCACGCATGCGCGCACCGCCGACGAGTTCGAGCTCGTGCCCAATGCCTCGGTGCGTCTCGGCCGGTGCCGGCGCTACCTGGGCAGGCTCGCCGATGCGTCGGCGGCGTACGAGATGGCGGTCGATGCGGCGAGCAGCGTCGGCGACGCGTACAACGCGCTGCTCGGTCGCATCGGCGCGGCGTCGGTCGTACGGCTGCGCGGCGATCTGCCGGCGGCCGAAGCGCTCCTCGACGTCGTGATCGAGGATGCACGTGCGATGTCGAATCAGCATCCGTCCTACTTCGAGACGTTGGCGCGGGCGCTGCACGAGCGAGCCTACGTCGCGTACGAGCGGGAGCAGTTCGAGTGCGCGTTGACGCACCTCCATGAAGCCATGCGCGCATACACCGAGGACCGGCTGCGGGACAATGCGCTCCATGACGTTGCCCAGGTCCTGATCGACTTGGGTCACCGCGATGCGGGGCGCGATGCGTTGCTCGTGCTGCGCGCGGCCGCATCCTCGCCCGCGCAACGCTGGCTGGCCACCATCAATCTCCTGGAGATGGCCAGCGGTGACGGGCACGAGGTGGTCTTCGATCGGTTCGCGCGCGAGCTCTCCGCGGTGAAGACGCTGCCGCCGTACCTCGCGGCTCGGTATTACCTGAAGCTCGGCGATGGGTATCGACGCTTCGGCCACGCGGCTGCCTCGCGCAATGCGCTGGCGCGAGCGATTCATATCGCCGAGCAGCATCGATTTAATCAAGTTTTGATCATGGCGGAGCAACTCAGCGCGGCGCCGGTCTTGGCTACGCCGGATGCACGACGCCTTACTCAACCGCCCACATCGGCCGTCGCCCGGGTCGCGAACTTCGTCCGGGAGCTACGAGAGCTAGCGACTGCTGGGGAGGCCGACTGAGCGATTAGGTCAGGTGTCGCTGCCCATCAATGTGCCAGCGGATTGCATAGGCACGTTGACCCGATGCGCGCTTGGCGAAGCAGACGTGGGGGCCGTGGGGCTCGTGCACGCCGCGAGCGCGCCCGTGACCAGCGCAACTGCCGCTAGAAGCACGAAACGTTTGGCCATGCGTTCCTCGGTATCGTGGGGGGTGTCGATCCCGTCAACTGAATAGTTGGGTCGCGTCTGGGGGGTGCCCATGTCGTCATCGCGCCAATCTCAGTCGTGAGCCAGCCACTACCGCACCGATACCTGCACGATTCCTGCCGAGTTCGCTCGATCGTTCTGTCACATGGACATAGCTGCCTATTTGCCTGACCAACTCCTGCGCCCCTTCCGTGCTGTCGTCCGCGGCGTGCACGCGGTGCACGACGTCATGGGGCTGTCGGAGCTCGAGGGCGCACTCAGGTTCTATCCAATCGATGTCGCCATTATCGATCCGCAACTCGTCGGACTCGACTCGCTGCCGGCGCTCGTCGCCGTGCTCGCGCGTCATTCGTCGGTCCACGTGATCGCATACACGACGGTGTCACCCGACGCAGTGCGCGCGCACGGCGTGCTCGCCGCGCACGGCTATCGGCACTTAATGCTCCGTGGATTCGACGACAGTCCAGAAGCGATACGGACTTTGCTGGATGCGCTACCAGCGGACACCTTGACCGAGTTGCTCCTGCCGATGATCGACGAGCTGCTCCGCAAGGTGCCGCCGTCGCTCGCGCACGCGATCGAAGAGTTGCTCCGCGCGCCGCATACGATCGCGAGCGTCGACGAGCTCGCGCGCACCGCCGTGATGTCACGCCGCACATTCGACCGCGCCCTCGAACGCGCGGGATTGGCGCCCGGTTGGATGATCGTGCGCGTCGCGCGCGTGGTGCGGGCGTATCACTACCTGCGCACCGCGCGCGCCTCCGTGCGCGACGTCGCCAGCAAACTCGGCTACGCGACCGAGCGCGGGTTCGCCAACGAAGTGCACATCGTCTCGGGATTCCTGCCGTCGTCACTCGCCGTGCAGCTCGAGCCGCACGATTTTCTCCTGCGCATGGCCGCGCGCTTGGAGCGCACCGCCACCATGACCGACGAAGACGCCCCGCATGATTCGCACGCTGGTCATCGATCGGCCTGACAAGAAGAACGCGATCACGGCCGCGATGTATACATCGCTCGCGGCCGACCTCAACGCCGCCCGCCAGGACGATGCGGTCGGCGCGGTGCTCATCACCGGCGCGGGATCGACATTTACCGCCGGTAATGACCTGCGCGACTTTCTGGAGCACCCGCCCGTGGGCGAGGACTCCCCAGTCTTCCGCTTCCTCTTCGCGCTGGCTGAATTCGACAAGCCACTCGTCGCCGCGGTCCGCGGTCCCGCCATCGGCATCGGCACGACCATGCTGCTGCACTGCGACTTTGTTTTTGTCTCGCCGTCGGCGCGATTTCAAATGCCCTTCATCGATCTCGGGCTCGTGCCGGAAGCCGCGAGTACGCTGCTCCTGCCTCGCCTCGTCGGCTATCGGCGCGCCGCACAATGGCTGATGCTTGGCGAGCCGTTCAACGCCGAGATCGCGGTCTCCGTTGGCATCGCCAACGAGATCGTGCCTGACGACGCCCTCCTGGGCCACGCACAGGCCATCGCGGAACGGCTCGATGCCAAGCCTCGGCAAGCCATGCGATACACGAAGCATTTGCTGAGGCACGATCGCGCCGACGTGCTGGCCGCGATTCGGCGCGAGGTGGAGTTATTTCGGGAAGCGCTGCACTCAAACGAAGCCCGCGCGGCGTTCCAAGCTTTTCTCACTTCACAAAAAAGTACACCGTCATCGCGACCCCAATAACGATGACCAAGGCGCGAATGTGTGCTGGACTGACCCGCCGCGCAATCGCCCCACCCGCGTAGCCGCCGACGATAGCTGCCACCGCCATGAGGAGCGCCGGCGGCCACACGATCTTGTGCGCAATCGCAAACGTGACGACGGCGACCGCGTTCAAGCAGCCAGAGAGCAACGCCTTGATGCCGTTCATCTGATGCACGTCGGTGAACCCGGCCACGGTCATCATGCCGAGCATCAAGATGCCGATGCCGCCGCCGAAGTAGCCGCCGTAGATCGCGATGAAAAATTGCCCGATGAGAATGGCATTCGGGCTCACGTGGACGCGCGAGCGGACAGCCTGTGCGACGTGGCGCCCACCGGCAAATAGCAGCGTCGCGCCAAGCAGCAGCCACGGAATGAGTCGCGAGAATGTGGTCTCGGGTGTCCACAGGAGCAAAAGCGCGCCAACCAGCCCGCCGACCAAGCTGATCGAGACGAGCCCGATCAAGAACCCGCGGCCGAGCCCCGCGACGTCGCGGCGATAAGCCAGCGCACTGGCCAGCGCACCCGGACAGACGGCCGCGGTGCTCGTCGCGTTGGCCGCGATCGGCGAGATACCCGCGACGATGAGCGCCGGGAACGTGAGAAATGTGCCGCCGCCGGCGACGGCATTGATGGCTCCCGCCAGAAACGCGGCGGAAACGAGGAGCAGGGCGTTCAGTGGAACGACCGCAGCGCTTTCTTGGCGTCGCCGTCCTTCGGATCGATCGTCACCGCCAATTCATACTCGGCCCGCGCCGAATCCGGCAAGTTCACCCGCGCGAACACCTGGGCGAGTCGGGAGTGCGCGCGAGACAGTTGCACGCGCTTCGAGGGATTCACGCCGGCGGGCGAGGCGATGAAGCGCTCGAGTGCGGTCGCCGCGTCCTCGAGCCGGCGGCCGGACAGTGCGCCGACGCGGCCAAGCTCATAGAGCGTCTGCCAATCGTCGGGATGGAGCGCCAGCCGCCGGTCGAGCACCGCGAACGCCGAGTCGTACTGCTCACCGGTGGCGAGCCAGTCCGCCCGGGCGACATACCCCAGGCTCGAGTCGGGAAACGCCGTCATGAGTGAGTCGGTCGTGATGTGCACGCACGTCGAGTCGCGCGATACACGACAGGTGATCAGCATCGACTGGAGTCCGTAGTACGGCGCCCACTGGCCGAGCTCGACCGACATCTCGCGGGCGCGATCTTTGTTTCCGCCGACGATGCCCGGGGCCTGCGCATAGTACTCGATCAAGTCCGTGCGCGCGTCGAGGTTCGTCGAGTCGAGCGTGACAGCTTTCTCGAATGCGGCCTTACACCGGTGCGCGAGCTTGTACTTCATGAAGAAATCGGATTCCAGCGCGTGCCCGGCGTAGGCTTGGCCGAGTTTGTCCCAGTACATCGGGTTGTCGGGATCGAGCGCGACGGCGCGCTCGAACCAGTCGACCGCCGGACCGTAACGGCCATCGTCGAGCGCCGCGAGTCCGAGATCGAACGCGGCAACCGCGCTCGTTTTCCCGTAGGGCTCGAGCAGCGGGACCGCCGCCGTGCGATTGCCCGCATCGAACAGCGCCAGGCCGGTCGCGAGGCCCGAGTCGGGCGCGACCTGGGCCTGGAGCTGCATCGTGAGCAACACGCAGAGCGCGAGGTGCACAGAAACCCCCCTGATCCGGGACTGGCCGAAGCCGCATAACGTAACGCGTGCCAAGCAGTTCAGCCGCGCGCCCGCCGCAGGACGGCAGCAAATGCCCCTGGGTCGATCGGCAGCGTGATCATCGGCAGTCCGTACGGTTGAGCGCGCTCCAGCACTTCCGACGTGAGTCGGCCAGGGCTGAACGCGACCGCGGAAATCCCCTCGCGCTGGAGTCCCTGCAGAAACTCGGGCGCGAAGCCGTCCGGGTGGTCAATGTCGATCAGGATGATGTGTGGGCGGGCTCGTCGAATGGCGTCTTCAGGCGTCTCACGCGCGTCATCGTGGATCTCGACGTCATACCCCTCGACCTGCGCAAATGCTCCGAGCAGGGCCGCCGTGGGCGAGTCCGTCGAGACGATCAGCACCGTGAGCATAGCCGGCGTTGATCATCGCACGGCCTATGCCTGTCTCTATAAGTATGGGATCGCTGTCACTCGTTGTGTTCGCCTTTGGTGCGACAGTCGCGCTGCTCGCTATGGTCGCGCAGGTCGTACGCGGCCGATCGAGCGACGCCTGCGGGAGTGCCACGTGGGACGATGGGCGATCGTTGCACCGGCGCGAGGGGCTCATCGTCGGCCGCACGCGCTGGCGGTTGCTCCGATATGCCGGTTACGGACATATCGTGACCGTCGCGCCGACACGATCCGGCAAAGGCGTGGGAGCGGTGATCCCGAACTTGCTGCTCTATCCCGGATCGATCGTCGTCACGGACCCCAAGGGCGAGAACTACGCGGTCACCGCCGCGCGGCGCCGTGCGCTCGGACACCGCGTGCTGGCGTACGACCCGTTCGGTGTGATCGCCTCGGATGACGATCGCGCGTCGTACAATCCGCTCGATCACGTCAGGGGTGTCGACGATGCCCGGCTCGTCGCGGACATGCTCGTTGTCCCGGACGGCCGCAACGAGCCGTTCTGGGAAGAAGAAGCGCGCGCGCTGCTTGTCGGCTTGATTCTTCACGCGAGAACGTCGCTCGTGACCGTGCGCGGATACCTCACGCTCTCGGCACGCGAGCTTCGGGGGCTGCTCGCGGAGATGGCCGCGAGCAAGAACGCGATCGTGCGGCGGGCAGCGGCCCAGATCGGCCAAAAGAGTCCCCGCGAGCGCTCGGCCGTGCTCTCGACCGCCCAGAGCCATACCCATTTTCTCGACAGCCCGGCGATGATTCAGGCGCTCGGCGAGACGCGGCGACCCGGTGGAGGCGCGGAGACGACGACGTATCTGATCCTGCCGCCCGAGCGCATCGATGGCTACCGGCGTTGGCTCCGGCTCATGATCGGCTCGATGCTGAATCTCATCACGCGCCAGCGTCGCGCGCAACGCGTCCTGTTCCTGCTCGACGAGTTCGCGCACCTGGGGCGGATGCGTCCGGTCGAGCAGGGTATCTCGCTCGTCGGCGGCTACGGCGTCGGATTCTGGCTGCTCATTCAGGATCTCGCGCAGCTGCGCGCGATCTATGGCGAGAACGCTTCGACGTTTCTCGCCAACGCCGAGGTATTGCAGGCGTTCGGCATCAACGACTACGAGACGGCCGAGCACCTCTCGCGACTCGCCGGTGAGACGACGGTGGAGACGCGCGGGCGGCGGCTCATCACGGCCGACGAGATTCGCCGATTGGCGCCCGATCTCCAAATGCTGTTCCTGCGCGGTCACGCGCCGATCGCGGCGCGGCGTGTGAGCTATCTTCGCGATCGAGCGTTTCGTGGACTGGCTGAGCCGAATCCTCTCGCTCTGGATTAATCTCAGTCCGAGTTTGCCGCTCGGCGTCTATCGGCCAGTTAATGCTCCGGTGACGCGCGGCGCTATCGTCGTCGTCTGCCTGCCGTTGGCGATCGGGCGCTTGGCTCGTGAGCGCGGGTATCTCGGCTACGGGCCGTGTCCCGGGCACGTGGAACGGTTGGGCAAACGGGTCGCCGCTGTCGCGGGCGACACCGTCGAGACCCATGCCGAGGGCGTTCGCATCAACGGGTTTCTGATTCCCGGGAGCCGCCCGCTCGACGCCGATTCGCGCGGGAGGAAATTGCCGCGACCCGAGGAGCGAATAGTCGTGCGACCGGGCGAGCTATTCCTGCTGGCCACAGACAACCGGCGTAGCTTCGACAGTCGCTACTTCGGCCCAGTCGCCGCCACTGATCTCGTTGTTGTCGAGCGCCTAGTCCCGCATTGAGATCGGGTCGGTGCGCTCGAACACGCCCCCCAGCCAACGCATCGCGAGCGCGATCTCGAAGGCCGCTATCGCTAAGCCGATCACGACGCCGAGCGTCACCGCTGGAGGGCTGCCACCCGCGAGGATCGATACGAGGACCGCGGCCCCCGTCGCGGGCGCGAGGGCGAGCGCGAGCGCCATCAACGCCGCGATGGCGCCGAGCGCGCGCTGGCCGAGCGCTTCGAACGCGATCTGGCCGGAGTCGAGCGGCCCACCGATGCGGACCCACGCCGGCACGAGCAGCGCAATCGCGTTCTGGATCGTGAGGCTCATGAGATTCACGACGGGCAGAATCACGATGGCGGCGAGCAGCACGCCGAAGCGCTCACCGATCGGCCGTTCGGTCAGCGTCCCAAACGCGACGGCCAGGAGCGCCACCTGCATCGCGGTCAGGGTCAGTGTCGACGACAAGACCTCGGCGAACACGACGGTGCGCCCGTGGAGCGGGTACGTGCGCAGCATCGGCAGATGCGCGAGATCGGCGCGCAGATCGTTCCGGATCGTGAGCGGCCCGGCGAGCGCCAGGTAAGCCACGGCCACGAGCGCGGCCAGTCCGACGAGCACCACGGGGCTCTTCTCTCTCGTCGCCTGGAACCCGACGGCACGCCACACCGAGAATGTCACCACGAGCACAAACGTGAACCGGATCGTCGCGGTCAGCTTGAGCCCGCGCGCGGCGGCGGTCACGTTCTTCCATACGATCGCAGCCCACGCCGGTCCGTGAGCCGACAGCCGGATCAGCGTTCGGGTGTTGGTGGTGGCGGGGCGCGTCGTGGTGGCGCGAGCCCGGAGCCGCGCGGCCCGGCGTGCCGATGCATCGACCGCGGCATCCTCGAACACGGCGTCGGCGCGCAGCACCCAGATGTAATGAAAGACGAGCAGCAGCAGCGCCGGCCCGATCGCCACGAGCCAAGCGTGGTTCGACTCGGCGTACGCCGGCGCGATGACCCAGCGAAACGGCGCGAGGATCGCGCTCGGGATCGGCTGGTGCATCGCGTCGCCGACTCGTCCCAATGCCCCGGACACGTCTCCGAGCGAATGGATCGACAGGAGCGCGGGGGCCAACGAGTACGCGAGGAGGCCGATGGCCGTCAAGACGACGACGAGCGCCGGTAGGTTGCGCGCGAGCCCGCGGCCCCGCTGCGCCGCGGCGGTCCGGACCAGTGTCACGCCCATCTGGTGCATGAACGAGGTCGCGAACAGGATCCAGAGCCCAATCATCCGGAGCGGCAAGGCGAGCGGAAACCCGGCGCCGCGGCTCCGCCACAGCAGCAAAGAAATGAACGCGGCGCTCACGAGCATCGAGATCTGCACGCGGAGCAACCGATAGAGAATGAGATCCCGCCGCCGGAGCGGCGCCGGGAACAGCAGCTGGATCTCGGCCGGCGTGAACGCCAGCGGTATCGTCGATGCACCGAAGATCCACCACTTCGCGGCGAGCACCGCGAGCAGGAACGCGCTCAGGAGCCCGAACCCGCGCTGGATCGGCAAATACGCGGTCGGCGACGATGCGGCATCGCCCTCGGGTCGATAAAAAATCAGCCCGAGGTAGAGCAGACCAACGACGAGCGCGGCCGCGTAGACTGGTTTGCGGAGGCGCGCCAGCGATGCCCGGAACCGGTTTCGCGCCGACCGGCCGAGCAGGTACGCGAGCGCGTCGAGTCTCACGCGGTCAGCGCGAGGAAGAGATCCTCGAGATCGAGTCCCGCCAGATCCGGTCGCGCGGCGACGATGTCGGCCACCGTGCCGTAGGCGACCATCCGGCCGCGGCGCAACACGAGGATTTGCGTGCAGAGCTCCTCGACCACGTGCAGCAGGTGAGAGCTCAACACGACCGCGGCGCCGGCCGACGCGCGCTCGACGATCGTCTCCTTCATCCGCTTGATGCCCGCGGGATCGAGCCCGGTGAGCGGCTCATCGAGGATCAACACGGCAGGATCGTGGATCAAACCGCAGGCAATGGCGAGCTTCTGCCGCATCCCGCGCGAGAGCTCGGCCGGCAGCGATCCGCGCTTGTCCGTGAGCTCCAACTCGTCGAGCAGCGGCGGCACCCGCTCGTCGATGTGCGTGACCGAGTAGATCCGCGAGACGAACCGGAGATGCTCCTCGACCGTCAGGTACTCGAAGAGCTCGGGCTCGTCGGGGATGAACGCGAGCGCGCGTTTGGCGGTGAGGGGATCCTTCGCCAGGTCCGCGCCGGCGATCGTGATCGTGCCAGCGGTGGGACGGATGATGCCGGCGACGCTGCGGAGCGTGGTGGTCTTGCCGGCGCCGTTTGGACCAACCAGGCCCATGATCTCGCCCGGGCCGACTCGGAAAGACAGTTGGTCGACGGCGACGAGCTCACCGTACAACCGGGTCAGGCCGGAGACATCAATCACGCCCGGAAAGATAACCGAGCACCGCGCCGTTGCTGGCGTTGGTCACGAGCGCCGCGTATCGCGCGAGCCAACCCTTGAGTTGCCGCGGTCGCCGCTGGACCGTGCGTGTGCTCAGATCCGCAACGACCTCGATGGACCGCGCGGCGAGGTCGATCGTGATCGTATCGCCGTCTCGGAGCAACCCAATCGGACCACCCTCGGCGGCCTCCGGCGACACATGCCCAATGCAAAGCCCGCGTGTGCCGCCAGAGAATCGGCCATCGGTCACCAGCGCGACCGATGCACCAAGCGGCATGCCTTTGAGCATGCTGGTGAGCGAGAGCATCTCGCGCATGCCAGGCCCGCCCTTGGGTCCTTCGAAACGCACCACGACCACATCGCCTGGCTGAATAGAGCCGTTGCAAGCAGCGTTCGTCGCGTCCTCTTCGCTATCGAACACGCGCGCGGGCCCGCGGAATGTCATCTCATGCTGCTCGACCGCACCGACTTTGATCACGGCCCCTTCGGGCGCCAGAGAGCCGAACAACACCGCGAGCGCTCCGCGCTTCGAGTGCGGACGCGATGCGGGTCGAATGCAGTCCGGATTGAAGGTCTCGGCGAGCGCGACCGTCTCGCCGAGCGTCCGGCCGGTGACCGTGAGCGCATTCGGCGACAGTGCGCCGGGAACGTCAATGAGCTGACGCAGGATGGCCGAGACGCCGCCGGCCGCGTGCACGTCCTGCATGTGCCATTGCCGCGGGCCATCCCACGCGGGCGAGATCTTAGCGAGATGCGGCACGCGCTCGGCCACGTCGTTGAATCGACTGACCGGATAGTCGAGCCCGGCCTCGCGCGCGAGCGCCAGCACGTGCAGCACCGTGTTTGTCGATCCGCCCATGGCCATGTCCAGCGCCATGGCGTTATCGATCGCCGCCGCCGTCACGATGTCGAGGAAGCGCACATCGTCGCGCACGAGTCTGAGAACGGTGCGCGCGGCTTCGACGACGAGGTCACGGCGTTCCGGCGCGATCGCGAGGACCGAGCCGTTGCCCGGCAGCGCGACGCCGAGCGCTTCGCACAGGCAGTTCATCGAATTTGCCGTGAACATGCCGGAGCAGCTGCCGCAGGTGGGACACGCGAGCCGCTCTAGCTCGTCGAGTCGCGCGTCGTCGATCGTGCCGGCGGCGTGCGCGCCGACGCCTTCGAACACCGAGATCAGGTCGATGGCGCGACCCGACGAGTCGATGCCTTTCGCCATCGGACCGCCCGAGACGAATATCGTCGGGATATTCACGCGGGCCGCGCCCATCAGCATTCCCGGCACGATCTTGTCGCAGTTCGGGATGCAGATCATGCCGTCGAAGCAGTGCGCGGTCGCCATTGTCTCGACGCAGTCCGCGATCAGCTCGCGGGACGGCAGCGAATAGCGCATGCCGTCGTGGCCCATCACGATGCCGTCGTCGACGCCTATCGTGTTGAACTCGAACGGCACGCCACCCGCTTCGCGTACGGCCGCCTTGACCGCGCGGCCTAGCTCCTGTAAGTGCGCGTGGCCCGGGATGATGTCGACATAGCTGTTGCAGACGGCGATGAACGGCTTGTCGAAGTCATCCCGGTCGCGGATCTGGCCCGTGGCCCGCAGGAGCGAGCGATGGGGGGCGCGATGATTCCCTACTTTGATCGTGTCGGAGCGCAAGAACGAAGACTTTCCCGGCGATCCTCAGGTGTCAAGGATCTCGGAGACGCTACACGTAAACCCTTCGATTACGTCCTCGCCGGACAATGTGTCGCCCGGTAGCAGTATCGTTCGCGAACCATCCGCACGGTAGACGTCGATTTGTCCGCGACGTGGGTCGATATACCAGACCAATCGGGTGCCGACCGATAGGTACTGCGAGAGCTTCTGTGCCATGTAACGAGGGTTATTGCTCGGCGAGATCACCTCGATCGCGAGGTCAGGTTCGAGAAGCCAGCGTTCGTCCGTCAGGGGGAGCCGCTCTTTCCGAACAAAGGCCACATCAGCGCCGCGTACGGTGTTGTGATCGATGAAGACCGATGTGTCGCCCCCGTAAACCTTGCCGAGCCTGTGTTGGCGCACGTAACCGCAGACTGTGAAGGCGATATTCATCAGGGCCGACCCGTGAATCGGTGCGGGTGGCTCTCTGACGGAGAGCTCCCCACAAACGAGCTCGAACCGATAGTGCTCAGAGTAAAGCTCGACATCGAGTTTGGCGAATTCTTCCGCTGTCATCGTTGCCTCCTGTGTATAAGCCGAGCGTAACGCCGAGGAGTCGGCGTCGGCAACGCGCAATGTCGAACGGTGCGTCAGCCGATCGTCAGCTGATCTTCAGCTTCGCAATGACGGCGGATCCGACGTCGTGCGTCGTCGCAGGCCGAATTCCTGACGGGGCGAGATCGGGCGTGAGGCAACCGGAGTCGATCGTTGCCAAAACGGCCGTCTCGATCGCGCGTGCCTCGGAGTCGAGGCCGAGGGAGTGGCGGAGCAGGAGGGCGACACTCAGTATCGTGCCGACAGGGTTAGCGATTCCCTGGCCGGCGATGTCGGGCGCCGACCCGTGGATCGGCTCGTAGAGCCCGCGTCGCGTGTCGCCGAGTGACGCCGAGGGCAGGAGGCCCACCGAACCGGCGAGCACGGATGCCTCGTCGGTGAGAATGTCGCCGAACATGTTGTCGGTGACGATGACATCGAAGTCCGCCGGCCGGCGGATGAGGTGCATCGCGCACGCATCGACGAGCACATGCTCGACCGTGAGGTCGGGAAATTCCTCGCGAGCCAAGCGCGCGACGACGTTGCGCCACAGGCGGGACGTCATCAACACGTTGGCCTTGTCGACCGACGTGAGCCTGCCGCGCCGCGTGCGCGCGATACGGGCGGCGCGTCGCACGACCCGCTCGACCTCGGCCGTCGTGTAGACGCACGTGTCGAACGCCCGGTCGCCGTCTCGGCCCTGTGGCCCGAAGTACAACCCACCGGTGAGCTCACGCACGACCAGGATGTCGACGCCGGTGAGTCGTTCCGGACGGATCGGCGACGCGGCCAGAAGCGAGGGCTGAACCGTGACCGGTCGAAGATTCGCGTACAGCTCGAGCGCCTTCCGAAGCCCGAGCAATCCCATCTCCGGTCGCTGGGGCGCGTCGGGATTGTCCCACTTCGGCCCGCCAACGGCGCCGAGCAAAATGGCGTCCGACGACTTGGCGATGGCCAACGTGTCGGTCGGGAGCGCCGTACCACAGGCATCGAGCGCAGCGCCGCCAATCAACGCCTGCGTGCAATCAAACGTGTGTCCGAATCGCTCGGCGATAGCGCCGAGCACGCGCACGCCTTGGGCTACGACTTCCGGGCCGACGCCGTCGCCCGGCAGTACCGCGATGTGTGCCTTCACGCTGAACTTGGTTTCACGATCCGTGCCGGATGCGCGTGCATCGCCGGGTCTACGCGGACCCAATATACTTGTCGCATGACTGAAACCAAGTGGCAGACCCTGACTCACACGCTGCTGAGGGTGTTCGCGGCCGGTGTGTACATGCAGCACGGCGTGCAGAAGGTGATTTCATTCATGCACCACGAGCCGATGGGGCCGCTCCAGGACATCGCCATGGTGATGGAGACGGTGTTCGCCGCGTGCATTATTCTCGGTTTGTTCACGCACGTCCTCGCGTTCCTCTGCTCGGGCGAGATGGCGGTCGCGTACTTCATGTTCCACGCGCCGCGCGGATTGTTGCCCGTCGTGAACCATGGCGAGACGCCCTCGCTGCTCTGCTTCATCTTCTTGTATCTGTCGGCCATCGGCGCGGGCGCGTTCTCGCTCGACGCGGTGCTCCGTCGCAAACGCAGCGGATGAAGATCGCGGTCGCGGGCGCCACGGGGTTCATTGGCAGCGCGCTCGTCGCACACCTCGGCGCGACCGGACATCGGGTGGTGCGCCTCATGCGACGCGGCGCCGATGCCTCGCGCGGGGATGTGACGTGGGATCCGGCGCGGAGCGTGCTCGATCCCGCGGCGCTCGACGGAGTGCAGGCCGTCGTGAACCTTGCCGGTGAGCCGGTCGCCGAGCGATGGACGGCCGAGCGGAAGCGGCGCATCAAGGCGAGCCGTGTGGAGGCGACGACGGTGCTGGCCAAGACGCTCATCGGCTTGGCCCGCCCGCCGCGCGTGCTCGTCAACGCATCGGCCATCGGCATCTATGGCGATCGTGGCGACGAAGTGCTCGATGAGACTTCGGCGCCAGGTACCGGGTTCCTCGCCGACGTCGCGAGGTCCTGGGAGTCTTCGGCCGCGCCCGTCATCGAGCGCGGCATCCGTACCGTGTTCACGCGATTTGGCATCGTGTTGAGCGCGGCGGGCGGGGCGCTCGAGAAAATGCTGCCGCCGTTCAAGCTCGGCGCCGGCGGGCGGCTCGGCAACGGAAAACAGTGGATGAGTTGGGTAACGCTCGACGACGTCGTCGCGGCCATCGATTTCGCGATCACGTCCGATCTCGTGAGTGGGCCCGTCAATGTCGTGGCGCCAAATCCGGTGATCAACGCCGACTTTACCCACGAGTTGGGGCATGCGCTGCACCGGCCGGCCGTCGCGACGGTCCCCGGGTTTGCGCTGCGGCTGGCCTATGGGGAAATGGGGGAGGCCGTACTCCTCGCTTCGCAACGCGTCCTTCCACACGCGCTCGAACGCGCGGGGTTCGTCTTCAAGCACGTCCTATTGGCCGACGCCCTAAAACAAATCCCCTTGGGGCGGTGAGTAGGCCAACGATCCGGGCGTGATCATCGCCGGCGTCGTGCCGGTGTGAATAGTGACGCCGGAGTCGTTGATGTGCCGGACTTCGATCCCGCCAGCGGTGAGGTAATCGGAGATGAGACTCCGATGGCAACGCCACCAGAGGGCCTCGGCGCACATGAACACGAGCGGCGATCGCAACGAGAGCGCTGAAATAATGCCTCGCTGAAATTTCGGGGTTTCCATATAATCGGCATAGCCGCGGAATGCATCCAGACGCCAACCGGTGTTGATCGAGTCTGGCGCGGGGTCACGCCGGCCGCCGAGGTCGACGAAGTGAGCGTAATTGATGTCGGCGGCACGCAGTGACGCGGCCAGTGCATCGCTGCCGAACTGCGGATGCCGGCGCGACCCTGGAAACCGACGCACGTCGATGAGCGTCGCGACCTGTTGCGCCGTGAGAAGAGACAAGAACACGTCGATCGGGCGCGTGGAATGCCCGATCGTGTAGACCGCGGATGGCGCGCGCGGGACGTCGGCGAGTGAGACTATCGCGGCGGATGACCGCCGTGGCGCAGTAGCTCGGCCGCTTCTTCGATGCGACGAATGTATTGGCCGACTCGCTCGCCAGCGCGCCGTTTCGGCAGCACGAAGTCGGGGTTGTCCGGCTCATCGCCGCCCTCATCGACGTAGAGATCGCCACCTTGGCGCTCCACCACGGACTCCCAGTTCTCGACGGCATCGAGAAGGTCGCCGACTTCGTCGCTCGTTTCCTTCCCAGTTAGCTCGACGCCACGGCGGCGGAGCTTGTCCGCGAGCTCGGCGACCACGTCGGCTCGCTCCCTATTCTCCTCCATGCCTGATCTTAGCCCCGTCGGGCGTTATTTTCCAATTATGCCGTTGGTATCATTTTCATCGCTCCCCCCGGACGCCCGCGTCTGGGTCTTCGCGGCCGACCGGCCGCTCGCGCCGACGCAGGCTGAGCTACTGCTCGCCGAGGTCGATGCGTACCTCGAGCAGTGGCGCGCGCATGGCCAGCCGTTGACGGTCGCGCGTGAGTGGCGGGACGACCGGTTTCTCACGATCGCCGTCGATCAGACCGACGCCTATGCGTCCGGGTGTTCCATCGACGGGCTCTTCCGCAGCCTCCGCGGTTTGGAATCACGACTCGGCGCCGGGCTCGTTGGCGGCGGTCGCGTGCACTTCCGCGACGAGACCGGGGCGATCCAGACTGTCACGCGGGACGAGTTTTCCCGGCTCGGCGAGTCCGGTGTCGTCACACGGCATACGACCGTGTTCGATCCGACGGTCGCCACCGCCGGCGAGTGGCGCGAGCGCTTCGAGACGGAAGCCGCGCATTCCTGGCACGCCGCCGTACTCCCGGCGTAGTGCTCCGCGTTTCGAGCTTCTCGGTCTCGCTCGATGGCTACGGCGCGGGGCCCAATCAGAGCCTAGAGCATCCCCTCGGCGTCGGCGGGCTCGAGCTTCACCAGTGGTTTTTCCCGACCCGCACCTTCCAGCGCATGCACACCAACGGTGATGGAGCCACCGGCGTCGACGACGAGTTTGCCGCGAGAGGGTTCCAGAACATCGGGGCGTGGATCCTGGGACGCAATATGTTCGGGCCGATTCGCGGGCCCTGGCCCGATGATGCGTGGAAAGGCTGGTGGGGTGCGAACCCGCCGTATCACGTGCCTACGTTCGTGCTGACCCATCACGCGCGGCCGTCGATCACCATGGAAGGAGGCACGACGTTTCACTTCGTCACTGATGGGATCCACGCCGCCTTGGAGCGCGCGACGGCGGCGGCGAACGGGAAAGACGTGCGCGTCGGCGGTGGGGCCGCGACGGTCCAGCAGTACCTGCGCGCTGGGCTCGTGGACGAGATGCATTTGGCCATCGCGCCCGTCATCCTCGGTTCGGGCGAGCTACTCCTGGCCGGCTTGAACCTGCGAGCCATGGGATATTCTTGCCGTGAGTTCGTTCCCGGTACGAACGCTACTCACGTGGTGCTGGCGCGGGCGTAAGCGGCCAGAGCGTCTTATGCGTGCCGTCGCAATACGGTTTTTTCATCGACGCGCCGCAGCGACAGAGTGCGATGGCCTTCTTGTCGGGCCGCGGTGACGGAATCACGTTGCCGGCTTCGTCGACGACCACGACCTGGTCGGCATCCTCGGCCGAGATGCGATAGGGGCCGTTCTCGCTGACCTTAATGCGAATCATGCGCCGCCTGAGCATAGCGTTTGACTCTCGCGAGCATGGCATTGAGGCCGATCTCGCGGCTACTCAGGCCGATGTCGCTCATCACCTGCGCCACGAAATCGTTCGGTAGCGCCAACGCGACCTCGGGCGGCTGATCGTTGATCGCCGAGAAGAGGATCGCGAGAAATGCCGCGATCGTCGGTGACTGACGGCAGTTCAGATCAGCGTAGAAGTGCAGCTTCCCGTCGACGAGCTCCGGGAACAGATCGACCCGAGTCTGACACTCGGGCACCGTGAACTCGGCCCGATCGAGTCCCAGGAATCGCTCGGGCACCGGCTCGAGCTGCTTCGAGTACTGCACGAGG
>DATMLM010000024.1:0-10870 GCA_035570055.1 Gemmatimonadaceae bacterium
GTGCTGCCGGAAGTAATCCAGGAAGCGCCTACGGATCTCGGCAGCCGTCATCGTTGGCATATCCAACCAATATACGGGCTATTTCAGGACTGCTTCCACCGCCGCGCGAACGATATCCGGGCTGTAGCCTCGCCGGGCGAGGAACCCGTACAACCGGCGCCGTTGCACCGGGGCGGGCAGATCGGCCAATAGCGCGGCGCGCTTGCGCGCGACCGCCAGTGCGACCGCGCCCTCATCGACTGCCTCGTCGGCGAACACCTCGTTGATAGCCTCGGTGGCCACGTCGGAGGCCACGCCCTGTCGGCGCAGCTCCTGTTCGATGCGGCGGGACGAGGCGGCACGGGAGCGTACGCGCGAGCGCGTGACGGCTCGCGCATGCGCGGCATCGTCGAGGAATCCGCGAGACACGAGGGTCGCGACGACGCGTTCGATGCGGTCGGCGGCGGCGCCATCGCCATCGCGTCTCAGGCGCCGACGGATCTCGGCCGCCGATCGAGATCGGGCCGCGAGCAGCCGAAGGGCGCGATCGTAGAGCGCACAGTCGGCGTCGGCCTCGGACAGGGCGGCGGGATCGATCGTCGCGCCGACGTGGAGATTGAGGCGCTCTATGTCGTCGAGCGAGACGATGGCGGCGCTTTGGCCGTCAACCAGAACCGCGAGCCGACCCTCGCGCCGGACATCAGGGATGACGGCCGTGACGACCGGCATATGTCATCGCCCTTGGGGGGTCCGGGGGGCGTAGTTGGGGTTCGCCCCCCGGAGGAGAACGAACTGCATGTGCGGCGACAGCCGCAAATGCGTATGACGCCGGTCCTCGGCCGCTTTGCGAATGCAAAGAGGCCGAGGAGCGGCGCTTTGCACAGTACAGGGATCCGGGCCCTGTACTTCACACAGCGCTTGGTCTCCTCGGCCCCCTTCTTGGCCGGACATAGTCGGCACAATCAATCGTCCGTGGCCGCCTCGCCGGAATCGCCGGCGCCAACGAGATCTGCCCGCATGCCGAGGATGACCTTCACCTTCTCCTCGATCTCGGCCATGAGGGTGGGATTGTCCTTCAGGAACATCTTCGCGTTTTCGCGGCCTTGCCCGATGCGTTGGGAGCCGTAGCTGTACCAGGCGCCCGACTTCTCGATGATGCCGCTCTCGGCGCCGATGTCGACCAGGAGGGACGTGTGGCTGATCCCCTCGGCGTACATGATGTCGAACTCGGCCTGCTTGAAGGGCGGCGCGACTTTGTTCTTCACGACTTTCACGCGCACGTGAGAGCCGATGACGTCTTCTTTCTCTTTGACCGGTCCGATCCGGCGGATATCGAGACGAACCGAGGCGTAGAACTTGAGGGCTTTGCCGCCCGTCGTCGTCTCGGGATTGCCGAACATGACGCCGATCTTCTCACGGAGCTGATTGATGAAGATCACGCTGCACTTCGACCGGGCGATGGCGCCGGTGAGCTTGCGCAGCGCCTGACTCATGAGGCGCGCTTGCAAGCCCATGTGCGAGTCGCCCATATCGCCCTCGATCTCGGCCTTCGGCACGAGGGCCGCGACGGAGTCGATCACGATGACATCGACGGCACCCGAGCGAACGAGGATCTCGCAGATCTCGAGCGCTTGCTCACCCGTGTCGGGCTGCGAGATCAACAGATTTTCGATATCGACGCCGAGCTTTTTGGCGTACTCGGTATCGAGCGCGTGTTCGGCGTCGATGTAGGCAGCGACACCACCGCCACGCTGCGCATTGGCGACGACGTGCAAACAGAGTGTCGTCTTGCCGCTCGACTCGGGGCCGTAGATCTCGGTGATGCGACCGCGGGGAATACCGCCGACGCCGATTGCGGCGTCGAGATTGATTGCTCCGGTCGATACCGCTTCGACGCGGATGCGCGGTGCATCGGGGCCCATCCGCATGATGGAGCCCTTTCCACAATTCTTTTCGATTTGTGCGATGGCCAGGTTCAGTGCTTTCTTGCGATCATCTTGCGCCGTCGACACCGCCATTGGTTCCGCCCGATTTTTTTGGTGGTGAGCCCACGCCTGGCCGCGTAGGAGTGGGTAAATCTACCCATCGCGAGCGGCCGCCAGAATACCCCGAACAAAATGCGAACTGCACAGGCGAAAATCAACCATCCAAGTGGAAAACATGCGCGTTTTCCACATGGTAGATTTTCACATCGCAGCCACTTATCCACACGGCAACCACATCGATCCGGTACTCCATGCCGGATCGGCCGTAGCGGGACATCCAGACCACCGCTGACCGCCGTAGCTGCTGGAGCTTAAAGAAGTCGACGGCGCTGACGGGGCCGCCAAAGCAGAGGTCGGTTCGTGTTTTGACCTCGACGAATGCGACGGTCTTACCCCGCTGGACTACGAGGTCAAGGTCCCGGTGCCCGTTCTTGAACCGATGCTCGAGCACCCGCCAGCCACGCCGACGTAGCCATTTCGCGGCGATGCGTTCGCCAAGAAGACCAAGCCTTTGGGCATCGGTGAGCATGAACCAGATAATGGCTCGTCGGAGCCCTACGGCTATCATCGATCTGTCACCACCACCCATCCGATGGAGGCCCAGAACCTTGTCATCGAGGCGAGAACTCACGGCGTTCTTCGGCACAGGCGCCTTGCTCGTCGGGTACGCGGCCAGTCCTCTACATCGGGGACCGGCGGCGGATACGGATATCGAATCGAGTGTCCGCCGCCATGGGAGTGGGTGCGACGCTGCTCTGCGTCGCTGCCATAGCGGGACTGCCGTGGCTCGTTTCTGTCTAATGCTCGCTCATCAGGTCCAGCCGAAGTTCAACCACCACGCGATTACGCCGGCGCCCAGGCACACTAGCAGCGCGCGGTGGAGCCACCGGAGGCGCCTTCCGCGAGGCGTAGCGAACCCTCGCTCCCGTAGCCGGGTGCCGTCCCTTGCCGGCAACGATAGATAGCCATCCGAGAACGGATGCCGCTTTCCGAGGCTCGCGACATGGACGTCGAGCGCCAACAGCGCGGCCGACAAAACCAGGAACAGGCACTTGAGAACGACGCGGATCGTCATTTTTGGGGGCTTGGAGGCGGCCGGCAGCGCGGCAATGACGCCGACGGCCATGGCGCCGGCGACCACGGTTCCGAGGCTCATTCCCAGCCGCGGGAACTCCGTCCTGCCGGTCAGTAATGAAACCGCACAGACCCAGAGGGAGAGCACGGTCCCTGTGAAGAGTCCGACCGCAGCTCCCCAACGAAGGTGCCGCATCCATCTCGATGGGACAGGCTCACCAACCTGCGTCATCTGCCAAACGCACGAGAAGTGCCCCACTCGCTACGAGCGCGAGCACGTTGATACCGATTCCCCGCGCCCAAGTGTTCATCGCTCCGGAATGTGCAACAGCGGCGTAAAGGGTAGCCGCGAACCCGAGCGGGCCACCCATCGGAATGGATCCGGGCGCAGCGATGAAATTGATGAGGATCTGTGGACCGATGATGACCGCGAAGATGAACCTGCCGCCATAGATCCGCAGAATCTGAATCGCCTGCACGGCGAACGACATAGGGTACCCGGACGGGGTGTTTCGAAGCAGATTCACACCCGCCACTGTCGCCGCGACCCCGAGACCCTCGGCGAAGAAGAGCGTCCAACCTCCCGAGTACTCGCCGCTGCCAGTGGACGGTGGGTGGAGGACTAGCGAGAGCATGAACACGCCGCCGCCGATTTCGCCCAATGCAATGAGCCAACGCGCAACACGCCACATGGAGGACAAGTATTCTAAACTCCAGCACGCCGCGCCAGCGATCTGACGCGTCCCGTGTTACGACATGCAACTCATCGTAGCTCGGGCCGAATCACCAGCCAGAAGCACGCACCGCTCGTCACACCGGCTATCGCTCCGAATGCACTCATCTCGACAATTCCGTTCCAGGTGCCCCAGAACGCCCCCCATACGGCGGGTAGTGCAAGCGCACCGATGATGCCGCCGGAGAGAACGACGGCAGGCACCCGGCCTTGTGCTCGCGTCCGCAAGAACGGGAGCAACAGGCTGCTCACGAGCAGAATGACAACACACGCGAGCGGCCAACCGAACAAGGAGAAATACATCAGCGTCTGGCTCAGCGAACCGTCTACCGGACGGGACCCCTGAATCAGCCACAGGCTGACATACCCCTCGACCGTGAAAATCACAATCACCACGGCAGCGGCCAGCATCGACGCCAAGATCGCGCGACGGGACATCACCCCTTCGGTCCGCAGATGCGGTCGAGGTCCTCGAGGCCCACGAGCACGTCGCGGGGCTTGGAGGCGTCCGGTGGGCCGAGGACGCCGGCCAAGTGGAGCTGGTCGATGATGCGGGCCGCGCGGCCGTAGCCGACCTTGAGCTTGCGCTGCAATAAAGACGTCGAGCCCTGTTGGTTCTGGATGCAGACTTGGGCGGCCTCGCGGAAGAGAGGGTCGCGCTCGGCGGCGCCGGCTTGCTCCCCGCCGCCCTCGGCGGTCTCGCGCTCGGCCTGCTCGCGCAAGCGTACTGTTTCGAAGATGTCTTGCTCCGGCGTCTCGGCGGACGACGCTGCGCCGTGGGACTTGTACCAGTCGAGCAGCTTCTCGGTCTCCTCGCTGGAGATGTAGGCGCCCTGCAAACGAGCAGGCTCGGATTTGCCTGGCGGGATGAAGAGCATGTCGCCGTTGCCCAACAGCGACTCGGCGCCGATGCCGTCGATGATCGTGCGGCTGTCGACCTGGGAGGCGACGCGGAAGGCGATCCGGCTCGGGAAATTTGCCTTGATGAGGCCCGTGATGACGTTCACGCTCGGGCGTTGCGTGGCGAGGATCAAGTGCAAGCCGATCGCGCGGGCCTTTTGGGCGAGCATCGCTAACGGAGTTTCAATTTCGGCTTGCACCGTCATCATGAGATCGGCGAGCTCGTCGATCACGACGACGATATAGGGCAGCAGACCTTCGGTGTACGTGCGCTCTTCGAATGCGACGTCGGGCGTCTTTGGGTTTTGCATTGGCTTGCCCTCATCGACCCGGCGATTGAACTCCTGGACGTTGCGGCAGCCGTTCTCGGCGAGCAAGCGATAGCGGCGTTCCATCTCGTACTGCGCCCACTTGAGGACCTTGGCGGCTTCGCGATTGTCGGTGACGACGTCGAGGCGCTTGTGGGGCAGACCGTTGTACACGGAGAGCTCGACCATCTTCGGGTCGACCATCAAGAAACGCAGCGTCTTCGGTGTGTGACGATAGACCAACGCCGTGATCAGCGTGTTGACGCAGACGGATTTGCCGGAGCCGGTCGCGCCCGCGATCAGCAAGTGGGGCATCTTCGCGAGGTCGTTGATGACCGGACGGCCCTCGAGGTCCTTGCCGAGGATCAGCGGTAAGGCGGCGCGCGAGGTGCGAAACTCGGGCGACTCGAGCAGCTCGCGCAGCATCACGATGTCGGCAACGGGATTCGGGACTTCGACGCCGACGGCGCCCTTGCCCGGGATTGGGGCGACAATGCGAATGCTCGGGGCGCGCATCGCGAGCGCGAGATCGTTGGCGAGGCTCGCGATTTGGCGGACCTTGATTCCGGCGGCCGGGATTACTTCGAACTGCGTGACGACCGGGCCCGTCGTGCGCTCGCCGAGGTCGGCCTCGACCCGAAATGTGCGGAGGGCCGCGAGGAGTTTGTCGCCCATCGCGTCGAGCTCGCGTTTGCCGACTTCGACGTTCTTTTCTGGCGCCGGAGTCAATAGTGTGACCGGCGGGAGCTCGTCGGTCGCTGGGCTCGGCGGCGGTGGCTCAGTCGACTCGGTCGGGTCAATGAGCGCAGCGGCGGCGGCTTCGCCGCGCCGACCGCGACCTCGTGATTTCCGCGGCGGCTCCGCGATTCCTGCGCGGACATCGGACGCTTCGAGGGCCTCGAGGGCTTTGGCGTCAGCCGGGGGAACCGGTGACGGTTCTACTCCCGGGTATTCACGCGGATCCACCTCAGGCACCGGCGCTTTTGGACGACGCGGGCGAGGCGTGAGCAGCGCGCGAATCGGATTGAACTGGAGCGTCGCGGCGGTCAGCGCGCACAGGGCGAGCGCCACAATGACCCACGACCCAACGATCCCGAACGCGTCGCGCAGGTGCAGCGCGACGAAGTTCCCCCACAGGCCGGAGACTTCGTCACGGGACGGCGTGGCGGTAACCGTCGCCAGACCGAGGGCAACGGGCAGCAGGATCGCGCCGCCGGCGAGGAAGACGAGCCAGGATCGGTCGGTCGTCTCCTGCATGCGGCCAAAGAGACGGAGCGCGTGGATCGCCGGGATCAGTGGCAGCCATAAGGCCGCCGGGACGCCAAAGAAGACCTGGAGATAGGCGCGGAGACAGGAGCCGGCCGGGCCGAACCACCCGTGGACGGCACCGCAGGCATGCGTGTCTGTCGGCGCCCACGGCGCGCCTCCGCCCCCGGCGAGTAAGGCACCGCCGAGAAAAATCGCGAACAACAGAAGCGCGATGCCGGAGAGCTCGCGCCGGACATGCTCTGAAACGATGCTACCGCTCCCGATCAGGACCTAGCTTGGTAATTTGGCGGTCCTGATAGATCGGCACCACAGGGTACGCGTCCAATGTCGCCGCAACGATGAGATCGTCCGCGAACCCCGCTTCGCCCAGGGCGCGGCCGTGCTCCGACTCGGCAAACACGCGCGCACGGTTGTCTTCATACCGTGCGTCGAGCATGCCGGCCGCGTAGGCGCCGTCGTTGAGGATCACACCAGGCAGGTCCTTCGTGACCGCGCGCGCGAACTTGCCCGCGCAGACGGCATCCTCCAACGAGAAATGGCGGTCGTGGCCTGCACAGAGAATGGCGACATCGGTGCCACCACGGAGCGCACTGCGCAAGAGTGCGACAACCGGGGAAAAGTTCACGAAAGCCGCTACGACTGTGTCTCGTGCGCCATTCACGGACATGAGCGCCGCGGTGCCATTTGTTGTTGACAGCAGGACCGTTTTGCTCTCGACTGCCTCGCGCGTGAATTCGTTCGGGGAGTTGCCCAGGTCGAATCCGGGGATCGCGTGCATCTTGCGCTCGCCCGCGAGCTTCACCTCCGATTTCGTGAACGACTTCGAGCGGATGATCACATCCTCGGAGCTTTCGAACGGAATGACCGCGCGCGCCCCGTTGAAGAGGGCGGCGGCGATGGTCGTCGAGGCGCGCAAGACGTCGATCACCGCGACCACGCGGCCGCTGACATCGGCTGGCGCCACTTCTCCTACCTTGAAGAACACATCCAAGCGCACCTACGCCGGCTCCTTGAACAGGTCCGTCTCCCGCTCGAGGAACTTGGTGTCGACCTCGCCCGCACGGAAGCGCGGGTTGTCCATGACGCGCGCCAGAAACGGGATCGTGGTGGTCACGCCCTCGATGATGAAGCTCTCCAGCGCGATTTTCATGCGCCGGCGGGCTTCTTCGCGGTCGCGCCCCTCACAGATGAGCTTCGCCAGCAGCGAATCGTAGTATGGTGGGACCGTGTAACCCGCGTAGACATGCGTGTCGAGGCGAACGCCAGGTCCCCCGGGCGGATGGAACGCGATAATGCGTCCCGGGGATGGTTGGAAACCTCGTGCCGGGTCCTCGGCGTTGACGCGACATTCGATGACGTGGCCGCGAAGGGGCGGCAGCGTCGAGATCGACAGCGGCAGTCCCGCGGCTACGCGGATCTGCTCTTTCACGAGATCGATACCAGTCAGCATCTCGGTCACCGGATGCTCAACCTGAATGCGGGTGTTCATCTCCATGAAATAGTACGAACCGTCGGCGTCGAGCAGCATTTCTATTGTTCCCGCACCAACGTAGTCGATCGATTTCGCGCCCTTGACTGCCGCATCACCCATGCGTTGGCGCAACTCCGGACTGACGGCCGGGCTCGGCGCTTCTTCAATCAGTTTCTGGTGACGACGTTGTACCGAGCAGTCGCGTTCGCCCAGATGGATGACGTGGCCGTGGGTATCGCCCAAAATTTGGAACTCAATATGACGTGGGCGATCCAGGTATTTTTCCACGTATACATCACCCGAGCCAAACGCCGAGAGGGCTTCCGAGCGAGCCAACTGGAACGAGCGCGCGAATTCGTCGACATCGCGCGCGACCCGCATGCCCTTTCCACCACCACCCGCGGCGGCTTTGATGATGACTGGAAAGCCGATCTGCTTGGAGAAGGTGAGGGCCTCGTCGACGTCCTCCACCGGGCCCGGAGTGCCCGGGATAATCGGGACGTTGGCGGCGGACATGGCCGCGCGCGCCGCGGCTTTGTCACCCATCACGCGGATCTGATCGGCCGTGGGGCCGATGAACGCGATGTTGGACGCGGCGCACGTCTCCGCGAACTCGGCGTTCTCCGCCAAGAAACCGTAGCCCGGATGGATCGCGTCGGCGCCCGTGATTTCGGCGGCGGCGATCAGGCGCGGGATCTTGAGGTACGAGTCCCGGGACGGCGGGGGGCCGATGCAGACGTCGTCATCGGCGAAACGGACATGGAGCGACTCGCGGTCGGCTTCCGAGTAGACGGCGACCGTCTGGACACCCAACTCCTTGCAAGCGCGAATGACCCGCAGCGCGATTTCGCCGCGGTTGGCGATCAGGATCTTCTTGAACACTCAGCTATTGGCGTCTGACTGGAACGCATCCCACGAGGTGTCGCTCGAGCCCGCCACGCCCTGCACGCGAAGCGCGAACTCGCTCGGTGTCGTGGCATAGAATACCGCCGTGTCGTACGAGATAATGCCCTTCGTGTACCAACCCATGATGGACTGGTCGAAGCTCTGCATCCCGTATTGGATCGTGCCCTCTTTGATCAGATCCGGGATGTTCAGCGACTTGGTCATATCACGAATATTATCACGTACGGCAGCCGTGTTGATCAACACCTCGCACGCCGGCACGCGGCCTGCCTTGTCCTGGCGCGGAACGAGCCGCAGCGAGACGACGGCTTGGAGAGCCGAGGACAGGGAAAAGCGGACTTCTGCTTGCTGGTGCGGCGGGTAGAACGACAGCACACGGTTGATCGTTTGCGTGGCGTCTGTCGTGTGGAGGGTCGAGAACACCAAGTGGCCGGTGTCGGCCGCCTTGAGCGCCGTGTCGAGCGTGTCGAGATCGCGGATTTCGCCCAGGAGAATGACATCCGGGTCCTGCCGGAGGACGCGACGGAGCGCCGACGAAAAGCTTCCCGTATCGGTTCCCACTTCGCGCTGATTGATGTGGCAGTTGATATCGCGATGCAGGAACTCGATCGGGTCTTCGATCGTAATGATGTTCGCGTGCCGCTGCTCGTTGATGTGCTGGATCATCGCGGCCAACGCCGTCGACTTGCCCGAGCCCGTGATCCCGGTCACCAACACCAGGCCGCGGGGGCGCATCGCGATCTGCTCGACGACCGCGGGCAGATTGAGCTCCTCGACCGTGCTCGTCTGATACGGGATCGAGCGCAACGCGTAGGCGATCGTGCCGCGCTGCTGGTACACGTTCACGCGGAAACGACCGATGCCCGGGACGCCGATCGCGAAGTCGGCCTCCTTGTTCTCGGCGAACTCTTTGACCTGGCGGGGCGACATCACCTGCTCGGCCAGAGATTTCAGGTCCTCCGGGCGCATGGCCGCGTGCTGCAAGGGTGACAGCTCGCCTTGCACGCGGAGGGTGGGCGGACGGCCGACTTTCAGGTGCAAGTCGGACGCGTTCTGCTTCACCATCTCCTGCAGGATCGCCTTGAAATTGAATGCGGCCGGCGCGGCGTCGGCCGCCGGCGCGGTGGTCGCGGCGGCAGGACTAGCCATTGGGGTCGATCCGGAAAAGCACTTGTCCGTACTCCACGGGGTGCGCGTCCTGGACCAAGACCTCCTTGACCATGCCCGCGAACTCCGACTCGATCTCGTTCATGATCTTCATCGCTTCAATGATGCAGACCATCTGGCCCCGCGCGATGCGCTGGCCCTCGGTGACATACGCTTTCGCACCCGGCTCCGGCGACGCGTAGAACGTTCCGACCATCGGCGACTTGATCTCCAATAACTTGGGTCTCGGCGGCTCCGGCTTCCCATCTGTTTCAGCCTGTTGGGAGAGGACGCCTTCCGCGGGAGTCAGCCGTGCATTGACTGGCGCCGCTGGGGCGGCCAGGACGGGCACCGACACGGGCGCCGCGACTTGGACCGCACCGCGCTGCGAAGGCGACTTCGACAGCCGGATCTTCATCCCTTTATCTGACGATATTTCGATCGAATCGACACTCGATCCGTCGAGCAGCTCGATCAGCTTTTTGACGTAGCGGAGATCGATCATAGAAGTGTCAGGGGTCACCACGCGTTCTCCGAACCCGAGGCCCAAGCCATGACGTCAAGCGACTTCGAGTAGGTCGCGCGTGAAATGCGTCAATACGGCCGGACCGGCCGCACCGAGGTGCACGTCGTCTTCGATGCGAACGCCGCCCCACCCAGGCCGGTAGATCCCGGGCTCGATGGTAACGACTGCGCCGACAGCTAGTACGCCGTCGGCGGTTCGCGCCAACCGCGGCGCCTCGTGGACCTCGAGCCCAAGCCCATGTCCCAGGCTGTGCCCGAACGCCTCGCCATAGCCGCGCCGCTCAATGTAGTCGCGCGCCAGCGCATCGGCATCCTTCCCCCGCAGACCGGCCCGCACGTGCGCCGATGCCGTCGCGTTCGCCGACCGCACGATCTCGTACACCTCGCGTTGCTGCGCGTCGGCCGTGCCGACCACCACCGTCCGCGTCACATCCGCACAGTAGCCGCGACTGGCCGCGCCAAAATCCATTAGCAGAAAATCGCCGCGGGCGATCGGCTTGAGCGAGGTCGCCGCGTGCGGCAACGCCGACCGTGCGCCGGACGCCACAATCGACGGAAAGGGAAATACCTCCGA
>DATMLM010000025.1:0-14224 GCA_035570055.1 Gemmatimonadaceae bacterium
TCGTGGCGATCGACTCCGTGCAGAAGCTGCTCGTGTCGGGGCGCTCTGTCGAATAGCGCGAGCTCGGCGAGGCCGAGTTCCAATGCGATCGCCGAGCATCTCGATGGGATCCTCGGCACGGCCAGCGTTCCAGACTACCCGCCGGCCCTGAACGGACTCCAGGTCGCGAACCGCGGTCCAGTACGAAAGATCGCGACCGCCGTGGACGCATCACTCCGCACCATCGAAGGCGCGATCGCCGCCGACGCCAATTTGCTCATCGTGCACCACGGCCTGTTCTGGAGCGGCGTCCAGCGACTCGTCGGCCATCGATACGAGCGCCTGCGACTTCTGCTGGAGCACGACGTCGCGGTCTACTCGTCACATCTGCCGCTCGACCGACACCCGACACTCGGCAACAACGCCCTGCTCGCCCGTGCGCTCGGACTCGAGCCCACGGGAGAATTCGCGCGCTACGAGTCGATCTCGGTCGGCGTCCGCGGTGAAGACACACGGCCAACCGCGGAGATCGTCGACGCCGCGCGCGCGTTCGCACGGCAGTACGGCGGCACTACTCATACGAGCGCCATCGCACCCGGGCGCGTCACCCGGCGATGGGGCATCTGCACCGGAGCCGGCGCGTCGGCTGAAACCCTCGACGAGGCCACCGCACTTGGCCTCGATACGCTGATCGTCGGCGAAGGACCGCACTGGACGGCGGTCGCGGCACCCGAGCTGGGTCTCGTCATCATCTACGCCGGTCACTACGCGACCGAGACGCTCGGCGTGCGCGCGCTCGGCGAGCACGTCTCACAGACGTTCGGTATCCCCTGGACGTTCATCGACGCTCCGACCGGCACGTGAGCGAGCTACAGCTCAGGGACATCTCGAAGCGGTTCGGCTCAGTCGTCGCGCTCGACCACGCGCAGCTCGACGTCGACCACGGCACCGTGCACGCGCTCCTCGGCGAGAATGGCGCCGGAAAGACAACGCTCATGCGCATCGCGTACGGGATGATCCGCCCCGACAGCGGCACGATCCTGGTCGACGCCGTCGAGCAGAAATTTGCTTCGCCTGCGGACGCGCTCGCGGCAGGAATTGGGATGGTCCAGCAGCACTATGCGCTGGTAGACCGCATGACAGTGGCCGAGAACGTTGCCCTTGTCGGGACAGCGGCGCGTGACTGGCGCTATAGCGCTGACCAGGCCGCTCGCACCGTTCGGCAGCTCGGCGAGGAAGTCGGCCTGGAGATCGACCCGGCCGCCCGAGTCGGCGATCTCTCGATCGCCGGCCAGCAGCGCGTCGAGATCTTCAAAGCCCTCGCCCGCTCCGCCCGCATTCTCATTCTCGACGAGCCGACCGCAGTGCTCGCGCCGGCGGAAGCCGCGCAACTCCTTGCCTGGCTCCGGCGGGTTGCTGACTCCGGCCGCACCGTTGTGCTCATCACGCACAAACTCCGTGACGCTCTGGGTGTCGCCGACAACGTGACAGTGCTGCGCCACGGTCGCACTGTCGCTACGATGCCGGCGCGCTCCGCGACCGAAGAGTCACTCGCCGTGGCCATGCTCGGCTCGGCCCCATCGGCTCCATCGGCTCCAACAGTCGCCACAAAACCGACCCGCTCCACGCCGGGCACGCCAGTCATTCGCGCGGACGGAGTCGATGTCGTCGACGCGAGAGGCGTCCTTCGCGTGCACGGTGCCACGTTCGCTGTTCACGCCGGAGAGATCGTCGGCATCGCGGCGGTCGAAGGCGAAGGACAGGTCCCCCTGCTCCAGGCGATCGCTGGGCGGCGACAGGTGGCGGCCGGAAGTCTAGAGGCGCCCACAGACATCGGGTTCGTGCCCGAAGACCGGCTGCGCGATGCGCTCATCGAAGACTTTCCGCTGTACGAGAACGTGTACCTCCGAGGCGCGGGCCGCGCGCGTGGACGCGTACAGTGGGCCGCGCAACGGCAGGCGACGGCCGCGCTCCTCGAGCGATTCGACATCCGCGCGGCCGGGCCAAACGTGAGCGCGCGCACCCTGTCGGGCGGCAATCAGCAACGCCTGGTCTTAGGACGAGAGCTAGGACGAGAGCTAGGACGAGAGCTCGGCGGCGCCGCGGGTGCCGCTGCTTCTATAATCGCGCTCAACCCCACGCGCGGACTCGACATCCAAGCCACGGCCGCCATTCACGACCGCCTCCTCGCCGCGCGGGACGCCGGCGCGGCGATCATGCTCTATTCGAGTGACCTCGACGAAGTGCTGGAGCTGGCCGATCGGGTGCTGGTGCTTGCCCATCGAACCGTCCAAGAGATCCCGCCGCCATTCGATCGCGACCTGGTGGGTCGAGCGATGCTCGGATTGCGCTAAATTGGCAATGTGAAGAGATCTGAGTACTGGGCGACGTTTCGCCGGCCTGGGCTTTGGCTCGCGGCATTCGCGGGCGCGAGCCTCGTCTCGTTTCTGGGCTTCTGGTACCGGTATCTCGAAGACGTCGTCGTGGGCCGACACGGGACCTTCGTGTGGCGGGCAATCGACGAGTGGACGGGCGCGATCTACGGCACGCCGATCGTCGTCGCCACGCTCGTTGTCGGCTGGTACTTCCCGCTGGACCGTACCCATTGGCGGAAATCGCTGCCGGTTCACGTCTTCGCGCTGCTGTGCTTCTCCGTCCTGCACACGTCGCTCAACTGGGGCGCGCGGGTCGTCCTGTATCCGCTGTTCAATCTCGGGCCGTACGACTACGGCCAGATGCCGCTCCGATATCTCATGGAGTTTCCGAACGACGTGATTTTCTACCTGATCAACCAGGTGGTCGTCGCGACGTTCCGATACTATCGCACCATGCGCGACCGCGAGCTGAGTCTCGCGCAAGCCGAGCTCCGCAACTTGCGCCTGCAGCTCCAGCCCCACTTCCTGTTCAATGCGCTCAACACGATCTCGGCCATCATGTACGACGACCCGGCCGCGGCGGACGCGATGATCGCCGAGCTCAGTGAGCTCCTCCGTGTGTCACTCAAGACCGTGCACACGCAGGAAGTCCCCCTGCGTGCGGAGCTCGAGTCGCTATCGCACTACACGGCCCTGATGCGGGCACGGTTCGGCGACAAGCTCGCGGTCGCGGTCGACGTCGACCCCGCCGCGGCTGATGCGCTCGTGCCGTCGCTGATCCTGCAGCCGCTGGTCGAGAACGCGGTGCGGCACGGCAACGTGTCGCTCCTTGGTCGAGGTCGGATCGACGTCCGCGCGCGGCGCAACGGCGATCAGTTGACGATCGACGTGCTCGACGACGGACCCGGCACGACCACGCCGCAGGGCAAAGGCGTGGGCCTGAGCGCGACGGCCGAGCGCCTACGGTTGCTGTACGGCGACGCGCATCGATTCAGCGCCGGCAACGGCGGTTCCGGGTTCGCGGTTGCGATCGCCATCCCGTTCCGTCCGTGCGCGTCCTGATCGTCGACGACGAAGAGCCCGCGCGCCGCAAGATTCGCCGACTGTTGAGCGGCGAGACGGACGTCGAGGTCGTCGGCGAAGCCGCGACGGGAACCGAGGCGATCGAGGCGATTCGGCGGCTCACGCCTGATCTCGTCTTTCTCGATGTCCAGATACCGCCCCCCAACGGCTTCGGCATCATCGACGCCCTCGGCCGCGATAACGCACCCGACGTCATCTTCGTGACCGCGTTCGACGAGCACGCGCTCCGCGCCTTCGAGGTCCGCGCGCTCGACTATCTCCTCAAACCGGTCACCCCGGCGCGATTTCGCGAGGCGCTCGATCGGGCGCGCGAGCGATTCGAACAAGCCCCCAGCGCGGACCCGGCCCGGCCAAAGCCTTTGGCGCGCATCCTCGTGCGCGACGACACCAAGGCCTTCTTGCTCGCCCTCGACCGCGTCGATCGCATCGAGGCCGATGGGAACTACGTGCGGCTCCATTCCAATGGCCGCAGCTTCACCGTGCGTATGGCCATTGGCGCCCTCGCTGGGCGGCTCGATGCCGACCAATTCTTGCGGATCTCCCGCTCCGCCATCGTCCGACTCGATGCGATCAAAGAGCTGCATCCGTGGTTCCACGGCGACTACCACGTGGTGATGACCGACGGCGCCCGCCTCACGTGGACCCGCCGCTATCGTGCCGCGGCCATGCCCGAGCTCGGCGGCAGTGGCGTTTCGTAAGTCGGCTCTGCGCGACGTCCTGCTCCGGCCGGCCGTGGCCGTCCTGGCCGTCGGCCTTGTCGTCACCGCCACCGGCTACGCGCCCGGCCCGGCACTGGCGGCACTCTGGCGCGGGTCATTCGGCTCACCGTACGTGATCGTCTCAGCGACACTGCTGCGCGCCACGCCGCTCATCCTCACCGGCCTCGCGGTCGCCATCGCGTTCCGCGCCAGCGTCTGGAACATCGGCGCCGAAGGCCAGCTGCTCGCCGGCGCCACGGCTAGCGCCGCACTCGGCGTCGCGACCGGATCCGCCCTGGGACCGGCCGCCCTACCCCTCGCGCTCATACTCGGCGCGCTCGCCGGGGCAGCGTGGGCCGGAATCGCGGCATGGCTCCGCCGACGGTTCGGCGTTCTCGAAGTCATCAGCACGATCATGCTCAATTTTCTGGCGCTCGAAACCGTAGGCTGGCTCGTTCGCGGACCGCTCCAGGAGCCGACTCACATATATCCGCAAACCTCGACGCTGTCGAAAGTCTTCGATATGCCGCGATTGGCGCACACCAGGCTTCATGTTGGCTTTCTACTGGCGCTAATAGCGGCCATTGCTGCCGGCTGGATGTTGAAAAAGACAGCCCCCGGATTTCGACTCAGGGCCACCGGAGCGAACCCCTTCGCGGCGGCGAGCGCTGGTCAGATCGATGTCGAAAGAACCGCCACCCGAGCCTTCCTCGTGAGCGGCGCCCTCGCCGGTCTGGCCGGCGCCATCGAAGTGACCGGCGTGACCCACGCATTGTACGAAGACATCTCTCCCGGCTACGGCTACACCGCGATTGCCGTAGCCCTCCTCGCCGGCCTCGAACCATACGCCGTCATCGCCAGCGGCATCCTCTTTGGCGCACTCGAGGCCGGGGCGGCGGCGATGCAGCGCGATGCCGGTGTACCCTCAGTCGTCGTGTCAGTCGTCGAGGCCACGCTGATTCTCGTATTCCTGATTCCGAAGGCGCGTGAACGTACTGCCTGACTTCCTCGCGGCCACCGTCCGCACCGCCACACCGCTCGCGCTCGCCGCGCTCGGCGAGACCGTCGGCGAATCCGCCGGCGTCATTAACGTCGGGCTCGAAGGCATCATCATTACCGGGGCATTCGCGGGGCTCGTCGGATCGATCACCGTTGGGGTCTACACGGGCTTCGTCGCCTCGGCACTCGCCGGAATGGCCGTCGCCGCGTTGTTTGCGTTGTTCGCGGTTGTCCTTCGCGCGGATCAGATCATCACTGGAACGGCGGTGACACTCTTTGGCCTTGGGCTCACTGGGACACTCTATCGGCGCGCCTTCGGCGCGACCGGTGCCGCGCTCCGCGCGAGCACGCAGCACGCGACTGGCATTCCGGTGCTCGACAAGATTCCGATCATAGGGACCGCGTTGTTTGCGCAGCCCGCCATCACGTATCTCGTCTATCTCATTGTGCCGGCCCTCTGGTGGGCGCTCTATCGCACGCGACTTGGCCTCGCGCTCCGCGCCGTCGGCGAAAACCCCGAGGCGGCCCGCGCTGCCGGCATCGACCCGCGACGAGTGCAATTCGGCGCCGTGCTCTTCGGCGGCATCATGGGCGGCCTGGCCGGCGGCACACTCGTGCTCGCGCAAGTCGGCACGTTCGCCGAGGGCATGTCCGCCGGCCGCGGATTCATCGCGATCGCGGTCGTGGCGCTCGGACGATGGCACCCGCTCGGCGCCGCGATCGGCGCGCTCCTCTTTGGCGCCGCGTCCGCACTCCAGTTTCTCTTTCAGGCCATGGGCTGGGCCGCGCCGTATCAACTCTTCCTCGGACTCCCTTACCTCCTCACGCTCGTGGCACTCGCCGCACTCGGGCGCAGCCACCCCGCGCCGGCGGCCCTCGGCAAGTGATCCGATCGCTTCCGCTCGAGCCGCAGCCCACGGCGCGTCAGACGCGCGAGATCTTATTTCACGTTGGCCACGAGCTGGCCGCACTCGGCGCGCGCGTCGACCACTCGCTGATCGGCGGATTCCGGTTTCGGGTGCCCCCAGCGTGGGCACTAAAAAAAGGCGCCCCCAAGTTCTTCATGGCCATCTCGTCAGGCCGCGTCACCATCGGCGCGAACGCCGGCGAGCCGTGGCAAGTGCGCTACGAGCTCAAGTTCACGGGCCTGTTGCTGCTCGTGACCTCACTCAGCCTCATGCTGATCCTCCTCGGCGTCCCAGCCTGGGCGCGCGGACGACTGCTCGACTCCCAGCTCGCCTTGTGGACCGTCGCGTACGCGCTACCATATCTCTTGGCGGACGCCTACTTCCGCCGCTGGCTCAGGCACGCCTGCGCCGCGGCGCCCGTGACCAAGGCCTCCGCGCGCGGGTCTGCGTAAACGGGAGGGGCGTGCAATGCGCAGTGCAGCGATCGCGCTGGCCGGTGCGGCATGGCTCGCATCGGCGTGCTCGAGGTCCAACACCATCTCGCCGGGCCCGTCGGTCGCCGGAGAGTGGGCTGCAACAGACACGACGCAGCGCGTCATGGTGCTCAACTTGAAACAGACCGGTACCCATGTCTCGGGCTCGGGCACTGTCGGCGGCAGTCCGCTCGCCACAACCGGCTCGAACGAAATCTCGAGTTGCAGTTGTGTGTGTCCGTGCGCAGTCACGTTTCCCGTCACGCTGGCGATCGCCGACCCGTCGGGTGATACGCTTCACGCCGAGGGCGCCCTCGTTGGAGCCGCCGCGACCTCCGACACGCTGGCGCTGAGCATCTCTCAGAGATCCGGGCCGCCGCCGGGGTTCCCCTTCGCCGGCGCGACTATCACGTTCGTCCGCCAGTAGCCACTCGATAAAACCGATGCGCATCTCGCTGATCACGCTCGCTGTCGTATGCGCCGCCTGTGCGACTGGGCCCGGGAGTCCGCCGGATTCCATCGCGGGCACATGGTCGAGCGAACAAGCTTCGCTCACACCGGCGGGCCCGATTGGGCTAGTCCTCGCGGAATCCAGCACCGTGGTGAGCGGGACCGCCCATTGGGCCGGACAGACCTACTCAGTAACAGGGTACTATGACCGGCCCACCGTCTCGCTGTCACTGCAGCAGCCAATCACCAATGGCCGCCTCAATCCACCCATAGGCATGTATGGGGCGGCCGACGGCGCGAACATGATGAAGCTCTCAGGCACGACGTTCCAGAGGCATTAGCAACCGGTATAGGCGCTACTCCAGCGCAGCCGCCACTGACCCGGGGCGGCGCGCTCGATCAGCGAGTAGACCCCGCCGTCCCCATAGTCACGACTCAGGACGATCGTCGGCGTTCGGCCGGGACCGAGGCGAACAGTCGCGAGCACCTCGTTCGTCTCGAGGTCATCCTCGGCCCCCGACTCGCGCTCAGAATAGGCCGCCACCCACGCGAGCGGCTGGTGCGTACTGTCGCGCTCCGCGATGAGGAAGATGTGCTCCTCGCGCGGATTCGCTTCCTCGTTCACGTGACGCGCGAGGACAGCGGCGATCCCGTCGATCCCGGGCGCGATCGAGAAGCGGCCTCCGCGCTGCACCTCGAACGGCAGCCCCTTGAACGCCGGCGCCGTGTCGTTCGTGAGCGACGATGCGATGCGAGCGATATCGGCCGCACGGCGCGCCGAGTCGACCGGTGAGAGCACGGCGATCGAGTCCATCGTGAGCGCCGCCGCATGGCCCGTGACGAAGCCGACTGCCCAAGGCCCGGGAACACCACCGGTCGCGCGATCGAGCGAGCGCACGTGAGCCGTTGGCCATGCTGTGCATTCCCCACCGAGCACGCCCGCCGTCTTTGGCACGATCACCGCGGTGCCGATGAGACCGCCGCGCGCGAACAGATCAGCCTTTCCACGACTGATCCCGGCCGTGTCCAGCGTCGAGACCGTGCCGAGGGTGCTGTCGGTGAAGTGCGGGTAAATAATCGCGGCTTCAGTCTCGTTGCTGCCAGCGACAAAGAGAACCGGGCCCGCGCTCGCGTCATCCCACGTCAGCGCCGACCCCGCGTTCGTGCTCGCCGCATTTCCTGACGGCTGACTCGCCGGCGCCGAGGCTCGCTTCTCGCAGGCCACGAGAACGAGAGCGAGAGCGAGTACGCAAAGACGCCTCACTCTTTCGTCTCCAACCAGTCGTGCCCGACGCCAATGTCGACGACGAGGGGGACGGTCAACTCCGCCGCATGCTCCATCTCGTGTCTGACGAGCCCTTCGACGGGCTCGAGCTCGCGCTCCGGAACCTCGAACACCAACTCGTCGTGCACCTGCAGCAGCATCTTCGCGTCCGGGTGCTCGTCTCTCAGTCGGCGGTCGATGCGAATCATCGCGATCTTGATGAGGTCAGCCGCCGATCCCTGGATCGGCGAGTTCTGCGCCGCGCGCTCGCCGAACGCCCGAATATTGTAGTTCCGATCGCGTAGCTCGGGAATGTACCGCCGACGACCAAAGATCGTTTGCACGTACCCTTGGGATTTGGCCTGCTCGATCGTGTTATCGAGATACGCCCGAATGCCGCCAAAACGCTCGAAGTACCGCGCGATGAACGCTTTCGCCTCCGCGTGCTCGATCTTGAGCTGGCGCGAGAGCGCGTGCGGGCCCTGGCCGTAGATCGTCGCGAAGTTCACCGTCTTGGCTCTCCCCCGCATGACCGGCGACACCAGATCGAGGGGCACGTCGAACAGGATCGACGCGGTCTGCCGGTGAATATCACCGCCAGCCTTGAACGCCTCGACGAACGCCGGATCGTGCGACAGATGCGCGAGCAGCCGCAGCTCGATCTGCGAATAATCCGCCGAGATCAGCATCGAGCCCGGTCGTGGGATGAACGCCCGACGGATCTGCCGGCCAAGCTCCCCACGAATCGGGATGTTCTGCAGGTTCGGGTCGTTCGACGAGAGACGACCCGTCGCCGCGACCGTCTGGCTGAACGACGTGTGCACCCGCCCGTCATCGGGATGCACCATGAGCGGCAACGCGTCGAGATACGTGCCTTCCAGCTTGAACAGCTCCCGGTACGAGAGCAGCATGACCGGCAGCACGTGCCCCTCCTCCGCCAACTCCTGCAGCACGCTCGCGTCGGTCGACGCGCCAGTCGCCGTGCGCTTGCGCACCGTGAGCTTCAGCTTGTCGAACAGGATCGTCCGCAGTTGCGGGTTCGAGTTGATATTGAACTGCTCGCCCGCCTCGGCGTAGATCGCTTGCTCGACGGTCGCCCGCTCGCCCGCAAACTGTTCTTTCAAGGCCCGAAGCCGACCGACATCGATCGTGATGCCCGCCCACTCCATCTCGGCCAGCACGTTGCTCAATGGGATCTCGATGTCGTTGAACAAGGGCGCCAGCGCCAACTCTCCGAGCAGTGGCTCGAAGATCGACCGCAGGCGCCCGACGCTGTCGACATCCGCGCCCGCGTAGTCTCGCGCGCAGACGATGGGCACCTGGTCGAACGGGATCGCGTTCTTGCCCTTCCCGCACAGCTCCTCGGCCGTCGTCCGCGTCAGATCCAAGAACTCGAGCGCCAGCTGATCGAGCGAATGCGACCGGCGACCCGGATCCAGCACATAGCTCGCGATCATCGGATCGAAGTCGACGCCCCGCAGCTCGATTCCCGCTCGCCGGAGCACGAGCCGCTGCCGCTTCGCGTCGTAGGCCGACTTGCGCACGCTCGGGTCCTGGAACAACCCGGCGAGCGATGCCATTGCCGGCGAATTGAGCGGCGGCAGGTTGCGCGGAGACTCGGTCGACGCGGAGAGTGCCTTTGCCGCGATGCTCGTCCCCGTGATAACAAGCTCAGTCCCATCGGACCGCCAGTCGCGGTGACCGAACGGGAGATAGTACGCCGTGTAGGGCTCGAGCGAGATCGCGATGCCGACGATCGTCGACCGCAGCGGATCGTCGGGAATCGGTGCACCTGGCTCTGTCGCGGTGGCGATGCCAAACGCGAACGATCCTGCCTGCCGAGCCTCGGCCACGATATTCTCGACCGCTTCCTGCGTCTCGACCGTCACGTAGAGCGTCGGGTGCGCCGCGGGCCGCTCGGCCTCGGTGACATCGCTGACATCAGAGACAGCAGACGTGGGTGTGGAGCTCGTCGGCCCGAGCTCCTTGACCAGCGTATTGAACTCGAGCTCGATGTACAGCTGACGCAGGCGGGCACGATCCGGCTCCTGCACCGTGATCGATTCCAGATCCAGCGTCACCGGCACATCGTCGTGAATCGTCACCAGACGCTTGGACAACCGTGCCTGATCATGGTACTGGAGCAGCGCTTCCCGCGGCCGCTTCTTCGTGATCTCGCCCGCGTGATCGAGGATCGATTCGAGCGGACCATACTGCCGGATCAACTCGGCCGCCGTCTTGTCGCCGATCCCCGGCACGCCCGGGATGTTGTCCGAGCTGTCGCCGACCATCGAGAAGTAATCAGTGACCAGGGCCGGCGGCACGCCGAGGCGCTCGTCGGCGTTCTCGACGCCGACCCAGTGCTCTTTGATATCCGCGGGACCGCCGCGGCCGGGGTTGAGCAACCAGATGCCCGGGCGAACGAGCTGCTGAAAGTCTTTGTCACCGGAGACGATCACGACCGGGAGGCCTTGCTCGACGCCCTGGCGGGCGAGCGTGCCGATCACGTCGTCGGCCTCATACCCGTGACTGGTGATCACCGGCACGTGATTCGCCTCGAGCAGTGCCGTGATACGCTCCATCCCCCTATCGAAATCCGACTGCAGCTCCTCGCTCAGCTTCTGTCGCGTCGCCTTGTACGCCGCGTACTCCTCGTGCCGAAACGAGAGCCCCGAGTCGAGGACCCAGCCGAGGTACTCCCCAGGAGCCAACCCGTGCTCGGTGCGCAGCAGCTTCAGGAACGTGGCGATGCCCCAGGCAGCCGAGGTGTTCTCGCCGCGCTTCGTCGTCAGCGGGCGCGAGAGCAGCGCGTAGAACGCCCGGTAGATGAGCGCGTAGCCATCGACGAGAAAGAGCCGTGGGGCCTTGGGAGGTGTGACGTGAGCCATGCTATAGCGAAAGTTAAGGGCCCAGTATCCTCGCGATGATCACCACGGCGGTTGTCGCCGCCCCCACCCGAACGTTGTCGTCAATGGCCGACCGGGGCCACTCGGCCGCCGTCGCGGCGGCGGCGAGTACCAGAGCAAGCCCCAGGCTCAAGCCCGCGAGTTGGTAGGCGCCGAACAATGTGACCAGGAAACACGCCGCGCTCCCCTCAACCGATTTGCCACGAGACGTGCCACGAGACTCGCCACGACCGCTATTCGGGATCAACCGTCCGCCGAGCGGAATGCCGACGAGCGCGGCGCTCGCGTCGCCGACCGTGGCCGCCCAGGTGACGGCGATGGCGTCGGCGCGCGGCAGTATCCAGACCGCGGCCAGGCACACCAGAATCAGCCAGGTGGCCCCGGTCCATCGGTCGCGCTCCTCTGGGCGAAGTAATGGGCCAACCGCCCGGGTGAACGTCGTCGCGACGGCCGCTGAGCGGCCTCGCGCGAGTTCGAGCACCACGGCCACCGCTAGCATGCCACCGAGTATGGCGAGGACAACGTCGCGGGGCGCGCCTGCGGCGAGAGCGAGTGGCACGCTGGCGAACACCACGTGCAGCGCCTTTCGCGTCAACTCGCGCGCAAAAGTCATCGAACCGATCGCGCCTGGACCACGAGGGTCGCGAGCATCTGACGACTCTCGGGAACGAGCCGGTGATGGTCGAACCTGAGCCGCCCGAAATACCGGGTATAGACCCAGATCTCGACGTCGGGCTCGACGAACACTTGGTCGGGATCGCCCAGCTGCAGATAGGCACTGCCGCGGTCGGTCTGCCAACCCGGGGTGCCCCTCTCGCCGTATCGCTTGTTCGCTTCGCCCACACGACCTAAGTACTCCGAGAGCGGCTCTCTGGACCGCGCCAGAAACGTCGCCCACGCCCGAGGCCTCTCGTCAACAGGCGCTTGGCGCAGCGAATCGAGTCGATCGGCCGGTGCGAAGTACCGCAGCACACCGAGAAGCTGATCGAACGAGGCCGCGTTCACGGCCGGCCCAAAGCCGACGAACACCGGCGTCGTGATGCGGTCTCGTCCGCGTGTGACAGTGAGAGTCGTTTCGCCGACGGCGAGCCGCGACAGCGGGACCAGGATCACGCCGCTGTACAGATTGTCGTGATGCTGGAGCGCGACTGTGTCCGTCCATCCCGGCCCCGCGAGCGTGACCGGCGACTGATCCGCGCCAGAGGCTTCGAGGTACAGGGCGATTGCCGTGTCGCGCCCGAAGGTCGCGGTCGCGCCAGGGAGTGCGTACAGCGGCGGTTTCGACTCTCGCATAGGAATCGGCGTCACGAGCGCCCCGCTCGGCCCGACGGCGGGCTCTCCGGCGTGCGCGCGGGTATGGGCGCTCGCGCATGCCAGAGCCGCCATCACCATCAACGATCGCCCTAGTAGTTGCGCCCGCATGATTGGGAAGATTACCTTCGCCTCGTGACGCGCGCGTCGCTGGTCGGAGAAACGATGGGCGGGTACACGATCCGCGCCCTCGTTGGCGAAGGCGGCACGTCGACCGTGTACCGCGCCGAGCACCCACAACACGGCCCCGTCGCGCTCAAGGTGTTGCGGGAAAAGTTGCGGCAGGACAAGACCGCCGTCGAGCGGTTCCTTCGCGAAGCGCGGTATGGCACGCGCGTGCAGCATCCCAACGTCGTCCGCACGATCGAGATCGGCCAAGGCGCCGACTCCACGCATTTTCTCGCCATCGAGTGGGCGGCTGGCGAGCTCTTGGAGAAGTTCGCGAAGAAAAATGCGCCGCTGCCGAGCGTGCAGGTGGCCGAAATTGTTACGCAAATCGCCGGCGCCGTGCAGGCGGCACACGCGGCCGGCATCGTGCACCGCGATCTCAAGCCCGAGAACGTCATGTTCGATCCCGCCACGAATCGGGTGAAGTTGCTCGATTTCGGGATCGCGACTGATACCGATCCGGCGACCGACGAGCGGCTCACGCGCGCCGGGTTTTTCGTCGGCACGCTCATGTACGTCGCCCCGGAAGCGCTCTCGGGCGAGATCGTGACGCCGGCCGCCGACCAGTACAGTCTGGCGACGATCGCCTATTATCTCCTGACGGGCGCGCTCCCGTTCACCGCGCGCAGTCCGCGCGAGATGTTCACGCAGCTGCTGACGCAGCCCCCGATCCCGCTCAACAAGGCGCGGGCCGGCCTGATCTTCCCGCTGACCGTCGAGGCGGTCATCATGAAGGCGCTCACCAAGCAGCCCGGCGGCCGTTATCCCGACGTCGTCTCGTTCGCTGCCGCGTTACGCGACGCGCTACTCGCGCAGCAGGCCGACGCAGGCTTGCTCGGCAAGGTCAAAGGTCTCTTCGGGATGAAGCGGTAGCGACCCCGCCAATCGCGGCGACTTGACCGGAGGCGCGGAGGAGCGCCGCCTTTGCGTCGACCGGATCGACCGGCAGCCACACCGTGAACGTAGAGCCGCGCCCGACCTCGGACTCGACGGTGATCTCGCCGCCGAGCAGCCGCGCGAGTCGCCGTGAGATCGAGAGGCCGAGACCAGTGCCGCGGCGGACGGAGTCGCCCCGAGGGCCCGCGTTCACTTGCTCGAACTCGTCGAAGATCCGCTCGCGATCATCGAGGGCGATGCCGATGCCGGTGTCGATCACCGACAGCGCGACCCAGATCCCGTCCGGCGGCAGGCTCGGTGCGACCGCGTCCTCGCCGGACATGATGCGGCCGCGAACCACAATGCCACCCTCGGTCGTGTACTTGACTGCGTTGCCGAGGAGGTTCACGAGCACTTGGCGGAGGTGCGAAGGGTCAGTGCGAAGGCGCGGCAGCGACGCCGGGATCGCCATCGAGAGCGCCAGGTTTCGCTCGTTCGCCAGCGGCTCGACCTCGGTCGCGACCTCGAGGACGAACGGGCGCAAGTCCAGTCGCTCGGTGTGCACCTCCATGCGGCCGGCCGTCATCTTCGCCAGATCCAGCACCTGATCGACGAGGTGCCGAAGATGCAGAGCCGAGGCCTCGATGCGCTGCACGGGCCCGACCTGGCGTGGTTGCAGCTCGCCGTACACGCCATCGCGCAGGAGATCGACGAACCCGACGATCGCGTTGAGC
>DATMLM010000026.1:0-91935 GCA_035570055.1 Gemmatimonadaceae bacterium
CGAGTGTCGGGTGTCGGTCGAGCGGCAGATGTGACGAGTAGACCGCGACGTCGTGCTCCAGCAGAAGTCGCAGGCGCTCGTATCGATGGCCGACGAGTCGCTGGACGCCGCTCCAGAACAGGCCGTGATGCACGATGAGCAAATTCGCGTCGGCGGCGATCGCGCCTTGGATAGTGCGGAGCGACGCGTCCACGGCAGTCGCGGCCTTTCGTACTGGACTCCGGTTCGCGACTTGGAGTCCGTTCAGGGCCGGCGGATAGTCTGGAACGCTGGCCGTGCCGAGGATCCCATCGAGATGCTCGGCGATCGTACTGGAGCTGACGCTATTCGACCTATTCGACAGGGCGCCCCGACACGAGCAGCTTCTGCACGGAGTCGATCGCCACGATCGCGCGGTCGGGGATCCGGGACGTGAGCTGCGGGTTGAGTATGAGCTTCACGACATCGTCCTTGGCGCCGTACGTGATCGGGCGCGAGATGAACAGCCCATTTTTCACTTCACGGGCGATCATGAGCAAGGCGTGGGGAAGGTCGATGACGACGCTGCCCAGCGTCACGTTGGGCGCGAGGGCGTTCTGGTCGGAGTTGGCGCCGATGATATACACGCTTTTGTCTTGCGATTCTTTGACGGCCTGAAACACGCCGAGTCCCGCGGCGTCCGCATTTTGGAAAATGACGTCGGCGCCTTGCCCGATCTGTGCCAGGGCTTGCTCGCGGCCCGCGCTGACGTCTTCCCAGTTCCCAATGTATGACGTGAGGACTTTCACATTCGGGTTGATCGCTTGCGCGCCTTTCGCGAAGGCGTCGAAGCTCGTCTTGACGGGCGGGAGCTCGGTACCGCCAATGACACCGATCGTGTTGCTGCGCGTGACGGCGCCAGCCGCTATGCCGGCCAGGTACGCGCCATCTTGGAACGCGAAATTGATCCCCGTGAAGTTCGGCCCATTGCGGTCGCCGGACGTGACAATGAACACGGTCTGCGGGAAATCTGGCGAGACTCGCTCGGCCGCATCTTGGAACTCGAATCCGTGGCCGATGACGAGGCTATAGCCCTGCGTCGCGTACTGCCGGAAATTCTCCTCGAATTCTGCTGGCGTCTTCGTTTGGACGTTGCTGATCTCGGCGCCGAGGCTATCCCGAATTCTGAGGAGGCCATTGTAGGCGCCTGCGTTCCATGCCTGATCAGAGATCGGCCCGGGTGTGAGCAGCGCGACTTTGAACGGCCCCGCTTTCGTCTCGCCGGCTCGCTCGGACGCGAGCCTGTGCGAATGCGCTTCCGGCGCTTCGCCGCATGCGAGCGCCAGGATTACGCCAGCGATGGCGACACTAGCCAGCGCGGCCCGTCGGACTGGGCGCGGCCGCGCCACCGTCATCGAACGACGGCGACCGGAGAGACTGGGAGGGGTTTCGTGTCCGTGCGAACCGGATTCGACTTCGTCGCTTCGTCCATGCGGACGGTCCCGTTGATCTTCCCGCCCTCGAGCACGACGATCGATTTCGTATAAATGTCGCCGTTCACGCTCGACGTGCCCTGAATCTCGACGCGCTCGGTCGCGTGGACGGTCCCGTCGACCTTCCCGCCAATCACGACTTCTTTCGCGTGCACGTCGCCTTTCACTTCGCCCTGGCGACCAACGAGCACTTGGCGCGCGCCGCGGATTGTGCCCTCGATTGTGCCTTCGACTTTGAGGACGCCACTCGTGTCGATGTCACCATGGACTTTCATACCGAAGGCGATGATCGAGAGCGCTGCCTCATTGGGCGCGGCCGAGGACTGCTTCGTGTCGGATTTATCCGGGGAGTCTTTGGTGAACATGGCCATGGCGGGTTGCTCAGACTGGGGGTTTCGAGAGATCGCTCCGGTTTGACGAACAATCTATCGCTACCGGCACGTATGTCAGTCTAGTCTCAGTCTATTCTCAGTCCATCGGATCGGCCGATTTCGAGGGCGCAGGCGCGACTGTCGAGTCGGTGGTTTCGCCCGTTGGCGCGAGGGTTGGCGCGAGGGTTGGCGAACCAGCCTGATCGACGTTGGTTCGTGACGCACGAGCCGATCGCGCCCGGTGCAGCGTATCGCCGGCCGCCGCCGGGAACGCCTCGGCGCTAGCCCCGAGCATATGCTGGACCTGGTCGTACCGCTTCTGCAACTCCGCGAGGGAGCGCTCGAGCGTATCGAGTCGCGCGGCCTCGTGCTCCATGTGCGCGATGCGATAGTTGAGCATCGGCACGCGTGCGGCTTGAGTGATCACGAGCGCGAGAAAGACGACCGCGATGATGCCCGCGATGCGACTGGCGCGCGATCGGAAGAAGAATCGGAGCAGCCGGACTTGCCCTGGGCTCAAGACAAAGGTGCGACTCTGCAGCCCACTCTCGCGCGCGACGTGGATGACCATCTGGCCCGCGTGCGGCGTGTAGATATTGCCGTGTGCGCGCGGGTTGAATTCGCGGGAGGGGTCGGACATCTATCGCGCCTCGTCTATACGTCGATATCTAAATCTGCGGGTCCCACGATGCGCTCCAGCACTCGGTCGAGATCTTCGCTGGAGTAGAAGCGGATGGAGACGTTGCCGCTCTCCGGTCCGCTCAGATCGACGCGCACGTCGGTCTGAAGATACGTTCTCAGTTGATCCTCGATCCGGCGAACCTGAGGTGGTTTGGTTTCGTTGGCTGTGAGGGCACCAGGGTCGCGCTGCATTGCGCCTCCTGGGATGTGGGGCGGGATCTGGGGCGGCATTTGGGGCGCCGCCGCCTTTTGCCTCACGTACTCCTCGATGTTGCGAACGCTAAAGCCCCTCTCAATCGCGACTAAGGCGGCGTCGATTCGCTTTTGTTCTCCCGTGAGCCCCAAAATCGCCCTGCCATGGCCCGCCGAGATCGAACCATCCCGCACCAGATCCTTCACCCTGTCAGGAAGCGCCAGCAGGCGGAGCGAGTTAATGATGGTCGTTCTGGCCTTGCCGACCGCCTGCCCAATTTCGTCACTCGATAAGTGGAACTCGCCCGCCAGGCGCTGGTAGCCCTCGGCCTCTTCCAGAGGGTTGAGGTCAGCTCGTTGTAGATTCTCGACGAGCGCGAGAGTGAGAGCTGCCCGGTCGTCGATCGGCCTGATAATGGCGCTGATCTGTTGCCAGCCTAGCGCCACCGCGGCCCGGAGTCGCCGCTCCCCAGCGATGAGCTCAAAACCAGCCCCAGCGGGTCTGACGGTGATCGGCTGCAGCAGCCCGTTCTGCGCGAGGCTTTCTTTGAGCTCCGCGATGTCGTCTGGCCGGAACTCGGTCCGCGGCTGAAATGGGTTCGGCCGGATGTCGGCGACCGCGATTTCACGTAGGGGAGATTCCCCGGTCGGCGTGGTCGCTGGCGCGTCATGGCGACCGAGAAGCGCTTCGAGCCCTCGACCGAGTCGCCGACCTTCCTGTTTCACGTGAAACACTCGCTGTTCGATGTGGGCGGCATATCGACCGCAGTCGGCGTGGTCGCTAGCGGGCCATGGCGACCGAGAAGCGCCTCGAGTCCTCGACCGAGTCGTCGACCTTCCTGTTTCACGTGAAAACCTCGCTGTTTGATGCTGGTGGGATGTCGACAGAGTATCGGCCGAGGAGCTCCTTCGCCGCGCTAACATATGATTGAGCGCCCAGGGAACCGACATCGTATTGGATGATCGGCTTACCAAAACTCGGCGCTTCGGCCAGTCGGATATTGCGCGGGATAACCGAGCTCAGCACCCGATCGCCGAAATACTCGCGAGCGTCGACCGCCACCTGGCGGGAGAGATTGAGCCGAGTGTCGTACATCGTCAGAAGGACGGCATCGACCGTCAGCCTCGGGTTTACAGCGCGCTGCACTAACTCGACCGTGCGCATGAGCTGCGACAATCCTTCGAGCGCGTAGTACTCGCACTGCAGAGGAATGAGCAGCGAATCTGCGGCGGCCAGCATGTTGACGGTGATCAGCCCGAGCGACGGCGGGCAGTCGATGAAGATAAAGTCGTAGTCATCGCGGACGGCATCGATGGCATCACGCATCGCCGTTTCGCGGTTCGGGCGCTCGATTAGCTCTACTTCGGCCCCCGCGAGATCTGGGGTGGCGGGAAGCACGTCGAGGTGCCTGAAGAGCACCTGTTCGAGGCGAGCTTCGGCGATTGGCGTCCCGTTGATCAGCGAGTCGTAGGTTGTGAGACGGAGCTGGTCCCGGGCGATGCCTACGCCACTGGTCGCGTTAGCCTGTGGGTCGCCATCTACTAGAAGCGTGCGCTGTTCGGCGACCGCAAAGCTGGCGGCCAGGTTGATAGCGGTTGTTGTCTTGCCGACACCGCCTTTTTGGTTCGCGATCGCAATCGCTCTGGCCACGGCTTTTTGTCCCCTCTGGAATCGGCCGGTAAGATAAGCTGGGCCGGTGTTCCACGTGAAAAACAACTACAGCGACACGATCGGATCGGCTAGCTCAATGCCCGGACGCCGGCGTCCGCAGCACCGGACATAGCCCATGTACTCGCCCCGGTCGGCTTCTAGAGACCGGATTTCGGCAGTGTTGTCTGGGTACTCCGACTTGTGCCAGTTCAGCCAAACCTGCCAACCGTCCGGCATACTATCGGCCACTTCAACATCGACGATGCCGGTTTTCGCCCAGTGATCGCGCCACCAGGTGGCTGAGTGTAAGCACCAGAAATCCTGTTCCCACCAGTCCTTGAGATGCGAGGGAGGGGACTGGACCTCCCGCATCAGGCCAGCGCCGGCCATGCCGATCTGGCCGTCGGCCTTCAGATAGCGAGCGAGATAGCTCAGGTAGCGATCATCTGTCCCGTAGTACGGGAAGCTGTCGATCGAGACAATGGCGTCAAAAAAGTCGACAGCGAACGGCAGCGAGCGAGCGTCGGCGTGAATTGGGAAGACGCCATCGTCTACGCCGGCTTCACGAATTCGCTTGAGGTTCTCGTTCGCGTTGAACCAGAGGTCGGTCGCCCAAACTTGAACGCCGAACTCGCGATGCAAGAAGATCGAGGAGGCGGCGCGGCCGCAGCCCAGATCGAGCACGCGCATGCCTGGGCGGAGTTTCATGACCTCTGTCAGCCACTCCGTAAGCCACAAGCTGTTCGCGCCGCCGCTTACGCTGGCGCGAATCCACTCGAGGTCGTACTTAGCCGAGCGAGGGAAGTGGCTCATTGGTGGCCGCATTCTGCAGGAGTTCCCACGCTTGGGCCACGTGGCCCTCACCCGTGCGAACGTTGCCGATCGCCAGGCGCAGTATCACGCGGCCGCCGAGCTTTGTGTGCGACAAGTACGCGAGACCCGTGCGATTCACGCGATCCAAGATCGCCATGTTGAGCGCGTCCGCGGCTTCGGGCGAGACGCCGGGCGGGGAGTAACAGAAGCAGACAACCGATAAGGGCACCGGTGCCACCACTTGCCAGTGTGCCTCTGCTTGGACCCAACCCGCGAACTTCGTGGCTAAGGCGCAATGCTGGCGCAGCACTGACGCCAAGGCGTCGGATCCGAAAGATCGCATCACTGCCCACAGCTTGAGCGCGCGGAACCGATGTCCGAGTTGGACGCCGTAGTTCATAAAATCGACAGCCTCGTCTCCGATCGGCGTCACCAGATAATCGGGGACCAGCGCGAATGCGCGTTTAAGAACGTCAGGGTGCCGCGTGTAGAAGGCCGAGCAGTCGACAGGGGTGAACAACCACTTGTGAGGGTTCATCACCAAAGAGTCCGCCTGGTCGACGCCAGCCATGATGTGGCGAAGCTCGGGCACCATCGCGGCGACGCCGCCGTACGCGCCATCCACATGCAGCCACACGTCGTGTCGTCGGCACACCTCGGCGATCGCGGGGACAGGGTCGATGCTCGTGGTGCTGGTTGTCCCCACGGTCGCTACCACGGCGAGTGGGAGCATCCCCCCCGCGCGATCGGCCGCGATCGCATCCGATAGCGCGTCGGCGCGCATCCGATACTCGGCGTCCGAGCCAATGTGAACGACGTTGTTGGCGCCGAGTCCGAGTGCGATCGCCGCTTTATCGATCGACGAGTGAGCGTGTTCCGAGCAGTAGACACGCATGACCGGCACGTCCGCGCGTCCCGCGATGCCGCGTTGGCGAATTTCGAGGTCGCCTCGACGCTCGCGCGCGGCGGCGAGCGCCAGCATCGACGAGATAGAAGCCGTGTCCGTCGTGATGCCGAACCAGCCTGGTGACAGCCCGACGAGCTGGCGCAACCAGTCGAGGGCGAGTTGCTCGAGCTCGGTCGCGGCGGGGCCCGTCCTCCACAACATCGCGTTGACGTTGAGCGCCGCCGTCAGGAGCTCGGCCAGAATTCCCGGGGCTGAACCAGTTATCGCGAAATAGGCGAAGAAGCCCGGGTGATTCCAGTGCGTCACGCCGGGCAACACGTGCTGCTCGAAGTCCGCGAAGATCTCGGGCCACGTCGCGGGTGCGGCCGGCGGCGACGCCGGGAGATGCGAGCGCACCTCGCCCGGCGTGACGCGCGAGAGCACCGGGTACTGTTCGATCTCGCGCAGATAGCGCGCGATCCAATCGATCATCTCGTGACCGGCGGCCGCGAACTCGGCCGGCGAGAGGGCGTCGGTCACGCGCGTTCGCCGCCCTCGGGGCCGTAGAAGAAGACCCACGCCGCGAAATCGTCGCTCTCACTCATCATCTCGAAACGATGTTCGCGATGCGCTGGAACGAACAGGACATCGCCTGGTGCAAACCGGGAGCGCTCGGCGCCGTTCACGAACGTTCCGGTGCCGCGCATGACGACGTAGACCTCGTCGCGTGTATGTGGCGTCTGGTCATCCCGGCCGCGCGGCGCGTAGAGTCCGACTTGCAGCGTGCCGTGTTCGAACGGCACAACCCACTGCTCCTCGCTCGGCTTCGGGAGCGTGCGAATCACGTCATCCAGTCGCAGGTGCGCCATGCGGCAAAAGATACTCTAACACAATCCAACAGTTGACCGCAGGCCGACCTGGAACTCAATATTAAACCGTATGGTTGATTATGCAGATGAAAGCCTGAGCCGCGTGTTCGCTGCGCTCGGGGATCCGACGCGGCGAGCATTGCTCGCGCGGCTGCAGCGAGGGGACGCGACCGTGACGGAGCTCGCGGAGCCGTTCGATGTGTCCCTCAATGCCGTGTCCAAGCACGTGCGGGTGCTGGAGCGGGCAGGGCTCGTGCGACGGACCATTGCCGGGCGCGAGCATCACATCGCGCTCACACCGGAGCCTATGCGAGGCGTACAGAGTTACGTCGATCAGTACCGACGATATTGGGAAGACCGGCTGGCGGCGCTCGAGCGGCATATCATCGAGAAGCGCAAGCGGCATCGCTAACGCAACCCAATAACTACATCAACACCGCGAGGCACTGCACCGATGGATCAAATGCAATCGGGATCGCTCGTTGTGAGAAAGCAGATGGACGCGAGCTGCGAAGAAGTGTTCGATGCGTGGACGGATCCCATGAGTCTCATGGAGTTCATGAAGCCAGGCGACGTGCAGCGTGTTGACGTCGAGGTCGACGCGAGAGTCGGCGGCAAGTTTCGCATCGATATGATCGGGGTGGGCGACGTGCACAGGCATACGGGCGAGTATCTCGCCATCGATCGGCCGCGGTTGCTCAAGTTTACGTGGATATCCAAGCATACCGACAATCGGCCGTCGGTCGTGACGATCGAGCTCACGCCGCGCGGGGCCGCCAGATGTGAGCTCGTGTTGACGCATGTTGGGTTGGCGGAGAATCAAGTGGAGCGCCACACGGCGGGGTGGACGAAGATCACGGACATGCTTGCGACGCGGGCGAAAGCGCGGGCATCGAAGTAAATCGAAGTAAAGTCGCGAGATGGCGGGATAGACGAAGGCCCGGGCAGATATCGCCCGGGCCTTCGTGTGTTAGCGAGTGACCGCTGGCCGGTCGCACCGTATCCCGGCATCTGTGTCTCGATCCCAAGGGGTCTTTCTATCCCTAGGGGGTTGGCCTGGCGGCGCGCGATTTGCCGCCCTCAGTAGTTGCCTACCGGCCGGACGCGCCAGTCCCGGTGGCTTCGTTCAACCCCAACTTCGGATTCGGCTGGCGGAGTGCTTGCCGCCGTCAGCGGTCCCTCGTCGTTCTGTGCACGACGAACATATTGCTCTTCAGCATCTGTTTCAACGTGGAATTTCCCACGAGGCGTGCGGTCACAACCCAAATCTCATCCCGTCCACTCGCGCTAGTCGCTGCTGAGACGTGCTTGAGAATGATCCCAACCCAATCGCCTGCGCCCTCGAATGGCAATTCCATAACGAAAAACGAGCGAGGATATGCGAGGTGCCGTCCACAATACACCGGGTTGAATGCTCTCCGCGCGAGGAACCCAATGATCATCGCTGCGTCGTCAAACGATCGTCGCTCGAATATGTGGGACACGGTCCCCTGGTCTATCATCACGACGCGCTCAGTAGTGTCGATGCGAAGTAGTCGACACACGTCATCAGGCACTTCGGCGAGGGTCTCTACGTGGCGCACGCACGATCGATACCGCGCGCCGTCAGTCGATCGTCAGCTACTTACCGCTGGCAAAACGATGCCCCTGCAACCGCCGAAACCGATGCGGTGAAATCCCGGGCGCTCGCAGAAAGCGCGCAGCACGATCTCGTCGCCATCCGCCAAGAACGAGCGGGACTCTCCGCTCGGCAGCGTGAGAGGCGCTGCGCCGCGCCGGGTCAGCTCTAATAGGCAGCCCAAAGAATCCGGCGTCGCGCCGGAGATCGTGCCGCTGGCGAGGAGATCGCCCGGGCGCAGATTGCAGCCGTTGCTCGCGTGATGCGTGAGCATCTGGGCCGCGGTCCAATAGAGATCGCGAAAGTTGCCGCGACTGAGGCGATAGGGAGCGGAGCCCGACTCGCGCATGCGCTCAGTCGTCAAATACACCTCGATCCACAGATCCAAGGTCTCGGCGCGAGACTCGAGATATACCAGAGGCGATGGGTCGCCCGCGGGGCGTGGGGATACAGGGACGCGAAATGGGGCGAGTGCGTCCAACGATATGATCCACGGTGAGAGAGTCGTGGCGAAGCTCTTACCGAGAAATGGCCCGAGCGGCTGATACTCCCACGACTGGATGTCCCGAGCCGACCAGTCGTTCACCAGGCAGAATCCGAAGATATGATCCTCGGCCTCGGCGATCGGGATCGGAACCCCGAGCGCGTTGCCCGGGCCGACGAAAAACCCGATCTCGGCCTCGTAGTCGAGTGAGCGCGTCGGGCCGAAAACTGGGGCATCGGCGTCCGGCAACTTGCTCTGGCCGCGAGGGCGCCGAATGGGGGTGCCGCTCGGAACCAGAGATGATGCACGGCCATGATAGCCGATTGGCACGTGCTTGTAGTTCGGCAGAAGCGGGTTGTCCGGGCGGAACAAGCGGCCGACGTTCGTGGCGTGGTGCACGGACGCGTAGAAATCCGTGTAGTCGCCGACAGCCGGCAGTGCGAGTTCGGCCGACGACATTGGCGAGAGCAACTTCTCGGCGGCGCTTCGCGCCCGCCCTCCCTCTGGCGTGTCCGCTGACAGCAGGGCCGTCACCTGTGATCGTAACGAGCGCCAAGCCCTCGGGCCCTGTGACATCAGCGCGTGCAGCGAAACGACAGGGGCTGAGAGCAAGCCGCGCGTGTGGGCAGCGCTGAGATCGAGAACCTGGTCGCCTATCGCTACGACCACGCGCCCGTCCGCGAGAACGCCGAACGGCAGATTACTGAGCGGGAAGTCCGTCTCCGGCGTCTCTGCAGACTCGACCCAGGACGGCATCGCGCTCAGATCAAGTGCAACGCGCGCAACTCGTCGACCGGCTCGCTGAACGAGCACGAACCGAACGAGAGCGAATAGTTCGCGCGCGCGGCCGTGATCGCCGGCGTCGTGATCCGCCGATTCCGCCAGGTGACACCCCCGCCGTCGAACTGGAACGCCTCGGCGGCGGTCTCCTCCATCATTGCGACCGCGTCCGCCGCGGGGATGCCGGTTCGAACAAAGGCGGCCGTGCAGAACACATTCAAGAATCCATGCATGACGGCCGTGGGACTGTCGGGCGCATACGTCAATCGATACGGGCCGCGGACCGCGTGATGCAATCCCGCCGTCGCCTTGAACGCCACCGCCCCGCGCGCACACGCGCGGAGAAATCGCACGACCTCGGCCACTCCCGGAATCGCGTCCGCCACGACCCCACCCGTGCGAATCTTCGCCCGACCCCCAGCCCGCGCAATCTCGCCGATGAGCGGCGATGGATCCGCGGCGGTCGGAACCTCGAATGTCAGCGCGACATCCGGCGGTCGCTTGCTCGCGAACGCCGAGACCTCGCCGGCGGTCGAGGCTTTCGCCTCGATCACGTCGATCGAGGCTCGACCAGTGCCGCGACCCGGGCGATGCCGGCGATTGAAGTCCGCTACTCGCGACATGCTGGCCTCCATGTCCTCCGCCCCCGCCAGCACGCTCAAGTGCCACCGCGGACCGCCGCGGCCCAAATGTGGCGCCGCCGCCTCCTCGAACTCCTCGAGTCGTGCGGCCGGCACAATAAACGTCCCGAGCATCCGCCGCTGCTCGTCGCTCGCATAATTCGCGTAGTTCCGCACGGCGGTCGCCATGTCGAGCCCCGCCGGCGGGAACAAACCGGCGTAGTCGATGAGCCCCGACATGAGGCCGTCGATCGAAGCGAGAGCAGTTACGGGAGCCACGGCCGTAATATCGGCGTAAAAGCTACCGGCTGACAGTCAGCACGATCTTCCCAATGTGCTCCGCGGATTCGATCCGCCGGTGCGCCGCGACCGCGTCCGCCAGTGGGAACGTCTTGTCGATGACCGGGCGCACACGCCCTGACTCGAGCAGCGGCCACACATGCTCGTGCACATCCCGCGCGAGCGCACCCTTCTCCTCGACCGACCGCGGACGAAGGGTCGAACCCGTGAATGTCAGCCGCTTGGCCATGATCGGATGCAGGTCGAGATCAACGCGACTTCCCTGCAGAAACGAGATCTGCACGAGACGGCCACCCATCGCCAACGCCTGCATGTTGCGAGCGACGTACGGACCGCCGACCATGTCGAGAATCACATCGACCCCGCGACCCCCCGTTCGCTGCATCACCTCGGCGACGAAATCAAAACGCTGATAGTTAATTGCCGTCTCGGCGCCGAGCGACTCCGCCGCCACACGCTTCTCGTCGGATCCGACCGTCGCGAACACGCGCGCGCCGGTCGCGGACGCGAGCTGAATGGCGGTCGTCCCAATGCCACTCGTGCCACCGTGAATCAGGCACGTCTCGCCCATGGCCAGGCGCCCCCTCTGAAACACGTTCGTCCACACGGTGAAGAACGTCTCGGGGATCGCGGCTGCCTGGACCAGAGAAAGACCGCGCGGCACCGGTAAGCACTGTACAGCAGGCGCCACGCAATACTCGGCGTACCCTCCGCCCGCCACGAGCGCGCACACCATGTCGCCGGCCTTCCATTGGCCAACGTGTCCAACCTCGCGCCCCACCTCGGCGACTCGACCAGCGACCTCGAGTCCCAGGATCGGCGACGCACCCGGGGGCGGCGGATACTTCCCCAGCCGCTGGAAGACATCCGGGCGATTGACGCCCGCCGCAGCGACCTCGATCAGGACGTCGTTGTCGCCAAACGCGGGTACGGGGCCAGTCGCGAGCTCCAGCACATCCGGCGACCCCGGCTCCACGACGGCGATATAGTGCATCGAGTGCATAAGATTTCAGACTTTGACGCCGGCGTTCTCCGCGGCAACGCGACCCAGCACCGATTGATCGCGATGCTCGTAGCCGCGCGCCATCGCGCCCACGAATGCATCGTGCACGACACTCGCCACCGGCATCGGCACCCGCAACGACTCGGCGGCCGCGATCGCGAGACGCACATCCTTGAGCGCAAGGGGTACGGTGAAGCCCGCAGTCTGGTCATTTGCCGAGACCAGCAAGTCGCCATACGTGTGATAGACCGGCGCGTTGAACAAGGACGACGTCAATAGATCCTTGAAAGCCGCGACATCCACGCCCGCCTTCCGGACCAGCGCAAACGACTCAGCCAACGCCTCGATCGCCGCGAACAACATGAAATTGCCCGAGAGCTTCACGAGGTTCGCGTTGCTCGGGTCTGTGCCCATCCGATACGTCCGCTGACCGATCGCCTCGAACAGCGGCTGCAGGTACGCCAGGACGTCGTCCGCACCCCCGGCGACCACGAACAAGCGACCCGCGGCGGCGGCATCCGGACGGCCGAACACCGGCGCCGAGACGTAGCGTTGGCCGGCACGGGCATGGGCCGCCATGAGCCGGCGGGCTAGCGAGACGCTGATCGTGCTCGCGGAGACGTGCACGGCATTGTTGTCCATCGCGGCGAGAATGCCGTCGGCCGCGAATACCACCTGTTCTACGGCCGGGTCGTCGGCCAGCATCGTGAACACGACCTCGGCGCCCCGGGCCGCCGCCTCCGGCGTTTCGGCTAGAACGGCGCCTCGGTCGCGCAATTTTTCTCCGCGCTGGGCGGTCCGGTTGTACACGGCGAGTGTGTGCCCCGCATCCACCAGGCGGCCGGCCATGCCGACGCCCATGCGGCCGAGTCCTATGAAACCGATACGCATAGGCCGGAAAATAACCTCCCGATGCCCCGTGACAGCGGCGTGATCCGCCGCGACAATACTACCTGACATATGCGATATGACCTGTTGTGCATCGGCAGCGGCCCGGCCGGTCAGCGCGGCGCCGTGCAAGCCGCCAAGCTCGGCCGCCGCGCGATCATCATCGAACGCGGCGCCGTCGGCGGCGTCTGCACGGGCACCGGCACGATACCGAGCAAGACGTTTCGGGAAGCCATCCGCACCTTTATCGCGACCCAAGGCACGCCGCGCGCATCGGCCCGGCCCTCGGCCACCGACCTCCTGGCCCGCGTCGGACAGGTCATCGACCGCGAAGAAAGCGTCATCAGCAACCAACTCGCCCGGAACGGCGTCGACATCGTGCAGGGCAAAGCGTCGTTCGTCGATCCGCACACCATCGTCGTGCAAGGCTCGAACGGCACGCAGCAGATCGAGGCCGAGCATGTGCTGATCGCGACCGGGACGACGCCCGCGCCGCCGCCGGGCGCCGCGAGCGACGGCGAGACGATCATGACCAGCGACGATATCGGCGGGATGAAGCGCCTGCCGATGTCGCTGACCGTCGTCGGCGCCGGCGTGATCGGCGTCGAGTACGCCTCGATGTTCGCCGCGCTCGGCGTCAACGTCACGCTCATCGATCGGCGCGACCGGCCGCTCGAGTTTCTCGATCACGAGATCGTCGACGAGCTGCTGCACCAGCTCCGCAAGGTCAACGTGCAGTACCGGCCGAACGAAGGCGTCGAGCGCATCGAGAAAGTCGTTGGCGTCACGCCGAAGGTCGCCGTCATGACCGAGTCCGGCAAACGCATCGTCTCGGACATGGTCCTCTTCGCGGTCGGTCGCCTCGGCGCGACGTCGGATCTCGCGCTCGACAAGGCTGGCCTCGCGGCGGATGATCGCGGCCGCCTCGCCGTCGATCCCATGTTCCGCACGAGCGTGCCGCACATCTATGCGGCGGGCGATGTGATCGGGTACCCGAGCCTCGCCGCGACGTCGAGCGAGCAAGGCCGGCTCGCGGCATGCCATGCACTCGGCGCCTCGGCCCGACCGATGTCCGCGCACTTTCCCATCGGGATCTACGCGATTCCCGAGGTGAGCATGGTCGGGCAGCCCGAGCACGAGCTCACCAAGCAAAAAGTGCCGTACGAGGTCGGCGTTGCACGCTACCGCGAGATCGCGCGGGGGCAGATACTCGGCGACGACAGCGGGTTTTTCAAAATGCTGTTCCACAGGGCCGATCGCCGGCTGCTCGGCGTGCACATCATGGGCACGAACGCGACCGAGCTGCTACACATCGGCCAGGCCGTGCTCGGCCTAGGGGGCGGGCTCGATTACTTCCTCGAGACCGTCTTTAACTACCCCACGCTAGCCGAGTGCTATAAAGTCGCGGCGCTAAACGCGGCCAATAAGCTGGCTACCTAATCGCCGCCCGACGTCGCCTTCGTCCAGATCACGATGACCGAGCAGGACATCGGCGCGGTCACGAGCTCGGCCGGCGCCTCGGCCGGGTCATAGGCCTCCACGCCGATGATATCATCGGGTCGAACGAAGTCGTCGATCGACCCAGGCGGGCGGTCGTAGAACGGCGCATTGTCGACCATATAGGCGACACATCCACGATTTGTCAGCGACCGGCCGCGACCCTGGAGAACGACCTGCTGGCCGGACCGGGTCTCCCGGACGATGAGACCCGGGATCGTCCGCGCGAGATCGGAGAACCGCATCGCGCCTCGATTGCTCACCTGGTCCGCGGTCAGGTAGTGCCCGATGCCCACCTTTCGGCGGTGCTCGAACCCAACCCGCTCCAGCGCCACTTCCCGTGCGGCGGCGACGTTGACCTTGCTGAGCGTCACGGGCGCCGAGCGCAGCGTCATGGCGAACTCCACGGGGGACTTGGACGACAGCATGAGCGCCGTATCGGTCGCCGTGAACCCCACCTTTCTGACTTCGATCGTCTGCGAGCCCGCAGGCAGGTCGCGCAGTGCGAACCTCCCGCTATCGCCAGTCGCGGTCTTGATACGCGACCCGGCGAGTACAACGTCCGCGTGCGGGACCGGCATGCCTCTCTCGTCGACGATTCGGCCGACGACAACCGCGGTGCCGCGCTTGAGCGTGTCGAGGCGCAAGGTCACGGTGGCCACCAACCACTTCGACACGTTGGCGGTCATATCGCCGGTCACGACTTGGCCGCGCGTCGCGTGCACGGTCCCGCTGCCGATCGTTGGCAGTCCGCACAGGACGAACGAGCCGTCCGGCTTTGGCTTCGCATCCTCGATGAACGTGCCTTTGCCGATGATGGCGGCGTTTTTCGTCAGGTTCTTGAGAGGCATCCAGGTCGCGGTATAGCGAACCGTGGCGTCGGCCACAGGATCGTCGTTGTCAGCGGCAAGTACGCGGCCGATCACCGCCCCCGGGCCTTTCTGCCGTTCAGCCTCCGGGCAGTAGAGCGCGACCACGGTGGCCGCGGAGGGCGTTGCCATGACGACGGACGTCACCTGACCGGCGGGCAGCGAGACGTTCCTGCTCGCGACCGAGACGTTCAGCGAGTCGAGTAGCGGGTGAAAGACGCCGAGCTCGTGATCGCCCGGGGGGATGCTATCGATCTGGAATCGGCCGGTCGTGTCGACGCTTGCCTGGCGGTCAGTGCCAGTGATGACAACAACCGCTCCAGCGAGCGGCCCGCCGTGAATGCTGTCGACGACGACGCCGGCCAGCACGGCATAGGGTGATGCGGGCGCCGCGGGCTGCTGAGCGGCGAGCGGCGCGGCACAGAGAGCCGCGACAAGCCATGTACAGCGTCTCAAGTCGAGCCGCCGGACCGGCCCGTCCAGATGGCGATCATCGAACAACGCGGGAAACCCCGCGTGATGATCTTGTCCGAAAGCTCCTTCGGGATGTGACCGTACTCGTAGTACTCGATCCCCAGGATATTCGTCGCCGGCCAGTCATCGTTGATCTGTCCGGCGCCGCGGTAAAACCGGTACGGGTACCCGTCGACGAGGTAGAAGACGCAGCGCGCGATGCCCGAGTGGGTCGGCATGAGAACCGGGCCGCGATTCGTAGTTGTCATGATCAGCCCCGGCATGAGCGGCTGCAAATCGGCGATATATCGTGCTTTGCGTTTTGCGATCGTGTCGGCGATAATAAACACGCCGCCCCCGGCCGCGCGCCGCCGCGCGAAACCCACGCCAACGAGAGCCGCGTCCCCCGCCAGCGGAGGCGGCGCCGCGAGCGCGATCGAGACGACCGCCGGCTGCTGCGGTCCGAGGACCGTCACCGGCGTGGCCGTCCGCGGGAAGCCGGCTTTCTCGATGTCGAGCAGCTGCGAACCCAACGGCAACTCGCGCATCGCGAACGAGCCGCTGTCCGAGGTTTGCGTGCTGTGGTCGGTCCCATGCAGCGTGACGCGCGCCGCGGGCACGGGCCCACCCTTGTCGTCCACGATCCGACCGGTCACGACGCCCGCGTGCGTCGGGAGCGTGTCGTCGCTCGCCAATCGTAAGGTCACCGACGCGAGCGCGGCGCTCGACAAATCCGCCGGCAGCTCGCCCGTGCTCACGCGTCCTTTCGACGCGCGAATCGTACCCAGCGCGCCCTGCGGAATGCCGCAGACAATAAAGGCGCCGCTCTGGCTCGCGGACGCGTCGCGGGTGATCGTCGCGTGATGAAACCCGACGTCCTTGCCGGCCACGATCACCATACCGGAGTAGTGCACAAGCGCCCCAGTCACCGGGTCATCACTCGTGAGTTGCAGCACGTGACCGAGGATGGCGTCCGGGCCATCCTGGCGCTCGGCGTCGGAGCAGCGGCGTCCGATCCACGTCTGCGCCGACGGGGTGGCCAAGACCACCGCCATCGTGGCGCCTGGCGCGAATGAGATCTTGTTCGTCGTCAGGTTCAGCCCCATCTCCTCCAGCAATGGGTGCAGGACGGCCATCGTGTGGTCGCCAGGCGGGATGCTGTCGATGCGGAATCGGCCCGACGAGTCAGAGAGCCCCTGGGACTCGATGCCAGAGACGACGATCGTCGCACCGACGAGCGGGCCGCCGTGGACACTGTCGACGACGACGCCGACAGCGGTGGCCAGTTGCGCGTGCATCGCGCTCGCGCACACGGCGCTCGCGCACACGGCGCTCGCGCACACGAAAGATGCAGCAAGCAGACGGAACATGGCGCGCGAATATAGCACGCGCGTTACCGTCGTGTTAGAAACGGCGAGAACGATGGCAACGCGTCCGATGCGTTGCTCGATGGTTCGAGCACGAACACTGGTCGGTTCCGATATGTCGCCAGCAGCAGCGTGTCGCGAGCGCCCAGATCGCGTGCGTATACGTTGCCGTCATCGAGGATCGACTCCGGCGCGAGGGGTGTGACGCCACGAGCGGATAGTGTCACCTGGCGCGTACACCACCCCGGATACGGGTAACCGGTCTGTATCGGGATGTTGGCGCCCGGACCGACGGCCACTTTGTGCACGAGCGCCGAGTCGCGCAACAATGGCAGGAGTGCCTGCTCGGCGCCCTCGTGCGGATCGTACGGCGACTCGAGCGCCGTGATCGCGCTATCGAGTCGGCAGGCGTCGGTCGCCAGCACTATGCGCTCGACGGAGGCCGGCGGCACGCCGAGGGCCCACATGCGGGCGACGAGCTCCGCTTCCCAGCCTTCGCGCACGAACACGAGCGCATCGTGGACGCCGGCACGTCGCCCAACATCGGGCTGTGCCCACCGCTCGGTCGCAAAGCTCGACGCCCACTGAGTAGCCCGCGCCGGAATCCCAACCGTGGCGGCGATCACGAAGCTCGTCACGAATCCGGCTGCCAACGCGCGGGAGGCAACGAGCGTCGGGAATCGCGCGGTCCAGAGCGCGAACATTGGCGCGAGCGCAAAGAAGAAGCGCGGCCCCAGGAAAAATCCCTCGTGCCAGTAAGCGGCGTAGATCGCGCTGAGAAGCGCGGCCGACGCGAGCAGGTACCGATCCGGCGTGTCGATCCGACGTACCCAGGCGAGAGCCGCAATCGCTGGGAGCAGCGACGGGATCGGCGTCTCGAAGAGATACTTGTTGAGCTGGAGGAAATACGTCGAGACGAAGCGCAGGCCCTCGGCCGGCGTGTGCATGTGGCCAAGCGGCGACTCGTGAAAGCCCAACTCGTGGCCTTTGCCCCAGAAAACTTCGTAGCCGAACAAGAGCGGGCCGCCGGTCGTGTTCGCGTTCACGAGCATCATGAGGCCGATCGGGATCGCGACGCCGGCGGCCGCGGCGAGCGCGTTCGGCCAGCGGCGCAGCGACCAGATCCCGGCCGGGATCGCAAAGGCGAGTGTGTCGGCCGGGCGTATCGTGGCGGCGACGCCGAACGCGAGCCCGCCGGCGAAAGCGAGCCATGCGCGCGGGGTCTCGGCTCGGGCGGTGTGCGCAACAGCGGCCGCGCCAGCGAGGATCCACGCCAGGGTCGATACGCAGCTCATGTGCGTGCCTGACATGAATGCGACGAACGGCGCGAACGCAAACAAGGCGAGCGCGCCGAAGCGCACGCGCGGGTTCGGTTCGGCCGCTCGTAGGAATGCGGCGAATGCCAGGACGCTGAGCGCGCCGAAGAAAGGTCCGGCAAGCCAGCTCGCGTGGGCGAGCACGAACGGCACGAGCATCGCCGGGCCGCCCGGCGGGTACTGCGAGTACACGCGGCCGTTCGCCGTGACCATCTGAAGCGTCGAGAAGAATTCCGGGTGTGCCGGGGCCGGGAGCCACAGGTGCCCGCTGGCGAAGATCTCGGCCTGATGTACCAGTGCGATTTCGTCGATCAGGATCGGGCGGCGTTGGAATACGAACGCGGCGACGATCGCATAGACGACGAACGCGACGACGGCAATCGACCACTCTGGCGGGAGTGGGATCTTGGGAAACTTGGGCGACCGGCGGCGCGACAGAATCTCGTAGATCACGCCAGCGCCTATGACGATGGACGTGCCGCTCAGCCACTCGGCTCTGAGTGGGCTCTGGCCGAAGAAGAGAGGGGCAAAGCTGAGCGCGGCGACCGTGAGTGCGGCCGTCGTGCCCAGCACCGTTCGCACAGCTCGCATCAGCGAACTGACGATCTGCGCTCGATTTCGATTACCAGGTTTTGAAGGTCGCTCGGACTCACACCCGGCACGCGCGCGGCTTGCGCGAGCGTCGCCGGCCTGAGCGCGGCCAGCTTTTGCCGGGCTTCGAACGACAGCGACCGCATGTCGCCGTATGGCAGCTCGGCGTCGAGCCGGAACTCGCCCATGCGTTTCATCTTTCCCGCCTGGACGCGCTCGCGCTCGAAGTAGCCCGCGTACTTGATCTCCAGATCTGCCGTCACGACCGCCTCACGCGAGAGCTCGGCGCCGATGCCAGCCGCGCCGAACAACGCGTCGAGCGCAAGCTGCGGGCGGCGGGCGAGCTCCACGAGCTTCACCGCCTGAGACAATGGCGCGGTCTCGGCCCTGCGCAGCAAATCATCGACCGTTTCCGGTCGTACGCTCGTCTCCTCGGCCAAGCAACGCGCTGCGTCTTCATCGGCCAGGCGACGGTCGGCGATGGCGCGCTCCTGGTCGGCATACAACCCAAGCGACATGGCCAGAGGGGCTAACCGGCGCAGCGCATTGTCTTGGCGCACCGTGAGCCTGAACTCCGATCGCGAGGTGAACAGCCGATACGGCTCGTCCACGCCACGCGTGACCAGGTCATCGACGAGCACACCGATATACGATGTCTCGCGGCCGAGGATCACCGGCGGGCGATCCTGCACGGAGAGGCCGGCGTTGAGACCGGCGACGACACCTTGGCCAGCGGCTTCCTCGTACCCCGTCGTCCCGTTGATCTGGCCGGCGAAATACAGGCCCCGGAGCGCCTTGACCGCCAACGTCGCATCGAGCTGCGTCGGCGGATAATAGTCGTATTCGATCGCATAGCCCGCGCGGGTCATCCGGACGGCCGCGAGGCCGGGCACGGTGCGTAGTGCCTCGAGCTGGACTTCGGCGGGCAGAGACGTCGAGAGCCCATTGACGTAGAGCTCCGTCGTGTCGTGGCCTTCCGGTTCCAAAAAGAGCTGATGGCGATCGGCGGTCGGGAATTTTACGATCTTGTCCTCGACCGACGGGCAATAGCGCGGCCCCCGCGAGGCGATTGCGCCGCCGTACATAGCCGAGCGACCAATATTCTCGGCGATGATCTGCTTTGTCTCCGGGCCAGCGTACGTGATCCAGCACGGCAGCTGATCTGGTTGGCGAGGCGAAGCGGTCCAGAAATGGGACCAGCGATAGGCGAAGTGATCGAGCTCTGAGAGTTGCGGCTCGAGCTGACTGAAGTCGACCGAGCGCCCATCGATCCGCGGTGGCGTGCCAGTCTTGAAGCGCCCCACCGTAAGTCCGACCGCTTCCAGCTGCTCGGCCAGGTTCGTGGCCGGCGCTTCGCCCGCGCGTCCGCCCGGCACCTTGGTCTCGGTGCCTATATGAATGCGACCGCGCAGGAACGTACCGGCGGTGATCACCACGGCGTGTGCGCCAAACCGGCGGCCTTCGATGGTCTCGACGCCAGTGACGCGCTCACCCTCGATGATGAGACGGGCGACCGTGCCTTGGATCGTGGACAGCGACTCGTGCTGCTCGACGAGCGAGCGCACCGCGCGGCGATAGAGTCCGCGGTCGCATTGCGCGCGGGGCGACCAGACGGCCGGACCCTTGCCACGGTTGAGCATCCGGAACTGGAGCGTCGCCAGATCCGTCGCGCGGCCCATGATGCCGCCGAGGGCGTCGACCTCGCGGACGACCGTGCCTTTGGCGACGCCGCCGATAGCGGGATTGCACGACATCTGGCCGATGGTCTCGAGCGCGCTCGTGACCAGTGCGACGCGGCAACCGAGTCTAGCAGACGCGACCGCAGCTTCGGTGCCAGCGTGGCCGGCGCCAATCACGAGGACGTCAAACTCGGCCTCCAAAAAAGACATGTCTGAAACGTCCTCTGGTATGTGGCGTGCACGCAAGACGACTGCCCAAAAACCTCAAGAGAGGGTCTGATGCGCAGTGCCGTCGGTCTCGCAGTCGGTCTGTTCGCTGCCGTGTCGCTTGCCTGCTCGAATGCCTCGAACCCACTCGCGGATTCGAAAATGGAACGCGATGTAACCGTACCACCTGGAGCGATTCCGTACATCACGGGCGTGCACGTCGCGGCGCTTCCCGCGTTCGACAATGAGGGGGTGGAGCCCGTCGCATTCAACGACCTGGGCGAAATCGTCGGGGACTCCGTCAACAATACGACGTTTGGGAGCACGATCTTCAGGTGGGTCGCCGACCGCGGCTTCACGTTTCTGCATCTCCCGGTTGATTCGTTCACCATCGCCTACGCGTTCTCGGTCAACGATCGCGCGCAAGTGGCAGTCCAGCTGACGGACCTCGGCGGCACCGGCCACGCACCACACATCGAGGCCGGGATCTGGGACTGGCAAGGCGATGTGAGGGTGCTGCGCCCGCTCGGCGCGGGCTACAGCTGCGATCCGTACAGCATCAACGACTCCGGCGTCGTCGTGGGGGACTGCTACGTGCCGATTTCGGGAGAGCCACAGGGATCGCCGTTCTTTGCGACCGTATGGACGGCGTTCGGTAACCCCGACGGACTGTATGCCGGTGGCGGTGGCCAGCCGTTCCAAGGCACGGCGACGTCTATCTCCGATGCGGGATACATCGCCGGAACGAGCTCGCTCAACTTCACGGGGTTTGTGTTCACGCCGACGAAGCAGCTGATATCGCTGATCCCCGCGAGAGCATCGACTCCCAACCGGAGCAATACGGGCGTCAACGATAGCGGCTGGGTCGCGGGCTCTGTCTTCGACAGTATTTCTCTCACGTGGGTCCCCGCGGTGTGGACTCGTGGCGACTCGCTGCACTACCTCTATCGCAATCAGCCCGGGACCATGTCCGACATCAGCGACGACGGCATCGCGGTCGGGGGGATACCAGATACGACGAGTGGCCTCAACGTGCCAGTCATCTGGACGGCGGCGAACGGGCTCCAGCGGTTGCCGGGACTCGAGGGCAGCGCGTTGCTGGCCAAGGAATCCGGAATTGCCGCGCAGATCAACAAGGTGCACCAGATCCTCGGCACTCTCATAATGTCGACCGGCCAGAGGCGCACCGTGATATGGACCTTGCCTGATAGCCCGATGCTGCAGGCCCGATTGATGGCCAGTATGCCGCGGAGGCAATGACCTCTATTGTGACCTGTATTTTATATTGAAGTAATGCCGCTCTCCATCGCTCAGGGCAGTCCGACGATTTTCATTCGGCGCGACGCGTTCGAGCGCGTGGGGCTCACGCGCGCGGGCCTCGATGCGCGATTCAACCTGACCGACGAGGAGTTTCGCGTCGAAGGACGGGTGATCGCGATCGGGCCCCTCGTGGGTGAGGATGCGCTGACGTCACTCATCAGTGAGCTTGAAGACCTCGGGCTCACGTACTTCGAGGACTTCTTCGAGCTCACCGGCAACTGGCCGGAGTGGGTCCGGCTCGTGGTGGTGGGGTAGCGCCCTACAGTGCGACCAACCCGAGCCTGAGGCCGAGCGCCACGACCTCGGCGCGGGTGCCGACGTGGAGTTTGTCGAAGATCGCGCCGACGTGGGCCTTCACGGTGTGATCGGATATGCCCAGGCGCGCGGCGATCGCCTTGTTGCCGAGGCCATCGGCCAGCAGCGTCAGGATCTCGCGCTCTCGTCGCGTCAGTGGTTCCGCTGCGTCCGGCGTGGATGCGGCGGGTCGTGGGACGGCATCGGGGTGCAGCACGACCAACCCGGCTGCCACCGCTTCAATGGCGGCGACCAGCTCGGGTGCTGACGCGTCACGCCGCAACGCGGCGCGCGCACCGGCGCGTAGCGCGGCGGTCGCTTGAGTCGCGGGGTCGTCCAGGAGCGCGATCACGGGCGCCTGGCGGCCGAGTGACGAGGGGACCGAAGGGAAATAATCGTCTGAGATGATCACGTCGGGGGAGCGTCCGACGACCGTGATCGTCGGACGTCCCGCCAGCGCGGCCTCGAGCTCGGCCCGTACGGCGGCCGATGACGCGACGACGAGGACCCGCGTGGGCGTGCTCAGCGGGGGCGCTCGCCGACGGTGACCGTGAGCTCACGCGGCTCGCCGCCGCGGACGACGCGCACCGTCAACGCTTTGCCGATGCGATCGGCAGTGAGCACGTCCATGAGGTCGGACGCATCGTGTATCGCGGTCTTGTCGGTGTCCGCGAGAATGTCGCCGACGAGGAGGCCGCCGCGATCGGCAGGGCTTCCTGATTCGATCGACACGATGATCGGCGCGAGGTCACTGTCCCGGCCGAGTTTCGTCACGAGGGCCGCAGGCAGGCGTACGCCGGCTTGGAGGCCCAACCCTAAGTACGCGCGCGGCACGTGGCCGGTTGTGAGTAGCTGAGTGACGACGCGGTCGACGGTCGACGTTGGGATCGCGATCGCGCTTCCCCGCGTCAGGCCCGACGTGTTGAGACCCGCGATCGTGCCCGTCTGCGTCACGAGTGCGCCGCCGGAGAAGCCGTCGGCGATGCGGAGGTCGAGGCGGATCCAGCGATCGATCGATCCGCCGCGCCAAGTGCGCCACTCGGCGCCGAGGGCGCTCACGATCCCGAACGTCGCGGTTAGATCCGAGCCGGGGCGGCCGACGGCGAGCACGAAGCTTCCGACGCCGAGGGCATCGCTGTCGGCGATCTCGGCCGCCGGGAGGTTGGGCGCGTCGATGCGGAGTGCGGCCAGGTCTGTGGTCGGATCGCGACCGGCGAGCGTGGCGGGGATGCGGTTGCCGTCAGCGGTCGTGACGGTGATGTCATCTTCGCGGTGGAGGGTGTGATTGGCGGTGACGATGACGCCTGGGCGCCAGAGAATTCCGCTGGAAGGAATGCGGCGGCGAGCGTGGATTGCCACCACCGCGCGGCCGGCGCGCTCGACAGCGCCAGCGAGATCTGATTTCAATGTCTTGGTAGCCATGGCTCGAAGAATGTGCGCCGGGGCTCTTGCTCCGACATCGGGCGATCGGGCTAGCCTGAATGGCGCGTCGATCAGAGCCTATTCGTCGTCGTCGACCCCGTGCTCCGTGAATTCGTGGTCCGCCGTAGTGGCCTCAGGCACGCTCAGCGGCCCATGGCGGAGCACACCGTCCCATCCGCACGCGATGCACCAGCTGGTGCGCAAGTACGGGAAGAGGCGATTCCAGATCTTCTTCTGCGTGCGAATCGTGATCGCGTCGCAGTTCGGACACCGGTCGCCACGAGGCAGGATGAAGTAGAAGACGACGGTCGCGGCGACGATGCGAGCGACGAAGAGACCGCCTAATACCCAGAGGAAGATCGCCGCATCGCTCATCGGCCCACCCCTCCCGCTTTTTCTACAAGCGGGCTTCGACTTGTGTCCAGGGTTCGACGTAGGCTACGCCGCCCTCCACGCGCTCGATCGCGACTTCCGTGCCGGGCTCGAGCCGAACGCCGTCGAGTCCAACCGCGCGCGCTGTCTGTCGTACCCCTTCATTCTCGAAAGCGATCACACCGGTTCCATCTGCGGAGACTTCGGTGACTTTCGCAATACACCCCTGGAGCACATAGCGCTCATCGACGACCTCGGCCTTCGCGGCGGGAATTGCCCAGCCAGCGACGAGCCAGAGCGACGCGATGACTCCGGCGACTCCGGCGGCGGTGGCGATCGAGAGGACGGCGACCCAGCCGAGGGAGCTGTAGACGGCGAGCGGGTAGCCCGTGGCGCCGAAGACGGTCGCGAATCCGGCGACGGTCGGGAGGTCGAGGGCGAAACGGCGCCGGCCTGGGCGTCGCTCCGGGCGCTCGACACCGTTCAGCATCGCGAACACGGTGAGGATCAGTCCGACGAGGAACGACGCGACGAAGGCGTAACGCATGATGGGGAAATAATATAGCGAGATCCCAGATTAGAGTACTTGCGATATATCTTTGGTGTCATTAAGATATAACTCACGATATATCTTTACATACGAGGATGATTATGCGTGGCAATTGGGGAGATGGAAATTGGTGGGGTGGCGGCTGGTGGGGCGAAACCGACCGCGGGCGTCAGCGCGGACGTCATCGCGGCGGCCGCATGTTCGAGCAGGGCGATCTCAAGTACGTGATCCTGCGCCTTCTCAGTGAGAAGCCGCGGCACGGCTACGAGATCATCAAGGCCATGGAAGAGCGCCTCGGCGGGACATACTCGCCCAGTCCCGGCGCCGTGTACCCGACGCTCCAGTTCCTGGAAGACGCCGGCTACGCGAAGACTTCGGTCGACGAAGGCGGGCGGAAGATCTACGAGATCACCGACCAAGGGCGGAAGTATCTCGAGGACAACAAGTCGAGCGTCGACGAGATCTTCGATCGCATCGCCGACTTTGCCGGCTCGTTCTTCGGCGGTCCCATGGTCGAAGTGCACCACGCGTTCAAGAACATCGCGCGGGCAACCTACTCGACGGCCACGCGCACGCACGACGTGGAGAAGCTCCACAAGATTCGCGAGATCTTGAATCGCGCGACCGCTGAGATCGAAGCGATCAACAAGCCGACCTCGAACGTGTGACGACGATGGTGCTCGAGGAAGCCTCCATGAATTTCGACTCCGGGGAGGTACGGCCATTCCTCGAGCGCCTGACGTCGAAGCTGCGCATCCTCCAGTCGAATGACATCGATCGACTGGCGCGCGAAATCGCGATAGTCCCCGTCAGTCGTGTCGGACGCTGGACGTTCGACGTCGTGTACAAACAGCGCGGCGTGCCACTCGAAGTCCGGGCGGCGATGGAGGACGTCGATGCGCCGGACGTCTACTTCTTCACCGCTCCCGATCTGGCCGATCAGATTCAAGCCGAGATGCGGGCATTCGCGGATGAGCGCTCACTGGCGGCGCCGCCAGCCGTCGTCGCGCCGAACTTTCTCTGGCTATTGCTGGTGACCGGTAGTCAAGTCACCAGCTGAGCATCGAGCTCGATCGGCACGGCCTTGAGCGCCTGAGAGACCGGGCAGGTCTCCTTTGTCTTCTCCGCCGCGGCCTTGAACTTCGCGGCGTCGATGCCCGGCACAGTGGCGCGCACGACGAGTTTGATGCTCGTGATCGCGAAACCCGCGCCCTGCTTCTCGATCGAGACCGCGGCGCGAGTTTCGACTTTCGTGACCGGCGTGCCCGCTTGCTCCAGCCCGGCGGACAGCGCCATGCTGTAGCACGCCGCCTCGGCGGCCGCTAAGAGCTCCTCGGGATTCGAGCCTTTTGCTTGCTCGAATCGCGAGCCAAAAGAAAATGACGCGGAGACCGCGCCGCTCTCGCCGGAGAACGAGCCCTTCCCTTTCTGTAGGCCACCTTCCCAAGTGGCTGTCGCGTGACGTGTTGGCATTGCAATAAGTATATACGGTATGGAGCGCCAACTACTGCGGTGGTTTCCGCCGTTCGTGCTGCTGGCCACCGTGCTGTACACCGTCTCGGTTTATCCCGAGCTCCCCGCGCGGATGCCAACGCACTGGGGCTTGAGCGGCCAGCCGAACGGCTGGTCCCCTCGCGAATTTGGCGCGTGGCTGCTGCCGGGCGTGATGGCCATCCTCTGGGGCTTGTCCGTGGTGCTCCCCAAGATCGATCCCCGGGGACCAAACAGCGAAAAGTTCGGCGTGGGGTACCACGTCGCGATCACCGCGATCTTGGCATCCCAGGGCGTAATCCAGTGGGCGATGCTGAACGTCGCCCTAGGCCATCCGGTGGCCATCAACACCGTGATATACGTTGCCCTCGGCGTGCTCTTCGCCTTGCTCGGCGTCGCTATCCCGCTCAGCAGGCGGACCCGCTAGCCGTGTCCGGTAATGGGACGAAAATCCCAAGCACGGTGGGAACACGAGCGAGCCCAAGGCCCGTAACTCGCTATAGCTAGGTAGCTTAGCATCCGGTGGCGACCGGCATGGCTCTTTCTTATATAAGAGGCCATGGACATCGTCCGCAGTAAACCAAAATCGCGCGTCCGGTATCTGATCATTGCCGGCGCCGTAGTAGTCATAGGCGCGCTCACCGTTTCGGTCAGCCGGCTGGAGTCGCGTCCACCCTCCGTGGAGAAGAGCACGCTGTGGATCGATTCCGTGAAGCGCGGGACGATGCTGCGGCAGGTACGCGCGCCTGGCACTCTGCTGCCAGAGCACGTGCGCATCATCTCGGCCGTCACAGCGGGCCGCGTCGAAACGCTGCCGATCAAAGCAGGTGTCAGCGTGACGCCTAACACCTTGATCTGCGATCTCTCGAACCCCGACGTGCAACTCCAAGCGCTCGACGCCGAGCGGCAACTGTCGTTGCAAGAGGGCACGGTGGTTCAGCTCAAGCAGTCGCTCGAGACCGCACGGCTGGCCGAAGCCTCCGCGCTCACGCAGGCCGAGATGGCCGCCAACGAGGCCGAACGGCAGGTGTCGGTGTTCGATGCGCTGGACAAGAAGGGACTCGCCGGAACCAACGAGTTGGCGAAAGCGCGCGACGCATCGGCCGCGGCCAAGCAGACGCTGCAGATCGAACGCGACCGGCTCAAGGTGCTCACCGAATCGAACGAACAACAAATCTCATTGGCCGCCGACCAGGTCGAGCGCCTCAAGGCCATCAAGAACTTCCGCGAAGGCCTCGTGCAATCGATGCACGTCGAGGCGGGTGAGGCCGGCGTGCTGCAGGAGATGCCGCTGCTCCTCGGCGAATGGGTCACGCCCGGAACGATCCTCGCGCGCGTTGCGCAGCCCGGCAAGCTCAAGGCCGTGCTCCAAGTCCCCGAGACCCAGGCCAAGGACATTGTCGTCGGGCAGGTGGTCTCGGTCGATACACGCAACGGTGTCGTACCGGGACGCGTGCAACGTATCGACCCCGCGGTCAATGCCGGGACCGTCGGGATTGATGTCTCGCTCGAAGGCACCCTGCCCCCTGGTGCCCGAGCCGATCTCAGTGTCGATGGGACCATTGAAATCGAACGCCTGGACAACGTGCTCTACGTCGGACGGCCCGCGTTCGGGCAGCCCGACGGCACCATCTCGCTCTTCACGATCGGTCCGGACGGTCATACCGCCGTTCGCAAGACGGTGAAGCTCGGCAAGAGCTCCGTCACGACGATCGAAGTATTGCAGGGACTCGCGGTCGGCGATCGGGTGATCATCTCCGACATGTCGGCGTGGGACAACGTCAACAAGGTCCGCGTGGAATAATGACGACTTCTTTGATCAGCCTCGACGGCATTAAGAAGGTGTTTTACACCGACGAGATCGAGACGCATGCGCTCTCGGAAATCCACCTGCAGATCAACGAAGGCGAGTACGTCGCCATCGGTGGTCCGTCAGGCTGCGGGAAAACCACGCTGCTCTCGATTTTGGGCCTCCTCGATACGCCAACCGACGGGAAGTACGAGTTGGCCGGCGAACCGGTCGCTTCACTCTCCGCGTCGGATCGCGCGAGAGTACGAAATCGGCAAATCGGGTTCATCTTTCAGGCCTTCAACCTGATCGGCGATCTCACGGTCTACGAGAACGTCGAATTGCCATTGACCTACCGCGGCATGGCCGCGGCCGAACGCCGCCAGCGCGTGCAAAAGGCGCTCGAGCGCGTGGGGATGGCGCACAGAACAAAGCACTACCCCGCGCAGCTATCGGGCGGTCAGCAACAGCGCGTCGCCGTCGCGCGCGCGGTCGCGGGCGACCCGCTCATTCTCCTCGCGGACGAGCCCACGGGTAACCTCGACTCGCAAAATGGCGAGGCCGTCATGGGCTTGCTGCGAGAGCTGCACGAGGGTGGCGCAACGATCTGCATGGTCACCCACGATCCGCGATTCGCGCGGCACGCCAAGCGGGCCGTGCACCTCTTCGACGGCCGGGTCGTCGAAGACGAGAAAGGCGCGAAGCAGAGTGAAGACGAGCGCAAGCTGACCGAGAGCGGGTTCGGATTCACCGGCTGAGAGCCACATGCTGCGCGACGACATTGAAGCGGCCGTGCGCGCACTTCGGGCTCGGCCGGCCTTCGCCACACTGATCGTCTGCTGTCTCGCGATCGGGATCGGCGCGAATATCGCGATGTTCAGTATCGCGAACGTGCTGTTCCTGCGTCCGCCCGCTGGCGTTCGGAACGCCGAGGCGTTGTCGCGACTGGAGGTCGTCCGCCGCGCTGGCATTCTGCAGTCGCCGGACGGTGGGGCGCTCTCGTATCCCGACTTCGTGGATGTCAGCGCCGCGCGCGGGGTTTTCTCGAGCCTCGCCGCGTCACGGCACTCGATGCTGACGATCGGCCGTGGCATCGAAGCCGAGCAACTGGAAGGCGAGTTTGTATCGCGCGACTACTTCCGCACGCTCGGCGCCCGCACCGCTCGCGGGCGGTTTTTCGCCGCCGACGAGGACAGCGTGCGCGGGCTCCGGCCGGCGGTCGTTCTGGGATACAGCTATTGGCAGTCGCACTTCCAAGGGCGCGACGTCGTCGGGCGCACGCTCACGATCAACGATCGACTGTACACGATCGTCGGCGTTGCCGAACGCGATTTCCGAGGCGTGGGCTATCGTCGCGTCGAGATGTGGGTGCCCGTGGTCGAGATCGAGCCCTACATGGGCCACGACGCGTTGACCGACCGCACCCTGGAGATGTTCACGGCAACTGCCAGGCGCGCTCCCGGCATATCGGTCGCACAGGTCGAGGCGGCGGCGACGGCCCAGATGGTGGCGACCGCGCCAAGCGATCGCAGGCTCGATCAGCATCCAAAAATCATTGCCAGGGCATCGTCCTTTGGTGGCAGCGTGGACAGCCCGCCGCAGGCCACGCTCGTCCTGTGGCTCTTTGGCGCGGTCGCGTTCGTCCTCATGATCGCCTGCGCGAACGTCGCGAACCTGCTCATCGCGCGCACGGTCCAGCGTCGCCACGAGATCGCCGTCCGCCTGTCGCTCGGCGTGGGACGTCCCCGGCTCGCGCGACAGATGCTCATCGAGAGCGTGATCCTTGCGCTGGGTGGCGGCGTGGCCGGATTGCTGCTCGCCTGGCTGGGCACGAGCGCGTGGCGCATGCCGGAGTTGGCTGCGCGGCCGACACCATGGGATCCCGCTGTGTTGGCGTTCACCGGGGGGCTGGCCCTGCTGACCGCGATTGCCTTCGGCGTCGCGCCGGCGCTGACGGCGATCAAGATGGACCTCTCGCTGCTCCTCAAAGAACGAGCGGCATCAGCCAGTCGGACGCGGGTCTCCGCTCGCGGCGCGCTGATCGCGCTCCAGGCCGCGCTCTCGCTCGTCGTCCTCGCCGGCAGCGGTCTCTTCATTCGATCGCTGCAGAAAATGTCCGCGATCGACTTGGACATGGACGCGGACCACGTGGTGTTCGTCGATCCCAAGCTCAACGCGGACCAAGTCGATTCGGCGCGACGGGAAGCCGTGTTGGCCCGCGTCGTCGAGCGACTCGGCGCGGTCCCCGGCGTGCGGGCGGTGAGCGTCGAGGATATCCCGCGGTTTCGCGGGATCGCTATCCTCGATGCGAAGCGGCCAGGGCCAGATTCCATCCCGGCGGAGGCGCGGGCATTCCAGCCACGCGTCGACTTTGTCGGACCGTCGTACGCCGAAGCGCTCGGCACGCCGGTCGTGCTCGGGCGCGACATCACGGCCGCCGACCGCGCCGGCTCACAACCCGTCGTCGTGGTCAGTCAGCGCATGGCGCGCGAGTATTGGCCCGGCCAGAACGCCATCGGGCAATGCCTGCTGATCGCCTTCCAGGGGGACAAGAGTACGCCGTGCTGGTACGTCATCGGCGTTGTCGGCGATGCGCCAATGAACATCGCGGAAGAGCATCGGACGTACTATTACATCCCGCGCGCGCAACGCTCGCTGCCGTACCAGCCCACGATCATCGTGCGGACGGCCGGTCCCTCGCACGCCGCGCTCGAGACCATTCGCGACGCCGTACTCGAGGCGTCGCCCGAGATCCTGTACGCAGAGACCAACACGGTTCCCATGCTGCTCGCCGACCAATTCGCGCCGGCCCGGCTGGCCGCTCTCTTGTTCACGCTCTTCGGCATCGCCGCGCTCGGGCTGACGGCGATCGGTCTCTATGGAGTCGTCGCCTATCTCGTCGCGCAGCGCACGCGTGAAGTCGGCATTCGCATGGCACTCGGCTCGACGACTGTGGGCGCCGTGGCGCTCATGGCCCGCCAGGGCGCGAAGCCAGTGGCGGTCGGGCTGCTGGCCGGGCTGGTTGGCGCGGTTCTCGTGACGCGGTTCCTCCAGAGTCTCCTCTACAACGTCAGTCCAACCGACGGACCATCGTTCGCCGCGGCTGCCGCCTTACTGGGGCTCGTGGCTGCCGTCGCGTGCATCGTGCCGGCGCGGAAAGCCGCGCAGGTGGATCCCGTGGTGGCGCTGCGAGCGGAGTGATTATGGCGCGAGTGTTCGAGCGACTCATTCTCGTCTGCACCCTGCTCTGCGGCATGGTGTACGGCGAACGCCTCATCCGAACGGTCCTGTCGACTATCGCCCGGCTGGACGCGGCGCACCTGCACGGCGTCGAGATCACCGGATCCGCATTGGGCTTCACGCAGGCCGGCATTGCCGTGGCCGTCGTGCTGTTTGCCGTGGTCCCGGCGATTCTATCCGTGTTCGACGCGTTCGACGGACGGAAAGTGCCAGCGACGCTCGTTATCGGTGAGCTCGTCGCGGCCCTGCTTCTCTTTGGCGCCTCGGGGCGCGTCCTGCACGAGTCGGTGCACGCGCGTATCGTTGGCACGGGCGATACACGAGTGCTCGCCGTTCAGGCGTCGGTTACAACGGAGGTTGTCGAGTGATCTTTGCGAAGAAAGCGGAAGTCACGCCTGAGGCGCGCGTCGTCGCGCAGCCCGGCGAGACATTGATCGCGCTCCGGGGCGTGGAGCGCTGGTACGAGGCCGGTGGCAGTCGCAACTATGTACTACGTAACATTACGCTCGATATCGCCGCGGGCGATTTCGTCTCGATCATGGGGCCGTCGGGTGCCGGCAAGTCCACGTTGCTCAACCTGCTCGGCATGCTGGACTCCGGGTGGAGTGGGCAGTACTGGCTCGCCGGCGAAGGCGTTCACGCCTTGCCCCACAAGTCTCGCGTTGCCCTCGGGAAACGGCACATCGGGTTCGTATTCCAGCAGTACCACCTGCTCGATGATCTGACCGTCGCCGAAAATCTCGACGTTCCCCTGTCCTATCGTGACGTCCCGCGCGCAAAACGACAGGCGTTGGTCGCGGATACGCTGGACCGGTTTGGGATCGTGGGGAAGAAAGACTTATACCCCCAACAACTCTCAGGGGGACAGCAGCAACTCGTTGGCATTGCGAGAGCGGTCATTGCGGAGCCCGCGGTGATTCTCGCCGATGAGCCCACGGGCAATCTGCATTCCAGCCAAGGCCGCGAGATTATGGCGTTGTTCCGCGAGTTGAACGCGCGGGGCACAACCATTGTGCAGGTCACGCACTCCGAGGAGAATGCGGCCGCGGGCAAACGCATCGTGACGCTGCGCGACGGGTGGATGACGTGAGTCAGGCGATCCGGGCGCTGGTCAGATCGCCGATCTATTCCGTTATTGCGATCCTGACGCTCGCGCTCGGCATCGGGGCCTCGACGGCCGCATACACCGTCTTGAACGGCATTCTGCTCGCGCCGCTCCCGTACACCCAACCCGATCGGCTGGTGGCAGTCCTCTCGTCGTCGACGCACGATACGACGACGGGGCTCATGTCGTATCCCGACTTCCAGGACTACGACCGCTCGCAAGACGTGTTCACGGGCATGGCGTTCGTGACCGGCGGCTCGGCGACCCTCCACCGCGCGGAGGGTAACGTGACGATCTGGTACGCGACCGTCACGGACAACTTCTTCTCCGTGCTGCGCCCGCGACCTGCGATCGGACGGCTGCTGACGGCTGAGGACAACCGCCCTGGCGCGCCGCCAGTCACCGTGCTCACGCATGACATGTGGGTCAATTACTTTGCCGCTGACCCCCACGTGATCGGCCGCGACGTCGATCTCTCGACCGGGCACTTTACGGTCGTCGGCGTGCTCGAGACTGGAGCGGCGTACCCCGACTGGATTCGCTACAACGACGGCGCGCTGTACGTGCCGATGAATTCCATGCGGAGCCCGAACAGCGCCGCGCTCAACAGTCGCGCGAGCCACTCGGACTCCCGTGTGATCGCGCGACTCAAGCCCGCCTTGACGCAGGGGCAGGCCGAGCAACAGATGCGAACCATCGCCAGGCGCCTGGCCGCGGAGTATCCCGCGACCGACTCGACGCTCTCGGTTCGGTTGAACCCGCTCCGCGTCGAAGTTCAGCAGGGCGTCGGGCCAGCGCTCACCGTGCTTGCCGCGGCGGTCGCGCTCGTGCTGCTCCTCGCGACGGCTGACGTCGCGAACCTGGGGCTGGTTCGCGCCACGGGGCGCGCTCGCGAGATTGCGGTGCGCATCTCCCTCGGCGCCTCACGCGGGCGCGTGATCCGTGCCATGCTGTTCGAGAGCGCCGTTCTCGCCACCGCAGCGGGGATCTTAGGCGTAGGTATCGCGCTCCTGGGCGTCAAGGCACTCGCGGCAAGCGCGCAGAACTACCTGCCCCGGCTCGATGAGGTGCATCTCGACCTCGGCACACTCGCGGTGGCGCTCGCGGCGACTGCCCTCGCCTGCGTGCTCGCCGCGCTGGCGCCGATCGCGGTCACGCGCGGAGATCTGCTTCCGGCGCTCAAGGCGGGCGGCCGCGGCACGAGCGCCGACCGCCGGAGCGTGCGACTCCGTTCCGCGATCGTCGTCGCTCAGGTGGCGCTGTCGGTCGTGCTCGTGACTGGCGCCGGACTCTTGATCCGCAGCTATTCGCTGCTGCGGAGCGTCGATCCCGGATACGACCCGAGTCATCTCATTACCTGGGACTTTGACACGCCAGAGGCGCGTTTTGCGGATCCCGCGGCGCGGCTCGATCTGATGCAGCGCATCGCGGATGCGGCGCGCGTGCCCGGCGTGCAGTCGGTCGCCTTCGCCAATCACATCCCGCTCGAATTTGGATCAACGGCCACGCCGGTCGGACCCGACAATCGTGATTACACGACCGATAGCGCCGGCGCGGTCTTCGAGGTCGTGAGCCCGGGATACTTCGCGACCATGCACATCCCGGTGCTCCGGGGCCGGGAGTTCACCGACGCCGATCTCCGCGCCACGCCGGTGCCGGCGATCGTCAGCGCCGCGACCGCGCGACACTACTGGCCGAATGCCGATCCGATCGGCCACGAGATGACGGTGACCAGCGCCGTGCACTACAAGAACCCAGACTTCGGGAAGCCCATCCGAGCGTTGGTCATCGGCGTCGCCGGTGAGGTGAAAAAGTTCTCGCTCGACGAGAAGGTCCAGCAAACGGTCTACCTGCCGATCACGCGTCCGGTACCCGCGGCCGCTTGGGCCATCGTGCGGACCACGGTGCCGCCGAAGTCGCTCGTCTCGATCATTCGCAGGCGCTTTAATGCGCTCGATCCGAATCTGGCGACGACGACGGGGATATCGGACGAGCTGACCCGCGTCGATGGTGGGTTCGCCGGGCCGCAGTTTCAGATGTCCGTGCTCGGACTCTTCTCCGTGATCGCGCTCGTCCTCGCCGCGTTGGGCCTTTATGGCGTCATCGCGTATTCCGTCACGCAGCGCACCTCCGAGCTCGGCATTCGAATGGCGCTTGGCGCTCGCGGATCGGACATGGTAAGCCTCGTCGCACGGAGCGCGTCGGTGCTCGTCGTGGGCGGTCTGGCACTCGGCGCCTGCGGCGCCTTCGTGCTCGGTCGGGCCATGCAGTCACTCCTCTACGGCGTCCAGTCGGGCGACCCGGTGACCTTCGTTTCGGTCGCGGGCATACTGATGGTCGTGGGAGCCCTGGCCAGCTATCTGCCCGCGCGACGGGCGGCACGCGTCGAGCCGGTGATCGCCCTCCGGGCGGAGTAACCGTGCGAGACGATCTGCGACAAGCTCTCCGCGCGCTCGCGCGGTCGCCGCTCTACTCCGGCGTGGCGATTTTGACGCTGGCCTTAGGCATCGGCGTCACCACGGCAGCGTTCACCGTGGTCGGCAGCGTGCTGCTCAAGCCGTTGCCGTACGGCGAGCCCGACCAGCTGGTCGGCGTCTGGTCCACGAATCGCACCGCCGTCGACGGGTCGGTCCCGTCATACCCGGCGTTCGAGGAGATGCGCCAGAAGGCGGACGTCTTCAGCGGGTTCGCCTATATCACCGGCGACGGCGCCACGTTCCGGCGGCCGGGTGGGAGCGAGTCGCTGGTCGTCGCGATGGTGACCGACGATTTCTTCCCGTTACTCCGCGCGCGCCCCGCGCTGGGCAGACTCCTCACGCCCGAGGACAATCGACCCGACGCGCCACCGGTCGCGGTGCTGTCGCACCGCATGTGGACGGACGATTTCGGAGCCGATCCGCGCGTCGTCGGGAAAACGATTGACCTGACCTTCAACCACTTCACGATCGTCGGCGTGCTCGACGCGGGTCAGGCATATCCCGACTGGACGCCGGGTGTGCGGGCGAACCTCTACACGCCGATCGCATCCGCGCCATACATGCGCGACAAGTTGAGTCGCCGAACGAGCCACGTGGACGGGCGAACGATCGCCCGGCTCAAGTCCGGTGTCACGCGCGAGCAGGCCGAGCGCGAGCTCGAGACGCTGGCGGCGAACATCGCGCTGGCGTATCCGGCGACGGATTCGGTGTTTCCGTCGGCGATTGTCCGGCCGCTTCGCACCGATGTCGTCGGCTCGATTGGTCCGGCGTTCGCCGTGTTGAGCGTCGCGGTCGCTCTGGTGCTCCTCCTGGCGTGCGCCGACGTGGCGAACCTCGCTCTCGTTCGGGCCACGGGGAGAGAACGCGAGATCGCGGTTCGCGCCGCGCTTGGCGCGGGACGCATGCGCATCGCGCGGGTACTGCTGGCCGAGAGCGGCCTCCTGGCGCTCGCGGGCGGGGTGCTGGGCGTTGCGCTCGCGTTCGCCGGAGTCCGGGCGTTCGTGGCCGCCGCACCCGCTACGATTCCGCGGCTGGACGAGATCGGCGTCGACTGGCGTGCCCTTGTCGTCGCGCTCCTGGCGACGTCACTCGCGACCGTGCTGTGCGCGCTCGCACCGTTAGTCGCAGTCGGGCGAGGGGACCTCGTGCCCGCGCTCAAGGCCGGCTCGCGCGGGGCGGGCGCGGCGCGCCGGAGCATGCGGCTCCGAGGTGCGATCGTGACCGCGCAAGTCGCGTTCTCGGTGGTGCTCATTACGGGAGCCGGCCTGCTGATCAAAAGCTTCGCGCTCCTGCGCGCGGTGAATCCGGGATTCGATACCGAGCACGTCCTCGGGTTCCACCTCTCGACGCCCAAGGGGAAATTCAACGATGAAGCAGCGGTGCTCGCGCTGCTGCACCGGGTGTCCGATGCGCTGGCGATGCCCGGCGTCGCTTCCGTGTCGTTCACGAACCATGTCCCGCTCAACCCGGGCGGGAGGTACACGCAGAGCGGCCCGGATGGACGCAACCCGGCGTCGGATACGCTGGGCGCGGTCTACGAGATTGCCTACCCGCGGTATTTCTCGACGATCGGCATTCCAATCATTCAAGGCCGCGAGTTTACCGAGGCCGACATCACGGCCGGCAATGTCCCGTCGGTTGTGAGCGCGTTTGCCGCGAAACGGTATTGGCCGAACGGCGACCCGATCGGCCGTGAGCTCACCGTTCTCGATGGGGAGCGCCAGATCCGCACGACCGTGGTCGGCGTCGCCGGCGATGTCAAGAAATTCGACCTCAACGAAGATCCGTATCCCATCGTGTACCTGCCGGTCGGGGTGGGCGGATACGGGGTCGGTGACGTGGTCGTACGGACCACGTCGTCGCCGGCGGCCCTCATCGGTGCCGTGCGGCGGGCCGCCGCGGCGGTCGACCCGGACATCGCGGTGCGGGATCTGAGCACCGCGGACAAATGGATGGCGGCGAACATCTCGCGGCAAGCGTTCATCATGACGCTGCTCACGATCTTCTCGGGCGTGGCACTCGTGCTCGCCGCGCTGGGTCTCTACGGCGTGATCGCGTACTCGGTGACGCAACGCACGCCGGAGCTCGGCATCCGGATGGCCCTCGGCGCCCGCGGATCGGACGTGGTGGCCCTCGTCGCACGAAGCGCGTCGGTGCTCGTCGTGAGCGGTCTAGCACTTGGCGCCTGCGGCGCCTTCGTGCTCGGACGCGCCATGCAGTCGCTCTTGTACGGCGTCCGGTCGGGCGACCCGGCGACCTTTGTCTCCGTCGCGGGCATACTACTGACAGTGGGAGCCTTGGCCAGCTACGTGCCCGCTCGACGTGCCGCACGCGTCGATCCCGTCGTCGCGCTACGTTCCGAGTAATGCCACGACTGCTGATCGCGGACGATCAGGCCGACATCATCGAGGCGCTCGCGCTCCTGCTCAAGGCCGAGGGCTTCGAGTTGGAGAGCGCGCGGTCCCCGGCGGGCATCCTCGCGGCGCTGGACCGGTCGGAATATGACGGGGCGCTCATCGACCTCAATTACGCCCGCGATACGACGTCCGGGCACGAAGGGCTCGAGCTCTTGGCGCGCATCAAGGCCGTCGACGCGACGTTACCGGTGACCGTCATGACCGCGTGGTCCAGCGTCGACCTCGCCGTGGAAGCCATGCGGCGCGGGGCGTACGACTACGTCGAGAAACCGTGGGACAACGCGCGACTCGTCGCGACGGTGCGGCGACAGGTCGAGATGGCGAAGGCGCTGCGCGCGGGACGGCGACTGGAGCGCGAGATCGAGGCGTTGCGGCCGACGCCTGGACGGCCGCTCATGATCGCCGAGGCGCCCCGCATGCGTCCGGTGCTGGAGCTCATGGCACGGATCGCGCCGTCGGATGCGAACGTGATGATCACCGGCGAACATGGGACCGGGAAAGAGCTCGTCGCACAGTGGCTGCACAGTGCCTCGGGCCGCGCCGCGCGTCCGTTCGTGGCCGTCAACCTGGGCGGACTCGCGGACGGGGTGTTCGAGAGCGAGTTGTTCGGGCACGTCAAAGGCGCGTTCACCGATGCGAGAGCGGATCGCATGGGGCGATTCGAGTTGGCCGACGGTGGGTCGCTCTTTCTCGACGAAGTCGCCAACGTCTCTCTGGCGCAGCAGTCGAAGCTGCTCCGTGTGCTTCAGACTCGTGAGGTCGAGCGCGTCGGCTCGGCCCGCGCTCGCCGCGTGGACGTGCGGATCATGGCGGCGACGAACGCGGTGCTCACGGACGAAGTCGCGGCAGGTCGCTTTCGCGAGGACTTGCTGTTTCGCCTCAACACTATTGAGATCGTCCTGCCACCGCTTCGCGAGCGACGAGACGATATCCTCCCATTGGCGAGATATTTTCTGGAGCGGCATGCGGTCCACTATGGTCGTCGAGGGCTCAAGCTCGACAACGGCGCCGTGCATGCGCTGCTGGAGTACACCTGGCCGGGAAATGTCCGGCAGTTGGAGAACGCCGTAGAAAGGGGCGTGCTCATGGCCTCTGGGGATACGCTGCAGGCGGCCGACCTGGGACTCAGACCTCCGGCGGGAGGCCCCACGGCGAGGCTCGAGGATATGACCCTGGAAGAGGCCGAGCGGGTTCTCATAGAACGGGCGCTGGCCCGGTTCGATGGGAATGTCAGTGCCGCCGCCAAGGCCCTCGGCTTGAGCCGAAGCGCGTTGTATCGTCGATTAGAGAGTAATGGCCGGTGACCCCCGACCCCGTCCGCACAGGCGGCTGAAGCACGAGCGCCGCGTGTTAATGCTGGCGCTCATCCCCGCGACTCCGGCGCTGCTGATCGCCGTGCTCTGGTTATGGAGCACGCCGCTCTCCAGCGCCACGCGCGTCACGATCGCGCTCATCCTTGGCGCCTGCTGGCTCGGTGGCGCGTATGCCGTGCGCAACGAGGTCGTGCGACCGCTGCAGAGCTTGTCGAACATGGTCGCGGCGCTGCGCGAGGGCGACTATAGCATGCGGGCAGCGGCCGCGTCGCCAGAGGACGCGTTGGGACTCGCGCTCATGGAGACGAGCCTCTTGGGTGCCCAGCTGCGTTCTTGGCGGCTTGGCGAGCTGGAGGCAGCGGCGCTCTTGAGAACCGTCATGGCCGAGATCGACCTCGGCGTGTTCGCGTTCGACGCCGAGAGCCGATTGCGCCTCGTCAATCGCGCCGGCGAGAAACTCCTCGGGGTCCCCGCCCCGCGGCTCCTCGGCCAGAGTGCTGAGACGCTGGGACTCGATCGGCCGCTCGAAGGCGAGGCGCCGCGCGTGGAGGATCTCACGTTCCCCGGGGCGCCGGCAGGACGCTGGGGCATCCGCCGATCGACATTCCGCCAAGACGGACGGCCGCACACGCTGCTCGTGCTCACGGATCTGAGTCGTACACTGCGCGAGGAGCAGCTCGCGGCGTGGCGACGACTCGTGCGCGTGTTGAGCCATGAGATCAACAACTCGCTGGCGCCCATTCAGTCGATCGCGCATACGCTCCGCTCGCTCATGACACGCGACCCCGCACCGATCGATCTGGCGGAGGATGTCGTGCGCGGGTTGACGGTCATCGCCGGACGTTCCGAGGGGCTCTCGCGGTTTATGTCGTCGTACGCGCGACTCGCACAGTTGCCGCCACCGAAGGTGGCGCAAGTGGATGTCGGGGCGTGGGTGCGCCGGGCGACGGCCATGGAGACGCGGCTGGCGGTGAGCGTAGCCGAGGGGGGACCGACGATCATCCTCGGCGACGCGGACCAGCTCGACCAGATGCTGATCAACCTGGTGCGGAACGCGGCGGATGCCGCGCTCGAGACCGGGGGCGGGGTGACCATTGGTTGGGCGGCCAGCGACGGCCACGTGGAGGTCGCGGTCGAAGACGACGGCCCGGGCGTCGGGGCGACCGCGAACCTGTTCGTGCCGTTCTACACGACCAAGCCCAACGGGTCGGGAATCGGCCTGGCGCTGAGCCGGCAAATCGCTGAGGCACATGGAGGTACGGTGACGCTCGCCAACCGGCAGCAGGTCGCCGGCTGCGTGGCCACGGTCAGGCTGCCGGTGGGGGTTGCTAGTTTTTCAGCATGATGCTAGATACCTAGCATGCCTGAGTCGCTAGAGCCCCGACTGAGCCGCCGAGAGCGGCAGATCATGAACGTGCTGTTTCGGCGCGGTGAAGGGACCGTCGCCGATGTCATGGATGAGATGCCCGATCCGCCGAGCTATTCGGCCGTGCGGGCGATGCTCAGGACGCTCGAGGACAAAGGCCATGTGAAACATCACGAGGACGGGCCGCGATATGTCTATAAGCCCACGGTCGCGAAGGAATCAGCGCGACAGAACGCGGTCGAGCATCTCGTGAAGACATTCTTTGATGGTTCGACCGCCCAAGCCGTGGCGGCGCTCCTCGATGGGTCGGCGCGGGTGCTGACCAAAGAGGAGCGCGCGCGGCTCACGGCTCTCATTCGGCGCGCCAGCGAGGAGGGGCGCTGACCATGCTCGACTTGGCCATGCGGGGCACGTTGATCCTGGTGTTCGCGTTTGCGGCGGCCGGTGTCATGAGACGGGCGTCTGCCGCGGCCCGGCACCTCCTGTGGGCGTCGGCGCTCGCCGGGCTGCTCGTGCTGCCTGCTGTCGTTCGACTGGGGCCGGCGGTGCACGTGCCGGTACCCGTGCTCGCCTCGACCACGACTATTGCGCCCGACCCCGAACCTGCGGCGCTCGCCGAGCCTGCGCCCGCAGCCGAACCAGAAGTCACGGTCGTGCGCACCCGGACTCACACGCGCGTTCGGTCGCACGAGCATGTGCATCGCACGACGACGCCGGTCGCGGCTCCCGTGTACGCAGCGCCTTCGGCGGCCGCGTACATCGTTGCCCCTGACCGGGTGGAGCGTAGGGTGGGGATTGGGCAGCGCGCATGGGATGCCCGGTGGGCGATATGGGCCGCGGGCCTGCTCCTCGTGCTCGGCCGCCTGCTCCTCGGCATGGCCCGCGTCCGGTCGATCGTGCGAGAGGCAGTCCCGGTGACCGACCCCGAATGGCTGTCGCTCCTCGAGCGGGTCGCGCACCCCCTCGGCGTCTATCGCCGCGTGACATTGCGCGTAGGCCCGGCGGGCGCCGTACCGGTGACGTGCGGGATCCTGGCGCCCGTAATCATCCTGCCGGAAGATGCCGAGGACTGGGACGACGAGCGCCGGGCACTGGTTCTGACGCACGAGCTGGCGCATGTGCGCCGACTCGATGTGCTGACACACATCATCGGCCAGTGCGCGGTCGCGCTCTTCTGGTTCCACCCGCTCGCATGGCTGGCCGCGGCCCGGATGCGGCTCGAGCGCGAGCGCGCGTGCGACGATCTCGTGCTCGGCTCAGGCGCGCGTCCGTCGCGCTACGCCGGCGATCTCTTGGATCTCGTGCAGACGCTGAATGGGCCCACGGCTCCCGCCGCCGCGGCGTTGGCGATGGCCCGCCGGACGGAGATCGAAGGCCGGCTGCTCTCGATCCTCGACGCTGCCGTGCGTCGCGGTCCGCTCAGTCCGCGCCGGATCGCGGGCGCGCTCGTGGTCGCGGCCTTCGGCGTTGTCACGATCGCGGCGGTTCGCCCGGTCGCGACATCGCCGACCCATCCCGCGCCCGACCGCACCGTCGTCGTCCTGCCCGCCGTATCGGCTCTGGCGGTTGCCCCTCAGGCGACGACGGCGCGGCCCGTCGTCCGAGTGGCGGGCGGGGGCTGGACCAACAATTACGTCGCCCTGGCCGACATCGCCGAGGCCGCGGCGACCATCGCGTCCGATGCCGCGAAGCGCCAGGTGCTGTTCGAGATCGGCCAGCGCTACGGCGCAAGCGACACGCTCCGTCATGCATTCTTTGGCGCGATCAACACGATGGCGTCAAGCACTGAGCGCCGGCGCGTGCTGCTGGCGCTCGTCGGGCGGGGTGACCGGGATGAGCAGACGTTGATCGAAGTCGTGCGCTCCGCCGGGAAAATGGCGTCGGACCACGACAAGGGCGGAGTCCTGCGCACCGTGGCCGGTCTCGATCAGTTGACCGACCCCGCGCTGCGCCACGAGTTCTTTGCCGCCGTCGGCACGATGGCGTCGAGCTCCGAACGCACCCGCGTCCTGCTCGCCGTGCTCGGCGAGGCGCGCGCGCGCGGCCGCGCGAACCCGGCGCAGAATGCCATGATCGCCCGCCTCGCGCTCAACGCGGCGACCGCGCTGCCATCGAGCAGCGACAAGGTCCGCGTGCTCCGGGCGGTCGTACACGGTGGCTGGCTCAGCGACGCCGCGGTCTCGCACGACTTCAATATCTGTCTGACGACGCTCGGCGGTGGTGTCGACTATCACTACGTCGTCAGCGGCGGCGGAGACTGACTCCCATGATACTCGCCATTGCTTTGCTCGGGGTATGTGCGAGCACGCAGCGCACCCAGTTACACGACGACTCGGACAACCACCACTGGCATCTGCAGTGGGTGACGTCCGACTGCAAGGTCGACTGGACCGCTGACGGTGAGGTGTGGTACACCGACGACGGGAGAGACATTGCCAGGCTATCGCCCGGCGGCATGCTGACCGTCATCGAGCAGTACGGCGACCATACTCGTCGCGTGGACTTCTCGCAAAAGGCCGGCATGCTCGACCGGAAGTACACGGTCGACGGTATGTCGAAACCCTGGGACCACTACGCGGGCGATTGGTTCGGCGAGCTGCTCGTGCAGGTCGACCACGCGACCGGCGCGCTCGCGTCGGTCCGGTTCCCAAAGCTCATGGCCCAGGGTGGCCCCTCGGCGGTCATCGCTGATCTCGGCGACGCGTCCGACGGCGCGAAGCGCGCGTATCTCAAGAAGCTCGCCGCCACGACCAAGCTCGACGCCGACCAGTCGTGCCAGATCGCGTCGCTCGCCAAGCACATGAACTCGGATTACGAGCGGACCGAGCTCTTGCTGGATGCGGCCGACGAGATCGATTTCGCGTCACAGGACTGCCGCGATACTTACTTCGGTGCGGTCAATGCGATCAACAGCGACTACGAACGGAGTCGCGCGCTGATAGCGGCCGTCGAGCATGGGCCCACGTCAGGGCCTGGCCTCGATCCGTTCGCTATCGCCACGATTACCGCGGCGCGGAAGATCGGGTCGGACCACGAGAAGACGCGCGTCCTGGTCACTGTTGCCGGGCGTTGCTCGAGCGCGGACACCGTGCGGACGGCCTACCTGACGACGGCGCGCACGATCGCATCAGATGCCGAACGCGCTCGCGCGCTCACGGCTCTGATTCGGCAGCAGTGAGGCCAAGAACGAGCTCACGCGCTGCTCGGCGTAATAGACCGGGCGCCACGGCAGGGTCCCGCTGACAAAACCGACATGGCCCCCGCGCTCCACGAACTCGACGTGGAGCGCGGGGTTCGCTTGTGCCACCGCGCGAACGTCGTCCAGGACGGCCGCGGGCAAGAACGGGTCGTCGACCGCGCTGAGCAACAGCGTCGGGACGCGCACATCCTTCAGGACGGCGAGGGCGCTCGACCGCGTGTAGTAGTCGTCCGCGTCGGCAAACCCGTGCAGGGGCGCCGTCAAGAGATCATCGAACTCGATGATCGATCGCACCGCATCGAGCTTGCGCCGGTCCACGAGATCGGGAAATCGCTCGAGCTTCGCGTAGACCTTTCGCTTGAGCGACGCGATGAAGTTGGCCTGGTAGACGCGGGCAAAGCCCCTGTCGATATGTCGCGCTCCGCGACCCAGGTCGTAGGGCACCGAGATAGCCGCGGCGCCAGCGATAGACTGATCCCGGTGCTCGGCCAGCCACTTGAGCAAGACGTTGCCGCCGAGGGAGAAGCCGGCCAGCACGATCTGCGAGGCCGGGTGCTCGAGGCGATTGCGGGCGACGACCAGGTCCAGGTCCCCGGTGTCGCCAGAGTGATAGAACCGTCGGGTGCGATTGAGAGCGCCGCCGCACGACCGGAACAGCAGGAAATCAGCACCCCACCCGCGCTCCCGTGCCTCGGCCAGCATTCCGCGCGCATAGTGCGACCGGGCCGTCCCTTCGAGCCCGTGCAGCAGAATGAGACGAGGCGCATCGGGGTGAGGCGCGTCGAGTCGGTCGACATCGAGGACGTCGCCGTCCGGCGTATCCCACTGCTCGCGCCGCGTGAGGACCACGGGTGGTCGCCGGACGAAACGTCCCCACAGCGTACGTACGTGCGGTCCGGGGATCCACCACGCGGGGCGGTACGGGTGCATTCCCAAAGGTAGATTTTGCCCCTATGGAAGTTCAGGTCTTTGGGACGAAAAAGTGTGCGGACACCCGCAAGGCGTTACGGTTTTTCGCCGAGCGGCGGGTCAAGACGCATTTCGTGGACCTCAACGAGAGAGCCGCATCGCTCGGTGAGCTGACGCGGTTCGCGCAGAAGTTCGGCGTGGGCGCGTTGATCGATACAACCAGCAAGCCCTACACCGCGCTCGGCCTCGGGAGCGCCCGATACTCCGACGAGAGGTGGCTCGACCGCTTGGTCGAAGAGCCGATGCTGCTCAAGACCCCGCTCGTGCGGTGGCAGAACAAGCTCACGGTCGGGTCGTCCGAAGACACTTGGAAAGCTTGGGTGGCCGCGTGACGCAGATCGCGATGTCGGGCGTGGACGTCGAGTTCGGCGCGACGCGCCTCTTGACCGACGTGACGTTCACGGTCGGGGCCGGCGACCGCTGGGGCATTGTCGGGCGCAACGGGACTGGCAAGACGACGCTCTTTCGGCTGCTCACTGGCGTTCAGCAGCCCACGCGCGGTCAGGTGACACGGGTCGGCGGCCTTCGGATTGCCATGCTGGAGCAGCACCGCGATTTCGGAGAGGCGCAGACGGTCTGGGAAGCGGCGGCTGGGCCATTCGCGGAGTTGCTCGCTCTGGAGCGCTCGCTGGCCGAGCAAGCGCACAATCTCGACGACGCCGACGCGCTGGCTCGCTACGGTCGTGATCTGGAAAGATTCGAGCACGAAGGCGGCTATATGATCACGCCGCGCGTGGATGCCGTGCTCCATGGCCTTGGCTTTGATCCGGCGGAAGCGCGCGAGCGGCCGTTGGAAGCGCTGAGCGGCGGCGAGCGCGGACGTCTCGGGCTCGCACGCCAACTCGTCGCGCCGGCCGATGTGTTGCTCCTCGACGAGCCGACAAATCACCTCGACCTCGAGACCACGCGTTGGTTGGAGCAGTATCTCACCGAGACCGACGAGACGGTCATCGTGATCAGCCACGATCGCGCATTTCTGGCCGCGGTCGCTGATCACATATTGCATCTCGAAGGCGGAACGGCGGTCCCGTACACGGGCGGATACGAGGCGTTCGTCGAGCAGCGCGCCGAGCGAAGGCTGACGCTGGACCGCGCGGTGAGCAAGCAGCGCAAAGCCATCGCGCACGAAGAGGACTATATCCGGCGGAACATTGCCGGGCAGAATACGAAGCAGGCGAAGGGGCGGCGAAAAAGGCTGGAGCGGCTGCCCCGCCTGAGTCCGCCCGTGGGTGCCGAGGATGCCATGGCGTTGCGGCTCGATGTGCATGAGCGCGGCGGTGATCAGGTTCTGTCGGCTGAGCACGCGCGGCTCGAGCTCGGCGACCGGGTGCTGCTGAACGATTTTAGTGCGCGCGTGATGCGTGGCGATCGCGTGGGCATTCTGGGGCCGAATGGCGCCGGCAAGTCGACGATGCTGAGGGCGATCGTCGGCGAGCGGCCTGTCGACGGCGGGGTGCTGCGCGTCGGCGGGTCGACGACGGTCGCGTATTATCGCCAGGATCTCGCGCAGGTGCCGCTGGACAAGACGTTGTACGAGACCATCAACGATCTGAGGCCGCTCTGGACTCGAGGCCAGATCCAGGGGCATCTCGGACGGTTCGGGTTCTCGGGCGACGAGGTGCAGCGGCGGTCCGAGAGCTTGTCGGGTGGCGAGCGAGCACGGGTGGCGCTCGCGATGATGATGTTGTCAGGTGCGAACCTGCTGATCCTCGATGAGCCCACGAACCATCTCGACGTGGAGTCGATCGAAGCCATCGAGGACGCTGTCGAGCGGTATCCTGGGACCGTGCTGCTCGTGAGCCACGACCGGGCGCTTTTGCGGGCGATGGCCACGCGGGTATGGGTGCTGCACGAGAGTCGGATGACCGTGTTCGATGGCAGCTTTGCCGAGTGGGAGGTCGTGAGCGAGGAGCGGGCGCATGCCGCGCGCGTCGCCGCGGAGGAGGAAGAGGCGCTACGGCGCGTACGGGAGCACAAGAAGGTCGAGCGCCCGGCATCTACGCCCAAGGGGCCGGACCGCCGCGCGGCTCAGCGCTCGGCCGAGGCGGCGGAGGGCCGAGTCGCCAAGGCCGAGGCCGAGGTCGCTCGACTTACCGCCGAGCTCGCCGACCCGGAGCTCTACGCCACTCCGGCCGGGGTCACGCGCAGCGCGAAACTTGGCTCGCAACTGGATGCTGCCCGTCGCAGACTGGACGCCGCGCTAGAAGAATGGACTCTGGCCACAGAAGCCGTGGAGAAGCTGAATATATGAAAATAGCCGCGATATTGTCGCTAATATGTCTTGCTAGTGTCGCAGGCGCTCAGACTGTCCATGCGCCTGACAGCGCGGAGCGGATGCGACCCTGGACCCCTGGCGACAGCATCGCGCGCGTGGCCCGGGCCAAGGTGTTCTTCGAGAAAGGCAATGCGTGGATGGCGAAAGGCCAGCGGGATAGCGCCCGGTTGGCGTACGAGGGCGCCGTGAACCTGGACCACCACAACGTCGACGCGATCGTCGCCCTGGCGCACCTGCTGGTGGAGGACGGCTACGCGGGCAACGCACGGGTGCTCCTCAACCTGGCCTTGCACAGCAACCCCGGCGACCCGCGACTCCTGCAGTTCAAGGCGATTCGCGATACAGCGAGTGTGCGGTATGACTCGTTAATGAATCAGCCGGACGTGGCTGAGGAGACGTATCGCGCGGCGGCGTCCCAGGCACTCGCGACCGGCCTCTATCCGCGAGCCAGCGATATCGTCGTGCGCGGGCTCGCCCAGTACCCTCACTCGGCAACACTGCGCGCACTGGCCGACAGCGCGCGCAAAATGGGAGATCGTCAGCAATGAGTCGTCGTCTCTGGATCCTGATCGTGCTCCTGTTCGTGCCAGGCCTGGTGCGGGCCCAGCACGGGATCGACCGCGCGAACCTCGACACCACGTGCGCGCCGTGCACGGACTTCTATCAGTTCGCGACTGGCGGCTGGCGGGCTCAGAACCCGATTCCCAAAGAGTATCCCTCGTGGGGCGCGTTCAGCGCGCTGCAGGAGCACAACCGCGACGTCCTGCACGAGATACTCGATAGCGCCGCCAAAGACGGCTCGTCCAAGATCGGCACCTACTACGCGACCTGCATGGACTCGGCCGCGGCGGACGCCGCCGCGCTCAAGCCCGTCGCCGGCGATATAAAGCGGATCGATGAGATCACGACACCGTCGAGCGTCCGAGCCGAGATCGCACGACTGCAGGAGGAAGGCGTCGACGTGGCGTTCGGGTTCAACGTCAACCAGGATCGAAAACAGAGCACGCGGGAAGTGCTCTACGTGCAGCAAGGCGGCCTGGGCCTCCCCGACCGCGACTACTACACGAAGACCGACACGACATCGGCTCGCATCCGTTCGGAGTACGCCGCCCACGTCGGACGCCTGCTCGCGCTCTCCGGCACGGTGCCCGCGCTCGCTCGTGCCGAAGCGGATAGTGTCGTGCAATTAGAAACCGCGCTCGCGTATGCATCCATGACGCGCGTCGAGCGGCGCGATCCGTACAACACGTACCACAAGGTGACGATCGCCGGCGCCGATTCGATCGCGCCGCATCTCGAGTGGCGCGCGTGGCTCACGGATCTGCAGGCGCCAGCGGTGCCCGACATCATTATCATGCAGCCGCGGTTCCTCTCGGCGCTCGACAGCCTGCTCACGCACGAGCCGATCTCCGTCTGGCGTGCCTATCTCCGCTGGCACTTCCTCGACACGACCGCGCCCTGGCTCGACTCGGCGTTCGTGAACGAAGACTTCCGCATGCGGCAGACGCTCACCGGCGTGCCGGCGATGCAGCCGCGCTGGCGCCGCTGCGTGTTGGCGACCGACCGCGGACTCGGCGAGGCGCTCGGCCAAGCCTACGTGGCTCGCGCATTTTCGCCCGAAGCCAAGCAACGCGCGCTGGATCTCGTGCACAACATGGAAGAGACGCTCAAGAACGATCTGTCCACGCTGGCGTGGATGAGCCCGGCCACGCGACAGGCGGCGATCACGAAGCTCGCGGCGTTCGCCAACAAAATCGGGTATCCCGACAAGTGGCGGGACTATTCATCCCTCACGGTCGAGCGCCGGCCGTTCGTGCTGAATTTCTTGGAGGCAACGTCGTTCGACGTGAAGCGGCGCATCAAGAAACTCGGCCACCCGGTCGATCGCACCGAGTTCACGATGAGTCCGCCGACCGTGAACGCGTACTACAACGGATCCATGAATGAGATCGTGTTCCCCGCCGGCATTCTGCAGCCGCCGTTCTTTGATCCGCAGGCCGACGATGCCTCGAACTACGGCGGTATCGGGTATGTCACCGGCCATGAGATGACGCATGGGTTCGATGATCAAGGCCGGAAGTATGACGCCGAGGGGAACCTGCGGGACTGGTGGACGGCCGACGACGCGAAGGAGTACAACCAGCGCTCGTCGCTCGTCGCGGACCAGTACTCCCAGTATATCGCCGTCGACAGCGTCCGCCTGAATGGCCGCCTCACGCTCGGCGAGAATACCGCGGATATCGGTGGCCTCAAACTCGCGTATATCGCGATGGAGCATGCGTACGCCAACAAGACGCGCGACACCATCGCGGGATTTACACCTGAGCAGCGGTTCTTCATCTCTGTGGCGCAGATCTGGCGCGAGAACACGCGTCCGGCGTACGCTCGCCAACTGGCGATCACTGATCCGCACTCACCAGGCCGGTGGCGGATCGATGGGCCGCTATCGGACATGCCCGAGTTTGCGCAGGCATTTGGGTGTCACGCCGGGGACCCAATGGTTCGTCCCGAGAACGTGCGACCCCAAATCTGGTAGCGTATATTTGTAACGGAATGCGCAGCGCCCTTCTTGTCTCTCTAGCGGCGTTCATCGTCGCGTGCGGTGGGGATCGTGAGGCGACTCAGCCCGCGAAACCCACCGCGGCGGCTCCGGCGCAGCCATCGGCGGCCGTAGCGGTCGTCAAACGCGTGCGCCACAAGGTCGCGGTCGCGGCCGAGGAAGCCGCGGGCATGATCGAGGACAAGCTGGATGTCACGCGTCGCGAGGTAAAGCAAAACTTCGCGACCGAGCTCTCGACGCTCCTGAGTAGCGCTGACAACCGGTCCGACTACTGGAGCGTCGTGATGGACTCCGAGCCCAGTGTGTCTGACCGCTCGGCGTTCTACGACGCGCGACTTCGCCTCACGAGCACCGGCGACTGCCGGTTCTCACCGGGAGACTCCGTCGCGACGTACGTGTGCAACGTGCACGATCCCGCGCCCTTCTCGGACCTCTCCGGCAAACTCGCCGCCTACGCGGACGCGTCGCGCAACGTGATCCCCGCGTCCTGGATCCAGGCCGGCGAGGACGGCTCGTTCCACGCCGTGAACCCATTTTGTAGCGCTGAGCAGATCCGGTTTGCGTTTGCGCCCGGCGACACCCTGCGCCTCTCGGTGACGTTGCCGTACGATCAGCCCTGCGCGCCGCCTTACAACGCCAAGACGAGCAAGTCGTAGAGCGTGTGCGTCCACGCGGTGATGCCGAATCCGCGCGTCAAATACAACGCACTGAACACCATTCCGCTGATCAACCGGTACACGAACGATTGGACCGCCCACGGATCGCCGTACGGCCCGATGTAGTGGGACGCCGAGAAGACCGTGGCCGAGACGACGACGGCAAACCCGCCGGCGAACCATGGGCCCCAGCCGAGGAGACGGCGCGCGGCAGCGTCGAGCGCACCGGCGATGATCACGCGGAAAAGCAGCTCCTCGTAGATACCCGCGCCCAGGGAAAGCATCACGCGCGTCGCGAGCGCCGAGTGCTCGATGGCGCCGCCCGGCACCACTAAGTATCCACTCAAGTGCAGCAGGTTCACGGTGATCGTTCCGACGACCGCTCCGAATATCCCGGCGAGCAGCAGCGACTCGACCAGCATGAGCAGAAACGTGGACCAACGGAGCGGCCCACGGTGTAGCCGCATGTCGCGAGCGACGAGGAAGCCGCCGATGCCGAGCATCAGCACGCCGAACACGATCGGCTCGTAGCGGCCCGCGATGGCGTATACTGCCTGCTGCAACACGACGTCGGCGCCGTTGCGGATGCCGCCGGCCGGACCATGCGACAGGAGGACCACGAACTCTTCGTAGAGAACGAGTAACGGCAGCGCGAACAGGAGACTGTATCGCGTCGAGCGACTCAACTCCCAGTATTTGTCTTTTTTCATGCTAGCCATCCTCGCGCTCTTTATACCGCTCCGCGGCACGTCGATGCTCCGCTGCGCTCCGCTCGACTGGTCGGTTCGCCTCCGGGGGGCAAACTGCAATTACGCCCCCCGGACCCCCCCACCGTCCGACTCGGTGCTCAAGGCCCTGGTCGACTCGGCCGCCGCGCACAACCGCGTCGTTCCGGAAAGCTTGTCGTCGTACCGCGCCCATATCGAGAGCGAGATCACGGTCGTGATCAGACGCTCCGGTGGCACCGAGAGCGCCGTGCAGGTCGAACAGGTCGCGAGCGAGTCGCGCTGGCTCCGGAACGGTTCCTACGACCAGCACGTGGTCGGATACCGCGCGCAGATGTCGACGCTGACGATTTCGATGCTGGGTTTTATGCACCGAGCATGGACGGTTCCGGTGCTGTATGGCAACCGGATCAACGTCATGTTCGGCGCCGACACGGGCCGCGCCACGCGTCCGCAAGGAGGCCGAGGAGGCAACCGCGCGTTCATCGTCGCCCATCCCTTCGCACCCGACCGCGACAGCGCCTACGCGTTCACGGGTGGCGATACGGTCGTCATTCTGCGCCTGCCCGGCGGGCGACAGGTGCCGCTCATCCGGGTCCATGTCGAGCCGCGACTGAGAGGGAGCCGAAAGCAGCCCATCGGCCTCTTTCAGGGCGATGTCTTTCTCGATGGGACGCGGTACCAGATCGTGCGCATGCGCGGATCGTTCAACCTGCTGGGCCGGAGCCCGATGGCTTACCCGATGCTCCGGTCGTTTTTCGCGGTCGACCTCGAGAATGGCGAGGTCGATGGCGCCTACTGGCTTCCGACCACGCAGCGCATCGAGGGTCAGGTCGCCTCTCCGTTCACTGGGGACGCCCGCTCCGCGCTGCGGGTCGTGTCCCAGTGGTCGCGCTATGCGGTGAACGACACGGTCGTCCAGGCCGATACGCTGCGACGGGTGCCGCACACGTTGACGTTCGCGCCGTCCGACAGCCTGTCGCGGTATGGCGACTGGGGCGCGCCCCTTGGCACGGTGACCGCGGGCATGCGGACCGATGATTTCACCGATGTTGCGCCGCCATCGTGGCGTCCGACCGGCAAGCCGACGGTCGATCTCTCGTACGACAAGTTCGCCGACTTCTTTCATTTCGATCGAGTCGAAGGCGCGTACACGGGGCTCGCGGGTCAGCTGCGGTTTCGTGATGCGGCTCCGGGACTCGTGGCACGGGCGAACGTCGGGTATGCCTGGACCGAGGCCACCGTCCGTGGCGCGGCCGGACTCACGTGGACGCGCGGCCCGTGGCAACTGGGGCTGCGAGCGGCGCGGCAGCTCGACAACACCAACGTGTTCACCACCGCGTTTACCTCGGCACCGACGATCGAGCCGCTGTTCACGCAGGACGAGTTCGACTACGTGGATCGACGATCGCTGACGTTCTCGGCGACTCGAACGCTCGGTCCGGAGCGTGAGGCCGTCGTCCGGGTCGAGGCGGGCCCGGGCGATGACCGGTACGATGTCGCCCGGCTCAGGCGGCCGCCGATCTTTCCCAACTTCTTCATGCCCGATTCGCTGTTTCGGCCGAATCGGGGCGTGGAGAACGGGACCTATGAGCGAGTGGGGGTGACCATCGACTTCCATCCGGACGTCGACCTCGTGTTCGTGCGTCCCGGGGTGGGGGCGCAGATTCACTACGAATGGGCGACTGGCGACATCGCTTGGCAGCGCGTCGAGGCGCGGCTCGTTGGTCGACAGTTCGCAGGGCCGTTCATCCTGTCGGCGCGCGCCGACGGGGGGCTCGTTACTGGACGTACGATACCGCCGCAGCAGCTGTTTCAAATTGGCACGTTGGAAGGGCTTACGGCGTATGACTACAAGCAGTTCGGGGGTGACCAGGCGACTGTGTTACAGACCGAAGTCGGGTATCAGCTGCCATGGCTTCGGGCGCCGCTACGGCTCAATCGCGTTCTGCTGCCCGCGGTCGCTCCAGAACTGGCGATCGGCGTTCGGTCTGGGTGGGCTGAGGCTAGCACGTCCGCCGCGCGTGCTGCGCTGCTTGGCTTGGGTCCCCGCGTGAACCCCTCGACTGACGCACCACTGCCATTTCCCGCCTCGGCACCGAGTGATGGGTTTCGGACATCGCTCGATTTTTTGGTGCGCGCCTTCGGCGGCGCACTCGGCATCGGCGCTGCGCGCGCGCTGGACGGACGCGGTCCTAACCCGGGGTGGAGCGCCCTGATTGTGTTTGGCAGCTCGATTTAGCTCGCCTATCTAGAACTCGCCGATAAAACCGATTTCGGGTTGCAGACGATAACCTGACTGTTTCTCGACCGCGTCTTGGGCGGTGGCGATGAGAGACCGGACATCGCGGGCGGTGGCGTGGCCGAGGTTCACCATGATATTCGCGTGGATGTGCGAGATCTGGGCGTCACCGATGCGGAACCCCTTGAGTCCTGCTTGTTCGATCAAGCGCCCGGCCCCGACGCCCTCGATTTTTTGGAAAATCGACCCCGCGCTCGGATGATACTCGAGCCAAGGGTGCTTGCCGCCGCGCCAGCTCAAGTTCTCCTGCATGATCTTGTGCATGGCCGCAATGTCGCCGCGGGCCAGTTGGAACGTGACGGAGAGGACCGTGTGGCGGTGGTGGTGCAGGAGACTCGTGTCGTAGCCGAACTGCATCATGGATCTATCGGCTATGCAGCGGGACCCGTCAGTCGTCAGGAGCTCGGCCGAGGCGAAGACCTCTTCGATGAACATGGTACGCTCGCGCGCGGGCGCGGGCGACAGGAAGTGCAGATTCTGCCAGATCGCGCCGCCAACGGTCGTCGGGATGCCGACGTAGTGCTCGAGACCCGACCAGCCGAGGGCGACGGCCTGAGGGATCAGGCGGGCGAGGACAGCGCCACTTTCGGTCCACAGGAGGCCATCCTCGCTGAACCGGTGCCGGTCGGCGACGTTGTGAATAACCAGCCCGCGGACGCCCCTGTCGCCGACGAGAATATTGGCGCCGAGCCCCAGGATGAAGTACGGAACGCCCGTTGCTCGGGCCGAGAGCACCGCATTTGCGAGATCGTCAGCCGCGGTTGCATCGTAGAAGAGGTCGGCGGGACCTCCGATACGGAACGTGGTGTAGGGGGCTAGCGCGACATCCCGCCGGAGCCTCGTGGCGTCCAACCGGGACGCTAATTCGTCCATTGCTTCCTGATTGATCATGCGAAGAAGAATATTGTTGCTGGCGCTACTTGCCGCGCCACTCGGCGCGCAGCGTGCGGAGCTCGAAAAAACGATTCAACGGCGCGTGCTGGACAACGGTCTCGAAGTGATCGTGGTCGAGAACCATGGCGTCCCGCTAGCGACGGTCGAAATCGATGTGCGCAACGGATCGTTCACCCAGACGCCGCCGTACGCGGGGCTCGCGCACATGTACGAGCACATGTTCTTCAAGGCAAATGCGACGTATCCGGATCCCGGTGCGTTCGTGGACCGCGCGGCCGAGTTGGGTGCGGTGTTCAACGGGACGACGACCGAGGAGCGGGTCAACTATTATCTCACGCTTCCTTCGGATAGCCTCGCGGCGGGCATGCGGCTCATGGCGTCCGCGGTCGAAGCGCCGTTGTTCCGCTCCGAAGAGCTCGCGCGCGAGAAGGAAGTCGTGCTCGGCGAGTACGATCGGCAGGAGGCCAGTCCGTTCTTTGGCCTCGATCAAGCCATGGCGAAGAAGCTCTATCCCGACAACTTCAGCCGAAAGAACGTGATCGGTGATCGCGATGTGGTCCGCAACGTGACGCCGGACCAGATGCGCGAGATACAGCGCCGTTACTACATCCCCAACAACTCTGCGCTCCTGATCACGGGCGACGTCACGCCGTCACACGCCATGGCGCTGGCGGACAGCGTGTTCCACGGGTGGCAGCGTGGGGCGGATCCGTTCCTCGCCGATCCGATTCCGCCTATTCCTCCGCTCGATGGCAATCAGGCGGTGATCTCGGAGGCGCCGGTCTCGGCGGTGACCGTTTTGCTGCAATGGCAGGGGCCGAGTGTGGGCGCCGACCCGAATGCCACGTACGCGGCGGATGTCTTCTCCGATGTCATGAATCAGCCAGGGTCACGGCTACAAAAGCGGCTCATCGAGAGCGGCTTGTGGGAAGCGATCTCGGTCGATCGCGGGATTCTCGTCAATTATTACACGCTGAATCACGTTGGGCCGATTACCATCAGTGGTCAGACCACGGCCGCGAAACTGCGTCCCGCGTTGGTGGCACTCGAGGACGAGATTTCGCATTTCGCCGATCCTGGCTACGTGACGAGCGAGGAGCTCACGGAGATCAAGGCGCAGCGCACTGTGTCATCGGCGTTCGGCCGCGAGCGGACATCGGGGTATACGCACGTCATCGGGTTTTGGTGGTCTGTCGCGAGTCTCGATTATTACATGGGATATGTGGACAACATGGCGGCGCGTACCACGGGCGATTTGGCCGAGTACACGCGCAAGTATATCGTCGCGAAACCCCACGTCATCGGCGTGCTGATCTCTCCGCAAGATCGCCAGTCTGTTCATCTCACCGACGCCGATCTCCGGCCGAGCCAATGATCCTATTTCTTGCAGTCGCTTCGCTCCTGCACACGGCCGCTGACTCGACGACCTCGCGATTTGTAGCGTCGGGTATACCCGTGATCCTGAGGCGGTCGACTTCGGCGGGTATTGCGACGGCCGATGTGTACCTGCTCGGGGGAACTCGGGAGGAGACCGACGAGACCGCGGGGATCGAGCCGTTCCTTCTCGATGTCTCCGAGCGCGGCACCAAGCATTTTCCGCGGACCGTCATGCGCCACGTCATGGCGCGCTTGGGGACGTCCATTGTGGTCGACCCGACGTTCGATTGGACATCGATCGGAGTCCGGGCGACGCCGGAGACGTTCGACTCGACGTTCGTCGTGCTCGCGGATCGCCTCATGTATCCGACGATCGAGGCGGCGGACATCGACATGGTGCGGCAGGAGTATCTCTCGACCGTGAAGCAGCGGCGAGATAGCCCCGACGATCTCGTCGAGTACTTGGCTGATAGTGCCGCGTACGCTGGGCACCCGTACGCTCGGGCGATCGGCGGAAGCGAGAAGTCGATCACGTCGCTCAACAAGCGGCAATTAACGCAGTTTCAGGCGACGCAGATGGTCAGGTCGCGGATGCTGATCGTCGTGGTCGGCGATGTGGAACGTTCCCGAGTGGAGCGCCTGATCGCGCGAACCCTCGCGAACTTGCCAATGGGCACGTACAAGTGGACGCTGCCCAATCTGCCGATGCCGCACCCGGCGTCATTGGTCACGGTCGTCCGTGATCTGCCGACGAACTACATCCTCGGGTACTACGAAGGTCCGCCAGCCACGAGCCCCGATTACCAAGCGCTCCGGGTCGCGACGGCGGTTCTTTCAGGCCGGCTGTTCTCCGAGGTTCGCGATCAGCGCAATCTCTCGTACGCGGTCAACGCGCCATTCGTCGAGCGGGCATTGGCTGGTGGCGGGCTGTATGTCACCACTGGTTCGCCAGACACGGTGCTCGCGATCATGCGAACCGAGGTGTCGCATCTGAGCCATGCCCTGGTTGATCCCGATGCGCTGCAACGCCTCGTGCAGCAGTTCATCACCGAGTATTTCCTGGACAACGAGACCAACGCGGATCAGGCGAACTTCCTAGCCCGGGCAGAGTTGTACCGCGGGGATTACAGAGCGGGAGAGAGATTCGTTTCCGAGTTGAGAAAAGTCACACCGCAGGACGTACGGCGCGTGACGCAGAAGTACATGCACGACATCGCGTTCGCCTACGTCGGCGATACGACGCGACTCTCGCGGACGGCCGTGACGGGATTCTGAAGGAGGACAGTCCCGGTCCGCCACTTGGACTTTTCCTGCGGCTTTCGCAGTTCCAGGGCGAGGAGCGGGCGAAAGAGCCACGCCAAGGGCATCTCGCGGTGCAAGCGGCGTGCTTCTTTCATGGTCAGCCGAAACTCGGACAGCCACCAGCCGAGCGACGTGAAGAACTGCGTGCCTTCGCGCGGCGCGAACTGCATGAGGGTCCCGCCGCCCATCGACTTCTGCCAGCTCTTCTGCGCGTACTCGATGACGCCGACCGAGGCCAGGTCGAAGAGCCACCACTCGAACGTCCGCTCGGAGCGGAGATCGATCGCGAGCGCCCGGACGTCTCCTGGAGCCAAGTAGACGAGCAGTCCCTCGGACACGACCATCACGTGCCGGCCTTCGTTGTTGATCTTGTCGAACAACGCCCGGCGCGCGGGGATGTCGACCAGGTCGAGCGCCACCGACTCCAGTTTGCAGGACGGGCGCTCGTTGGCCATCATCTCCTGCTTGTAGGCCAGGATCTCCGGCAGATCGACGTCGATCCAGCGGAGCGTCGGCGGCAGCGCCAGGCGATACGGCCGCACGTCGAGCCCGGCCGCGAGATTGAGAATGGTGTCGACGCCGTCGCGCGAGATCGCCCGAAGGATCAGCTCGTCGAAGACCGCCGTGCGCACGATCATCGGCCAGGCGGTGGCCTTGCCCCGTGGCATCTGCTCGAGGATCTCGGCCCCGCGGTCGCCGGCGAGGCGGCGGGCGAACGGATCCCGGAATAAAGCGTCCGGGCGATCGGTCTCCATTGCCCGGTACATCGCCACCCAGCGCGCCGTGTCGGAAACATTACGCACCAGCATGCGTATGAGTCTGGCGGACCAAGGCCAACTCGCGCAACGTTTGAACGCATGACCACGCATGTAACCCAAGGCACCGTACTGCCCGGAGCATCGGCGAGCCTCGAAGCGGCGAGGCCGGCTATCTCCGATCTGACCATTACGTTGGCCGCCGTCATGCTGTCATCGGCCTTCATAGTTACAGGTCTGATCTGGGACATCTCGTGGCACCGGACGGTCGGCCGGGACACGTTCTGGACCCTGCCCCATCTGGAGGAGCAGCTCGGCGCGTCACTCACCGGGCTGACCTGCGGTTGGCTGGTCCTCAAGACGACATTCTTTGGGACGCCCTCCGAACGCGCGTCGAGCGTGAAGTTCTGGGGGTTCAGCGGGCCACTGGGCGCCTGGGTGTGCATCTGGGGCACGCTCCTCATGATCGCCTCGGCCCCATTCGACGACTGGTGGCATAACGCCTACGGGCTCGATGTCCAGATCGTGAGCCCGCCCCACATGGTGCTCCTGTGGGGCATGGTCGCGATTCAGGCGGGCGCCATTCTCATGGCTGTGGCCGCGCAGAATCGGGCGACCGGGGCCGAGGCGAGGCCGTATGCGCTGGTGTATGCGGCATCGGGTGGGCTCATCGTGACGATGGCCGCGACGGCGATCATGGAGTATGCGTCCGCGCCGAACCACATGCACTCGGCGATGTTCTACGAGGTCACGGGCGCAGTCCTGCCGGTGTTCCTCGTTGCGTTCGGGCGCGCCGGAAAGCTTCGGTGGCCGGCGACCACGACCGCCGCGATCTACATGGTGCTGGTGCTCGTCATGATGTGGACGCTCGAGGCAGTTCCGGCGACGCCCAAGCTCGCACCCATCTACAATCCCGTGACCCACATGGTGCCGCCGTTCTTTCCACTGATTCTGGTGGTGCCGGCGATCGCTATCGATCTCTTGCTGCGCCGGTACCGGTCGGCGAACGATTGGCTGCTGGCGATCGCGCTCGGTGTCGCGTTCGTCGCGCTCATGCTCGTCGTGCACTGGTTCTGGTCGGAGTTCCTGCTGTCGCCGGCCGCCCGGAATCCCGTGTTCGCCGTTGACCAGTGGGACTATACCTCCCGGCTCGGCCCATGGCGGTACGAGTACTGGGAGTCGCACCGTCGGGGCGCTCCCTCGGGCGACATCTTGCGCGGCCTGGGATACGCGACCGTGTTCGCTATCATCTCGGCCCGCGTAGGGCTGTGGTGGGGCGAAGGGATGGCGCGGCTCCGGCGATGATTAGACGGGCCATAGGCCTGGCGCTGGCGGTAATCGTATGCTCGGCACACGTCGGTAGCCCGGACGTCTACTACGAGGGGAACGCGGGGCCGTACCCTGTCCTCGTCATCGTACGCCTTCCCGGCGTCGTGCCAGGCGTAGCCGAAGTCACCGTGCACGTCACTGGGGCCGCGCCGGATCGAGTGACGCTCTTCGTCAATCGCTACGACGCCACGACCGCTGCGCCGCCGCCGGAAGACGCTGCGCGTTCCGTCGGGGACTCGGCGACGTTCGTCGGGAAGCTGTGGGTGATGGCCGGCGGGTCCAACAGCGTCACGGTGGGCGTGCACGGTAGCAAGGGCACCGGCACTGCCGTCGTTCCGGTTGTCGCCGTCGCCACGCGCCGCTTGCCGCTGTACCGGTGGCTCGGCGTCATCCTCGGCGCCATCGGCATCTTCCTCTTCGTCGGCGCGGTATCGATTGGCGGCGCCGCTGTGCGAGAGGCGACGCTGGAGCCGGGCCAGGTGCCCGACGCGGCGCACCGGCGCCACGCGCGGCTCGCGATGGCGGGCACCGGTGTCTTCGTTGCCGTCATGCTGTTTGGCGGGTGGACGTGGTGGAACGCTACCGACGCCGAGTTCAAGCAGCGGATGTATCGGCCGTTCACGGTGCGCGCATCCGAGGCGCAGCCCGGTCAGCTCACGTTCGCGATCACCGATAGCGCGTGGCTCGAGCGGCACGATTCCTCGTACGTCAATCAGCGACAGCGAACCCAGTGGTCGGCGCTCATTCCCGATCATGGGAAGCTCATGCACCTCTTCCTCGTCGCCGACTCGGGGTTCGCGTTTGCGCACCTGCATCCGGCGACGACCGACACGGACACGTTTCGCGCGACCATCCCACCGCTGCCCAAAGGTCGCTATCGGGTGTTCGCCGATATCGTGCACGGGAGTGGGTTCGACCACACGCTCGTCACCAGCATCGACCTCACCGATCCGCCTACGGCATATGTGCCCAGTGATTCGGACGATGCGTTCTCGGTAGCGGCACCTGGGTCGGTCATCCGTAAACTCGGGTCCGACACCGTAGCGGTTGGCGCACCAGCCGGCCTCCGGTTCGTGGTGTCGGGCATCCAGCCCTACATGGGCATGGCTGGCCACGCTGTAGTCGTGCGCGACGACGGGAGCGTGTTCATTCACCTGCATCCCATGGGCACCATCTCGACCGCGGCGCAAATGGTATTGGCGAGAGGGCAGCCAATGTCTATGAGCGCGATGGGGGACACGGTGTCGTTCCCGTACGCTTTCCCCAAAGCGGGGCGCTACTATGTCTGGGTGCAGGTCAAGCGCGGCGGCCGCGTGCTCACCGCGCCGTACGTCGTCGTTGCGCAATAACTCGGCGCACGTCGTCGAGTCCCACGCCCAGCGCGCGCAGCGCAACAAGCGAGTGATAGAGCAGATCGGCGGCCTCCTCGACGGCGCGCTCGGCGTCGTTGTCCGCGCAGGCAACCGCTAGCTCGGCGGCTTCCTCGCCGAGCTTCTTGAGTCGCAAGTTGCGGTCGGCGAGTAGTCGTCGTGTGTAGCTCGCCTCCGAGCCTTCAGTGGCGCGATTCGCGATCGTCGCATCGAGCTGAGAGAAAGCGTCATGCGGCGGCGCGTCGAAGCACGAGACGGCGCCGGTGTGACACGCGGGACCGAGTGGATCGACGAGAGCGAGAAGAGCGTCGCCGTCGCAGTCGGGCGTGAGCGACACGAGACGCTGGCGGTTGCCGCTCGTCGCACCCTTGTGCCACATCCCGCGTGTGCGAGAGGTGTAGTGCATCTCGCCGGTGGCCTTGGTAAGCTCAATGGCCTCGGGTTCGGCGCCGGCGACCATAAGTACACGCCCGGTCGCAGCGTCCTGGGTGACTATCGTGATCATCGGTCGAAGAGCGCCGCACGCGCGGCGGGCGCGATCGCCATATTCGTCGCGATACCCTCGCCGCCGTTGATCGTGGCTTCGCCTTTCCACGTCGTGAACAAGCCGCCGGCCTCGGTGATGATGGCGTAGGGTGCGGCGGCGTCCCAGATGGCGAACGCCTCGTCGACCATGATCTCCGCGCGTCCGGTCGCGACCATGACATAGCCGAATCCGTCTCCCCACGTTCGCGCGACCTTTGCGGCATCGGCGAGCGCATCCCAACGCGCGCGGCGGTCGGGGCGTTTGTGGAACCGATCGTCGCTCGTCAACACAGTCGCATTGGCAATAGTGTCGATCTTCGAGACCGAGCACCGCGAGCCGTTCCACCAGGCGCCTTCGCCGACCGCGGCACCAACCATCTCGCCCGCGGCGGCACAGTTGACGGCGCCGGCCAAAACGGTGTCGCCTTCGACGAGCGCGACGAGCGTCGCCCACAACGGGACGCCGCGAACGAAGGATTTCGTGCCATCGATCGGATCGATGAGCCAACGCCGCGCCGCGTCCGGGCGCTCGACGCCGAATTCTTCGCCGACGATCCCGTCTTTCGGGAATCGCTGCGCGAGCCACTCGCGGGCTCTGTTCTCGGCGTTGCGGTCGGCGATGGTCACGGGGGATCCATCGTTCTTGGTTTCGACGACGAGCTTCGGATACCCGAAGTATTCCATCGCGGTGTCGCCCACGATCTGGGCGAGCTCGATGACCGCGTGCAACAGACTCACGGACGGCATGGGATCCCCGCGCGGGTGACGGCGGCTTTGATCTCGCCGACCGTTGTGATGCCATCGTGCACAATCCCGGCGACGAGCGCCGCATCGGCGTCCGCCAGGACGTCGGCGATATGTTGGGGACTGCCGGCTCCGCCAGACGCGACGACCGGTACGCTCACCGCCTCGGCGACCGCGCGCGTGAGGTCCACGTCGTAGCCCTCGCGCGAGCCATCACGCTCGATGCTGGTCAACAAGATCTCTCCTGCCCCGTGTTCGACACACGTTCGAGCCCACGCAATGGCGTCGAGCGTTGTTGGCGTGCGGCCGCCGTGCGTGTAGACGTGCCCATCTTTTGCATCGATACTCGCTACGACGCATTGTGAGCCAAATCGCTCGGCCGCATCGGTCAGTAGCGTCGGACGTGCGACGGCGGCTGAGTTGATGCTGACTTTGTCGGCGCCAGCGCGAAGTGTCCGGGCAATATCATCGACCGAGCGGATCCCGCCGCCGATGGTCAGCGGCACGAACAGCCGTTCGGCGGTTCGGCGAGCGGTGTCGAGCAGAATGGCACGTCCTTCGGCGCTGGCCGAGATGTCGAGAAACACGATCTCGTCGGCGCCCTGCGCCTCGTAGCGCTCCGCGAGCTCGGCCGGATCGCCGATATCGCGCAGCGATTCGAACCGCACGCCTTTCACGACGCGCCCGCCGTCCACGTCGAGGCATACCACAATGCGCCGCATCATTTCGTGCTCATGACGGCGCCGGTGTCGACGAGCGCCTCACGCAGCGCCAGCCCGAGCGCCTTGAACGCGGCCTCGACGATGTGGTGCCGGTCATGTCCCCGGAGCACGCGCACGTGCAGCGTCGTGCGCGCGTTCGTGGCGAACGATCGCATCCAGTGGTTATACAGGCCGCTCGGCAACTTGCCGCGATAAAACGGGCGGCCGCCGATGTCGAGCGCGACCTCGACGAGCGCGTCGTCCATGGGGATGGTCCGATCGCCGTACCGCGCCGCGCCCGCCGGAGCGAGCAGCGCGATCGATTGGCCGAGGGCGATCGCGACGTCCTCGATCAGATGGTGGCGGAGGTCGCCGGCGGCGGTGACGTGGAGATCCAGCGCGGCGTAGTGCGCGAACGTCGTCAGCATGTGATCCAGGAACGGCTCGCCGGTGACGATGCTGGTCTCGGGTGCTTTGGGGTCTTTCGCGGGCTCGATCCGCACTTGGATCCGCGTTTCCTTGGTTTCGCGCGTGACAATGGTCATTCGCCGAACTCCGAGGCCGCGGCGCGTGGGTCGATGGCGCCGGTGTATAGGGCCATGCCGACGATCGCGGCCGCTACGCCGCGATCCGCGAGTGCGCGGACATCGGCCAGGGTCGCGATCCCGCCGGCGGCGTAGACCGGGAACGCGGCTGCCTCGGCCACATCCTCCATGAGCGGCAGGTCCGCTCCACGCAGTTGGCCTTCGCGGTGCACGGCAGTCACGAGAAGTCCCGCGAGCGGCAGCGCGTTCAACTCTTCGATGGCATCGAGCACGTCGACCGGGAGCGATCGGCTCCAGCCGCGGGTGACGACGCGCCGGTCGAAGACATCGGCGGCGACGACCAGCTCATCCGGGAACCGCGACGTCATTTCGTCGAGCCACTCGGCATCTTCCAGCGCGCGCGTGCCGACGATGACGCGCCGGGCGCCATCCGTCAGCAGCTCTTCGATCCGGTCGAACTCGCGTACGCCGCCGCCGACCTGGATTTGGGCGTCGGACGTCGTCAGGATCTCGCGCACGAGTCCGACATTCGAGCCGCGGCCGGTGGCGGCATCGAGGTCGACCACGTGCAGGTGGTGGAATCCGAGCTCCTCCCACCCTCTGGCCACCGCGCCCGGATCGCCGAGTCGGACGCGTTCGTCATCGTAGGAGCCACCTACGAGCTGAACACACGCGCCAGCGCGGAGGTCTACGGCTGGGATCACGATCATAAGGCTCCTAGGAACTCGCGAATAAAGCGCACGCCTGGGGCCGAGCTCTTCTCGGGATGGAATTGTACACCCACGACGTTACGCCATCGGACGGCCGAGGGGAACCGGTCGCCGTCTTCGACCGTCCAGGCGGTCACAACACTCTCGTCCGCCGGGCGGCAGGCGTAACTATGGGCGAAGTACGCCACACCGAAGCCGCTCACGGCATTCCAGCCCATGTGAGGAACGCGCGCGGAGCGAAGTCGAGTGACCGGTCCGGCGATGACGCCGAGTCCGGGGACGCCAGGATTCTCGTCGCTCGCGTCGAACAGCAGCTGCATGCCGAGACAGATGCCGAGGCACGGCAAGCCAGCGCTGAGCGCTGAGCTGAGGGCTGTGCGGGCAGGCGCGAGCCGCGAAGCGGCCGTGCCGAATGCGCCGACGCCGGGCAGCACGATGCAGTCTGCCGAGAGCAGCGCGAAGGGGTCGGTCTCGATCGACACCTCCACGCCCGGCACGGCGAGCGCCTTGCCGAGAGAGTGCAGATTGCCTGCACCGTAATCAAAGACGGCCAATCGCATCGATGCACGCTTGCATGAGATCCCACGGTCCGATGGTCACCCGGTACCCGTCGTCAAACGCCCGCACCGCGATGCCGCCCTCGCGCAGCCGCCGCGCGATCTCCGCCGCATTCGATGCCGGCACGAACACAAAATTCGCGTCGCTCTCGAGCCCGGCGATCTCACCCCGAAACCGCTCGCGATATTCTCGAACGAGTGCGATACGCTCGGCGACCCACTGCCGATCGTCAGTCAACGCCGCGATGGCTGCGCATTCCGCGACGCGGTTGACTTTATAAGGGCCGCGCGATTTCTCGATCTCGGCGATGACCGATGGAGCGCCCACCGCATACCCCACGCGAAGCCCGGCGAGTCCGAATGCCTTCGATAGCGTTCGCGTGATCACCAGGCGATCAGACCGCGCCAGAAGGTCGACATCCGACCGGTCCGCGAACTCGGCGTAGGCCTCGTCGATAACAACGTATCCCGGCGACTCCGACACGATAGCCTCGACCGCGCCCCGCGATAGCGACCGACCGTTCGGATTGTTTGGCGAGCAGAGATACGTGACACGCGCGTGTGTTGCGAGCATCGCCGCCGGATCGATGTCCCAATGAGTGAGTGAGACCGGCACCGGAACGAGCGCGTTCATGCGCGCGAACGTGGCCGCCATTGGAAACGTCGGCTCGGCGTGCGCCACCCGTTCGCCCGGCTCGGCCAGCGCGCGGAACGCCGAGTCGAGCACGTCGTCCGAGCCGCAACCGGTGACGATCATGTCGGGCGTGACGCCCAGGTACTCCGCGATCGCGGATTTCAGCTCGCGTGCGTAGACACCAGGGTAGCGTGTCGCGATCCCAGCGGCAGCCGACGCAGCGGCTGATGCCGCAGGCGGCATGCCCCACAAGTTCGTGTTGTCGCTGAGATCGATCGCGCACGGCGGCCGATCGCCCGCATACAGGGCGACGTCACGGTAGGCTTGCCTCATCGGCTCTCCCATGCCCGCGCGGCCCTCGCGTGCGCGCTCAGCCCTTCGGCCTCGGCGAACACGGCGGTGTCAGCGGCCAATCGCGCGGCGGCCGCGCGATCGACGCGCGTGTAGCTCGTCCACCGCACGAAATCCTGCGTCGAGAGACCGGAGTACGATCGCGCCCACCCGCCGGTGGGCAATACGTGATTCCCGCCCGTCAGGTAGTCGCCAAACGTGACGGAGCTCGTCTCGCCGAGGAATACCGCGCCGGCGTTTCGGATTCGGGCGAAGACGGCCATCGGATCGGCGACCGCCAGCAGGAGGTGCTCAGGCGCCCACTCGTTCGCGAACGCGATCGCGTCGTCGATCGACGCCACGTCGCGGCCGACCGTGACCACGGCTACCCGCGCTCGCGGATCGTGTTCGGCCTGCGCCGCTATCTCCCGCGCGATGATAGCGGGATCGGCCGTCTCGTCGGCGATGACGAGCAGCTCGCTCGGGCCCGCGGGTGCTTCGCTCGCGACGACACCCGCGAGTTGCAGCTTCGCCTCGGCCACGTACGCATTGCCCGGGCCGACGATCTTGTCGACGCGCGGGATGGTCTCGGTGCCATAGGCCATGGCGGCGATCGCGCCGGCCCCGCCTACCGCGAAGACGCGGTCGACACCGGCCATCTCGGCTGCCGCCAACAGCGCGGCCGATGGTCGCGGGGAGCACACGATCACCTCGCGCACTCCGGCGACTCTCGCCGGGACCGCACCCATCAGCAGGCTACTGGGATATGTTGCGCGCCCTCCGGGCGCGTAAATCCCCACGCGCGATAGTGGATCCGGTCTCCGGCCGACCACGACGCCTGGTTCTGTTTCCACTTCAACCGCTTTCGGCGCGAATGCCGTGTGTGCGGTGCGTAGGTTCGCGATGGCGCGTGACATCGCTTGCCGGAGTGACGACGAGATCTCGGCGCCGGGTGGGATCTCGAGCGCTTCGAGCGTCACGCCATCGAGCTCGCGCGCCAGGGCAAACAGCGCTTTGTCGCCGTCCTCGCGCACGCGCGCGATGATGGCCGCGGTGTCAGTCGCGATCGTCATGGCAACAGACGCTCGATGCGAGTGACGAGAATGCCCTCGGCGCCCAGGCCTTTGAGCGCGGCTATCGTGCGATAGATGCCGTCTGCTGGAACGACGGCGTGGACGGCCACCATGTCGTGGCCGTTCATGATGTCGATGACCGTTGGGCCGTTGAGCCCGGGCAATACAGCGGTGACGCGGTCGAGCGCTGCCCGCGGGACGTTGGCCATGAGATACCGTTTGCCGCGGCCACGCACGACAGAGTCGAGTGCTGTCACGAGATCTTCGAGATCGGCACGCTGCTTCCCGGCGACGAGCCGGGCGGTCGATTCGAGGACCGTTGCGAGCTCGCGAAGGCCGTTTGTCTTGAGCGTCGACCCTGTCGAGACGAGATCGACGATGACGTCGGCGATCCCCAAGTGTGGCGCCACCTCGGCGGCACCTGAGACCGGGACGATCGAGACCGGGCGGCCGAGCGCCTCGAAGTAGTTGCGAGCTAGCCGGGGGAAGACGGTCGCCACGCGATGATCGGCGATGTCATCCAGCGACATGATGCCGCTCTCCTCGTGCGATGCGACGACGAGTCGGCATCGACCGAACTCGAGGTCGAGCAACGTCTCGAGCGCGCGATCGGACTCGGCCACGAGATCCCACCCCGTAACACCGGCGTCAGCCGCGCCGTCGGCGACGAACTCGGCGACATCTTGAGCTCGCACGAAGAGCGCCTGGAACTCGCCGCCGAGCGAGGCAGTAAGCGCGCGATCGCCCAGGGCGCGCACGCCAAGGCCAGCCTCGGCGAAAAGAGCGCGCGCTTCGTCGGCCAATCGACCCTTGTTGGGTAAAGCGATTCGGAGCATAAAAAAAGCCCGTCCTTAGGGACGGGCCGCGTGGCTGCTCAGGTTGGAAGTGTCGGGCGCTAGCCCATCATCCACTCACGCACCAGAGCGCCGCGACCCGTCGGGCCGTGGCTATGCGCGTGATGATGGTGCCGGTGCGTCGTTTGCATCAGTGGCTGGAAAATCTAGGCATTTGTGAATACCTTCACAAGCGTTCTATGTGGGCAAAAAAGTGAACGACACTGGAGGCTTTTTAACATGCTGAGAAACAAGCTGGTGCTCGCGGCGAGCGTCATGGCGCTCGGTGCGTGCGGCGGCGGTGATAAGACTGCTGACAACAACGCGGCCAAGCCGGCCGATACGACGGCGGCAGCCACTGCCACGGCGGCGCCTGCCGGTGGCGCAGCAGCGCCCGCGGGTGCGACCGTAGCCGCGGCGCCGATTACGGGCAAGACCGTAGAAGTGAAGATGATCGGCGATGCGCAAGGCTATCGCTTCGATCCCGCGACCATCACGGTCAAGGTGGGCGATGGCATCAAGTTCACCAACGTCACCGGCGGTCCGCACAACGTGACGTTCTTCGCGGACAGCATTCCGGCTGGTGTGAGCGCGGCGTTGAATGCGAACATGCCGAATACGACCTCGCCGCTGACGGGTCCGCTGCTCATCAACGCGAACGACACGTACACGGTCTCGTTCGCGGGACTGAAGGCTGGGACGTATCACTTCTACTGCACGCCGCACCTGGCGCTCGGCATGAAGGGTGTGATCACGGTCCAGTAGGACCACCACTCGTCCGGTGCGTCCAACATGGCTGGCGGCGCGGGCGCGGAATGCGCTCCGCCGCCCGCTGCGCATCGGGGGCGTGAGCATCGCGGTCTTCTTGATCGCTCTCGTGACGCTCGTGTTGATCCCGCGGCAGGCCAATCGGGCCGCGCGTGTCCTTGCGCCGCGGCCCGAAGATTATCCCGACACGACGCTGCTCATTCGCCGGGCGTTGGCGGCCCACGCTGGTGTCAGCGCCGCCGACTCGGCGCTCGGCCGCACGCGCACGCGTGCGCTACGCCTCGCGGCGGCGGATACGCTGCCGCCCGCGCTGGCGGCTCGACGTGATTCGCTCGCGGCCGGCATCTCCGAGCTGACTCGCGTCACCGCTCACGCCGAGCTCTCGCCACTGCCGGCGTCGTATCGCGCGGTCGCCCAGGCGCGCGCGCTGCGCGGCGATCCGAGAGTCAAGGTGCTCGGGGATTCGCTCGACGACATCATTCGGGCGCGAGAGGCGTTCAGCACGAGCAGCGGTGGCGTCGATCCGATCTACGTCGCGCTCACCGCGCGGATGAACGCGATTGGGCGGTCGTTGCTCAACGTCGCCGAGGCGAAGCGCGCGTCGTTGCGCAATCAGGTCGCCGTGCTCGGTGGCTCGCTGCCCTCGGCGCCGGCGGTGGCGGCCGAGACGTTGCGCGCGCACCGGAGGCTCGATTCGCTTCTCGCCGTCGACTCGGCGGCCGAGATCGCCCTTGGCGGCGCGCGCGTCTACATCGGAGTGCTCGATCAGCGGGCCGAACGCGCGCGCGAGCTCGCCAACGTCAGCGCGCCGCCGATTGCGTTGCTCGCCGCGGCGCTCGTGCTCGGTGCCGCCGTCGGGTTTGCGGTGACGTTCGGCATCGAGGTGGCGCAGCCGCGCGTGGCGGATCGGTACGAAGCCGAGCGGTTGACCGGCGCGCGGACGCTCGCGGTGCTGTTGCCTCCGCGACCACATCCGGAGCGGATGCGTCGTTCGACCGATAGCGCGCTTTCGCCGTTGATCGACGCGACGTCGGCCGAGTATCGGTTGTTGTACTTGGAGCTGGTCGGCGATCGCCAGGCGTCCGAGTTGCCGATCGTGACGATCGCCGGCGACGAATCCGAGGTCGTCGCGACGGTCGCATCGAACATCGCGGTCGCGGCCGTCTATGACTCCCGAAACACGTTGCTCGTCGACGCCGAGCACGCGGCGGCTCCGGCAACGCATATCGTCGGCGCTCGCATCGCTCCGGGCGTCGCTGACGTGCTCGGCGGGCTCGTGGCCTGGGCCGACGCGATCGTGACGGTCGTGATCGGGCGCGATCTGCGGCTCGATGTCATTCCGGCCGGGAGCGCGCAGATCCCGGTCAGCTCTCCGCCGCCGGCCGCCGGTCGCGCGTTGCGCGACGATCTCGCGCGCTTGGCGCGACGGTACGATCTCATGATCGTGGTTGCACCTGAGAGCGTGTCACTGATCGGACCGGCGAGCGTTCTTCCCGGCGCGGCGGTCGTGATGTGTGCGCGGATCGCGTACACATCGCTCGAACGTCTCAACGCCTCGGTCGAGAGCCTCAAGAACTCCGGCATGCGACTCGCCGGCGTTGTCTTGTGGGACTCTGACTCGGCGCCGATCACTCCGCGGCGGTAGATGCCAACGCGCGTACCCGGTCGAGCGTGTCGATCTCGGCCACCGGTTTGTCATCGCGTACGCGCACGATGCGGGGGAACCGCAGCGCATAGCCCGCCGCGTGGCGCTTTGACGGCTGCACGATGTCGAACGTGACCTCGAGCACGATCTCGGGCCGCACGACGTGATAGCCACCGTGCTTCGTGATCGTGAGTGCCTCGAACGTCTTGGTGAGTGACGCGATCTCGGCATCGGTGAGGCCGTTGTAGGCTTTGCCGACGTCGAGCAGCGTGGGGTCATCTTCTGACTTGCGAACGGCGAACGTGTAGTCGGAGAGTACGTCGCGACGCCTACCGTGGCCGCGCTCGACGGCCGTGACGACAACGTCCAGCGTGTCTTCGGCGCGTTTGAGCTTGATCCACGTCTTGCCCCGTCGGCCAGGCGTGTAGGGAGAGCTCAGGTCCTTAATGACCAGGCCCTCGTTGCCCGCCTCGCGGGCTCGCGTGAATGCGGCCTCGATATCGTCCATGGTCTCGGCGCGTTCCACCGGCGCGAGCTGGATCGATCCGAGTGCTTCCAGGCGGCGGCGTCGCTCGGCGTATGGCTCGTCGATCACGAGCGCCGCGTCCTGAGCGAGGATGTCGAAGACCATGAACCTCACGGGCACTTCGCGGATGATCGCTTCGCCGGGTGCTTTTCGCCCCAAGCGCTGTTGCAGCGCCAGGAACGAGTTCGCGATCAACTCGCCGTCCAGAATGAGGCCGGCGGCGGACGTGAGAGGCGATAGAGCGGCCACCACGTCGGGATAGCCTCGCGTGATGTCGTCGAGGGTGCGCGAGAACAACGCGACACGACCATCGGCCAGGTGCGCCTGAGCGCGAATGCCATCGTATTTATTCTCGATCGCGCAGGGGAGCTCCGGCGTGCCGTGCGGCTGCGCCAACATGAATCCGATGGGATGAAACAGCGCGAGCGCTGCCTGTTCGAGCGTCCCGTCGCGCGCCATTTGCGCGACTTCCCCGATATCGCCGCGCAGCAAATTCGCGCGGCGAATCGACACCAGCGGCCGACCGAACGCTCGGGCGAGCGCTTCTTCGACCTGGGCTTCTTTGAGCCCGATGCGCAACTCGCCGCCGAGGAGCTTGACGACAAATCGGGCTTCCAGGCCGCCGAGTGTGGCGAGCCATTCGCGGATGAGGGCCCGACGGGCGTTCGTGCCTTTTGCCGCGGCGAGCTGCGCGAAGCGCGCGGCGACGGCTTCGAGTGTCGTGCCCGAGGGTCGCCGATCGGCCAGCAGCTCGCCCGTCAGGTCGCCGAGATCGCCGTGCGCGAGATAGCGGGCGCCGAGCTGGTCGGCGGCATGACCGGTGATGGCGCCGAGCGCTTCCCAGACGATCGAGCCGCCAACTTGCGTGGTGCGCGCGTCGTGCCGGGCGAAGACGATCCCTGAGAAGAATCGCGCGGCGATGGCGAGCGACTCGCCGTCCAGTGTAGCCAGGTAGCGTTCGACGAGCGCGCTCTTCTCGAGACGTTTGGTCGTCGCGCGCACCGCCTCGGCAGTCTCGGCCCAGCGCTGTAAACTATCCGACATGTGGGCGGATACGTTGATGGCCGCGGAGAAAGCGCATCTGATTCGGGTCCTGGTGTGGGCGCTCACGTGCGTCCTCGCCGGAACCGCCGTGCTGGCGGTGCTCACCGTGCGACGGTGGACCTCGGCGCTGCTGAGCGCGTTCGCGATTCAAACGATCGCCTTCGGGGTATTTGAAGCGACGGTCGCGGCGGTCGCGTTGTCGGGTCTCGTCCTTCGGGACTTGGGCGCGGCGACGCGGCTCGACCAACACATGCGGTTCGAGACCGGGCTCGACGTGGGATGCATCGTCATTGGGGTGACGCTGGTGCTGACGACATTGGGATGGACGCATGGACGGCGGCTCGGCGGCGTCGGTGCCGGTCTGGGAATTATAGTGCAGGGGGCAGCACTGCTCGCGCTCGACGAGCGATTCCTCGCGATCGTGCGCGGATTCGTGTAGATTCGACGACCCCCATGACAACCGGGTATTCCGACCGCATCAACCACGCGTTCGCGTTTGCGGCGAAGCATCACGATACGCAGGTCCGCAAAGGGACGGCGCTGCCGTACTTGACGCGTCCGGCGAACGTGGCCGTGATCCTCACGCGCTATGGACAGTCCGAGGACACCGTGCTGGCGGGCATTCTGCACGGAGTCATCGAAGGGTCCGTGCGCGATGGGTATACGCGCGAGGAGCTCGACGAGTGGATCGGGAACAAGTTCGGACGCCCGGTGCTCGAGACCGCGCTCGCGGTCACTGAGCGGCGAACGGATGACGACGGGGTCGAGCTCTCGCCGGAGGAGCGCAAGCGCGATGCCGTCGTGCGTCTGTCGGGCGCATCGACCGACGCGCGTTGGGTGTGCGCGGCCGATGCGCTGCACAGCATCGGGACCGTGCTCGCTGACCTCAAGCGCACGGAGTACCCGGAGACGGTCTGGTCCCGTATCTCGCGCGGGCGCGAGGGGACGATCCGCTATTACCGGACGGTATGCGATCGGCTGGCCGAGGTGGGGTTCGAGGCGCCGATTCTCGGGGAGTTGCGCCGTGCCGTCGAAGCGGTCGAGCAGCACGGCGCGCCGGCGCTCAAGGGATAATTTTCTCGTCCGTGGGGAATGCGCAGATGCTTCCCACACTTTCGAACGGACCGCGGACCGAGCCCCAGCCCCAGCGCGGGATGTGATCGTTCGGGCCCGTGGGATTTTGATCTGACGCCGAGTTCATTACGGCGATGCGGGTGCCCCATTCGATATGGGCCGCGAACGCTGATCGAAACTCCGGATCACTTGGTAAGCCAACTTCGTTCGCTGCCTCATTGATCAGCGTCACCCAGCGGTGGCGCTGCTGTTCGGTCAGGTGTCGTCCCACGTGATGCTGCACCATGTCTCTCATCGCGGCATTCTCTGATCCAGCGCCAGAGTACGTTGGGCCCGCTCCGAATCCCTGGGCGATGAATGCGGCGACGTGCTTTGGGTGATCGGGGCCCATCTGGGCGAACACGGGGGCCAGAATCGGATCCGTGACGACTTTTGCATAGAACGCTTTCGTCAGGCGTTCGAACGCCGGGAGTCCACCGGCGTACTCGGCGACTGTAGGAATTTGAGGCATGCCGAGCAGTGTCGCCGCGCGGCATGCCTCGCGCAATCGCCGATTTGGGCTATAGGCGAACTAGTCCTTGTACGGGTCAAACTCGTTCGCGCCTGCCATTACGACAATCAGCGGTCGAAGCGTGTGCACGATTTCGATCGTGTCGCTCTGGGCGGTGAGCACATCTGGCAGTCGGCGATAGACGTGCGGGCTCTCATCCAGCCCGCCGCCGCGCAGCACCACGCCCTTCTCGGCCACCCACCCTCTCATCATGTGGCCGGTGACCTGCGTCTTGGCGGCGCTTCGTGACATTACGCGACCGGCGCCGTGCACGGTCGAGTAGAGGGCCGCGCGCTGCAGCGCCGAGTCACCGGCGGTGCCGCGTACGATCACGGCGTCGTCGCCCATCGAGCCGCCGATAAATCCCATCTGACCGGGGAATGCCGGTGTTGCGCCCTTGCGCACGACGATCAGGTCTTCGCCGTCGTGGGTTTCGCGCCAGGCGAAGTTGTGATGATTGTGCACGAGCTCCTTCTCGCGGCCGCCGAGGATACGTACAACTTTGCGCGCGACCCATTCGCGTCCGGCGTAGGCGTAGCGGCCCGCCAGGTTCATTAACGTCCAGTAGTCGTTGCCGAGCGGAGCGGTGAGGTCGAGCAGCGCCTCGCGCTCCGGTGCGCGCTCACGCCAGGTCTTGCCTTGCGACAGAGCAAGGAAGCCGCTGGCGATCGTGTGGCCGAAGCCGCGGCTGCCGAAGTGCACGCCGACCCATACCGTGTCGGTTTCGTCGGCGAAGACATCGACGTAGTGGTTGCCGCTGCCGACGGTGCCGAGCTGCATTCGCGCCTTGTCCCGGAGCGCCTTGCGCTCCTTTGGCGGCACAGCGTCCCAGCCATCCTCATCGAACAGCGCGTTATCGGTGGGCGCATCGTTGGCGCGATTACTACGGCCGATCCCGAAGCTGATCGTGTCCGCGATTTCATCGGCCAACGGCTCCAGTTTGCCGAGGCGGTCGGCTGTGAGATTCGTGCGAATCGCGGCGTTGCCGCAGGCGATGTCGAAGCCGACGCCGACCACGGATACCTGCTCGCGATATGCCGCGACTCCGCCGATCGGCATCGTAAAGCCCACGTGCCCGTCGGCCATCAGCGCCACGCGCACGGCGCGTGAGGCGACATCGGTTAGCTGAGCCAACGTCTGGGGGTCGTGGGTTCCGAAGATCTGCATGTCAGTGCTCATAAGTGTTGGATAACGATGATACGAGTTGGGCTGGGCTAGTTATATCTCTCAGCGCTGAGTGTGAGCGAAGCGGAGCGCGCCATTCCAGGGCGTAGAGTTGCCAGGTACTGTGTCTGCAAACCGGGTCCGCCGATACGCCGTCTCGTGTCGGGGTGGCGGAACAGGTAGACGCGGAGGCCCGGCAAGCCTCTGAGCGAAAGCTCGTGCGAGTTCAAAATCTCGTCCCCGATACGCTGGTTGGCATGTGTGATTTCGCACGTTGACTACGTGGCCGTCGATCGCTAATTTCATATCGCTTGCCGGGCCTCCGTGTCTACCCACCGGTAGACAGAAAGGACCCCGAGGAGAAATCCCCGGGGTTCTTTTTTTAGTCATCGTCCTCCCAAGCCCGCCGATCGGCTTTCTCTTCGCGCCTGAGCGCGCGCCAAAGTCTCCGATCATTCGCGCGTTGTTCTGGTGTGATCTCGACTATCGAGCGAATCTGCGCGGCTCGAATCCGCACGCGCGAACCGGCCCAATCGGTGAACTTGAGCCAGAGCTTCACATCGCACCTATCGAGCGCGCGCTCGATCCGCTCGGCCATGGTTTGTGTGACATAGAAGACGCCGAAGTCGCCGCGAACGGCGACAAAGGCGCCCACCCGCGCGTCTTCGGTGTCCTCGACGTTCTCGAGGTACAACCGAATACGTGACATCATATTTCTGTTAAAACTCTGAGATTAATTGTGGAGTGTTTGGATCGAACCCAACGACGTCGAGCATGCCCGCGTCGTCCGGATCCGCAATCGTGAAGTCGTTCGCGGTCATCGCCACGACAACGAGCTTCGCGGCAATGCCCATACGCTGCCGGTACTGCCGCAGCGCCTCGGCCGGATGAATAGAACCAGCCCACGTCTCGTTGTCGGTGAGGACAACAAACAGGTCCACCGGCCACTTGTGCTTCGCTGCCTCGACCATCGGCAACGCACAATCCGTCCCACCGAACGGAAGATTCGAGATGGACTTGACGACGTCGTCCAACCGCTGGCGCGGCGAGATCGCCAACGACGTGAGTGTCTTGGTAAATGCGACGAACCGATGATGGGGCTCGGTCGCCGCCGTGACCAATGCCATGGCGGCCGTGGCCTCACGGCAGGACAGAAAGTGCATGCCGAAGACCGGCGCGGACATGGAACCGGACACGTCGAGTGCCAGCATCACGCGCCGTTTCGTGCTCGGCGCGTTGGCGAACGTGAGGTAGAACGCCGCGTCGAGCGCATCGACGATCGCGCCGACCGGGTCCCAGCGCAGCTTGCCTTTCATTCCGTGTCCCTGCGCGTAGGTCTTGAGCGCGGCGAGCACGGCGATCGGGTGGATCCGTGCGGAGCTCAGTGCATCGCGATCGGTAAGACGACCGACGATCGTCCGCGTGGTGGCGCTGTCAGGCGTCAACAGGCCGTTCGCGCTCATGACGCCGAGGTTCCGGATCATGGCCGTGAGCGGCATCGCCGGCAGCAGTGCTGCCCATGTGCCGGCGTGAGCCAGGAGCTCCGTCGGCACCATCTCGCGCGTCAGCCGATGCGTGGCGATCACCTGGGCGGCCGCATCGGGCTTGAGGCGCGCGAGCGATGCGACCGCTTCGACGAACGTGACGACATCGGCGTCCGGTGCGACGCGCGAGGAGCTCGGCGCAGCCGAGATCGTTCCAACCGACCAGTCGAGCGGCGTAGTGTGCCGCATCGACGCGCCGCGGAGCGGCGTTCCCACCTCGAGCGTCTCCCGCGTGGCGTAGCGGAAGAGGTAGTCGTGCGTTGCCGTCGGAGGCGCCGGGTGGGCGAGCCGCAGTGTGTCGCGGTGCGACCAGCCGTCGCGTGCGCGGTACTTGAGCAACTGATAGGCGAGCGTTGCGGCGGGTCGCGCCGTGTACCAGCGCGCGACCGCCGTGCGGGGGCCGCGTCCCCAACCGCGGAATCCCTTGAGGTATTGCGCCCAGTGGAACAAGTGGGTTCCCGTGCGGGCGACCTCGTGGAGCGCCGCGAACGCCGCCGCGCGAGTCAGTGCATCTTCGGCGCTCGCCGCGAGGGCCAACGCGAACAATGCCGGGTCGTTCGACGGCGCGCGGCCGGCGGTCGAGATCTCGACGATGCGCCGGACGGCGCGCGGACCGTCGGCGGCGATGCATGCAATGGCGTTCGCCGCGTTCTCGCGGGTCAGCTGCCGCTCGCGGATGTAATACGTGCCGCGCTCCGTGCCGAAGATCAGGAAGCGGTCGAAGCGCTTCCACGGATCGACGGCCCACGTCCAGCCGCCCGCCGAGTTCGGGATCTGCGCCGAGCCCGGGATCGGCTCGGACTGCGGAGTCGCCTGGCGCATCAGGCGAGTCGCGAAGTGCTTGGTGAAATCCAACATGGCTCGCCCTCCGGGGTGAGTGGGAAGAAATGCAGCGCGATGAGTGTGATTCGGTGACGAGCCCGCGGGCTCGAACCGCGGCTGCAACCAGGTCGATAACCCTCAACGTCGGCCCATGAGTGGGCAAAAATGTGCCGAGGGAGAACTCGGCACCGAACCACAAGAAGGCTGGCAGGACTCGAACCTGCGTCCGTCAGTGTGTCGATAACCCTCGTCCTTCGGCCCGAAATCGGGCGAGGTATCGGCGAGGATAATTTCTGATGCTCTACCATCTGAGCTACAGCCTTCGGTGTCAGAACCGCCGGCGCGACTTGAACGCGCGACCTCTTCGTTCGTAGCGAAGCGCTCTTTCCGCTGAGCTACGGCGGTACGTAAGAAACGAGTGACCGCCGCCAGCGACTCCGACACACAGGGAGTCGCGTTCGCCAGCGAGCGGAGTGCGAACGACGGCCACTCGGTTTTCCAGCACGATCGGTTGTCAAACAGCGTGGATAAAAACGAAATCGCCCCACCTGCCGATCGTGTGCAGGTGGGGCGATTCTCGGGTGGACTTCAAAGCGCTTCAGTCGCTTCGCGTCCCCGATATACCCCCTGCACACACGTCACCCAGCGCGAGCCGGTCCGTGACCGGTCGCGTAATGGCGTATTCACTCTGTGATCGCAAAAATTCTGGATACATGGTTCTCGCAGGGTTAGACAAAAAAAGAGTCGCGTCACCGAACAACCTCGATATCGGGACGCGACTCCCAGGCGACCAAGCTATATACGACCCTATTGCTCGTCAAGCCCTCACATCAACTGCTACACGTATCGCGCGACCGCCATGCAGATGATCGACAGGACCAGCAGTGTCGCCGTGATGCGACCGCCGAGCATGAGGCGATTGCGCAGCGCGGCGGCTTGGGCCGCCGTGTCGGGGCCCGGGCTCAGCTTCCCCAGCTGAGCGGCGGCGCGGCCGCTGATCGCGCCGCCGGCGATGCCGGCAACGATCGCGAGCAGCGCGCCGATGCCGAGCGTGGTGGCTTGTGCCGAATGATCGCCCCAATGCAGGCGCCACATGAGGTAGAGCCCGGAGAAGAACGTCAGCGCCGCGGCGCCGCCGGCGATGCGCGAGCCCGACTTCGCCATGTACTGCCCGAAGGCGCCGCGGCCTTCGGGGGCGAGGTTGGGCATGACGATGGTCGCCAGGACGACGGCGAATCCCGCCCAGATGACACCGGAGAGAATATGGATCGCGCGGGCGATTGCGATTAACGTCATGTGTGCGCTCTCTCGTAATTAGTCTTACAGAGTGTATAGTCGATTTACTTTCGTCCGTCAAGCGCCGGTGACGCCTCGTCCGTATCGCAGTCCCAGCCGTCGCGCGGCCGCCGAGGAGACGCGGAGTCGCATCTTGCGCGCCGCCAGGGAACTGTTCGCATCGGCCAAGCCGTTCTCGATGGAGGCGGTAGCGAAACGCGCGCGCGTCACGCGCATCACGATCTATCACCAGTTCGCATCGAAGGCCCACCTGCTCGAGGCAGTCTTCGATGAGTTCGCGACCTCTGGTGGTCTGGCCGCGCTGCCAAAGGTGTTCGCCGAGCGCGACCCGCGAAAAGCGCTCCACGAGCTGGCGCACGTGCTCGTCACGTTTTGGGCGAACCACCGGCGAGCGCTCCCGCGGCTCTCGGCCGCGATCGTCGATGCCGACATCGCCAAACAACTGCAAGCGCGCATCGAGCGCCGGCGCGGTGGTCTCGCGGTGATCGTCGGACGCCTGGTGGGGCCGAACGCGGACCAGAAGCGCGCCAACGATCTCGTCGACATCTTGTTCGCGCTCACGAGCTACGAGATGTTCGAGCTCCTGTCGACGCGCGATCGCGAGGTGCCGGAGGTCGAAGCGCTCGTGGTCAAGGCCATCGACGCCGTCTTAGAATCGTCTGGTCTCTTGCCGTGACCAGCGCTCGATGACGACCTTCGATTCCGTGTAGAACTCTACGGCGTCACGGCCCTGGCCGTGGAGAATGCCGAAGAAGCTGTCCTTCCAGCCGCTGAATGGGAAATACGCCATCGGCGCGGCGACGCCGATGTTGATGCCGATATTTCCCGCGGGGGCCTCGTAGCGAAATCTCCGGGCCGCCGCGCCATTAGTCGTGAACAGGCTGGCCTGATTGCCGTAGGCGCTCGCGCGCAAGAACGCCATGGCGTCGTCGATCGAATCGGCGTGCATGAGACTCAGCACCGGGCCGAAGATCTCCGTCTCCGCGACACGGCTGGTCGGCGGCAAGCCATCGAGCACCGTCGGACTGACAAACGTCCCGCGTTCATGCCGGACGCTCCTCCCGTCGAGCAACGTCTTTGCGCCATCGCTCACCCCCGTGGCAACGAGCGACGTAATGCGTTCGCGACTCTCCGGTGAGATGACAGGGCCCATTTGGATGCCATCATCTAGTCCATTGCCGACGCGAATGCGCGACGCGGCATCGGTGATGCGATCCCGGAACGTGCGCTGAGCATCTCCCACGGTAATCGCGACGGAGACCGCGAGACATCGTTGGCCGGCGCAACCGAATGCGCTGTCCGCTATGATCTGCGTGGCCAAGTCCATGTCGGCATCCGGCAGCACGATGACATGGTTTTTTGCGCCTCCCTGACACTGACTCCGCTTTCCGCGTTGTGCGGAGCGAACGTAGATAGCCTTGGCGACCGGCGTCGACCCGACGAAGCTGATGGCGCGCACGTCTGGATGGTCGATGAGCGCTTCCACTGTTGCGCGACCGCCGTTGACCAGGTTCACTACGCCGGCGGGCAACCCGGTCTGCGCGATGAGCTCAAAGGCGCGCCGCATCGACAGGGGCACGCGCTCGGACGGTTTGATGACGAGGGTGTTGCCACACGCGATAGCGTAGGGCAAGAACCAAAACGGAATCATGATCGGAAAATTGAACGGCGTAATCGCCGCGACGACGCCGAGCGGTTGCCGGATCAACATCTCGTCAACGCCAGGCGTGACGTCTTCGAGGTTGTAGCCTTGCATGAGCGTCGGGATCCCGCACGCGACCTCGACATTCTCGATGCCCCGTCGAATCTCGGCCTTCGCCTCGGCCAACGTCTTTCCATTCTCGGTGGTGATGATCCGCGCCAGCTCATCGATGTGCTGATCGAGCAGCGCCTTGAGCGCGAACAGGTACTGAATCCGCTCGCCGGGCGGCGTGCGGCGCCACGATGGGAATGCCGCGGCCGCCGCGCGGACCGCCGCGTCAACGTCGGCGGCGGTCGACAGTGGCGTCTGGTCGAGCCGCTCGCCGGTGGCGGGGTTCGTGACGGCGACACAATCGGTGGTCACCGGTGTGCGCCATTGGCCGGCGACGTAATTCGGGATCATCGTGCATTCCGGGTTAAAAGAACGGCGGCTCCATGCAAGCGACCGGCACGGAGGTCGGCCAAGGCGCGGTTGGCGTGGGCCAACGGGTATGTCGTAATCGTCGTTCGCACCGGAACGGCCGGCGCCAGTCGCATGAACTCCTCGGCGTCGTGCCGCGTGAGATTGGCGACCGAGCGAACGGACCGTTCCTCCCACAAGATATCGTACGGAAACGACGGTACGTCCGACATGTGAATTCCGGCGCAGACGACCGTGCCCCCGCGCGCCGTCGCGCGCAGCGCCGTCGGGATCAGTGCGCCGACCGGCGCGAAAATGATCGCCGCGTCGAGGGGTTTCGGGGGCTTGGTATCCGAGGCTCCGGCCCAGGTGGCCCCGACCTCCAAAGCGAACTTTTGACCATCCTGGTCGCCGGCGCGCGTGAACGCATAGACCTCGCGACCCTGATGTCGCGCAACTTGAGCGATCAAATGGGCTGACGCTCCGAAGCCATAGAGCCCGAGTCGCTTCGCATCGCCAGCCGCGACGAGCGAGCGATAGCCGATGAGCCCCGCGCACAAGAGCGGCGCCGCCTCGGCGTCACCATACGACGCAGGGATCGCCACCGCATAGCGCTCGTCGGCGATGACCGCGTCGGCATATCCGCCGTCGATCGTGTAGCCCGTAAACCGGGCGTTCGGACACAGGTTTTCGCGACCGCTCCGACAATACGAACAAGTGTCGTCGGTCCAGCCGAGCCAGGGCACGCCGACCCGGTCGCCAACCGCGAACCGATTCGCGCCCGGGCCACGGGCGGCGACCGTGCCGACGATCTCGTGGCCGATGATCAGCGGGAGCGACGGGTGCGGGAGCTCGCCGTCGACGATGTGGAGGTCGGTCCGACAGACACCGCAGGCGTGGACATGGATAAGAATCTGCCCTTCGAGCGGCGTCGGCTCGGGCCATTCGACCATGTGTAACGGCTTGCGGGGCTCTTCGAGCAGCATCGCTCGCATGATGGCATAATAGTGCCATGAACCCTCTCCTACTGCTGCTCCTCGTGCAGGCCGCCAACTATACGACGCACGACGTCAAGCTCGCCGACGGCGAGGTGATGCCCGAGCTCCGGATCCACTATCGCACGCTTGGGTCCTCCAGCGGCAAGGCCGTACTGATCATGCACGGCACGAGCGGCTCGGGTGACCAGTTCCTGCTGCCGATCTTCGCCGGCGAGCTCTTCGGCCCGGGACAGCTGCTGGACACGACGAAGTATTTCGTGATCCTGCCCGACGATATCGGGCACGGCGCTTCGAGCAAGCCGAGCGATGGACTGCACGCGAAGTTTCCGCACTATGGGTATGCGGACATGGTCGAGGCCGAGTATCGGCTGGTGACCGACGGGTTGCATGTGCGCCATCTGCGGCTGGTCATGGGCACGTCGATGGGCTGCATGCACACGTGGATGTGGCTGGAGCGGTATCCGACGTTCATGGATGGCGCCGTGCCGCTGGCGTGCAATCCGACGCAGCTCACGGGGCGCAACCGGATGTGGCGCCGGATGGCGATGGACGATATCCGAAACTCGCCTGACTACAACGGCGGCGAGTACACGAAGCAGCCGTACGGGTACACGCCGGCCATGCAGCTGTTGTCGCTCATGGCGTCAAGCCCGCTGGTCTTGCAAAAGGCCGGACCGACGCGGGATAAGGCAGACAGCGCCGAGGTGGCGATCGTGCGCAGCCGCATGGACAAGGACGATGCGAACGATCTGATCTATCAGCTCGATGCGTCGCGCGACTACGATCCGTCCGCCGATCTCGAGCGCATTGTCGCGCCGGTGTTGGCGATCAACTCGGCCGACGACGCGATCAACCCGCCGGAGCTCGGCACGATGGAACCGCTGCTCAAGCGGGTGGAGCGCGTCAAGTTCGTGCTCCTGCCCACGACGGACCAGACCGTCGGCCACGGCACGCATACGAAGGCCGCGGTGTGGAAGAATTATCTCGCCGACTTCATGGCATCGCTGCCCTGATCAGTCGTCGAGGCTCCCCATGGTCAGATTAACGGTCGTTCCCGTCAGGCCGCTCGCCTGATCGGAAGCCACGAACGCCGCCACGTTCGCCAACTCCTCGAGCCGCATGACCCGCCGCGGGTGGGTCATGCTGGCGAGGTACGCTTGGAACTGTTCCCAGGTCACTCCGGTTGCGCCGGCTTTCAAGTCGGAGACTTCCCGCATCGTGCTCGTTTCCGGCATGCCGTGCGGTCGGAGACCAACCACGCGAATGCCTTGCGGCGCGAGCTCGGCGGAGAGATCCCGCGTGAGCGCCTCTTTGGCCGCGTTCGCCGAACCGTAGCCTCCGTTCAATCGAGTGCCGATCCGCGAAGGGAGCGCGGTGACGGTCATGATCACCCCCGATTTGTTGGCGACCATCCGTCGGGCCGCCAGGCGCGCGGTCAGAAAATACGATGTCGTGTACGACGCGATCGCCAGCGAGAACTGCTCGGCCTCCATCTCGACCAGCGGGACACCCAGAATCTCCGCATCCGGGATCCCGACCGCATTGAACGAGATATCGACGCGGCCCATTGACCGGAGGTGCCGGTCGATGGCGTGCTCGTCGAGTGCGTCGACCTCGGCCACCTTGGCTGAGCCACCAGCGGCAGTGATGCATTCGGCGACTGCATCGACCGGCCCCCGGCGACGTCCGGTGAGAAACACGTTGGCCCCCTCGCGCGCGAACGCCCGTGCCACCGCGCCGCCGATCGCGCCTCCCGCTCCATAGATCACGGCGTTCTTGTTCTGCAACAGCATGGCAAGCTCCCGTTGTGTGTATAGCAGTTACGGCAGGGAGCGTGGGCGGGATACGTCGTCGATCGTCAGCGTCTCCGCGCAGTCGAGAACCCAGGGGCAGTACCAGTAGTCGGCGATCGCGACGATGCGGCCGTCGACCACGTCGAGGTGAACGATCGCGCGGGGCCTCCAAGTGTCGCCGTCGGGACTCATCGCGACGAGTGTCGTCTCGCCGTCCACGACCGCGACTCCCATGCGCAACGCCGCGAAGGGTCCTTGGTACGCCGCGAAATACGGCGCCTGGCTGAAGCGGCCCGCGTAGCGATCGGCCAAGCGCAGCGTCGCATCGGCGGTGATGAGCTCGCGGAGACCATCCCAGTCGCGCTCGTTGAATCGCTGAACGTACAGGTGCAGCAACTCCGAGGTCTGCTTGCTTATCGGGCGTGGCGCGGGCCGCTGTTCGCGGAGGGCCGCCAGTTTGGTTCGACCGCGATTGAGTGCGGCTTTCACGCCGCCGACCGTGGACTCGACCAGCTCGGCGATCTCCTCGAGCGAGTAGTCGAACACGTCCTTGAGCAGCACGCTCGCGCGCTCCTTCGGTGGGAGCATGACGACGAGGTGCTCGACCGCGCGGCCGAGCGCCGGTCCGACCGGCGTTGTCTCGGCGACCGACAGCGGGCCGGCGCCTTCAAACTCGGCTTCTTCGCGGACGCCGCGCGAGCGCAGGAAGTCGATGCACCGGTTGTGCGCTATGCGCAGGAGCCACGGCGCAAGCGGGCGGCTGTCGTCGAACGTGTCGAGCTTGCGGTAGGCCTGGAACAACGCGTCCTGCAACACGTCTTCGCCATCGGTCAGCGAACCGGTCATGCGCGCGCAGTACCGGTGCAGCCGCGGACGGAGGTGGCTGATGGTTTCGAGAAACGCGAGGTAGCGCGCCTCGAACGGGCCTGGATTGTCCATACTGAGTTATACGGGGCCCGACCCGCTCGGGATACTATTGCGTACTCGACCAGTCGACCGTTGGTGGGACGTGCGTGATCGGGAGAATCGCGCGATACTCGATGGGAAGGGTCGTGCGCTTGACCGCGATCACGGTCGCGAGCAACGCGGGATTCGGCCCGAACATCGGGCCGGTCATGGAATCCGGGCCCAGGAGCACGGTCAGCCGGTCCGGGTGGCGCTCCACGCGATTGATGCCCGCGTCGCACACGACTACGAGCATCTCGTGCGTCCAGTCGATGATGTCTTCGCGGACCGCGGCGTTGGTTCCCGTGGCGTAGCGCGACACGAATGCCGACCATTCCGTCGAGTCGCGAATGACGCCCGCCCCGGGGGAAATACCGCTTTTGAACAAGCTCGCGACGTAGCGCATCTGGCTGCAGGTGCGGAACGGTTTGCAGCCCAGCCACACGTATCTCGGGGCTGGGATATCGCGCGCCATGAGTACGACTTCGATGGCGGTGTCAGGCTTGACGTCGACTTGTCTCGCGACATGGCCAACGTTCACGATCTGGCGGCCGACCGGCACGTTGCTCAGGCGAAAGGCGCCGGTGCTGTCGGTGCGCGCCGAGATGGTCGAGCCGACGATGCCAACGGTGATGCCGGGCACCGGATGACTCGTCGTGTCGATCACCCCTCCCTTGATTGCGCCGACTGTTGTCTGAAAGACGAGAAGAAGCGCGAGCACTACGCGGGGACCGCGACGGCGGGTGCCGGGTACGTCCGCGCAACGTAGTCGTCGAGGATCTTGAGAAAGTCGGGAACGATCGTGTCACCGCGCAGGGTGATGACGAGCTTCCCGTCGACGTACACGGGAGCCTTGGGTTCCTCGAACGTCCCTGGCAGCGAGATGCCGATGTTCGCGTGCTTCGACTCGCCCGGTCCGTTGACGACGCAGCCCATGACGGCGACGCGCATGGTCTCGACGCCAGGATGCAGTGCGCGCCACACCGGCATCTGCTCGCGCAGGTACGTCTGGATGTCCTCGGCCATGTGCTGGAAGAACGTCGACGTGGTTCTCCCGCACCCCGGACATGCCGTCACCTGCGGCGTGAAGCTCCTCAAGCCGAGGGACTGCAGGATCTGCTGGGCGACGATGACTTCTTCGGTGCGATCCCCATTCGGTCTTGGCGTGAGCGAAACCCGAATCGTGTCGCCAATGCCTTCGGCGAGGAGAATCGACAGGCCCGCGGTCGATGCGACAACGCCTTTTGTGCCGAGTCCCGCTTCGGTGAGGCCGAGATGCAATGGGTAATCGCACCGGGCGGCCAAGAGACGGTACACGTCGACCAGATCGGGGACGAGGCTGACCTTGGCCGAGATGAGAATGCGATCGTGGCCAAGGCCGACTTCCTCGGCGAGGGCCGCGGAGCGCAAGGCGCTCTGCAGCATGGCCTCGATGTAGACATCGCGAGCGTCGAGGGGCTCGGGTAGTGACGCGTTCTCGTCCATCAAACTCGTGAGCAGATCCTGATCCAAGGATCCCCAGTTCACGCCGATGCGCACGGGTTTGTCGTTCTCGAGCGCGATCTCGATGATTTGCCGGAAGTGCTCATCGCGGCGCTTGCCGCCGACGTTGCCCGGGTTGATACGGTACTTCGCCAGCGTCTGCGCGCAGGCCGGGTATTTCGAGAGCAGCAGGTGGCCGTTGTAGTGGAAGTCGCCGATGAGTGGGACCTCTATGCCCGCGTCGCTCACGCGCCGGGCGATCTCGGGGACGGCGGCCGCGGCCTCTTCGTTGTTCACCGTGATCCGAACGAGCTGTGATCCCGCCCGGGCGAGGGCCACGACTTGGTCGGCGGTGGATGCCGGATCGGCCGTGTCGGTGTTCGTCATAGACTGCACGACGATCGGGTGGTCGGATCCGATCGGGATGCCGCCGACGTGGGCGGTCACGGTGTGACGACGGACTGGCATGCGTCAAACTTAATTGGTAGTTTCGGGTCCATGACCACAGGCGCCCAGGCACGACCGAAGAGTCGTTGGAAGACGATCGGCATCTTGGTCGTGGTGGCGATCATCGTACTACCGATCGCGTACATCGCCGCGAAGGCCGGCGTCGCGCTCGCGTACACGTATGCGCAGGGCGAGCGAGCGGGGTTCGTGCAGAAGCTCTCGCAGAAGGGTTGGCTCTGTAAGACGTGGGAAGGCGAGATGGCGCAGACCACACAACCCGGTGTGCCGCCGCTCATCTGGGATTTCACGGTCCGGGGCGACTCGGTCGCGACGCTGATCAACGCGCAAATCGGCAAACGCGTCGCGCTGCATTATCGGCAGCACAAGGGCGTGCCCACGAGCTGCTTTGGAGAGACCGAATACTTCGTCGACGGCGTATCACCTGCGCCTCTGTAGATTAAAAACCCTTAGTGTTTGGGCTTGCCTGGACAACTTGTCCTCGCTATATTCGCGCGCGTAAGCCGAGAATCCGTCCAATCGGCGAACAAGTCCAGTTCGCGGGGGGCTCACAGGTCCCGCGTCATTGCTTTGTCGGGGTACGGCGCGCTCCGCTCCCTAGACAAAAAATCTCTCAGGAGTAGGAATGCGTACGACCGGGAAAGTGAAGTGGTTCAACGACGCGAAGGGCTTTGGGTTCATCACGCCGGACAATGGTCAGAAGGACTGCTTCGTCCACTACAGCGCGATCCAGGGCAACGGGTTCAAGTCTCTGGCCGAGGGTGATGTCGTCGAGTTCGACATCGTGCAGGGGCAGAAGGGTCCTGCGGCCGAGAACGTGGTGAAGTCGGGCGGCGCTGGCCGGTAGGGTAATTCGTCGGCGAACGAAGAGTCGGGGCGTCCGGTTTCGGGCGCCCCGCTCGCATCTATGCACGGGACTTGCCACTTGTGGTGACATCGCGCGACGGCAGGCGCGATTGAAGTTATTTGGTCACCACAACTTGTGAGGTTCCCGCGCATGAATCCGCGAACTCTGGTCTGTGCACTTTTCGGGATACTCATCGCCACGCCGAGAGGACAGGCGCAGGTTATCCATCCCACGCTTGGTGCCGGGGGCGGGCTCTCGTTGCCCGTCGGCAATACGAGCAACTTCGATAACAGCGGGTACAATGTGCTCGTGTTCGGCGGCATCGAGTCTTCGCTGCTGCCGGTTGGGCTGCGGATCGATGGGTCGTTCGTGCATCTGCCCGTCAAGTTCGATGCGGGGCACGACAATGTGTGGTCCGCGACCGCGAACGCGACGGTCAGGATTCCGGCGCCGCTCATCGCGCCGTACATCATCGGTGGCGTGGGGTACTACTACACCGACATCAGCCCTGGCCTCGGGACATCTGCGAGCAAGTTCGGCATTAATGCCGGGATCGGGGCGAAGGTGCACATCCCGCTCTTGTTCTCGATCTTCGGCGAGCTTCGCTATCACTACGTGATCAGCGCGCAGCCGAATACCCAATACATCCCCCTTACATTCGGAATTGAGCTCTAGTTGTGCGCAAGCACGCTTCGCGGCTTGCGCAAAAGTGCGATACGCGGGCAGTCATAGCTCAGCGACGATCGTGGGACCCTGCGACGATCATGGGACTCTGCGACGATCGTGGGACCCTGCGACGGTCGTGCCTGATTGCCGCCGCGAAGCGAGCGGCACATGCGATAGATTTCAGCGCATGCGTGTAACTCGGTTCGCAGTACTCGCTGCTATCGCCACGATTGCCGCCCAGGCCACGGCACAGATCCCGGTGTCGCTCGACCTCGGCACGGGCCCGTCGTTTCAGTTCGGACAACTGAAGACGAACACCGCGACGCCGGGATTCAATGGGTTATTGGGCCTGCACTATACCGCACCATTCATCCCGATCAGCGTGCGACTCGAAGGTCTGTACGACGAGTACGACCACACGAGCAACTACCTCGGCGCGCAGCAAATCTGGGCGATCTCGGGGAACGCGATCTGGTCGTTCCCCAACTCGCCGCAGGGAATCATTCCGTACGTGCTCGCGGGCGGCGGATACTATCACACGTCCGAGAACCTGCGAGCCAAGGCCGCTGTCGGCCCATCACCCACGGTGCCGACGCTGACCGCCGCACACTTCGGCCTGGATGGCGGCGCAGGAGCGCGATACCGCCTGTTCGGCGTAGGCCCCGGCATCGGGATCGGCGTATTCGCCGAGGCGCGCTATCTGTATTATTTCGGCCCGCACGCCAATGCATCGATGTTGCCGCTCGTGTTCGGCATCTCGTTCCCGACGGTCACCGCAGAACGCTAGCGCGGCCCGCCGCCCCCGCCGCCCTGGCGCGGCTCTTTGATCGAGGCCGGCACCTTCTTCCATTGGTCCGGGGTCAGGATGGCCTGAGCCTGGGTCAGCGCCGTGCGGCTCATGCCGCGCGCCTCCAGGAGCTCGGGTCGCAACAGTGACATGAGCGTACCCGGATCGGGATTGTTGCCGAGCTTCGCCAGTTGTGTCGACACATGGCCCTTCAGTGTCGCGATTTGCTCTTTGAGCGAGTCAGAGGCCGTGGTCAGCTTGCCGACTTCGTCAGGCGTGAGCGCGAGTGTGTCCTTGAGCTCCAAAATCTGGTCGAACGGATTCGGGAACCGGTCCGCGAACCGCTGCGCGATCTGATCGGCGAGCGAGATCGGCTGAGCGCCGGCGCCAGCACCGCCCTCTGGTCCGCCGGGCCGGCCGCCGTCGCCACGGCCGCCGCCGCCGAACATGTTGCGGAGATCCGTGACGTCGCCAAAGGCGAAGCGCGCTTGGAACACGAGCTGGAACGGTGCGGCGAATGCACCGTACGCGCTATATGGCTGGCCGAAATGCTGGTTCACCTGATAGATGAACCGGTTGTTGGTCTCGTCGTACCCTTTGACGTAGAGCAACACGTTGTCGGGCGGAAATGACTGGCCCCACCCGGCGAGGTGATTCGGACCGTGCACGAGCTCATCGAGCCCGGTGAGCGAATTGACGGCCAGGAGCGACAGCGTCAGCCGCCGGTCGAGCCCGAAGTACGCGGGGCGATAGTTGAACTGCAGATCCAGCGCCGGCGCCCATGGGCCGTCGCAGCTGTTGCGACCCGCGACCTGGCCCAGCTGGCTCGAGAGGCAATCGCGAATGCGCGACGATGAGCTGTTGAGCAGCGCCTTGAGCGGCGCGGCATACGCGCTGTCGTACGTCGGCAGTTGCGCGGGATTGAACACGAACGCGCGATCGTTCCGCGTCCCATCGCCGTTGATGTCTTGATTGACGATCGGCGTGTACGGCGTGCCGGAGTTGAGTCGTCCGATCGACGTGATCTCGAACGAGGGGGTGACCGGCCAGGTCAAGGTGCCGATGAACTGGTGCATGCGCTGCAGGTCGCTCGTGCCCCACCCCACGTCGTTGGGATTCCCGCCCGTCGTCGAGGAACTGAAGCCGTACGACGCCGACCCGCCGGAGAACGATGACTGGTCACGCGCGTGCTGATACGTGTACGCCAACGAGTACGCGATCCCGCGCAGGGTGAAGCCATTGATCGCGACCGTGACCTGGTGCGTCTCCGACTGGAGCCGTGAATTGATGTCCCAGACCTGACCGAATGCCCCGTACTTCCGCGATCCGACGTAGCTGACCGCGCCCGTCGTCGGGTCGATATCGGAGCTATAGACCGGGCGATTGCCTTCGTCGCGGAGATACAGCGCGGGCGTCGTATTGAGATTGGCATCGGTCACGCCGAACAGCGCGACGCCGCGCGCATACGAGTAGTCGACCGAGCCGTTCACGGTGCCGAACAGCCGCTTCTGTATGCCGAGCGATCCGCGCCACGCGCGCGGCGACTCGAAGTCGCGATCAAAGCCGGCGACCTGTCTCAAGGGCACGCTGTCGCCGAACGTCCCGACGCCGTTGTTGCACGACGTCGGAATCGGCGTCGATCCGTTCAAGTATCCGCCCCATCCCGCGGTCGTGTTGAACGGCACGCCCGGGCCAATGCAAATGAGCTGCGACTCGCCGCTCGAGAGACCATTCTCGGACTGCGCCGAGGAGAAGAGCGACAATGGCGCGTTGGCCCTGAACTCGCCGAATCCACCGCGTATCACCGCCGCCGGTGGCCCATTGGGATTGCGCACGAAGTACGTGAAGCCGATGCGCGGACTGGCGTGGAGCTCTGACGGCCAGTAGTTCGTGTTCAGTCCGAACAAATGGTCGACTTGGGCGTTTTCGTCCGGAGCGCCCGTGTATTCTGTACCCTCGACCCGCACGCCGTATGTCAGCTGCAGCGGAGACCACGGGACCCACGTGTCGCCCAGGTACACCGCACCACTGGTCGACCCGGCGTGATAGGCGTTGGCGTTGAACGAACGCGTGAATGTCGCCGCCTGGTTTGAATCGAACGCCGCCAGCGAGTTGTACGTGTAGATCCCGTTCACGCCGAAGTTGTACAGCTGCGACGAGCGCCCGAGGTCGAACAGCATGCCGAGTCGAACACGGTGGCCGCCTCGTGGAGAGAGCCACGACACCTCGTCGGTCGACTCCCAGAGATCGGTGTAGCCGGACTGTGGGAGCCCCGGATTGCCGCCGAAGCCGAACGTCGTGATGCCGGTCGACGTGGAGGTCGTCTCGGGCAAGACGTTGACGCGTCCGGCGAGGCCGCTCAGGTATGGGCTCGTCGACTGATAGTCACGCTGCCCGTACGTGCGGACCTCGTTGATGAAATTGCCGGGCAAATGCGTGGTGAGAGACGCGAAGATCCCGCCGCCCGCGCCGTCGAGATGGCCGCCGGCCGTCGGGATCGTGTACGGGCTCACGCGCTGCCCGTCTTGCAACCGCCCACGGAAATCGCCGCGCACGACCAGCGAGTTGTTGTCGCCGATGAGAAAATCGAGCCGCTCGAATGCCGCGAGATTATCGACCGACCGCGAGTCGGGCACGAGCGCGTTCGTGATCGGCACGCCCTTCTGTTGCAACGCCCTGAGAAAGGTCGTCACGGTGCTCTGCGGAACGCCGAGCTGCGCGAGCGTCGCCGGATCGTCGTTCGCGAGATCCACGAGATCGTCCGCGCGACGACTCAGGTTGAAGGCGCTGAACGTGAAGATGTGGTCGACCATGAGCGGTCCGCCGACGCCGCCCGACAGTTGGTTTTGATTGCGGAGCTGACTGAAGGCGCTCGGTCCCTGCTCGCCGAACGCCAGCGATGGGTTCCGGAAGTAGTAGCCGAACGACCCACTCGGCACGTTCGTCCCGCCACGGGTCGTCGATGCGACCTGGCCGCCCGTGAATTGCCCACGGGCGACGTCGTACGTGTTCGTGATCACGCGCGTGTTGCGAATGGCCTCGGACGGGATGGCCGAACCGCTGAACGTGGTCCCGTCGAGCGTCACGCTGTTGAGCGTCGGCCGCTGGCCCGCGACGGAGAACGACGACGCGGTCGTGTCGGTCGAGCCGATGCCGACGACGCCGGGAGCGAGCGTCGCGATCGTGTTCGGGTCCGTGGCGTCGATCGGCAACCGCTCGAGCTGCTGCGGCGTCATCGAGCGACCCGTGCCACCCGCATCCCCGCGCGGCTGATTGCGACGCGCGGTGGTGCGCACCGTGGAGAGCGTCGGGATCGATGTCCCGAGCTGAATGTTCGCGACGAGCCGGTCTTCGTCGGCCTGGCGGCTGAGCATGAGGCGCGACGGCTGATAGCCGACAAAGCGCGCCTCGACGCGATAATTTCCGCCGCCGTCGGGGAAGACGACCGTGTAACGACCGTCAGAGTTCGTCGTCGCGTTGCGGCCGATCTGTGTCTCGGTCGAGACAACACGAATGCTCACACCTGGAACGGGATGACCGTCGGGTGACGTGACTTGTCCAGTGATGATGTCCGTGGACACGCCCACCTGCGCCCGGATTACCGCCGGGATCAGCGCGAGCACGGCAATCCAGAAGTGACGTGATGACATGGGCATCTACTTTACACGCCACGTCGTCGTAACGTTGGCGCGCGCTACGTCTTACGAATGATCTAGTAAGATGACCGTGACACGATCCGCGCCCGCGCGCTTGAGCCAGGCGATCAGCTCGCCGACCTTCCATGGCGGATAGATGCCCGACGCACCCTCGATATGACGTCGAAGCACCAGCTCGTTGCCATTCTGCGTGTACGATGATTCGTACGTGCCAAATGGGCTGATCGCCGAGAGGCTTGGCGGGAGGCGGGCGTGCCACCCGTCCGGCAGCGTGACACGCGCCTCGTACGTCATGTTGAGATGACCGAGGACTTTGCTCGCATCGATCGGAAACCGCCGCTGCGGCGCCGCCTCCAGCTGACTCGCGGTCTGACTCAGCGTGTTCCCACCGAAGGGTACGGTGAGCACATCGGTGGATCCGGACTGCGACGTTGCCTGTCCGTGGCGAATCAGCACCGAGACCTTGGGCTCGGCCTCGACATCTTTGCCGTTGAACGCAACGATACTGTCGCCTTCCGCGCCGGGATACACGTGCTGCGCCATCGCGCGCATCGCGTTCGCGCGCTGCGCGGAGTCGAACCGCTCCGGCATCATTGCCCGCATGCCGTCGGCAGTCGTGCCGGTCGCGCGCTCCTCGAGACGGCCATCGAAGATCCCGTCCGTCGACAACCGCCCCGTGAGGTGCGTCTCCAGTCGATTCGCGTCCGGTGGATCGGCCGGCAGCGTGACCTCTTCCGTGCGGCCGTCTTTGTGCACGACGAGCGCGAACTGCGATTCGTCGGCGTACGGAAGCTCGCCGAGCGGCGTCACGCCGGATGTGAGGTCCGTGTACTCGTACGTGCCGTTCCGCTTGATCGCGGCGATCGCGTGGTCGAACTGGCCAATCGTGGGCATGGCCCGGTCGACGTAGCCACCCGCGTTGAGCAGGACCGGGTACGCTTCGACGCCGAGCACGCCAAGGGCGGCGACGAACAGTGTTGCTTTGTCCTTGCAGTCCCCGAATCCCGTGGAAATGACGGAGTCCGGTGACCGCGGTTGGAATCCACCGATGCCGAGCGAGATCGAGACGTAGCGGATGTCCTGCGCGACCCAGCGGTGGATCGCGCGCAGCGAGTCCTCGAACGTCTTCGCGTTGGCCACGAGCGCGTGGACCGTGTCGCGAAGCTCTTGCGACGGAGCGTAACGGTCCTTCGCCAGTCCGGCGTACCAGCGGCCGATGTCCGACCACGCGCCGGGCGCGGCGATGTAGATGGTCTCGTCCAAGTCGTTCGAGTCGGCGGCGAACATCTCGCGCTTGACCCAGGGCACATCCTTTGTCGCCCAGAGGTATTGCGTGCGGTTGTCCGACGTCTTCTGCGAGCGCGCGAACGGGAGGTTTCGCTCCTCGATCCGGAGCTTCATGTCCTTCGGCGCGTCGACCAGGAAGCGCGACCGTCGGACGGTCGTCCCCGCCGTCACGCTCCATGACGTGAAGAAGTCACCGGCGCGGAACGGCTTCAGCTCCTCTCGAGTGTACGAGTAGTCGACGAGCGTCCCGACGGCGACGCCGCGCAGCGACAGGCGCAGCACCTTGCGGTTCACGTAGACCGGCGACGACATCTCCGCCGGGATGTCGGACTCCTGCGTCTGCGCCGGTTGGTCGCTCACGACTTCGC
>DATMLM010000027.1:0-56088 GCA_035570055.1 Gemmatimonadaceae bacterium
CGACGTAACCCTTCCGGGCCAACGTCTCCAAATACAGGTACGCCCATTCCGCCATCCGGTCCACATCGGCGAGCTTTGACAGATTCGGCGCCGCCTGGCTCGGTGTCGTCCAGTCGGTGAGCGGTACGCTCCTCAGAATCCACTGCTCGGCCGGCGTCAGCGATGCCATGATCCACTTCCTCCTATTATTCTGACGCGTGATGTCATCACTTGAAACGTGGCGGTCGGACACGCCTGGGTGTAAGAAACGGATTCACCTGAACAACGCCGGAGCCGCGCTCATGCCCACCGCGGTGTCCGATGCGATAGAGCGCCATATCCACCTGGAGTCTGTAATCGGTGGATACGAGGCCCACGAAGCCGCCGAGACCGAGATTCGAGGGGTCTACGCGGATCTGGCGCGCTACATAGGGGCGTCGGCCGGCGAGATCGCCGTGGTGGAAAACGCGACGGTGGCGTTCGCGCAGGCGCTCTCCGCGTTCGACCTCCGATCCGGAGACGCCATTATCACGAGCCGGGCCGACTATCCGTCGAACCAGCTCATGTACTTGTCCCTCGCCCGCCGACTCGGCGTCGAGATCCGCCGGGCGGCGGACCTGCCGGATGGCGGCGTCGATCCGGACAGCGTGCGCGCCCTCGCCCGGGACGGACGGTGTCGTGTGATCGCCATCACCTGGGTCCCGACGAACTCGGGACTGATCCAAAACGTCGAAGCCGTCGGGGCGATCGCCGAAGAGCTCGAGATCCCGTACATCATCGACGCCTGTCAGAGCGTCGGCCAGATCCCGATCGACGTCGGGCGACTCAAATGCGACTTTCTCGCCGCGGCGGCGCGCAAGTTTCTGCGCGGGCCTCGCGGGGTCGGATTCCTCTACGTCGCGAACAAGATCGCGGGGCGTGGGGCCTACCCTCTCTACGTCGACATGCGCGGCGCCGATTGGACGAGCCCGGATACGTATGCGCTCGCCTCTGGTGGCCGGCGATTCGAGAATTGGGAATTCGCGTATGCGCTCGTCCTTGGTATGGGAGCGGCGGTACGATACTCCCGCGAAGTGGGGGACGTCACATTCACGCGCCCGGCAGAATTGGCGGCGCGATTGAGAACACTGCTCGCCGATGTGCCCGGCGTCCGCGTGACGGATCTCGGCCGCCATCGGGCCGCAATCGTGACCGCGGCGGTATCGGGGCATGATCCCGAGATGGTCAAGCTCAAGATGCGGGCGCGTGGCGTGAACGTGTGGACTTCGGAGCCACAGGAAGGCGCGAACGATGCCAGAGGCGAGCCGCTGCTCCGGCTCTCGCCACATTACTACAACACGGAGGAGGAATTGGAGACCGCCGTCGCAACGTTGAGAAAGGTGCTGTCATGACGCGTGACGAAGCACTCGCGCTCGTGCAGGAGTACACGGCCAGCGAATCGCTCCGCAAGCACATGCTGTCGGTCGAAGCCGCCATGCGGGCGTACGCCGAGCGGTGGGACGAAGACCAGGCGCGCTGGGGGCTCGCGGGACTGCTCCACGATTTCGACTACGAGCGCTTTCCGAACGCCGAGCACTCGCCGACCGAGGGACACCCCTCCGAGGGCGTCCGCATCCTCCGCGAGCGTGGATGTCCCGACGACGTCCTCGAGGCCATCCTCGGCCACGCGCAATACACCGGCGTCGCCCGCAGCTCCCGCATGGCGCGCACGTTGTTCGCCGTCGATGAGCTCACGGGGCTCATCACCGCGACGGCGCTCGTCAAGCCCTCGAAGAAGGTCGCGGACGTCGAAGCGTCATCCGTGCGCAAGAAGATGAAGGACAAAGCCTTCGCGCGCGGCGTGAGTCGCGAAGATGTCGTGCAGGGTGCCACGGAGCTCGGCGTCGATCTCGACGAGCATATTCAGTTTGTCATTGAGGCGATGAAGCGTGAGGCCGAGGCGCTAGGGCTCTAATCGCCGGTAGATATCGACAGACTCGTCGTCGAACAACGCCGCGATGATCCGGTCGAATCGCGCCTCGTGACGTCGCATGACGCCGAGCGCGATCCGAGCCGCCTCGCGCTTTGGAAAGCCGTACGCTCCTGTCGATATCGCTGGGAAGGCGATGGTCTCGATGTGGGGGTCGCGAGTGTCGGCCGCGACTCGAAACACGCTCTCGTACGTCCGTTCGAGCACCTGCGCGTCACTATCGGCGGGCCCGACCGCATGAATCACATATCGCGCCCGTAGCCGAAACCCCGGCGTGATCACCGCGCCGCCCGGGGGGCAACGGCCGTGCCCCCGGCACGCGGCAAGGAGCTCTGGTCCCGCCGCCCGATGGATAGCGCCATCGACGCCTCCGCCACCGGCCAACGCCGCATTCGCCGCATTGACGATCGCGTCGACGTTGAGCGTCGTGATGTCCGCTCGGACAATCTCAATGGCCATGAAACTCGACGTCAGCTGGCAATGCCCGCACGACGATCCGATCGTCGCCAGCGCCCACGGGTGAGCGAATGACGATGCCGCCCGGCGGCGGCGAAAGACCGGAGTCCACGTGCACGCGCAGCGTGCCGTGATCATCCCATTCGTGGAATGACAGCAAGCCAAATGGCGTATGGAGGCCGGCGATGCGCACACCGGGAGTCAGCCACGCGCGCTGGACGCCGGCCCCGAGCACCAACGTGGAATCGTGATTCGACTCGTACGCGAACAGATCGAGCACGGCTCGCACGAATTCGGCCGCCACCCACCCGTGCGGCCGATCCCCGATGACGTTCGGTGCGGCGGTATCCCGAAAGACCACCTCTGGCCACGCATACCACGCGGCCGGGTGCAGATCGGATACGCCAGCCGCGATCACCGGCCACGCATGCTCGCGATCTCCGAGCCGTAAGAGCGCGCCGGCATTACGGAACTCGTACGGCGTGTACGCCGGAATCCGCCCCGCGATCCGCAGCGCGAGCAGACTGTCGTACATGACAAACGTCCGCCGAAGCTGCGCGCCGGGCAGGCCGCACTCGGTGGGGGACAATCCGATCGCCGTTGATGTCGGATCGTAGTCGTCGATATCGACCGCCCCCGGGACGAATGCGCCCGATCGCGCAATCGCGGCGTTCAAGTGCGCCGACAGCGTGTCCCGCTGTGCCAGATAGCCGGCGTCGGTGTAGCCCTTGATCGCCCAGCAATCATCCCAAACCGAGTGCTCGGGGTTGGCCGAGTAGCCCTCGTGACTGATGGAGGGTGGGATGAGGCCGAGGGTGTCGTGATGCCGGAGCGAGTCCATATCGGCCACGGCCGCAAGGACATGCGGCCATTCGGAGCGCAGCAGCGCCGAGTCACCGGTATAGCGCGTATACTCGGAGACGAGCGCGATGAACTCGCCGTCCGAGTCGAGCTCGGGCACCGGGTCGGCCCCGTGCGCGTCCACGCAACACGGGATGCGACCCGACGCATACTGATACGGCGCGAAATATTGGATGAACTTTCGCACGGTCGCGGTGTCACCGACACGGAGCAGGGCATCCGACATGAGCGTACCGTCCCGGATCCATGTGCGATCGTAGGATCGCGGGCCTGGCTTCAAGCGGTCGATCAGGATGTACCCGATGCTCGTCCGAATCGCCCGCGCCAGGTCGTCGACCGGCGGCGGGCCGTCGATCACGAGGTCGCTCGACCACTGGTCACTATTTCGTGTGCCCAGATAGACATCATGCGACTCGCCAGGAGCCAGATGCAGCGCGAATGTCATCGCACCGGATGCATATCCGTCCGGGTCTTGAACTTGGCTCTGGCGAGGAAAGGTGCCACCCCACAGGTACTCCGTGATGTCGCCATCGGCGAACGTCGATGCGCCCACCGCGGTCGGCCGCTCGCTCGGGTGTAGCGTGAGCGGGTCGAGCGTGCGAACCGGCGTCGGCCCGCCAGCGACATTCAACGATTGCCAGGGCGGATCGACCTGAAACGGTCGCACCGCCAGCACGAGCGTCGGTGCGATGGCGTGTGCGCTCGTGTTGGTCACCCGATACCGAAGCCCTAGCGAGTCGTGCGCGCCATATCCGGTGACCGTGAGCGACCAGTCGTTCGCTCTCCACGTCACCGATGGAATCGGCCGATCGCCACTGTCCAGGGACGCTTGCGAATGCACATCGGCCCACGAGATGACGCGTCCCCGATCGATCACAAACGGCTCGATGCCCGGCGTGCGGGCCCCGAAGTCCGCGTTGCCGTCGGTGTCCAGCAGCCCGGTGTGCGTGCCGTTTCGTGAGCCGAACACCGTCCAGTACGGCTGCTCGCCGTGGAGATATCGTGGATACGCACCGTTGGATGCGTTGCGGGCGATGAGCGCAAATCGCCCAGCGGTGGAGTCCGCGAATGCCGGTGGCTCGTCGTCCAGGTCGCGGACTCTACCTGATTCCGGCCGCACACGCACGAATCGGGCGATGGCATCAGGAAGCACGACGAAGTCGTGTCCTCCGTGCCCCAGTCTCGCATGCGCGGCACGACGCACGACGCGCCACTGATCGCCATCGTCCGACAGCTCGACGCGATAGCGCACGGGGCGATGAACGGTCGTGTCCCATGTGATGTCGAGTCCGCCCAGCTCGCTGTACGTACGCAAATCGATGGTCCAGCTCTTCGGGTCGACTAACTTCGTGTGCTGAGATGGCGGGATCGGCGTGATCGACAGCGCTTTGATCCAGATCGACCCGCGTCCGCCCGACCCCGCCGCGATAGCGATCTCGATCGCCGCAACGTGATGGATCACCGGTCCACCCGCGCGCATCTCGCTGCCGCCGATCGGCCCGAAAGCGAAGCTCACCCGCCGACGCCGGACCGTGACCGGCGTCCACTCCGGCGTGAAGGCCATATCGGGATGCGCCCACCACCAGACGTTGGCGCCGGTGGAGTCGATCATCTTGAACTGCAGCGTATTCGGCGGCGAGTGCCCTTTCACGGAGAACGTGAACGCGTAATTCTCCGGCAGATCGATCGCGAGGCGCCGCCTGGCGATCGCCCACCCGCCATGGCCATGAAAGTCGAAGTCGATGCGCATGGCGCCCGAGTCGCGCGCCAATCGCATGCTGACGCCCTCCGCCGGCGCCACCGTCCATGGCGCGATGCTCGTGAAGTCGTCGAGTATCTTCGGCGGCGGTTGAAGAATGGCGAGCAGGGCGAGGGCAACAATCATCCCTTCACGCTGCCCATGGTAATGCCTTCGATGTAGTAGCGTTGCAGGAACAGGAAAGCCGCGAGCACGGGAGCGAGCGTGACGACGGCACCCGCCATCATGAGCTCCGTATCCTGCACATGCTCCCCGGTGAGATTCGCCAACGCCACCGGCAGCGTGTACTTCGCGTCGTCGCTCAGCACGATGAGCGGCCACATGAAGTCGTTCCACACGCTCATGAACATGAACACGGCGAACGTGACCAGAATCGGGCGCAGGAGCGGCAGTACAATGCGTCCAAAGATCGCCAGCTCGCTCGCCCCGTCGATGCGGGCGGCGTCGAGCAGCTCATCGGGAATCGACAGCGCGTACTGCCGGACGAGAAAAATCCCAAAGATGCTGGACATCGACGGGATGATCACCGCCCAGTAGCTGTTCACGAGGTGCAGCTGCTTCATGATCACGAAGAGGGGCAGCATGCCGACCTGCGCGGGGATCACGAGTCCCGCGAGCATCGTCCGAAACAACGGGTCCCGCCCGCGGAACCGGAATTTCGCGAAGGCGTATCCGGCCATCGCATTGATAATGGTCGAGAGCCCCGTCGCGGCGAACGAGACGATCACGCTGTTCATGACATTCCGCGCGACGTCGAGGCGCGTGAAGAGAATCCGATAGTTCCCGAGCGTCGCCGGCCGCGGGATGAAATGCGGCGGGTACGTCGTCGCCTGGCCGGCGGGCATGAACGAGGCGGCGACCATCCAGATAAGAGGCGCGAGCGTCGTGATTGCACCGAGCACCAGGGCGACGTGAAGCGCGACTCGTTTCATCGCCTGAGTCGTCGCTGGATGAGCGTGCCGCCGAGCACGAGGGCGAACAGGACGAACGCGATCGATGCCGCGTACCCCAAGTGCCACCACCGGAACCCTTCCTCGTACATATACAAGACGATGCTGTACGTCGCGTGCAGGGGTCCGCCCTGCGTCATGACATACGGCTCGGAGAAGAGCTGCGTGTAGCCGATCATCGTCGTGACCGACACGAACAGGAATGTCGGACCCAGCATCGGGAGCGTGACGTGACGAAACCGCTGGATAGTACTGGCGCCATCGACCAGTGCGGCATCATAGAGGTCTTGCGAGATCGCCTGGAGGCCCGCGACGAAGATCAGCATGTTGTAGCCGAAATTCTTCCAGACGGTCATGAGAATGATCGACGGCATGGCCCAATGGGGATTGCCGAGCCAATCGATCGGCCCGATCCCCAGAAAGTGAAGGCCGTAGTTGAGCAGCCCAAATCGCGGATCGTACAGATACCGCCAGATGACGGCGACGGCGACGAGGGTGGTCACGACCGGCACGAAGTAGACCGCGCGAAAAAACCCCTTGGCCCTCGTGAGTTTGGAATTGACCAGGAGAGCGGCACCCAGCGAGACCGCGACCGACAGTGGGCCGCCGACGACCACGAAATACAGTGTATTGCCGACGGCGGTCCAAAAGAGCGGGTTCTGTAATAGCTCGGTGTAATTGCCGAGCCCGACAAATCGCGTATTGGCCGGCGAAGCCACCGCGTAGATATCGAAATCCGTCGCGCTCAAGGCCAACGAGGCGAAAATCGGCACAACAAAAAACGCCGCGATGAGCAGGAGAGCCGGCGCTAAGAACCAATAGGCCGCGCGACTAGTGTGCACGCGCCAGCCAGCGGCGCTTCTCCAGCATCCGATCGACGTCGCGATCGAGCGCCTCGAGCGCCTGGTCTTCCGTCATATCCCCGCGCACGGTCTCCTCGGCGTACCGCGCGACCGCGGTGACGATCTGCTCCCACTCGGGCACCTGCGGTGTCGGCGCGACGTGCCGCAGCTGCTCGCGAAACGCCGCGGCGTACCGGTTCGTATCGAGCACGGGATCCGACCACGCGGACTCGCGCGCGGGCAAATCTCCCGTCAGGGTATAAAAGTGAACCTGCACGGCGGGCTCCGAGAGGTACGCGATGAGCGCGCGGGCCGCTCCCTGATGCGCCGAGCGGCGGAAAACGGCGAGGCTCGAGCCGCCGGCCAGAGACAAGCCGGGCGCGGGTGGGTCAGGTGACGGCATCGGCGCCGTCATCCACTTGCCAGCGAGTGACGCCGGCAGCCGGCGCGAGAACTCGCCGATGTCCCACGGCCCGGAGAGGATCATGGAGAAATCGCCGGCGGCGAATGATTGATAACGGTTCGCGACCTGCGCGTTGTTGACCGCCGGCGCGAGCCCGCCGCGAAAGAGATCGACGTAGAACGCGAACGCCCGACGAAATCGCGGTTCTTGGAACGCGCCGTGCAGCCCGTCCGGCGTCAAGAACGGAGCGCGCGTGCCCATGCCGAGCACGATCGGCCCGGCCCACTCGTTGAGCGCGAGGAGGATGGCCGCGCGATCGCCGCGCACTTTGACCATGGCCTGGCGCCAGTCGGTCCAGAGTGTCGGGAACGTCTTGTATCCCGCGGCGGCCAATACATCGGACCGGTAAAAAATTACGCGAGTATCGACGTACCAGGGAATGCCGTAGAGCGTCCCGCCGATTTCGTTCGTGCGCCAGATGCCGGGGAAGTAGTCCTGGCTATCCGCCGTCAGCGGTGCGAGCGCGCCGAGTGCAACAAACTCTGGCAGCCAAGTATTGCCGATCTGCGCTACGTCCGGAGTCGCATCACCGACGAACGCGGTCAGGAGCTTCTCGTGCGCCGCGGTCCACGGGATTTGCTGGACGATGACGCGAATGTCCGGATGCCGCCGCTCGAACTCTGGCAGCAGTTCTTTCAATACCTCGCCCTCGCGGCCGAGCCCCCAGACTTTGAGCGTGACGGCCCCGCTGTCGCGACCGCCGCACGCCGCCACAAGGAGCACCAACGCGAGAGCCCGCCACCTCATGGGATCAGCTCATGCTCCGCGATCGGCGGCGGGGGAGGCGGTTGTGGCGGAAGCTTCGGCGGCTCCGGCACGGGCCCCGCCTGGTCGAGCCACCCGCCGGAGAATCCCGCCCGGCGCAATCCGCGGATGATGTAGGGGCTCTTTTTCATCGTGTTCCAGATGAGCCCCGACCGGTAGTTCTCGATCATCGAGACGATTGGCCCTTCGTCGATACCGAGGTAATCCGAGTCGAACCATCCTTGCGCCGGATCGACGCGACCACCGGCCACGGGGACTGGCGCGACGAAGGTCGGATTGAACGCATCGACGAACCCGTAGGTCGAGAACACGTTGTCCCCGTACTTTCGCCGCATGCCGATCAGGGCGGGAATGACGATCTCGGGCGCGAACACGACGGACCCACCGATGGCGTACGGCGCGATGGTCCCGTCGTCGACCACACGCACGGTGGACACCCCTCGCGCCCAGTACGTGTGGAATCGTCGCCTCTTCCCGTCGAGCACGAGCGTCGTCTCCGCGGGCCCATCGCACGCGGTGAACCCCCACACATCGGGGCCATAGCCGACGTAGCCGAGTGAGTCGGCGATCGCGTAGGCCCGCTGCGCGTAGGCCGCGCGCCGCGAGTTCTCGAAGTAGTCGCTGCCGTGCGCTCGCATGTACTGATCCGCGATGTTCCGGAAGTCGATCCAGACGTGCGAGAACTGGTGCCCGAACAGCTGCGGGAATTGGAGGAACGACTGCCCGTAGAACGTGCCCCAGCGATACGTCCGTTGATACTCGGGCCACGCGTCGGGCGAGATCGGGTGGGTCGGCGAGCCCAGCGCGAGCACGTAGAGGACGGCGGCCTCGTTATACCCGCGCCAGTCGTACGGAAAGAACCCGCTGTCGGGCGTCCAACCGAGCGTGAGCAGCGGCGGAAAGTTCTGCGCCCAGCGCCAGTCGACTCGCCAGTACAGGGAGTCCGCGTACGCGCGGATCTCGGCTTCGTCGGGAGTCGACGAGTCGAAGTACTCCCCAGCGAACAGCGCGCCGACGAGCAAGAGCGCGGTATCGATGGTCGACAGCTCGGACGGCACGAACCGCCGGCCGTGCTTCATGTCGAGGAAGTGATAGAAGAAGCCCTTGTATCCGATCGTGCCTGTATCGGCCGGCCCTTGGGGCGCCAGCCACAGATACTTGAGCGTGGTCAGCACGCGCTTGGCGGCCGCCCCTCGTGTGATATATCCGCGGCTCGCGCCGATCGGGTACGCGGTGAGCGCGAACCCGATCGCGGCGACAGACGAGAAGGTCGGCGAGAGCGCCCGGTCAGGCGTCAGACCGGTCGTCGAATCGGAGACCTTCCAGAAGAAGTCGAACGACCGGCGCTCGACGGTATCGAGGAACGCCTGGCCGGAGAGGCCACCAGTAATGGGGGTCGGCGCGATCACCACGGGCCGCACTGGCGCGCCTCCGCAGGCAGCCAGTGCGGTCACGAGTGCGAGCGCGCCAGCTCGTCTCGCAATCACTCCTGAACAGTAAGCTAGAAATCGTACTTCACACCCGCCTGGAACGTGCGACCTTCATTATTGAACCCGGCGCACGTCAGGGTCCCGACCGACGCCGGTCCGGTTTCCGGAATGAACGTGGTCGGGCAGGCACGGTTCGCCAGGTTGAACACGTTGAACACGTCCATCGTCAGCCCGACCTGCTGCGATCCCACGATGCGGAAGAAGCGCTGGATGCGTATATCGTCTTGATAGTACGCGAACGCGTTCGAGACCCCGAGAAAGTCGTGCTTCGGCACGTAGTACGACGAGTACTGGATGTAACAACCATAGATCGGATTGTCGTACACTTTGCAGTTGGTGAGGTCGAACGGCGAGCCCGAGCTGAAAGTCACGATGCCGCTGACCAGGAAATTGAGCGGCAGTTTTACCACCGCGTTCGCCGATAGCACGGACCGCTGATCGGACGGCGTAGGGTGGCGCGGATAGCTGCTCGGCTCGGGGCGGTCGAGCGAATACACGTTGCCCCCGCCGTCGCCACCGTTGTTATCCGCCCAGCTCAACGTATAAGAGATCCACCCGCCCCACTTGGTCGTGGGGGTGAGCGGGCGCTCGACTTTGAGAATCATGGCGTCGTACCAGCTATCGACGCAGCCGCACGCCCTCAAGATCTGGCGCGCGCCACCGCTACACGAACCCGCGTAGCAGAACGTGAATCCCGGCTGGGTGAAGTCGCGATTCGCCCAAAGGTACGTGAATCCGTTGAACCCCCGCGACCCTTGGTACATCTCCTGTAGCGCGAACGTACCGAGCACTTGACGAAGACCACCGCTGAAGTTCGTCGACCACGGTGGGCGCAGGTTGTTCGGCGTCAGGTAGAGCTGGCTCGGCGGCGCCTGACCCGACGCGATGATGCCGAGCAACCCCTGCTTGCTCTGATAGGACGGGTTCCAGACGATCTGGCCGGGGCCGGGCGTCGCCCCCGGGGGCACGAACGTGAAGTTCGTGTTGTGCCACTGCAAGTTGTACGGTTCGTTCGAGGTGTAGTAGTAATTGTCCCGATCGTAGAAGATGCCCCAGTTCCCGAAAATGAAGAATTGCCCCTTGCCGGTGAGGTCGTATGACGCACTCGCCCGCGGCTGCCACTCGCCCGTGAACGGCGGGCGTTGACCGCCGTTGTTGAAGTAGTTGGACGAGATCATCTGGTTGCCCTTGGAGTCGCGAATCGAGAGCAGCGTGTCCTCGAGCGCGCGGTTCGGCCAGACGAAACTGTTTTGGAACTCGTTCGACTCGTAATCCCAGCGCAAGCCCACGTTGATCGTGAGGCGGTTGTTCACCGTCCAGTTGTCCTGCACGAACCATCCGAGCTCGTTGTTATCGGCGCTCAGGTTCGGATTGCCATACCCGATCGACGCGGACGCGGGGACCGTGACGTTGCTGTCCGGATTCGTAAAGTTGAAGACCGGGTTCTCGTTCAGCTCTTTGAAGATGTGATAGTGGTCGTACGCGTACGTCACGCCGACCTTGAAGACGTGGTCGCCGAGCGCGTGGAACCCCGAGTAGGTGAGATCGTCGTGGAAGCGGTAGGTATTCTGCTCGAAGAGCTGATATGTCGTGCCGCCGCCCAGGCTCAACAGATTTTCGTAGTTGAGCTGCGGCATGTTGGGATTGATCGGCTGCGGATTCCACTTCGTGAACTGGGCTTCGACCTGCGCCTCGTTGATCCAGTGACCCGGGCTCCAGATGTCGCGCAAGGTCGTCGTGTTCACGTCGTTCAACAGATTTGTCCCGGTGCTCTGCACGTTCTGGTTCGAGCCGTTGACATTGCCATACCCGCCCGGATCCGTCGTATGGTTGAACGTCTGCGTCAGCTCCAGGTGCTGCTCGGGCGTCACGTCGTACGTCAGCTTGCCAAAGATGTTGCTCTGCCGAAAATCCTGATATTGCGTCGACGTGTACTGCTGGGGATTGAGCGAGCGCGCCGCGCCGACCGAGTCGCCGTTGGGGAAGATGCGCGTGCCGTAGTTCGTGTACGTGCCTTCGTAGCTGGCGAAGACGTGGAGCTTGTCCTTGATGATCGGGCCGCCGATGCTCACGCCGTCCTGCAAGCGCGCGACATTCGCCGGCGGCGAGCCGGCGATCGTGCTCGCGTAATCCCGACGGATCATCCACGGCGCCTCGCCGTACCCGAAGACTTCACCGTGCCACTCATTGCCGCCGGACTGCGTCACCGCCTGGATCAGTCCGCTGGTCGCGTACTGATACTCGGCGTTGAAATTGTTCGTGAGCACCTTGAATTCCTGAATGGCATTCTGCGGGAACAGATTGCCCCGGTTCGTCGTCTGACCGGCGACGCCACCGTTGAGCACGTCGTTCTTGTAGCTCGCGCCATCGATGACGACATTCACCTGATCGAACGTCGCTGCGCCGTAGCCGAACGTCGCCTGATCGTTGGGCGGCACCGGCTGCTGCGTCCCCGGGACCAGCTTCGTCAGGTCCAGGAAGTTGCGGTTGTTCTGCGGCTCATTGTTGATCTGGCCGACCGACACGGTGGTTGCGACCTGTGGATCACGCGCCTCGCTCCCCGTGTTGCGCGATGCGTTGACCTGGACTTCGGCGAGCTGAACGGTCGTCACCGACATCTGGAAGTCGACTCGCGGCTGGCTCGCGACGTGGATGCGCAGGGTGTCGGCTTGCGGCCCGTAGCCGATGACCACTACGCGAACCACGTACACGCTCGGCACGAGCCCGCCGAAATAATAGAAGCCATCCGAGCCGGTATGGGCGATGCGCGCGTTGCCGGCATTGAGATCGCGCACCGTCACGGTGGCGTTCGGAAGTGGTGCTTTTCCCGTTCCGGTGACGAGCCCTTGGAGGCTTGCGACCTCCGTTTGTGCGAACATCCGCGGTGCGTAGAGCGTCAACGCTACGGCGCTGAGCGCCGGAATCCAACGTGATACGGCCATTGCCCTGCCCTCACACTGGTTGTCCACCCCCGCCACACGACTGCCTGACCACTAGCGTCGTTGGCAATACGAGCTGTTGTCGCTCGTGCCGATTCTTCTCTAGTACCGCCGCCAGCAACACGCCCATCGCGCGCGCACCGAGCTCGCTGATCTCGACATGCACCGAGGTCAGGGGCGGGCTCATATAGCGAGCCATCGGGATGTCGTCGAAGCCGGCGACGGCGATGTCGCCTGGGACGGAGAGACCGATCTCCCGAAACGCGGACAGCGCGCCGATGGCCATCGCGTCATTCGCCGCGAAGACCGCGGTCGGTCGCGGCGACAGCGCCGCGATCGCACGCGCGGCTCGGTAGCCGCCCGTCTCCGTAAAGTCCCCAGGAATCTCCCAGCCCTCCTGCTGTTCAGCGCCAACGTCGCGGAGTGCCGCTCGATATCCGCGCAACCGTTCGCGCGCATCATAGTTGCGCGACGACCCGGTGATGATCGCCACGCGCGTGAGGCCGGTGGTGAGCAAGTGGCGCACCATCGCGTACGCGCCGCCAAAATTGTCGACGCTGATGGCATCGTACGTCGTGCCGTCGACCGCGCAGTTGAGGAGCACGACCGGGAGACTGTCGGGCAGATTTGCCGCGAGCGTCGGTCCGTCGATGTCCGGGGACATGACAATGAGGCCATCGACCCGGCCGCGCATCGCGCGGATCGCGCCCTCGATGTGCGCTTGCGTCTCGTGTGAGCTCGACACGAGCACGTGATAGCCGTTGTGCTGAGCGGTCTGGTCGATGCCGCGGATGACTTCCGAGAAGAACTCGCCGTAGAGGTCCGGCAGCAGGACGCCGAGGGTGTTCGACTTGGCGGTGATGAGACTCCGCGCAGCGCTATTCGGCGAGTAGCGGAGCGCACCAGCGACTTCGCGGACGCGGGCGCGGGTTTCTTCGTGTACCGGGCCGCTGTTGTTGAACACGCGGGAGACAGTCGCCACCGATACGCCCGCCGCGCGGGCAACATCACGGATCGTAGCCGGCATGGGTGGAAACGGTTACAGCTACGGCTCTCGTTGTCAAGAGTTAATCGCGCAAGCTGAGCCGTATTAGTAGCTTGCGAGCATGACTGCTCCCCGTACTGAGGACGAGAAAAGACTCGTCCTGCAAGTCATCCAGCCGGGCCTGCTCGGTCTGATGGATGGCTCGGTCTCGACCCTCGCACCTATCTTCGCCGCCGCGACACTGACCGGCCGGCCCGCAAGCGCCTTCTTCGTCGGACTCGCCGCATCGCTCGGCGCCGGCATCTCTATGGGACTCGCCGAGGCGCTCTCCGACGATGGCACCGTCACCGGTCGCGGCAACCCGGTGGCCCGCGGCGCCATCACCGGATTCGGCACCGCGATCGGCGGCATGTTCCACACGCTGCCGTTTCTCATCGCCAATCTGCAGCATGCGCTGCAACTCGCCTACGTCGTCGTCGTGCTCGAGCTGCTCTCGATCGCGTGGATTCGCTACCACTTCATGAGGAGCGGTCTCGCCTCCACCATCGGCCAAGTGATCGTCGGCGGAGGCCTCGTCTTCGCCGTCGGCGTGTGGCTCGGAAAGCTCGGCGCCGCGCCGTGACGGTCAGCGCATCTTGTACGTGAACGGCTGCTCGACGTGGAACCTGGCCGGGCACCCGCCCACGATCGCCGGATGATAGCGCGGCCGCGCATTGTACATCCACTTGATCACCGACAGGCCGAACTCCCGATACGTAATGCTCGTGAGGTACAGCGTGTTCGGAATAACAGCGCCTGATTCATCCACCACGAACACCACCATCACGGAATCCTGGGCGTGGGCGGCGACAGCACTTGGGGGATACTCCGGCGGCCGCATATGGCGGACCATGTCGGGCATCGTGAACGACGTCCACACTGGCGCAGTCGTCCTGACCAACGGCCCTATTACGCTATTCCCGGACACGCCCTTGCCAGTATCTGACGCCACGTAGGTCGTGAACCGGAGAACCGCTCGCCTGTCGACGTTGTCAGGCATCGGGAGCAGCAGCTGTTCGGAATCCGCCCGGGCGACTGCTCCGAGAGCAGCCGAGTCGAGTGTGCTGGACAGCGAGGTCGCCAGGAGGCGCGAGTCCTGGGCTCGCCCGTCATCCGTGATCTGGAACTGGATGGCAGTCGCCATCGCGTAGGTCACGGTGTCCCGTCCCAGACTCGTGAACGACGAGAAAGCGAGCGGGCCCGACGCATGAAAAGCATCTCGGAGCGACGAGAGCACGCTCTTGAGGTAAGGCTTCGGCACCTCGAGCGCCGGATCAGTTGGTTCGAGCCGCCCCATGATCACGACCGGCACCTGGCCCGACGCCGGCGCACGGGTGCACGCGGTATCCTGCGCGCGCGCGGCGGTGCCGGAGAACAACAGCGTGGCGACAAGCAAATGAGAGCGGGTCATTGGCTGCCCACAGTAACGCCGCTCCTCGGCGCCGGCCAGTCACAAAACTTGATGTCGCAAATTGCGATTTCAAGTTTCAGTATCCGAGAATCCCACGCGTGGCCGCGGAGGGCCCTCCGGTAACCGCGTCAGCTCACGCAGAGCGTCGAATACGACCTGGAACTGACCGTCGTACCGCTGCTCCAGCTCTTCGACCTTCTTCGCCAACTCGGCATGGCCCTGGAGCGCATGCCGGAGACGTACGAATGTCCCGCCGCGGCCGACGCGAGCGTTTGAGGTCGCAATTTGCGACCTCAAACTTGCCACCTCCTCGGGAGTCAGCTCGAACAGAAAATCACCGGGGAATCGACGACGGTTTCGACGCGCCTGCTGGTTGAGCCGCTTGGTAAGAACCCCATACAGCGCAGCGAGATCGGTGTCGAGCATGACCTTCACGCCCCGAACAACATAGATCCGTTGTTCGATCCAAGCGGCGTCAAGCGACGGAGCGGGAAGCGGCGGCCGAGGCATGTCGAGACCAGGATACGCCGGCTAGGAAGCATGTACGTCATCGCTATTTTTCCTCATGCCCCGCAAGCCCGACGCGCTCATGCCGTTCCACCCGCTGGTCCGGCGCTGGTTCGAGGAGACCCTCGGCGAGCCGAGCGCACCGCAAGTGCAGGGCTGGCCGGCGATCGCGTCAGGCGCGCACACGCTGATCCTGGCGCCGACCGGCACGGGCAAGACCCTGGCGGCGTTTCTGTGGGAGCTCAATGCCCTGATTGTGCAGGGCGCCCAGGCACCGCTGCCGAACGCCGTGCAGATCCTCTACATCTCGCCGCTCAAAGCATTAGGCAACGATGTGCAACGCAACTTGCAGCGCCCGTTGGCCGAGTTGCGCGACCGGTTCGAAGCGGCAGGGGAGCCGTTCCCCGAGATACGAGTCGACGTCCGGAGCGGCGATACGCCGGCCTCGGCGCGGGCGAGAATGCTGCGCCGGACGCCGCACATCTTGATCACGACGCCAGAATCACTGGCGATCTTGCTGACGACGGAGCGAGGCCGCACGATCTTTCCCGGCGTCCGCGCGGTCATCGTCGACGAGATCCACGCGGTCGCCGGCGGCAAACGCGGCGCGCATCTCGCGCTCACACTGGAGCGCCTCGATGCGCTGGTGACCGGCGCGGGCTACAACGCGCCACAGCGCATTGGCCTCTCCGCCACGCAACGGCCGCTGACGGAGATCGCGCACTACCTCGGTGGCCTCGACCGCGCCACCGAGTTCCGGCCGGTGACGATCGTCGACTGCGGCCTGGTCAAGCCGATGGATCTCGTCGTGCAATCACCGGTGCCCGACCTCGGCAACGTCGGCGGCACCGTCTGGCCCGCGGTCTACGAGCAACTCGTCGCCTTGATCCGCTCGGCCCGCACCACGCTCGTATTCGTGAACAATCGAGGCCAGGCCGAGCGCATCGCGAACAAGATCAACGCGCTCGCCAAGGAAGACATCGCGCGACCCTATCACGGATCGATCTCAAAAGAACGCCGCCTCGCACTCGAACGCGCCCTCAAAGCCGGCGAGTTGACCGCACTCGTGACAACGAGCGCGCTCGAGCTAGGCATCGATATCGGATCTGTAGATCTCGTCGTACAGATCCAGAGCCCCAAACGCGTCTCGGCCGCCGTCCAACGCGCCGGCCGCGCGGGACACTCGGTCGGCGACGTCAGTCGCGCTGCGTTTGTCCCCACGTTCCGCGATGATCTCATCGAGATCCTGGCGATCGTCGATGGCGCCAGAGCAGGCGAGGTCGAGGCGACGGTGGTGCCGCAGAACGCACTGGATGTCCTGGCCCAGACCATGGTCGCCGTTGCCTCGACGCCGATTGAGGGTACGACTGACACGGCGCTCTACGAGCTCGTACGGCGCGCGTATCCATATCACCGACTGCCCCGACAGGCGTTCGACGAGACGCTCGCGATGCTGAGCGGCAAGTACCCGGCAGACGTAGCCGTGGAGCTCGAGCCAAGGCTCACTTGGGACCGCACCACCGGCCGCGTCACAGGCTCACGCGGGAGTCGCATGACAGCCGTGATCTCCGGCGGCACGATCCCGGATCGCGGCCTCTACACCGTCAACCTGCCGGATCGCACCCGACTCGGCGAGCTCGACGAAGAGTTCGTCCACGAGTCCCGCATTGGCGATGTATTCCAACTGGGCTCGGCCACCTGGCGCATCAACGCCATCGAGCACGACCGCGTCGTCGTGATCCCGGCGCCCGGCGCGCCAGCGCGGATGCCATTCTGGCACGGCGAGTTCTCGACCCGCGGCCCGGCGGTCTCGAGCCGCGTCGGCGCGATCCGCCGCGAGCTGGCCGCCGCGACCGCCGACATGGACGCCGAGTTCGCGGCCAAGCACGGCTGCGATCTGGCCAGCGCCCGCTCGGGCCGCGAGTACGTCGCCGAGCAGCGCGTCGCGCTCGGTGTCGTGCCGGACGATACGGCGCTCACGATCGAGTACTTTCGCGACGACGTCGAATCCGTCCGCGTCGTCATCCACTCGACGTTCGGCGGTCGCGTCAACGCCCCATGGGGCATGGCGCTCGCGCGTCGGGCGCGAGATCTCCTGTCGATCGACGTCGCCGTGCAGACGAGCGACGACGGGATCATGCTCCGCCTGCCCGCACTCGCCGCGGCGCCGCCGATACGGTCGCTCCTGGCGCAGACACCGGCCGAGGCCGAGCAGGCCGTGCTCGACGAGGTCGGGACGACACCATTGTTCGGCGCACGGTTCCGCATGAACGCCGCGCGCGCGTTGCTGCTGCCGCGCGGACGACCGAACCGCCGCATGCCGCTCTGGCTGCAGCGGCTCAAGGCCGTCGACCTGCTGCAGGCCGTGCGGCAGTATCCCGAGTTCCCGATCCTCGTCGAGACGTACCGTGAGGTGCTGCGCGATGCGTTCGACATGGACGCGCTCACCGGCGTCCTGCGCGAGTTAGAGTCCGGGCGATTGCCGATTCGCATCGTCGAGACCGAGCGGCCGTCTCCGTTCGCCGCCGGCCTCCAGCTCGGCTTCGTCATGGAGTGGCTGTACGCCGATGACACACCACGCGCCGAGCGCGCCGCGGCAATGCTGTCCGTTGATCGCGGCATGCTCGACGATGTGCTCGGCGTCGACGACGCGCTCGACGAGGCTACGGCTGCCGCTATCGACGAAGTGCTCGCCATCCGGCGCGGGACTGCTCCTGGCCGCCAGGCGCGCACGGCCGACGAGCTCGCGCACCGGCTGGAGCGCGCCGGGGATCTGACGCTCGGCGAGCTGTCGGCGCGCGAAGCGCCGGACTCGGGCGCGCTGAGCGCGCTCCTCGCGTCTGGCCGCGTTACTACCCTGGACAACGGACGCTATGTCCTGCGCGAGTACCAGAACGCGCCACGTCGTGACATGCTGGCGCGGTATCTCTCGCTCGCGGGGCTCGTAACCGTCGAGGATGTGGTCGCGCGGTATTCGTATGCGCCACAGTGGGTGGAAACGCGACTGACCGAATGGGAACGCGCGGGAACGCTGATGCGCGTCGCTGGCCGGTGGATCTCCCGCAAGGTCCTCGAACGCGCTCGCCGGCGGGCGCTGGCGAAACTCCGCGCCCAGATCGAGGCGACCGACCTCGCGACCTTCGCCGCGTTTCTGCAGCGATGGCAGCATGTCGACCCGCGGGATCGCTTGGACGAAGAGGCAGGCCTCGGGATCATCATGGAGCAACTCGACGGCCTCGCCCGGCCGGCCGATGCGTGGGAGCGCGATTATCTCCCGGCGCGGATGACGCGCTACAACCCGGCGTGGCTCACGCAGGCGGCCAGTGCGGGCACGCTCGTATGGGCCGGGGTTCCGCCCACGCGTGTCCGGTTCTTCGAGCGAGGAGAAGGCGCCCTGTGGCAGCCCGAGTCGGCAGCGCCATCACTTTCGGAGTCAGCCGAGCGAGTGCGCGACGCCCTCGTGCGAGGCGGCGCGTCGTTCTCGACTGACATCACGGCGGTCACCGGCTTGGGCCCGGTGGCGGCGAGAGATGCGCTGCGGGAGCTCGCCCAGGCCGGCCTCGTCACCAACGACACGATCGACGCGATGCGGGAAGTGATGCACCAACGTGCGCTCCCGTCACGGAGTCGGACCGAGCCCGACCCCACGCGCTGGCTGCCGAACACGTTCGTGACGTCACGCCGTCCAAGTGCACACCGCCTGCCGCGCTGGCAACGCCCGGATCGCCCGCAATCGCAGCGTGCCAGCGCGGGCCGATGGTCGATGCTCGACACACCCGGCACGCGAGGACCAGCGCTCGATGAGGACGCGCGGGCGGCCGTGATCGCGCAAAAGTGGCTCGTCCGCTACGGCGTCGTCACGCGCGATTGGTGGCGCCGGGAACGTCCGCCAGTCTCCTGGCGCGCCATCTATCGCGAGCTCAAGCGCCTGGAGCTTCGCGGCGAGGTGCGCCGCGGCTACTTCGTCGAAGGACTCGCCGGCGCCCAGTTCGCGCTCCCGGAAGCCGTCGAGCGCCTGCGCGCGGCGCGCGAGGATCCTGACGCACCACTCATCGCGATCGCCGCGACCGACCCAGCGTATCCCGATCTGCTGCCGCGCCCTCGCGGCGCGAGCGCGTTGATCATCACGCAACGTGGCAAGCCGGTGATCACGGTCGAAGGCAACGGCCGCCGCGTGACGTTCCTGGCCCCGCTCAGCGATAGCGACATCACGGTCGCGGTAGCCCTCATCGCCGCGCGCCGTGGTGGACGCCGGCACACGCTGGAGACGATCGACGACCAGCCGGCCGCCACCAGCACGCACGCCGAAGCATTCGTGCGCGCGGGATTTCGTTTATCGGGGTTGACCCTCGACTACCCCTAGCGGGGTGGGGACAGATTCCCGCACACGAGCGGCGCGGGGTCGGCACCCTGGATCCGGTCGACCCGCACGAAGTACTGCCCATTCGACGGGAACCCGAGCGTAAGGGACGCGTAGCCCGCCGCCACGCCGGTCGAATCCGCGGCCAGATCGCGGTAGGCCGCGGGCGGGCCGAAGACGCCCAGGTCGTTGTCGCATTTCCCGAAATGCACGCGCCAGACATACTTCTGCGCCGAGTCGGCGTGATGCACCGCGATCCGCACGCGGATCGAGTGGTTGTCGGCGGTCCCTGGCGCCATCCACGCGATACCGTGCGGTCCGGCGCTCGTGTCGCCGGCCGTGTCCGTCGCCTCCCAGAGCGTCGCGTTCCAACGCGTCGTCGCCGGGGGGTCCGATTTGGGCGCGACCGCGTTCGCCGCCCGGCGCATGACGCCGCAGGCGGTGCACGCCGCGAAGCACACCACGAGACTGAGACGAAAGCGACACGACACGGGAGTCAAATATTACACCGCAGCGTCAGTTTGATCGCGCCTATTTTGACCGATGGTATAGGCACCCCTCGTGCCGCGTGAAATCGAGCGCCGAGCTCGAGCGGGAGGTCGAGTTCGTCCTCGGCGCGACCGAGTACCTCCTCGGCCGGCCCGTCCGGTCCGTCCTCGATGTGGGGTGCGGCGAGGGCAACTGGTACCCACCCCTGACCGCCCGCCGCCCTCGCCTCCGTTACACGGGCGTCGATCCCAGCGAGTATGCGGTTCGCCGCTGGGGCAAGCGCCGCAATATCCAACGCGGTTCTGTGGACAATCTCGGCGTGGACGGCCAATTCGATCTTGTTGTCTGCTGCGGAGTTCTCAACTATCTGGCCGCCGACACGCTGACGAAGGGCCTGGCCGAAATCGCCGAACGCCTGGGCGGAGTCGCATACCTGGATATGTACACGGCGAGCGACGCTGTCACGGGCGATACGCGAGGCGCGAAGCGCCGAGCGTCGTCGTGGTATAGAGAACGCCTTCACCGCGCAGGACTCACCGCGTGTGGACTGCACCTTTATGTCGGCCCCGCTATGGCTGACCAGCTCGTGACGCTGGAGCGCTTTCCGCGCCAACGACGGCGGCGCTCCACGCGAGGATAACGCCTAGGAGCACCGTCACTACCACGAGCACAACCGCCGGCAGGTGCATCACGCTGCCAAGGGTCCGGGCCAGGCGCCCGGCGGGCCCTCGCATCGCGTCGTGCGCCAAAAACCCCACCCACGCGATCCCCGCGCCGAGCGCGGCGCGCGTCGCCGGCCGACGGCTCGGCCCAACTAACCATCCCCACGCGAGCGCAATGACCGGCACGGCCCACCATCCCACGAAAAACGTCCCGAGGGCGAACGCGCCGCCGAGCACGATGACGTCGATCACTTTCGCACCCGCGGGGGAACCGGCTCGAGCTCGACGATGGCCGCGTCTCCCGACGTCGCGACGTCCTCGGGCGTCCGTGGGATGGCGAGCGAGTCGAGCTCACCGGCCATCCATCGCGGAATGCGATCCGCGTATCGACTGCTGATGGGATTCCCGGACTGCCCACCGGGATAGATCGCCCACGCCCGCACGGTCGGGCCGAGCTCCACCACCATGCGCCAACTCGGCCCGTGGATGCCACGACCTTCGAGCGGACTGATGGTCGATGTGCCGCCGGCCATCGGCAGCGCCAGACGCGAGAATGCCGGAATCCCCAGCAAATGGTAGATGTTCGCGGTCCGCACGCGGTCCCAGCGCCATCCTCCACCGTCGGGCGGCCCATACCTCCGGCGCACCGTGTCCAGGGCCGCGCTGAGACTCGCGGTGAGGACGCTGTCGCGCGGGACATCCCACCATGCGCTCGTCGAGTCCGCCAGCAACTCGGCCAGGATGGTCTCTTCCGGCCACGCATCTCCCAGCCGATGCCACGCGCGCCGCTTGAGCTCTCTCATCGCCGTCTCGAAGAGCACGGCGCGCTCGTTCTCGCGCGTGTAGCGGCGATCCCACTGACCCAGCAATCGCGCGCCCTCGGTCCCGCGGGCGCCTTTCAGAAAAAATGGCACGAAGTAATCGGCGCGCGCGCTGCCGGGATCGGTCTGCAGCCGGCGCATCGCGTCCGGTGTCATCGCCGAGTCGGCACGGAGCGCGGCGTCGATGCGCATGGCCCGCCACGGCGACGGCCAGCTGACGCCGAGGTAGCCGGAGAACGTCGCCGGGTCGTACGGCTCCTGGTTCGCCGACGCGAGAAAGCCCTGCGCGGGATTGGTGGCTTGAGGGTACTCGGCCAACGGACGATCGCCTACCCAGTCGCTCGCGCTCGTCGAGCCGTCGAAGATGCGCGTGCCCTTTCCGTCGCCCGGGCGAATCGGGAACCGGCCGTTGGACCGAATCGCGATCGTTCCCGCGCGATCGGCGACGAGCACGTTCTGGGCGGGCACCCGAAAGCTTTCGAAGCCCTTGAGCAGGTCAGCCACACTTTTAGCAGTCGCCGCCCGGTCGAATGCCGAGAGCGCGTCCGATGGCTCGAGCGCTGTCCAGCGCGTCGAGATCCAACGCTCGCCGACGCGCGTGAGCGGTCCCCGATGCGAATAGCGAATCGTATCGGTGGCGATCACCCGTCCATTGGGATCGCGATACACTTCGATACGTTGCTCCAGCGCCCGCCATTGTCCATCGACTTTATATCGCATCGGCCGCGCCGGATCATCGACTGTCTCGGCGTATTCATCGAGGACATCAGCGCCCGTATTTGTCAGTGTCCACGCGAGATCCCGATTGAACCCGATGACGGTCACCGGTGACCCGGGTATCGTGACGCCATAGACATCGCGCTCGCCGGGCACGATGATGTGCGCCTCATACCAGATCGACGGCAGCGTCAAATCGAGATGCGGATCACCAGCGAGTAGAGCGTAGCCAGCACGGGTTCGGCGAGGAGACACCGCCCAGTTGTTGCTGCCGACGTCATCATTGCGTTCCTCGGCCGATGCGAACGCCCGTGCCGCCGTGTCCGCGGGCCCTGGTGGCGGCAAGTGACGCGCGATCCAGCGAGGCTCGCCCGGCGCGGGAACAATGGGCTCCTGCAACGGGCTGTGCACCGGCGCGAGCCCATCGGCCGCGGAATCACCGACCGCGGCCGCGAACGCCGCGTGCTCCCGCTCGTCGAGATCATGCGCGAGCGTGAGGCTCATGCGATTGAGCAGATGCAGCGTATTGATCGGCTTCCATCGCGCCGGCCGTCGCCCGAGCAGCTTGTACTCGAGCGGGACATCCCACGGTCCCATGTGCCGGATCCATAGATTGACGCCGTCGGCGTACGCCCGCGCCGAGCGATACGGGAGCCCCGTCGTGTCCATCGCCGCATACGCCTGCTCGGCCGCCCGCGGGAATCCCAGTGCGCGCGCCTCGCGATCGAGCGGCAGCGCGGCGGCACCGACGAGCTCCGTGAGCGTGCCATCGGCCGCCCGCGTCTGGACCTCGAGCTGAAACAGTCGATCGCGCGCGACGACGAAGCCGAGCGCGCGATACGCGTCGAGTGTGTTGTGCGCGAAGATGTGCGGGACGCCGCGACGGTCGTAGAACACACGGACCGAGGAGTCGAGTCCCTTGACGTATCGCACGATCTGGAACGACGGGAGCTCGGCGTGGATCGTGGTCGACCAGACGCCTGTCGCGGGGTCGAGGAACGGCCCGAGTGGCGGGAGCGGGCCGAGACGGAAAGCGCCGGCCGCTACGGTGGCGAGGCTCAGGACGAGCGCGGCCGCGAAACGCCGCGGTCGTTGAATCATGCCGCGAAGGCTATCGCGGCTTACCCAGCGAGTCCACTACATGGGCGAGCGAGTCCACGCGGCGACGGCGCGCCGCGATGTCGGCGCGCAGTGACGCGGTGCTGTCGCGCGCCGAGACTTCGGGTGTCGAAGACATGGCCACGGGGCCGCCGCCACCCGAAGCGCGCGGAATCGGCGCGGCGCCCGAGTGATACACGGTCGCGGCGGTCGAGTCGTCCGTGGTGTTCACGTCCGGCTGATTCTTCCGCCGTCGCGATTTTGGTACTTGTGCCGGATCCAGACCCACGGGCTGTCGCTGTACAGCCGGCAGGGGATCCTGCGGCAGCGGCGCCGTGCTCGTATCGCTGGCCGAGAGCACGACTGAATCGGCCGGCGCTGCCGGCGCTTGCTGCACAATCGCCGGCCGGGACTGCATCGCGTATTTCACGATGAGCAGCGCGGCGGCCGACCCAAAGATCACGCTCAAGAGAACCGAGACCACGACGGTACGCATGCGATCCCCTGCGGTGCTCGGCACCCGAATGAATGTGTGCGTCTGCCGCTGAGGCATCGTGCGCGGCTCGCGCGGAGGACCGGCCGTGCGCGGCTCTACCCAACCGGCCGGCTTCCCATTGAACGAGCCAGTCTTCCGGCGCTCGACGCCATCCCACTTCCGGCGTTCGACCCCATCCCAACCGGCCGTCTTACCCTCGGTCTTTGGCTCGGGCTTAGGCCCCGTCCCTGGCTCGAGGAACACGACCGACGGGCCGCTCTTGCGAGGGAGCGGCTTCGGCTGAGGGAACGGCACGGGCGACGAGGGTGGCTCGCGTACCGGCGGCGCTTTCGCCGTTGGATCGAAGTTGGCGGCCAGCGTCGAGAGCGATGTCGCCGGAGTGGCGTCGCCCTCTTCCGCCGTCCCGGTCCACGGGTCGAGCATCGCCGCGACATCGACCTGGAGCTCGTGGTCGAGCACCTCGTGCACGGCGCGCTCGGGCTCCATGGCTGAGACCAGTGCGCGGGCCTCCGACCAGGTCGCGCCGACGACCGCGCCGCTGCAGGCGCAGCCCAGTCGCGGAGCGATGTCGACCACGCAGCGATCACGTTTGGCGACGTGGTTGGCGACTTCCGCGATGTAGTCGGCCGACTCCGGCTCCAGCACGCCCTGTCCACGCCGCTCGGCGTAGATCCAGTTCGGCGCCGGTGCCCCACCCGGGAGCGAATAGAACCGCCGGCCATCGCGCGCGACCCGCTCGTCCATCGTCGCCGACTGGCTAGCGGGATTGATGTTGCGCTTGGCCAGACTCCGCAGCAGCGCAGCCGGTGTCGCGTACCGATCGATCGCCGGGTCGGCCGCGCCCGGGCAGTCGCCGACATATGTGATATGCAGGCCCTGCAGCCCGGCGCGCGCGCGCAGGTACCGCGCGGCCGCGACCGGTGGGGACACGAACGGCAGCAGATTCTGCCGCATGCTCCCCATTCTCCGCATCCGCTCGGCCACCCTCGGACACGAGCACAGGATCAGCGCCTCATCCCCGCGGGCCGCGATCCGCTTGAGCGCCGCCTCGGCGATCAGCTCGTCCCCCCAGCTCGCCGGGACGGCCGCGCTGTAACCCGCGGCCAAGCACGCGTTTGCCAGCTGCACTGGAGTTGCGGGCTGTGCAGCCAGAAACGCGTCGGCACCCAGGATTACGACTGCTGGACCGTGGGATTGAGAGCCGTTAGACGAAGCCAAATGGGAACCGTAAACGGTGAAACCAGGAACGCCGAACCATCCTGAGCAATCGACGACCTGCTTTCACCGGGGGTTACGGCCCCGGGTCTAGGGCTGCTTGACCAGGGCGATCGTGCCGGAGCCGCTGTCGATGGAGATTTGCCCAGCGCCATCCCCGATGCGGCCGGCATAGTGGGTGTCGTCGTCGTCCCGCCGCCGCTCGAGGGCGAAGTCGCTCCGGACGCCCCCAGACCCGGCGTCGATGTCGACCTCGGCCCCGAAAGACTTCGGGATGTGCAGGGTCACGTCACCGGAACCGGCATCGATGTTCACGCGGTGGGCCGGCCCCACAAAAGAGACGTCGACATCGCCACTGCCAGCGTCGAGCGACAGATCCTCGACCGTCACACCCGACACGGTGGTCTTCCCCGACCCCAGATCGAGCTTTGCACGGGCGTACGCGAGCGAGGTGACCTTGATGTCACCCGACCCCGCATCGACGTCGAGCCGCTCCCCGCGGACGTTGGACAGCGTGACATCGCCGGACCCCGCGTCCAGCATCATGTCACCTTGCGCATCCCGCACGATGAGATCGCCGGACCCGGTGTCCAGGTCGAGCGCACCGTGGGTATGATCGATGGTGATCGACGCCTCGTCGACGTCCGCGAGGAGGTCGCCGTCGGTACCGGACACGGATGCGTCGCCGGCCGCGAGATAGAGAGCGAGTCGTGCACCCGGAGGCATGTGCACGGTGAGATCCGCATGCGCTTCCAGCCCGTCGCCGCCCCCGACGATAGTGACGCGGCGCCCGCGCCAATGGTGGTTACTGTTCCACGTGCCGTCGTCATTGACCTCGAGCTCGGTCCGCCAATGGCTGCCGGTATTCGGCCGCGGAAAGACGATGCGGTCACTGGGAAACAGCACGCGGAAAGTCTGGCGATCGCCGACCAAGCCGGTGGCGATCGACAGCTTATCGGCATCGCGTCCGCCGCGCGCGACGTCGATCGTGATGTCGCTCCCGGTGCCGCGAACGACGTGGATCGTGCCCGCGATATTGTAGATGGCGGCCGGAGACGGCATCGAGCGATGGTCGACGCTCTGGGCGTGGAGCGGGAGCGCGACGGCGAGGAGGGCGAGTGATTGTTTGATCATCGCCCGGTTGGACACCTAGGGGGCGGTTACCGTTTGAACCCGTTCCAGAGCCGTCAAAATCTCGTCGAGCGTCGTATGCCCGCGGTCGCGGGCGTACCAGGTGCGCAAGGCCTTGTAGCGCTCCTCTTTGGGCAGCGCCACGCCTTCATTCAATGCCCACTCCTGGAGCGACCCGGGACGCGGACCCCACCACCCGCGCTCATCGTAGTTCGCATCGAGGATGATGACGATGGGGATCGACCGGGACTTCCCGTTCGTCAGGTGCGCGTCCATGAGGTCGAGGTTCTGGTCCCGCGCCAGGATCCGGAGCGTGATGTTCGGTGCGACCTCGGTGAGCCGCGCGAGCGGGGGCAGTGTGTTCACGGCGTCACCGCACCAGTCCTCGGCCAGGGCGAGCAGGTGCCAGGGGCCTCCGAGGGCCGCCGCTCGCGTCACGATGTCAGGCGCGACCTCGGCGTGCTCGTAGATCTTCTTCCACAGATCGGTGTTGGCTTTCGCCGCCGCGCAAAACTCGGCGAACGTCATCCCGTGGTCGTAGCGGTCCTTGAGCATGGTCACGGTTTCAAAGCTAATTGGGCCTGCACCTGGCGCCGAAACTCGAGTGGCGCGCCGATGTGGTCGAACGCCTCGTGCGTGCCGCCACTGCCCATGATGATGACGGTGCCGTAATTGAAGACGCGACCCGGGACCGTCTGCTCGACTTGAATCCCCTCGACTTTGTCGAGCATCAGCTCGATCGTCCGCCGGCGAACGGCGCCCATCGCGATGATGACCCGTTTGTTCGTCACCGCGAGCTCGGTCGCGGCACGGCGCGCCCAGACGTTCACGAAAATGAGACCGGCGACGATAATGGCGGCGAGCACGACGAGCCACACGTGGAACACGGCGGCGGCGAATGCGGCGACCGCCGGCACGATCAGCCAGAAGAACGGCAGCCGATAGAGCGTGGCCCGGTACACCACCTGTTCGCCCGGGATCAGGCTCTTGTCGACGTAGCTCACGGTGAAGGGACGACCGAGCGCTGGGGTGCGCCACGGCGTGGCGTCACCTGACTCGCCAGCGCTTGCAAGCTGCGATGCGCCTCCTCGCGCTGCTTCGGCCATGCGCTCAATGCCGTCTCCGCCTCGCTCCCGCTGCGAATACCCGTCACGCGTTCACCGAGCCAGCGGAGGGCGGCGACGGCCCGTTCCGCCAACCGCGGATCGACACCGGGCACTTCCGTCGTGAGCTCGACCAACTTGGCGAGTGTGTCGTCGGGCCACAGGGTGAGGCCAGTGACGTGCTCTCCGGTCGGCACCTCCTGGGGCAGGCCGTCGAGTGTTTTCTGCAACTGACCCACCAGGGCCGCCAGTGCCTCGCGGATGTTTCGCAAACGCTCTTCCCGCTCGATCGCGATCACGTCCGCCTGCTGTTGTGTCGCGGCCGCGATCCGATTGGTGAGGCGCACGTAGCGCGTCGTGAGCACGACGAGCGCGACCGTGACACAGGCCTGGATCAGCGCGGCGATCGCGGTGACCGCGCCCGTGTTCGCGTTCAGCCATCGCAGCAGCCCTACGATGCCGCCGCCTCGGGCTCATCCAACATCTCGTCATGATGGATGAGATCGCGGATGCGCGCGGCTTTGCCGAGGTGAAACGGCACGGCCACCACCACGACGTTCGGCCGGAAGAGGAACGCGGTGCGAATGTACAGCGCCGTCTTGTTGTGCAGCAGGTGCTCCCACCAGTGCTTCGGCACGATCTCCGGGACGACGACACTCACGAGTTCACCGACGGTGTCGCACCGGAGCTCGTCGACGTATTTCACGAGCGGGCGAATAATCGACCGATACGGCGACGGGACGACGACGAGATCGACGCCGATGTCCCACTGCTCCCATTCCTTCCGCACGGCCTCGGTGGACTTGGGGTCGACCTCGACGTAGACCGCTCTCACGTCGGTCGAGATGGTCGTCGCGTACACGAGAGCGCCGGCGGTCGCTTTGGAGATGCCGTTGATCGGCACGACGACCACGTGCCGGAGCGGTTGGATCACGCTCCGCCCGTCGAACTTGATGGCCTCGGCGAACCTGACATAGTGCCGGTGGATCGCGATCAGCATGCCCACGAGGGCCGGGATGATCAGCACGACGATCCAAGCGCCAGTCGTGAACTTGGTCCAGACCTGGATGATGCTGACGATACCCGTGGCGGTTGCACCGAGCCCGTTGAGCGCGGCGCGCCACTGCCAACCGGGCTCGCGGCACTTGAACCAGTGGACGACCATGCCCGCCTGCGACAGCGTAAAACACACGAACACTCCAACGGCATACAGTGGGATCAACGCATTCGTGTTGCCGTGGAAGATCCAGATAAGGAAGATCGCCAGGAACGCGAGCGTGACTATGCCGTTCGAGAAAGCCAGGCGGTCCCCGCGCGCGGCGAGCTGACGCGGCATGTAGCGATCGTTCGCCAGAATGGAGCCGAGTCGCGGGAAGTCGGCGAACGCCGTATTGGCGGCCAGCACCAGTACCGCGAACGTCGAGTAGATCAGCGCATAGTACAGGAACCCGTTGCTGAAGACGCGGTGGCCCAACTGCGACAGGACGGTCTCGCCCAGCGGGGTCACCACGAGGCCATAGTGGTGCGCCAAGATGCTCGTCCCGAGGAAGAACATCGCCAGCAGGGTGACCATCCACACGAGGGTCGTGGCCGCGTTCTTGGGTGCGGGCGCCTTGAACACCATCACGCCATTCGAGATCGCCTCGGTCCCGGTCATCGCAGAGCAGCCTTCCGAGAACGCACGCAGGAGCAAGAACGAGAGGGCGAACCCCGTCAGCGGAGTGACCTGCGGCACTTGGGGCACGACCGCCGGTTGACCGAACGAGCGAATCACCCCGGCGAAGATCAACGCGATCATCATGAAGATGAACGCGTACGTCGGCACGCGAAACACGGCGCCGGACTCACGCACACCGCGGAGGTTGACGACCATCAGTATGAGCGTTGCCACAACGCAGAGAAGCACGCGCCATGGCCCGATCGTGGGAAACGCCGAGATCATGTTGTCGACGCCGGACGCGATCGATACGGACACCGTCAGGATGTAGTCCGTCAGCAGCGCCGCGGCGGCGACGAGTCCCGGCATCGTGCCGAGGTTCTCCTTCGCGACCGTGTAGGAACCGCCCCCACCGGGATAGGCGAAGACCGTCTGTCGATAGGACAGGCCGACCAAAACGAGCAGGCCGACAATTACCGCGGAGATCGGAATGACGTACTGCAGCGCCATCGCGCCGAGCACAGCCAGAACGATCAGGATCTGATCCGTCGCGTAGGCGACCGACGAGATCGCGTCCGACGACAGGACCGCTAGGGCTGTGATTTTGCCGAGGCGCTCATGCTCCAGACGTTCACTGGCCAGAGGGCGGCCAAAGAGCAGGCGCTTGAGATATGTCCCGAACGAAGCCATCGCTATGCTGAAGTATACTCGACCGTATAGACTTAAGCCTATGGCGGCGTTCTATAAGGACGGCGAAAGCTACGCGCTCGATACCGAGCGCAGCGTCGTGAAGTTCGCCTTACACAACCTCGGGGTGCCGACCCTCAAAGGCACGCTGCGACCCAAGGCCGGCCTGATCATTGTCGACACGACGGCCCTGGTGCGGACGGCGGATTTCCACATCGACGCCGACAGCATCGAGGTGCATGGCCCTCATGCGGCCGGTGAGATCGTCCGGTGGTTGTTCGGTGACGAGACGAACCCCCTCGTGACGTTCACGACCACCTGGGCTCGCCCCGTGGGGCACTCAGCCGTCGAGTTGCAGGGCACGCTGCTCCTGCACGGGCACGAGCACTTGCTCACTTTTCGCAGCGATACCGGACTTTGGGAACCGCACGACTCCGGATCGATGTGGCACAAATCGTCGGTCCACGGCGTGCTCGATCGCAATACGTGGGATGAACGGAGAGCGATCCAGCGCGAGATCGCCACGTTGCTCCTCGGCCACGATATGCACATTACGGCCGAGTTCTACGCCGGGCCCAAGGTTAAAACCAATAGCCCAGTCGGATAAACAGCGCGCGCTGCCCGCCGCTCGCGCCGCCGTACTCGAATCGCACCGGACCGAACGGCGTGTCGGCGACGACACCACCACGCGCGCCAAGCAACCATCGTCCATCCGGCACCACGCTGCCGCCAAATTGCGAATCGCCGGTCATGAGCTCGACGCACAGTCCGACCGCGCCCCAGATGGGATAACGCGACTCGACCGCGGCCAAGGCTTCCCGGTCTCCGCGATGGTTGTCAAATCGCAGCCCCGCAAATCCCTCGCCGAGTCCCAACGGATACGTCAGCTCCAGCGGGAGGTGCGTGCCGATCGCGTATTGCAGTCTCGGAGCGAGCGTGAGGCGGCCGATTTTCACGGGATCCGTCGCGTCGATATCGAACGCGTCGTATCGGGGGGTATACGCGAATTCGGAGCGAACCAGTGACGCATCGCCTGGGCTCTGGTCCCTCACGCTGATCGAGGGTCCGAGTGTGGTGACCGTGGGTTTGCCGGGAGCCGAGTACAATCGAGTGAGGAGACCACCGGCGATGGACCACCCAACGGGCGCGTCGTTCTCGATGCCGACAACGACGGAGACATCGTTCGTCTTCGTCTCACCGAGCACGTGCTGCGTGGGAGAGTACGAGCGGATCTCGTCTTGTTGGTACGTCGCGGTGAACGCGGGCGTGATGATGCCACCGGCGCCGCGCACGCTGATCTGCGCCATTTCGCGTAGCGCCCCAGCTTGTACGAACGCACCGGCGGTGAGATCGTAGTCGGTCAACGGATGACCGTAGGTCCCGAGCCAGATACGGCCACCGACATCTTCGTCGTACGCCAAGCCGATCGCCGCCCGTCTTCTCGGCCCGCGATCCACTCGGGCGTCGAACGCCACGGAGTCGCTGGTGCCCGACGGATTGAGCCACACCGCGTCATAGCGCTCTGATTCGGTCACCCGCGCCAACGCATGGGCGAGTGCGTGCTCATCGAACGAATGGCCCGGGTTCAGGCCGAGCGATTGTTCGAGAACCTGTGCCTCACGACCTCGGCTCGCGGTGAGTCGCGTCAGAAAACTGGGTATGGACAGATCGAGCGCTGTGTCGGCATGGGGGAGACACGCCGCAATCGGCCCCAGCACCCGGCCCGCGGTCCGACGACCGACCGCGATCGCGCGATCCAGATCCGAAGGCGCGAACGCGAGGCTGCCGACGTTGTCGACCGGCGACAGGATGCGTACATCGTCGGGCCCGAGCGAATCGAGCGGTTGCTCGAAGAGGAAGTCGATGAGTCGCCCGCTCACGTCGAGCGGGGAGTCCGGGTTCACCGTCGAGTCGCTGCGCGTCAGATCGGACACGATGACACGCGTCGCGCCATCGCTCCGGGCGACGCCGACCGGAACGTTGTCTGCGATGCCACCGTCGACCAGCACGTGGCCTTGCATGTGGACGGGATTGAACACGATCGGCACGGAATAGCTCGCGCGGACCGCCTCGGCGAGATCGCCGTGCTCGAGCACGACGGGCTGTCGATTGTCGAGATCCGTGGCGACGGCGATAAATGGAATCGGCATGGAATCGAAATCCCCGCGCGCGAGCAGGTCCCCTCGCAAGAGCAGCGAGGCGAGCAGCGCGTTGATCGTCCCTTGGCGCCGAGCAAGCGTCTCGAGCGTGAAGCCTTTCGGCCCTTGAACGAGCTCGACCACCGGATGAATGCCCGTCAAAGAAACCGGGATGCGGGGAGGTTGAGATCGTAAGAGTTGCGCGAGGTGCAGCGACCGGGCGATGGAGTCGATCTGCTTGCCGCTATACCCGCTCGCGTAGAGCGCGCCGACGATCGCGCCCATGCTGGTGCCGACGACGAGGTCGGGTCGAACGTTCAGGCTGTCCAGGACCTCGAGGACGCCAATGTGCGCCAGTGCGCGCGCCCCACCGCCGGATAGCACGAGCGCAACGCGATCGTTCTCGCCCGTCGGCGGACACGACGGTTGCTGCGCCAACGCGGCACAGGAGACCGATAACGACCAGGCAGCGGCAAGCCAACGGGCCACGCCGCCAATTTAGACCTGTAATCGATATCCGGCTTTCGAAACCGTCAGAATATGGCGCGGCTCAGAGGGGATCACCTCGAGCCGACGGCGGAGCTCGAACACGTGCGTGTCCACCGTCCGCGTACCGCGCGGATCCTGACGGTGCCAGACCTCGGCCAGCAATTCTGCTCGCGACATGACAGCGCCGCGCCGCCTGAGCAGCGCGAGCAACAAGTCGAAGAGCTTCGGACTCAACGCGATCGGCCGATCGCCCCGATAGACGGAGCGCGTCATCGGGTCCACCACGATCTCCCCGAACTGCTCGCGACTCATGGGCATGGGAGCAATCAGCGGTCGTGTATCGCCAGCCGCGCCGAGCTCTTTGAGAATGCGCAGGCCGTCGCGTTCGGGAACGATCACCTGGAGCGCGATCATCCGGTCATCCACGGAGACTTTTTCGGGCATCGTCACGATTTGAGTCTACCCCGAAGTACATGCTAGAGATACGATGTGGGGACGAAGTGTGCTGTCCGCGGGGCGATCAGCGCCGCGCTCGGGACCGGCGCGTAACAACCTCCGAACGACGTTCTTACCGGATTCCCTACGCCACCCTTGACATTCGCCCCTGCAGAATGGCGATTCATCCCCGATACTATCCTGATAGTTGTACCATAGCGTACATTCGCCCCTCTACTACACCACTAGGAGGAGGTTCGTGCTATGAGACTACGTTTCCGTCTGTCAGTGCTGTCCGCCGTGTTGGTCGCGGCGCCAGTCGGAGCACAACGAGGTAGCATTGTCGGTCACGTGACCGAAAAGGCGAGTGGCGCGCCCGTTGCCGCCGCGGAAATCGTCATCGCCGGTACGACTCGCGGCACGGTCGCCGGGTCCGACGGTCGGTATCAACTCCTGAGTCTCCCAGCCGGCGCCGCCACCGTGCGAGTGCTCCGCATCGGCTTCGAGGCACAGGTCAAAACCGTGACGATCACCGCCGGCGTGACCGACACGGTGGATTTCGTGCTCACGCCATCCGTGATCACGCTTGATCAGGTCATCGTCAGCGCGTCCGGTGAGCAACAGCGCCAACGCGAGACCGGCAACGCCGTGTCAACGATCAGTCCCGACTCGATTGCGCAACCCGCGGTCGCGGACTTCTCGGATCTGCTCAACTCGCGCGCGCCCGGTGTCTCGATCGTGCAGCAATCGGGCACGACCGGCGGCTCATCCAAAATTCGCATTCGCGGCGCGAACAGCGTCTCGTTGAGCAACGATCCGCTGCTCGTCATCGACGGCAACCGCGTCGACAACAGCACGAACTCGATGTCGGCCGGCACCTTCACCGGGGGCCAGACTCCATCGCGGTTCGATGACCTGAATCCGGACGAGATCGAAGACGTGCAGATCCTCAAAGGGCCGGCAGCCTCGGCGCTGTACGGTACGGCGGGATCGAACGGCGTCATCCTCGTCACCACCAAACACGGCGTGCCGGGGCGCACGAAGTGGGATTCACACGCGGAGTACGGCTCCGTTCGGAGTGCCACGACCTACCCGCCGAATTACTACGCCAACGGCCTCGCGCTCGACAACAACGGCCAGCCGATCGCGGGCGACACGGTCCAGGGTTGCCAGGTGAACCAACACGGTCAGGCGGGCGGTTGCAACATCATCCCGTCGACCGAGATCGCGTTCAGCCCCATGAACTCCCTCTCGCCGTTCATCGCGGGGTATCGCGAGAGCTATGGCCTCACCGCGGCCGGCGGCAGCAACAACCTCACGTACTTTATGGGTGCCGACGACTACAACGAGCAAGGCATCTACGTCAACAATCGCGCGCGGAGAACCAACCTCCGCGGCAACTTCGGCGCGCAACTGTCCCCGGTGCTCAACGCATCCATGAACATCGGATATCTGCAGAGCCGGCTCTCGTTGCCGCAGAACGACAACTCGCTCTATGGCGTCATCGGCCTCGCGTTGACCGGCAGCGCGTTCGACGATCCGATCTGCCACGGCTACTTCGCGTGCGTGACGCCCGCCAAGGCCAATCTGAACGACGTCGAATCGGACGTCGATCGCTACACCGGCAGCGGGACGATCAACTACCACCCGACCAACTGGTTCAACGGTGTCGCCACCGGCGGCATCGATTACGGGAATCGATTCGACGGCAACTTCACGCCGGCTGGCGTCCTTCCCGGCTCGCAAGGGTCAGGGTTGGGCACTGCGTCGCCGTCGCCGTACCAACTCTTCACCTACACCGCGAACCTGAGCGCCATCTTCAAGTTCGATCCGACGTCGTCGCTGCACTCGACCACCACCCTCGGGACGCAGTACGTCGACGAGTCGCGGCGCGGCGTTCTGGCCTCCGGCGCCGGCATCGTGCCAGGCACGGGGAACCTCAACGGCGCAACCTCGGAGTTCACCGCCACTGAGCAGGACACGGACATCGTGACGTTCGGCGGGCTGGGTTCCGAAGAACTCGCCTGGCGCGACAAGATGTTCGTCACCGCGGCGGTCCGCGCTGACGAGTCGAGCGCGTTCGGCAAGCCGAATGACCTCATCTGGTACCCGGACTTCAGCGCCTCGTGGGTCATTGGCGAAGAGCCGTGGTTCCCAAAACCGCCCGGTATGAGCTCGTTGCGTCTCCGCGGCGCCTACGGCGAGTCCGGCCAACGCCCCGCGTTCCTACAAGCGCAAACGTTCTATAACCCCATTGCGCAGTCTCGCCTCGGCGTCAACGAGGGCGGCTTGAGCGTCGGTGGATTCGGCTTCACGAGCCTCAAGCCCGAGATCTCGCGCGAGATCGAGGGCGGATTGGACGCCGGATTCTTCAAGGATCGCATCAACGTCACGTTCACGGTCTACAACAAGACCACGAGCGACGCGCTGATCCAGGTCCAGGAAGCGCCGGACGTCTGCGGCAACAACTTCATCGGCACCTGCCAGCTCTTCCAGAACTTGGGCCAGGTCAACAACAACGGGTTCGAGCTCGGCGTGAGCGGCGTCGTGGTCGACACGAAGCCGTTCCGGTTCGACATGACCGTCAACGGATCGGAGAACAACAACAAACTGCTCAAGCTCGGTCTGCCCGCGCCGATCTTCTTCAATGCGGCGATCGACGGGAACGTCCAGCAATTCAGTGAGGGACATGCGCTCGGCACGTACTACGCCGTACCGTACACGTACAACCATCATCCCGCTGGCGGCATCCTCACGCCGGCCGATCTCACGCTCGGCACCAATCCGGTGTACCTCGGCGGCCCGAACCCCAAGGGCGAGTGGACGCTGGCGCCGGAGTTCACGTTCTTCGGCATCGTCAAGCTCAGCTCCACGTTCGACCGCCGCTACGGCAGCCGGACCCTCAACTTCACCGAAGAGTTCCGCTGCTTCGCGTCGTTCTTGTGCAGCGCGCAGTACAATCCGCACGCGACGCTCCAGGCGCAGGCGGCCTATCTCGGTGCGCAGGACGGCACCGACTACGGGTATATCGAGAACAACGCGTTCTGGAAGTGGCGTGAGCTCTCGGTGACGATCATGGTCCCACAGAAATTCGTGCGCCGGACGCCGTTCTCGCAGCTCAACATCCAGCTCGCCGAACGCAACGTGGCGACGTGGACCCGGTATAGCGGGTACGACCCGGAAATCAACTTCGCCTCGACCACGTCGAACTTCACGACGGCGGATTTCTTGACCCAGCCGGCCGTCCGGTATCTCACCATGCGCGTGAACGTCGGTCTATGAAAAAATATATCGCCTTGAGCCTCGGCCTCCTCGCGATTGCGGCATGCAATCCGAACGCGGCCTTGAGACCAAAAGAGAAGGGTGTCGTGACGACCATCGGCCCCTCGGCGCTGCCCGGTCTGTACATCGGCGCGCTGAACGACTTTACCATCGCCTGGTCCGGAGCGGGAGACGGAGGGAACGGCTCGCACGAAGGGCACGTCGGCTTGTCGTCGATCTTCACCGATGAGATGACCTCGTTGTATCTGGACGAGTTCACGTTCCGCCGGGCCCTCGACACGGGCCAGGCGACGCCACAGAACACGCAGCTCGCGGGGATCTTCAACGACCTCTCGGCGTCGCGTCACTCATCGCAGCTCGCGGAGGAGAGCTTCGCCACCCTCGCGCCGCACGACGTGGGCCGGGCAGAAATGCTCAGCATCGAGGGGTACACCTACATCCTCTTCGCCGAGATGTGGTGCTCTGGCGTGCCGTTCGGCAGTCTCAACGAGACCACCGGCGCACCAGTCTACGGGCAACCGTTGACGACCGGCGCCATGGACACGATCGCGCTCGCCCTGTTCGACACGGCCAGCACCTTGGCCGCGTCGGATACCACCACGGAGATCCTGGGTGCGTACGCCACCAGCACCGCCGAGATCCTGGCGCTATCCGAGGTGGGACGGGCTCGCGTGCTGCTCGATTTGGGGCAGTTCACGGCTGCGCAAGCGGCCGCCGACTCCGCCGTGTTGAACGACCCCACGCTCAACTACCAGATGGAGAACTCGCTCAACTCGCCGCGCCAGTACAATGGTGTGTGGCAGTACACCTTTGCCGACGACGCGTGGGGCGTCGTCGATCGAAAAGGCGGCAATGGGCTCGATTTCGAGTCCGCCAACGACCCGCGCATCCTGTGGGTCGACGGTCACCAGAACGGCTCGCTCGGCGTGACGCCGTCCGGGTTGGACACCATCTACTTCCAGCTCAAGTATCCCACGAAGGAGACCTCCGCCACGTTGGCCAGCGCCACCGAGGCGACGCTCATCAGCGCCGAGGCCGATCTGAAAGCTGGCAACATTGGCTCGTGGGCCAACAAGCTGAACATGCTCCGCGCGAACTCGGGGCTTGGTCTGCCTCCACTCACCGCGGACTCGACGTCGCTCGCGTCGCCAGACATGCGCGTCGAAGTGCACTTCCGCGAGCGCGAGTTCTGGCTCTGGCTGACCGGGACTCGGCTCGGCGATCTCCGGCGGCTGATTCCTCAGTACGGGCACAACGACTTTCCGGCGAACCCGACTCGTGATATCCGGTTCTCGATACCGGTCAGCGAGACGAACAACCCGAATTTCAAGCAGTGTAAGGACGTAGGGAAAGAGAATTAGCCGTACGCCTACCGTGACCGGCGACCGTGCAACGGGAGCCGGTCGCGGTAGGTGCGGGAGAGCTTGAGCCGCGTGCCGTCGCGCAGGATCACGACGTAATTCCCGGCAAACCAGGGTTGCAGCTCTTGGATGCGATCCACGTTGACGATGATCGTCCGATGGATGCGCACAAACACGGCCGGGTCGAGGGACGCTTCCAAGCCGTGCATCGTCTCGCGAAGCAGCGACGCATTCTTGCCAACGTGTAGCCTGACGTAGTTGCCGGCCGCCTCGAACCAGTCGACCTCGGCGACGCGGACAAAGACCACGCGGCCGTCGCGCCGGACGGTCAGGCGGGAGATGTACTTGCCGGGTCGTGGCTCGGTCGCGACGATGGACTGCTCCGGCGTCATGCCGAACTGATTCTCGACGAGCGCCTTCAAGCGACGTCCGAGCTCGGCCGACGAGACTTGGTCGATATGCGCCCGCGCCCGACGAAACGCGGTCTGGAAGCGCTCGGTGTCGAACGGCTTGAGGAGATAATCCGTGGCGTGCACCTCGAACGCGCGCACCGCGTGCGCGTCGTGCGCGGTCACGAAGATGACCGGAGGCATAGCCTCAGCGCCCACCTCGGCCACGACACCGAAGCCATCGATGTCCGGCAGCTGGACGTCGAGGAGCACGAGATCTGGTGTCGCCGTGCGGATCGCATCGATCGCCGAGCGTCCCGTCGGACACTCGGCCACGACTTCGACGTCGGGCTCCGCACTCAGTAATCGCATCAATCGCCTGCGGGCGATCGCCTCATCATCGACAATTGCTACGCGTATCGTCATATCCCCCCCAGGGGGCTATCGATCACAAACACCACTTCGTGCTGATCCACCACCCGCACCGACACCCGCTCGGTGGACAGCGCCTGCCGCGCCATCTCCGCCGCCTCATCCATCGGCCGATCCGACCTCACCGCAATGCGCGTCCCACGCGGCACCTGCGTGACGTCGATCTTGACCGTCGCCGGACCGGCGTCCTCGAGCAGGGCGCGCAGAAGCCGGTTGGGGATCCGTCGCTCGCCGTAGCGCTGGGCCCCGGCTACTTGGACGCGGATGCACCCCCTGCCGGTTTCAATGGTGCGTTTGAGATCCACATACGCGGTGAGCAAACTGAGCTCGCGCTCCAGCGGCAACCATGGTTCCGCCGCTGTATCGAGAGTCAACCGGAGGAGGTCCGCCAAACGCGTCGTCAGCCGCTCGGCTTGGGACGGATCGTCGTCGATGAGCGCCGAGATGATGTCGAGCGACTCGCAGACGAAGTCGGGGCGAAGGTTGACGCACAAGGACCGCCACCGGGCCCGCATGATCGCGCCCTCGAGGCGCAGGCTCTCGAGCTCCCGCTCGCGGCGCCACGCGTAGTAATCGCGCCCGTTCGACCAGGCGACGAGCGCGGCGTACACGAACAAGTTCCAGATCAGTGACTGCGGTTGCTGGGCGAACCGGAAGTCCCGCGGCTCGACGTCGAGCGCGATGATCGCGCCGGTTTGAATGGCAGAGAAGAGCACGGCGCCAACGACGTGAAAGAGCACGGGCCGCCATCCATTGCCGACGCCGACGCGGACGCGCCGGGCGAGCGCGACCACTGCCGGCGTGAGTGCGGCCCACACGAGCACCAGCGCGATGTTCAGCGGGCCGAACTCGAGCATCATGCTGACGGGATGCCCGTTCTTCCACGGCAACTCGCCCAAGTACGGTTGCAGGTACCAGAACGTGCCGAAGAGCGCCCAGCCGGCCGCGAGGAACGCCCACTCTTTCCCGGTGAGCGGCGGCGAGGGTGCGCGTCGGACGTAGCTCGTTGCGTCCCTCTGGGGAATCGGCATCTCCGCGGTGACATTGTCCGGGGGCAGCGGCGTATCGACCGAGTGCCGCCCATTGCCATTGGAGTGCCCGTTGCCGTTGCCATTCGCTGATGCCGCGGGCACGACCGGGGCGAGTCGATACGGGATGCGGATATCGACGCACGTACCGCCCCCCGGATTATCCCCGAGCGAAAACCAGTGCTCGGGCCCATACAGGAAGCGCAACCGCTCCCGCACATTGCGCAACCCGATCCCTTGGCGTCGCGTGTGAGCGGCAGGCCCTTTGGCCAATCCCACGCCATCATCGCGAACGCGTATCGAAAGCCACGGCCCGTCGACACGCGCGCTGATGCCCACCGTACCGGGGCTGGCCCGTGGTGTGAGCCCGTGCCGAATCGCGTTCTCGACCAGCGGCTGCAGCACGAACGGCGGCATGAGCGCCCGCCGCGCCTCCGAGTCGACATCGGTGTCAACGGTCAGCCACTCGCTGAACCGCGCGCGCTGGATCGCGACGTACGGCCCGAGCGCGTCGAGCTCTTCGCCAAGCGGAACCTCGTCCCGTCCCGCTTTCGCGACGGCGGAGCGGAGCAGCGACTGCAGGTCGCCGATGATGCGTCGCGCCGCGGCCGGCGCTTCGTACGCCAGCTCCGAAATGACGTGCAGGCAGTTGAACAGGAAATGCGGCTGGAGCTGGCGCTCGAGATATCGCAGTTGCGCGCCCGAGAGCTCCGCCTCGAGCGCCGCCGCGCGGAGGGTGCGATCCTGATACTCGCGCAGCTGATCCGCTGCTCTCGTGATACCGATGATCACGAAGTAGAGGACGGTATCGAGATCGGCGCTCATCACGATGGTCGAGAACACGCTCGTCGCGGCGGCCGACCCGTACATGTGGAGGATCAGGCTCTCCAGCACCGTGCGCAGCGCCGCGAACACCATCATGATCGAGAAGGCGGCAATGAGATGGAGCGCCACGGTTCGCAGGGTCGCAAACCGGCCCGTGAGCCGGCGGCGGGCGAGCCACACGACGACCGGGGTCAACGCTGCCCACGACCATGAGATGACGAGGTCGAGGAGCAGCTGCCGCTCCCAGCTCGGTTTCCGAGGCCGGGCCGAGATCAGCTGAGCGACGAACTCGAGCAGCGCGATGGTCGTCCACGCAGCAATGAGCCAGGCGGCACGCCGTGAGACGGCGACCCGGCGCTCCGATTCCATCCCGCCACGATACTGTACTGTGTGACCATTCGCCACGCGGGTGCGGTGACGAATTATTGATCACCGCGGAGGCGCTTTTCGGCCCTACTACGACGCTGGTTCGTCCCTACTTGGGCCCAGGGGTTCCGACGATCACGATGCGGCCGGTTGGCTGCGGCGCCCCGCCGGTTGGCTCCTCGCTCACCGCGACGCCTTTGAGTGCGTTCGGCGGAAGCGCGTACGTCGCGTGGACTTCGACGCTCGAGTCGGCCGCCGGGGTGAATGTGCCGGCGCTGATCTTTTGCGTTGGGGTGATCAACCAGATCTGATACGATTTGCCCGCTGGCAGCGGGGCCACGTGATGGGCGTAGAATGCCCAGTCGTTGTTCGTCTTGTCCCAGAACATGAGCGCCGTGGCTTCGGCCGCGCCGGTAGTGTTCAGCCCAACGACTTCTGTCGAGGGACCCGTGAGGTCTTTGATCTCGCGCTGATCCTGCGCGATCTTGGCTCGCGCGGTGTCGAGTGCCGCCGTCGCAGCCGCCGCCGCCTGGTTCGCCTGCGCTAAATCCGCCTTCGTCGATCGCCCTTGGTTGAGCAGCAGCACGACAATCACGATCGCCGCCGCCAACGCCAGCCACGTCCCCATACTCGAACGCCGAGTCGCTGCGCTCTTCGGTGCTACGCTGATGTCGATTGGCGCGCGGTCAGCCTGCGCCCGCGCGAGAAGCCGCATGCGAATGCGCTTGAGCCGTTGCTCGACGTCGGCCGACGCCGGCGCGCGAGCCGGAGGCGCCGAGTTGCCGAGCTCCGCCATCGCCTGGCGCAGTGCCTCGAGCTCCGGCCCACATTGCGGGCACGTCGCCGCATGGGCGAGCACCGCCGCTTGCTCGTCCGCGGACAGCGCGTCGAGCGCGGCGGCGGCGAGCGATTCGCTCGCTTCGTCGTGGCTCATGTCGCGCTTCATAACCGTGTGCCTCCGCGCAGGGGAGCAAGCCGTTCCCGCAGTTTCTGCCCAGCGAGACGCGTACGCGTCTTCACCGTGCCGAGCGGCTGACCGGTCCGCTCGGCGATCTCGGTCTGACTGAGCCCTCCGAAGTACGCCAACTCCAGCACTTCTCTCTGCTCGGGCGGCAACTCCTTGAGCGCCGCCGCCACGCGCTCACGACGCTCGGACTCTTCTGCGCCCGTCGCCGGATCCGGAAACACGCCATCCGAGACCTCGTCCAGCAGCGCCACCGGCGTCAGCGGCTCCTCCCGAAGCCGCCGCCGCGAGCGCAGCCGGTCGAGGGCGCGGCTTCGCGCGATCGTGACGATCCACGTCGAGACCGCGCCGCGCGAAGACTGATACCGCGAGGCCTGCCGCCACGCTTGATAGAACGTGTCCTCCACGACATCGTCGGCATCGTCCGCGTCGCGCACCAATCGCGCGACCAGTGCATGGATGGGCCGAGACCACCGCTCGTAGAACTGCGCCAGCGCTTGGGTATCGCCCGCGCTCATGCGCCGAACGAGCTCGCGATCTTCGTCCACGTTGTCAGAAGGATACGCGGACGCGGGCGACAGCGGATTCATCTGGACGTAAGTATAGTACTTTTCGCCCCATGACGATCCCCGCGAGCTGCCCTTCGTGCAGTGCTCCGTCGACCGGCGGCCGCTTCTGTTCTTCATGCGGCGCGCCATTCGAGGGCGCGTTGTGCGGCGCCTGTCGCTCCTCACTCTCGGCCGGCGCGAAATTCTGTCATCGGTGCGGCGCCGCCGTCGGCTCCCGCCCTACGTCGGACCCGCGCGTCTCTGCCACTCTGCCATGGGCGATCGCCTGCATCGCCGTTGTGGCACTCGTGGCACTCGTCGCCGGCCGAGGCATTGGCGCGCGCCGCGTCGCGACCGCGCAAGCGGCACCCGTTGCGGCACCGACCGATGACACGACGCAAGAAGCACCGGTCAGAGCGCCAGATATCTCGACCATGTCCCCGGCCGAGCGAGCCGACCGATTGTATGACCGTGTGATGCGATTGCATAGCGAGGGGAAAGACGACAGCGTGAAGTTTTTCTCCCCTATGGTGCTGCAGGCCTATCAGATGCTCGGCCCGCTCGACGCCGACCAGCACTATGACCTGGGCCGTATCGGCGAAGTGCTCGGCATGGCGGATCTCGCCCGCGCCGAGGCCGATACGATTCTCACGGCGCAGCCAACGCACCTGCTCGGCTTGACCTTGGCGGCACGAGCCGCGATGCTCGATAAGCAACCGGCGAAAGCACGCGATTTCTATAAGCGGCTCCTCGCCGCCGAACCCGCGGAGCGCCGGAAGGCGCTCCCTGAATACGACCGTCACCGAGATGACATTGATGCCGCGGTCGCCACCGCACGCGGCGAGCTCAAAGCATGACCACTATTCGCATCGCCCACAGCCCCGATTCCGACGACGCGTTCATGTTCTACGCGCTGGCCGAGGGGAAAATCGACACGGATGGGATTGTCTACATCCACGAGCTCGCGGACATCGAGACGCTGAACCAGCGCGCGCTGCGCGGCGAGCTCGAAGTGACCGCGGCTTCGATCCACGCGTACGCGTACCTGGCCGATCGCTACGCTCTACTGCCGCACGGCGCATCGATGGGCGATCGATACGGGCCCCGGTTGGTCGCCACGAGTCCGATGTCCCGCGCCGATGTCCGCGGCAAACGCATCGCCGTCCCTGGCCCGCTGACCACGGCGTACCTGACACTCAAACTCTACGAGCCGGATTTCGTCGCGCTGCAGACCCCGTTCGACAAGATCGAAGAGGCGGTGCTCAACGCGGACGCAGACATGGGGCTTCTGATCCACGAAGGCCAGCTGACGTACGCCGAGGCCGGCCTGTCGCTGGTCGAAGACATGGGCGAATGGTGGTACCAGGAGACCGGCCTGCCGCTCCCATTGGGTGGAAATATCATAAGAAAGGACCTAGGAGCCGACTTAATCGCGACAATATCGCGCCATTTATACGCGAGTATCTCGTATGGGTTGAGCCATCGACACAAAGCGCTCGATCATGCGATGCGATACGCGCGGGGACTCGAGAGGGAGCAGGCCGACACGTTCGTCGGCATGTACGTGAACGACCTCACGCTCGACTACGGAGAAAAGGGACGTGAGGCGGTGCGACGGCTTCTGGCGAGAGGGGTGGAGGCTGGCATCATCCCGCATCCAGTCACAGTCGAGTTCGTCGTCGATGCTGTCGATAATAGGAGTCGTGGCCTGTAAACACTCCGTTGGCTAGCGTTACACAATGTCCCTCTCGCGGTCTAGAGCGTAGTGACGTCCTCGGCGCCTCACCCGTACTTCGCTACGCGATCCACGCCACCCGACGGAGACGCTCATCCGTCCGGTCGTTTCGCCGCGCTCGCTGATCAGGTCGCGGAAAGCGAGACCCTGACACAGATCGCCCGCCAGATCGCGGGCGCGGGGAGTGACCGGGGCGCCACGTTCGATCTATTGGCCGCCGGCGCGGTCTCGCTCGTTGGCGGCGACGGAGCCATTGTCGCGCTCTTATCACACGACGGACAAATCCGCGTCGAAGCCGCCGCCGGCACGCTGACGCCGATGCTCGGCTTCACGGCGCCGCTCGCCGGCTCACTCGCGGCCGAGTCGCTCGCCTGTTCCCACCCGCTGGTTCTGAACGACGCCGCTGGGGACTCGCGCGTCGAAGCGCACTTTCTGTCGCCCTTCAGCCCGCGCCAAGTCGTCGTGGCACCCATGCTCGTGGCGGAGGAGCCACGCGGGTTTTTGCTCGCGCTCAACTGCGGCAAAGGGTACTTCTCGCCGGCGGACGGCGCGCTGCTGCAACGGCTGGCCGATCACGGCGCCATCGCCGTCCGCCACGCCGAGCTCCTGTCCCTGACTGAAGCCGTTGCAAAAGAAGCGCGAACGCTCGCCGATATCGTCCAGCAGATCAATCAGTCGCTCGAGCTCGAGCGCGTGGTGTCGCTGCTCGCCCGCCATGCCGCCGGCCTGCTCGGCGCGCGCGGCGCGCGGGTCGCCGTGCTGGACGGCGATGGCGCGCATCTCATCACGTCGGCGACATTCGGCGATGCGATCGATCGCATCGGCTCGGTCGTCGAGACGCAGTCCGTGTTCGCCGGCGAGGCGGTGCGGCTGCGCCGGGCCGTCACGACCACCGATCTCCGCCCCTACGCGGACATGTGGGTCCGCACGAAGCGGGGCGTCTCGCTCGGCGAAGGCCGGGCGAATGGCGCCGCGGCGCCACTCAGCGTCGGCGGTCGCATCATCGGAACGGTGACCGTGTTCGGCCGCGAGAACGGCGAGTTCTCCGATAAGGATGGCGCGGTCCTCCACGCGCTCGCGAATCACGCCGCGGTAGCGATCGAGAACGCCCGACTCTATCGGGCGGCGGCGTACACCGCGCGCCACGCCAACATTCTTGCGGCGGCGGGACGGGCGCTCGCCAATAGCACGTCGACCGAAGCCGTCTACCGGGGCATTGGCGAGATCGCTTTCGAGTCGCTCGGCGCAAACGGATTCACGGTCACGCTGGCCGACCCGGAGACGCGTCACGTCGAGCGCGCGCACGCCGAAGGACCCGGGTCCGGCGGTATGGCCTTGGCGCCCGAACGCTACTGGCGCACCCCGAACGGGCTCGCCGTCCTGTCGGGCAGGCCGTACTACGCGTCAGATATCGACGAGATTCCGCTCGACTGGGCGCCGCCGGGTTACGACATATCGAAGTACGAGATGCACTCGGTGGCCATCCTGCCGCTCGTGGCGGAGGGCAGACCGCGCGGGATACTCTCGGTCCGGTTTCCGACGCGGCACAAGTTCGAGGATCACGAGCGGCGGCTGCTCGAGGACTTCGCGACGCAGGTCGCCGTGGCCGTTCGGAATGCGGAGCTCGCCGCGGCGAGCGAGACCGCGCGGGAGCGCGAGCGGATGCTGGCGACCGCGCTCGCCACGATGGAAAACCCCGTGTTCGTTCTGGCCGCGGACGGGCACATCCTCTACGCGAACCTTGCCGCCGCACGCGAGTATGGCCACCCGATCGACGCCTTCATCGGGATGCCGTTCAGCCGCCTCCATACCGACGACTCCGAGCTGCATCGCCGGGCCGACGACTCGGAATTTCCCGCGACCGTGGTGTCCAGTCCGTTTCGCGATGGGCAAGTGGTGAGCGTGCGGAACACGACCGAGGAAAGACGGATCGCCGAGACGCTGCTCCAGACCGAGAAGCTCGCGGCGATTGGCGAGCTCGTGGCGGGCGTCGCGCACGAGCTGAACAACCCACTCACGGGCATCTCGACGTTCGCCCAGCTCCTGCTCGAGGAGCGACTTGGCGAGGAACAGCTCGACGCCGTGCGCAACATCAAGCGCGAATCGGATCGGGCGGTATCGGTGATTCGGGATCTGCTCGTGTTTTCGCGGAAGAGCGACCCCCGTTACGGACAGGTCGATCTCCGGTCGCTGATCGAGCAGACGCTCCGGTTGCGGAGCTACACCCTCCAATCGGCGGGGATCACGGTCGAGCGTGATGTCGATCCCAACCTGCCCACCGTGATGGGCGACGATCGGAAGCTCCAACAGGTGATCATGAACGTCATTGTGAACGCCGAGTACGCCATGCACCGCACGGACATTCGGCGTCTCGCGGTGCGAGCGAGAGGCGACGCCACGCACGTGGTGGTCGAGATCGCCGACACCGGCATTGGGATGACCCCTGACATCGTCAAGCACGTATTCGAGCCCTTTTACACCACGAAGCCGGTTGGCGTCGGGACCGGGCTCGGTCTGTCCGTTAGTTACGGTATTGTGAAAGCACACGGTGGCTCGATCGAGGTCAGCTCGACCGCGGGACTTGGTACCACGTTCCAGATCGCCCTGCCGCTCACCCCCGCCTCCCCGCCCCCAGAATGACCGAGCCCACCTACACGGTCCCGCGTCTGCTCCTGGTCGACGACGAAGCGACTATAGTCACGGCCCTGGCCAAGTTTCTTCGGTCCCGTGGCTTCGACGTCCTCACCGCCTCCTCCGGCGAAGAGGCGGTCGCGAAGCTATCCGCATCCGGACCGTTCAAGCTGATGCTCTGCGATGTGCGGATGCCCGGCATGACCGGTGTCGAAGTCGTGTCCAAGGCGCTGTCGATCGACCCCGACCTGGCCGTCGTCATGTTGACCGGCGTGAACGACGCGCCCACGGCAACCGAAGCGCTTGCCAGAGGTGCGTTTGACTACCTGCTCAAACCTGTTGAACTGGCTGACCTCCACCAGGCGATCGAGCGTTCGCTCCATCGCCGGGATCTGTTGATCGACCGGCGCAACATCGACCGGGTGATCCGCGAGGAGGTCGACTCCCGGACGAAAGACCTGCAGGAGATGAGCATCGGAACGGTCACCGCGCTGATCAACGCCATGGAGGCGAAGGACATATATCTCCGTGGGCACTCCGAGCGCATCGCCGAGCTTGCCGCGTCGATCGCCGAGGTGCTCGGGCTGGATCCGGACACGGTGGAAAACGTCCGCGTCGCGGGCCGGCTTCACGATGTCGGCCAGATCGGCGTCCGCGAGTCGGTCCTGAACAAGCCGGGGCCGCTCACCCCGGAGGAGTACGAGCACGTCAAAGAGCACGTGTGGATCTCGATGGACATCTTGAAGCCGCTCACGATCGTGCGGGGCGCGCTCGACTACATCCAGGACCACCACGAGCGGTGGGATGGCCAGGGATACCCGAAAGGGAAGGTGGGCGAGGAGATCTCGATCGGCGGCCGGATTCTCGCGGCGGCGGATGCGTTCGATGCGCTCACCTCGCACCGCGCCTACCGCGAACCGAGGTCACCGAAGGAAACGCTCACGTATCTCGAATCGCATGTTGGCGGTCTCCTCGACCCGCGCATCTACGAGGCGTTGACGAGCGTCGTGCGGGGGAGGAAAACGCTCGCGTTCTCGTTCATCGACGACACCCATTGACTTCGACGCCCTCGTAGTTGTATTTCCGGGCGATCTGAAATTCATACTTTGAGGAGGCGGTCATGCCGCGCGGCGATGAACTGAACGAAGAGCTCCGCTTCTCCGACCGTGACGACGAAGGCGACGACGTCGGATACGGCGGCGGGGGCGCAGGCGGAGGCGGGGCTGCCTACGACGACGACGAGGAGGAAGAGGACGGCGGGTGGGCGATCACAAAAGACCACAGCGAGGAGCTGTGGGATTCCGCCGAAGATGGTGACGACGACGACGAGGAGGAGGGGGAAATAGTCGTCGCCGAGGTGGAGGGCGAGGAAGAGGACGGCGACCTGTTCGCCGAGCCGAAAGCGAAAGCTGCTCGCTCCCCTGCCAAACAGCCGGCTAAGGCTGCGGGCAAGAAAGCGGCTCCGGCGAAAAAGGCTGGCGTGAAGAAGGCATCCGCCAAGAAGGCCGCTCCGAAGAAAGCGGCGAAGAAAGCCAAGAAAGTCGCCAAGAAAGCGGCTTCTGCGAAGAAGGGCGGCAAGAAGGCTAAGAAGGCGGCCGCCAAGAAAGGCGGCGGGAAGAAGGCCAAGAAGGGCGGGAAAAAGGGTAAGCGCCGCTAGTCCGGTCGCTTTCCAGCCAAAGGGGGCGTTCCCACTCGGACCGCCCCCTTGTTGCATCCCGGCCGAGCTCGGCGGATAGATCCGTGCGCCGGCGGCGACGCGTAGTTCTCGCTGCCCGCACCGGTCGCCGTTATTGTGTATCCTATGAACGAATCGCCCGTGACCTTGCTCCGCGCGCACGCGAACCACGCGCCGTGGAACGCGCGCGGCCTCGCGTCGCACGCCACAGCGCTCGTCGACGCCGCGGGAGTTCGCCCGACGAACGCGTCGGCCCGCGCGGCGCCGAGCGCGCGTGCGATCCGGTTCTATGTGGCGAGCGGCCTGTTGGACCGCCCGGAGGGCACGGGGACGGCGGCGACGTACCATTACCGTCACCTCCTGCAGCTGCTCTCGATCAAGATCAGACAGCGAGAAGGCCAAACGCTCGATCACATCAAGCGTGAGCTGACGGGAGTCACGGGCGATGCGCTCGAGCGCCGGGTCGCCCAGTCCCTGGCGCCGGCGCTCAATGCGGGAAGCATGAGCGTGAGCATCCCGCGTGAGACGTCGTCCGTGCTGTCCTGGCGACGCCTGCCGGTGGCAGACGGCGTCGAGCTCCACGTCCGCGAAGACTCCCCGGCCGCGCGCGACGAAGCGCTCGTCGCGATCCGCGAGGCGGTCCGCGCCGCGCTCGGTCGCCCGGAAATCCGGTAGCCGACCATGCGCTTTTCCGACAGCCTCGTCGTGATCACGGGCGTCGGCCGTGAGGAACAGGTCGGCGACGCAGTCGCTCACGCCTTCGCGGCCGAGGGGGCGTCCCTGGCGCTGCTCGACCTGAACGCCGAAGCGCTCAATGCACGCGCCGCCGCGCTCCGGACGGCGAACGCACGCGTCTCGGCGTACCCCTGCGACCTGACCGACGTCGGCCAGGTGAGTACCGTTGCCGAGCGCATCAGGGCCGAGTTCGGCCGGGTCGACGCGTTCATCCACGTCGCCGGCGGATTCGCGCTCAGTGGACCGGTCGGCGACAGCGACCCGGCCGTATTCGCGAAGCAGATCGCGATCAATCTGACCACGGCCTACGTCGCGTCCCGCGCATTCGTCCCCTTGCTCAAGGACAACGTCGGCAGCGCCGTGTACTTCGCCTCGGCGACGGTTCTCCCCGGGAGCCCGACGTCAGGTCTCGCCGGCTACTCCGCCGCAAAGTCAGGTGTCGTGGGACTGATGCGCGCAGTTGCCGATGAGGGAAGAGCCCGGGGCGTTCGCGCCAACGCCGTCGCGCCCATCGCGATTCGCACCGGCGACAACCTGCGGGCGATGGGCGACAAAGCGAAGTACGTCGAGCGACAGGCCGTCGCCGACGTCGTGTTATACCTCTCGTCGCCAGCCGCGCGGGCGATCACCGGCCAGGTGATCGCTCTCGCGTGACATGCGCAAGAGCGCAACGCGCCCGGTTGTCCTCGATCGATCGATCGAAGCCCTCCCGCTGTTCCGGCTCAGCGACTCGTCGGACAGCGACGCCGCGCTAACCTACGAGCCCTCGACCGGCGGCCGGTGGCGGGTGCTACCGGCGCCCGGCGACCGGCTGCCCGGAACGTTCGACCAGGACGTCTACGTCGAGATCCTGCACCGCTACGCCACCGCGGGCGGCGACGGCGTCGTCCACTTCACACTGCACGCGTTTCTTCGATCCATGGGACGGCGTGTGGACGGCCGGACCTATGAGCAACTCCGTGGGGCGCTGGGACGACTCCACCGAACCGTCCTCGAGTCGACCCAGGCCTATTTCGCCGCGCCGGCCGGCCGGAATATCGACGCCCGCTTTACCATTCTGACATCTGTGGCGATCGACCGTCGACGCTCGACAGACAGGGAGCAGCTCCCGCTTTTCGAGGCGGTAGCAGCGGCTGAGCCCGGCGATGCCCGCGTGACGCTCTCCCCCGTGCTGAGAGCCAATCTCCGTGCGGGCCACACGATTACGCTCTCGGGCGCTGCCTATGCGGCTCTGGCCTCACCCACGGCCCGACGACTTTATAGGTTGCTGGAAGTGGCCCGAGCCGACGGCCGGGTCGCATGGCGAGTTGCGCTCGACGCGCTGGCTGGCCAGCTTCCGCTGAGTCAGCGGTACCCGTCGCACCTTCACCGGGTTCTGCAGCCGGCGCACGACTTGCTGGTCGGGGCGGGAATCGTTCGTGATGCCGTGATTCGGCAACATCAGCGGGATTGGTTCGTCGATTACGTGCTGGCGTCGCGTACCTAGCACGCTTGCACCTCTGACTACCCGAGACGGAGCAACCCACCAATGGCCACGAAGCTAGACAAGACGATCAAGCGGGAGCTGGACATGGAAGGCCACGCGTATACGGTCGCGATCTCACCGGACGGCGTGAAATTGACCCAAAAAGGCTTCCGAAAGGGACGTGTGATGTCCTGGAAGTATTTTTGGGAACATGGTACTGATGAGGCAAGCAACGGCGAGCACGCCGGCTCAGGAACTCCTCAGTCGCCAGCGAGTAAGTAACATATTCGCGAGCAATAACTTGGCTGTTTAGCTGGCATTTCTTTTTCCTTTCGTCACCGAGCCCGTATGTCCCGCCGTACTCTCCGTTCCGCGACCGTGGTCGCCCTAGGGTTGGTCGTCCTGGTCGCTGGGGGCTTCATCGTTCAAGCGCGGGCCGTGCACGATGGTGCACGCCTGTTCGACCAGGTCCTGACCCTCGTATCTGATCGCTTCGTGGACACGCTCGACCAGGGCGCCTTGTACGAGAAGGCGGCCGAAGGGCTGGTCCATGAGCTGAACGATCCGTACACCGAGCTCCTGCAGCCGAAGAAGCTGACCGAGTTCTCGCGGCGCACGGGCGGCCGCTACGGCGGCGTCGGCATGGAGATCGGTGAAACGCCGCAGGGCCAGATCATCATCAATCGGGTCTTCCCCCATACGCCGGCCGAAGAGGCGGGCGTCCAAGAGGGGGACCACATCATTGGCGTCGACACCATCAGCACGATCGGCTGGAAGATCGGGCAGGTATCCGACTACCTCGTCGGAACGCCGGGGACCAAGGTCTCGGTCAAGTTCTCGCGCCCAGGAGTCTCCGAGCCGCTGGTCGACCACTTCGCCCGGGCGATCATTCACATCCCCGCGGTCCCGTACGCGATCATGCTCGATGGCAACATCGCGTATATCCCGCTGCAGCAGTTCAATGAGGACGCGAGCGACGACTTGGAAGCCGCGCTCAAGAGCCTGGTCGTCAAGCAGGGCGCCAAGGGCGTCGTCCTCGACCTGCGTGATGATCCGGGCGGGATCCTCGACCAGGCGCTCATGGTCAGCAATCTCTTCCTGAAAGAAGGCCAGGAGATCCTGAGCGTCCGCGGCCGCAACACCGAGCCGCAGGTCTATCTCGCGAAGGCAAAGCCGATCGCACCGTCAGTGCCCCTGGTGGTTCTGACCAACGGCGGCAGCGCCTCGGCCTCCGAGATCGTGGCCGGCGCGCTCCAAGACCACGACCGCGCATTGGTCGTCGGCCAGACCTCGTTCGGCAAGGGGCTCGTGCAGACCCTCTTCCCGCTCGACGGTGGGTACGCGCTCAAGATGACAACGGCCAAGTGGTATACCCCGAGCGGGCGCTCGATCCAGAAGGAGCGGAAGCTGCTGGCCGATGGCGAGTTCGTCGAAGTCCACCCCGACTCGCTCGAGACCGACTCGGCCAAGAAGGCGCGCCCGGCGTTCAAGTCCGATGCGGGTCGCACCGTCTACGGCGGCGGCGCCATCACGCCCGACGTGATGGTCAAGCCGGATACGCTCACCACGGCCGAGCAGCAGTTCATCAAGACCGTCTCGCCCAAGGGGCAGATCGTCTATCAGACCTTGTCGGCCTACGCGCTCGATCTCAAACCGAAGGCCGCGACCAAGGACTACAAGTTCCAGCCCGCGTGGCATGACTCGCTCTACAAGCGCCTGACCGACGCCGGCGTCACCGTCTCGCGCGCGTCGTATGATTCGGCCTCGCGCTACGTCGATCGGCTGCTCGACCTGCGCATTGCGCGCTATGCCTACGGGGATTCGACCGCCAAGCGGCGCGACCTCTCGGAGGACCCGCAGCTCAAGAAGGCTGTCGAGTTGCTGCAGAAGGGGCAGACGCAGAAGGATCTGTTCGCGGTCGCCTTGACCACCGCGACGAAGTGACCCGGCATGTGATGACGGCGGTCGCGTTGTTGGCGGCCGCCGTTTTCTCATCCCGCCAAGACGAATCCCGCCATCTCGCCAATATCCGCCGCCTGACGCACACGGGTGCGAACGCCGAGGCGTATTTCAGTTTGGACGGCAAGTGGCTGACGTTCCAATCCACCCGCGATGGCCGTGCGTGTGATCAGCAGTACACCATGCGCACGGACGGCTCGTCGTTACATCGCATCTCGACAGGCACCGGGAAGACCACATGCGGCGCTTTTTTTGACAAAGACCGCAAGATCTTCTTTGCGTCGACTCACGCGGCCGACACCGCGTGCCCACCGCGACCGGATCCGTCTAAGGGATATGTCTGGGGCCTAGACCCGTTCGACATTTACACGGCGAACCGCGATGGATCGGAGCTGAAGCGGCTGACGAACTACGGCACGTACACGGCCGAGGGGACGCTGTCCCCGGACGGCAAGCGCATCGTGTTCACGAGCCTCAAAGATGGAGATTTAGAGCTCTACACGATGAACGTCGACGGCAGCGACGTTCGCCGTCTCACGCACACGCTCGGCTACGACGGCGGCGCATGGTTCTCGCCCGACGGCAAGAAAATCGTGTACCGCGCCTATCACCCGACCGACTCGGCCGAAGTGGCCGACTACCAGGCGCTCTTGGCGCAGCACATTGTGCGGCCGATCAAGATGGAAATCTGGATCATGAACGCCGACGGCTCGGACCAGCGCCAGATCACGCACTTGGGCGGCGCCAACTTCGCGCCGTATTTCACGATTGACGGCAAGCGGATCATCTTCTCGTCGAACTACCTGCATCCGCACGGGCCCGAGGCGAAGAATTTCGACCTCTATCTCATCGACCTCGACGGGTCACACCTGGAGCAGGTGACGACCGATCCGGGGTTCGACGGTTTCCCGGAGTTCAGCCCCGACGGTCGCCAGATCGTGTGGGAATCCAGCCGCGGCACCACGGGGCCCTCGGATCTGGACATCTTCATCGCCGACTGGAAGCCGTAGGCGCCTCCCGCGCGTATTTTTAAGGCAAGACCAATCGGGAGCACGGCCATGCTCGGCATTTCGCTTTTGCTGGCGTTCCTCGGAGTTGCCGCCCTCTTCACCCTCACGAGCTCGATCAAGATCATCGGTCAGGCCGAGGTGATGGTCATCGAGCGGTTCGGCCGTTTCAATCGCGTCGGGCGATCCGGATTCAACCTGCTGATCCCGTTCATCGACCGGCCGCGGACGATCGATGTGCGGGTGTTCGACACCGATGTCAACGGCGTGAAGCGGATCACGGCCGGGTCGACCGCGCGCATTGATCTGCGCGAGCAGGTGCTCAACTTTCCGACCCAGCCGGTGATCACGAAAGACAACGTCACGATCGACATCGACGCGGTCATCTACTATCGCGTGGCCGATCCGCAGAAGGCGACCTACGCGATCCAGAACCTGCCGTTCGCCCTCGAGACGCTGACCCGGACCACGCTCAGGAACATCGTCGGCGAGATGGAGCTCGATCAGACGCTGGGCTCACGCGACACGATCAATCGGCGCATGAAGGACGTGATCGAGGAGGCGTCGATCGGTTGGGGCGTCGACGTGACACGGGTCGAGCTGCAATCGATCGATCCGCCGCGCGACATTCAGCAGTCGATGGAGCTGCAAATGCGCGCCGAGCGCGAGCGGCGTGCCGCGGTGACGAACGCCGAGGCCGGGAAGCGCGCGGCGATCCTCGAGGCCGAGGGCGTGCGCGAATCGGCGGTTTTGCGCGCGCAGGGCGCGGCTGAGGCGCGTCTGGCGATGGCGGCCGCCGAGGCCGAGACGATCGCGAAGATTCGGGCATCGCTGCCGCCGGGCGAAGCGGCGATTTATCTGCTCGGTCTCCGCTACTTCGAGGCGCTGCCGCAGCTCGCCGCGGGCAAAGGGTCAACGGTCTTTATGCCGGCCGATGCGGCTGGTCTCATGGGTGCGATCGGCAGCTTGCGCGAGCTGCTCAAGATCGGCGCCGCTACGTCGCCCGTACCGGACGGCACGACTCCGCCAACGACCCGAACGTCCACCGTGCCGCCGCCGGCCCTCAAGCCGTGATCTCGCAGGAACGCGCCACCCGCATTGCCCGCGCGCACGCGTGCGAGCAATGCGGGGAGTACAACTACAAGCGGCTCGTCGTCAAACCCGCTACGGACGCCGACCGAACCGAGCTCGGCGAAAGCTGGCACGCGTACAAGACCTGCGGCGTGTGCGGAATGGAGCACGAAATGGGAATAGACGACGAGGGCGAGATCGTCTACGTGACGTAGGGGGGCGATAGCCGCAGGCTGGAATCACACAGGCGCTGCGCGCACCGTCTCCTATGCCGGCACAGGCGATGTAAACAGTCGGCCGTAGGCCGCTGTGTTCAGGACCGGCGCAAGACGTGGTACAGCGATTTGACCCACTGGAACGTTCTCCACATTACCCCGGTATAAGGGGCGCTGGGTGTCCCCCGTACCCAGGGAAGCACCTGAATCACTGTGAACGCCTGCCTTAGGCGGTTACTTTTCTTCACAGTGAGTGCACTCTCGAGGAGGTAGGATGCGGAAGCCACGCCCGAACACATACAATCCAGCCCAGGCGCTGCATTTGATTGCCAGCGACCGGAACGGATCTCCACTGAGTTGTCCGTCTTGCTCCGGTCCAATCGAGCGCGACCCGGGTCGTTTTCCGCCCCCTCCGAAGTCCCACGTGACGCTGAAGTGCACCCGCTGCGGCCGGTTCGCCCGCTATATCGCCGGGGCCGCCTGATCCAACTCTTCCCGTTCGGCAGGATTTTTGCGCTCTCCGTTTAGCTTGGATGTATGGAGGAGCAGGTTCGAGCGTAACAGTCAGCCCCGGTAGGGGAAGAAGAGGAAGCGTTTCATGGCACGTCTCAACGGCACTGTGAAGTGGTTCAACGACGCGAAGGGTTTCGGGTTCATCTCCCGCGAGGGCGGGCCGGACGTCTTCGTCCACTTCAGCGCGATCCAAGGCAACGGGTTCAAATCCCTGTCCGAAGGCGACCGCGTGGAGTTCGAGATCGTACAGGGTCAAAAGGGTCCGCAAGCCGCAGACGTCATCAAGGCGTAACGGCGCCCGAGTCGATGATGACGCCCCAGGCTTAACGGCCCTGGGGCGTTGTCGTTAAGGGGGCGCCTGTTACCCATCGGCGCGGGTGGTCGTCCACCTCCAGATGCGGTCCATCCGTGTGCGTCACCTATTTGCGGGGTTAGCCGCCGTTAGCGCCGGCGCGGTAAGCGCTGGCGCGCAAACGCCGCACGCGTATCCCTCGCACATGCACCCGACGGCCGCGACCACCACGCACTTGGTCGCTGTCCGCGGCGAGATCGACGGCGAGACGATTGTGAGCACGGCGAAGCACTATATCGGCGTGCCCTACGTCCTAGGCGGAACCACGCCGCGCGCATTCGACTGCTCGGGCTTCGTGCGCTACGTCTTCGCGCAGCACGGCATCCTCCTCCCACGCACCGCACACGAGCAGGCCGCACTCGGCGAAGCCCCAAACCCGGGCGACACGCTGCAAGCCGGCGATCTCTTGTTCTTCTATGGCGGCCAAGGCGCCCAGCATATCGCGATGTACGTGGGCGGCGACACGATCATTCACGCGTCGAGCGTCCACCATCACGTGCGGCTCGACGTGCTGACCCACTACGGGGTCCGCCGCAGCTGGTTCAACCAGCGCCTGATCGCCGTGCGCCGGCTGCTGCTGATGGAGGGCCTGTCGTACGTCCGGACCTCGGCCCCGCCGTCG
>DATMLM010000028.1:0-17592 GCA_035570055.1 Gemmatimonadaceae bacterium
GACCGCGGTGTCAGCGCGAGTTTACTGCACCGCGTTGATCATGTCGAAGATCGGCAGGTACATGGCGACGACCATGCCGCCGACGATCACGCCGAGGAACACGATCATGACCGGCTCGAGCAGCGAGAGCAGCCCCGAGACGGCCGCGTCGACCTCTTCATCGTAGAAGTCGGCGATCTTCGAGAGCATTTCGTCGAGACCACCGGTCGACTCGCCGACGGCGATCATCGAGATCACCATGGGTGGGAACACGGCGGACTTGGCGAGCGGGGCGGAGATCGTGTCACCGCCCGCGATCGACGCGCGGGAGGCCATGATCGCGTCTTGAATGACGCGGTTTCCGGCCGTCTTGGCCGTGATCTCCAACCCATCGAGGATGCTGACGCCGGAGCTGATCAGCGTGCCGAGCGTGCGGGTGAATCGCGACACGGCCGACTTGCGGAGCACGTCGCCGAGCACGGGGAAGCCGAGCATCAGCTTGTCGATCTGGAGCTTGCCGTTCGGCGTCGTGTAGTACTGCTTGATCGCGAAGAAGCCGCCGATCGCGCCAGCGACGACAAAGAGGCCGCCCATGCCACGGAGGAATGCCGACAGGCCGATGACGATACGGGTCGGGAGCGGCAGGGCGAGACCGACTTGGCCGAACATGCTCTCGAACACCGGAATGACGAAGATCAGCAGGATCGCGATGGCGATGGCGGCGACCGACATGATGACGCCGGGGTAGATCATCGCGCCTTTCACCTTGCGGACCAGGTTGTCGTTCTTTTCCATGAAGGTCGCGAGGCGCATCAAGATCGTGTCGAGAATACCGCCCGCCTCACCGGCCGCGACCATGTTCACGTACAGGTCGCTGAACGCCTTCGGGTGCTTGCGGAGTGCATCGGCGACGGTATGGCCGGATTCAACGTCGAACACGACGGCCCGCGTGACGGCCTGGAGCTGTTTGTTCTCGCTCTGCTTGGCGAGAATGTCCAGCGCCTGGACCAGCGGCAGACCGGAGTTGATCATCGTCGAGAACTGGCGGGTGAAGATGACGATGTCTCGCATCTTGATCCCGCCACCGCTCGGCTTCTTCTTCTGATCGCCCGCGTCGTCGACCTTGACGACGGTGAGCCGCTGGCGGCGCAGTTGGGCGACGACATCTTCGCGCGTCGCGGCGTCGATGGTCGCCGTCTTCAACTCGCCGTTGACCGCTCGCGCCGTGTAGGTAAACGTCGGCATGGTTCAATCCTGGAAAAAGGGGTCCTACCGGCGGCCGTTCGCCGCGGCTTTCCCGCCGGCGCTGGCCTTCGTTGCATCACCCGCCTCGTCGAGCGGCGGCTGTCCGATCATGCGCAGGAACTCGTTCGGGTCGCTGGACACGCGGAGGCATTCGTCCGTCGAGACTTCGCGTGCCATGTACAGGGCATAGAGCGCGTCGTTCAGCGTCTGCATGCCGAATTTCTTGCCCGACTGCATCGACGAATAGATCTGGTGGATCTTGTCGTCGCGGATGAGCGCGCGGATGGCGGGCGTGACCACCAGGATCTCGGCGGCCATCGCTCTGCCCCGCCCCTTCGCCTTGGCGAGGAGCGTCTGCGTGATGATGCCTTCGAGCACGAACGCCAGCTGCGCGCGGACTTGGGACTGCTGGTGCGCCGGGAAGACGTCGATCATACGATTGATCGCCTCGGCCGCGGAGTTCGTGTGCAGCGTGGCGAACGCCAAGTGGCCTGTTTCGGCAATGGTGAGCGCCGCCTGGATCGTGTCCAGGTCGCGCATCTCGCCGACCAGAATGACGTCGGGGTCTTCGCGCAACGCGTACTTGAGCGCCATCTGGAACGACTTCGTGTCCGTGCCGATTTCGCGCTGGTTGACGATGCAGTTTTGATGGCGGTGGATAAACTCGATCGGGTCTTCGACCGTGATGATGTGGCCACGGCGCTCGCGGTTGATCTTGTCGATCATCGCCGCCAGGGTCGTCGATTTGCCGGAACCCGTCGGACCGGTGACCAAGACCAGGCCGCGGGGCTTCTCCGCCATCTTGGCGATGACCGCGGGGAGGCCGAGGTCTTGGAACGTCTTGATCGAGAAGGGGATCTGACGAATCGCCATCGACACGCAGCCGCGTTGCTTGAAGCAGTTGCCACGGAAACGAGCGAGGTTTTGGATCCCGAACGAGAAGTCCAGCTCATCTTCTTGTTCGAAGCGTTTCTTTTGATTTTCCGTCAGCACCGAGTAGGCGAGCGTCAGCGTGTCTTTCGGCGACATCACGTACTCGTTCCGCGAGTTGGTGATCTCGCCGTCGATGCGCAGCTTCGGTCTCTCGCCGGCGGTGATGTGGAGGTCCGACGCGTCGCGCTCGATCATCTCCTCGAGCAGGGCGCGCAGGTTGACGCCGCCGCCTGGCGGTGCGACTGTCGATGCGGCTGGTGCGGCTGTACCGCTCATGCGCTCGTCTCCCGGACGATCTGTTCCATGGTAGTGATCCCCTTGAGGATCTTGAGCCACCCGTCCATTCGGAGGGTGAGCATCCCTTCCTCGACCGCGGCGTCTCTGAGCTCGGCCGCCCCGACGTTTTGGAGGATCAGCTTGCGGAGATTCGGGGTCATCATGAGCACCTCGTAGACACCCTGGCGTCCCTTGAGGCCCGTGCCGTTGCAGGCATCGCAGCCGGTGCCCTTGAAGAAAGGCAGTTCCCCGATCTGCGTGTCGAGCGACAGATTCTCGAGGAAGGGCGCCGCATCTTTGGTCGCCCGCGACTTGGCGTCGGACAGGGCTTCGGACGTGAACCGCAACTCGCGGAGCGTCGTCGTGCGTTTGACCTTCGCGCCCGCGAGCTCGGCGTCCTCGGGATCGTACTTCGTCTTGCACGAGCTGCACACGCGGCGCACGAGGCGCTGGGCGAGCACGAGATTGAGGGCGCTGGAGACGTTGAAGGGCTCGAGGCCCATGTCCAGGAGACGCGTGACGGTCTCCGGGGCCGAGTTCGTGTGCAGCGTCGACATCACGAGGTGTCCGGTCAACGCGGCTTTAATCGCGATACCGCCAGTCTCCAGATCACGAATCTCACCGACCATGATGATGTTCGGATCTTGCCGCAAGAATGCTTTCAGCGCGGCGGCAAACGTCATCCCGATTTCGTTGCGGACCAAGACCTGGTTGATGCCAAACAAGTTGTACTCGACCGGGTCTTCGGCCGTCATGATGTTGACGTCGATGTTGTTGACCTTCGAGAGGGCCGAGTAGAGCGTCGTCGTCTTGCCGGAGCCCGTCGGGCCCGTGACGAGACACATGCCGTACGGGTTCGAGATCGCCTCCATCAACTCGCGCTCGGCTCGGGGTTCCAAGCCGAATTTCTCGAGGTCGAACGTCAGGTTGCCCTTATCGAGAATTCGGAGGACCACTTTTTCGCCGAACAGCGTCGGGAGGGTCGAGACGCGGTAATCGATGACCTTTTTGCCGAGCTTGAGTTTGATGCGGCCGTCTTGCGGGACGCGGCGCTCGGCGATGTTCAGCGCCGCCATGATCTTGAATCGCGAGATCAGTGCGGCGCGCATCTTCATGGGGGGTTTCATGACTTCGAGCAGTGCGCCGTCGATGCGATAGCGCACCCGCAGCTCGTGCTCGAAGCACTCGAAGTGGATATCCGAGGCGCCGCGCTTGACGGCGTCGGTCAGAATGGCGTTGACGAGCTTGACGACCGGCGCATCGTCGAGCGCCATCCCACCCTTGTCGTCGTCATCCTTCTCCTCGACGACTTCGACGTCGCCTTCGCCTTCGGACGCGATGTCGTCGAGCAGCGTCTGCATCGCGGCATCCGACGATTCGTAGAACTTCTCGATCGTGTTGCGCAGCGTGAACTCGCCCGCGATGACCGGCGAGATGTCGTAGCGCGTGATGAACTTGAGGTCATCGATGACCCCCATGTTCGTCGGATCGGCGACCGCGACGGTCAGTGTCCGGCCATCTCGCTTGAGGGGCAGGACCTGATTCTTGGTGGCCAGTTCCGAGGGGATCAGCTTGGCGATCTTCGGGTCGACCTCGAACTTGGACAGATCGACCGCCGGCATCCGGTGCTGGCGGGCGAGGACCTTGACCAGCTCGAGCTCGGGTATGTGGCCCAGCTTGACCAGGTTATAGCCGATCCCCGTGCCGTTCTGCTTCTGCTCCCGGATGGCCGCGGCCAGCTGATCCTTGGTGATCAGGCCTTCGCGCAGCAGGGCTTCGCCGATGCCGGAAGGTCCGGCTGCCGTTACCGGGGCCGGCACGAGTGTCCACTCGGGATAAGGGCGAGCGATTGATCCACTGGGGCGGGGCGCAAAGTGCTAAACAAATGAACGCGATACGCCCCATAGGGGCGCCGCACTTGCAGGACGCCGATTTGGCTGTCGGAGTCACGGTTCGCCTCCGGGGGGCAACCCGCCGTAGGCGGCTCGGCGAGCAACCACTGACGCCGAAGGCGTCTTCCGAAGAGCCAAACCCCAACTACGCCCCCCGGACCCCCCAACGACCCGCGAGCGAAGCGAGGCGCGAAACCGCCGCTCAGAACCCCGTTATTGTGTAACGAGCGTCGTGGCCACGTCCCCGACGATCTGGAGCGAGGCGGCCGAGACCTTGTCGAACGTGTCCCGGGGCGTGTGGTGGATCCCCTGGTAGTCGAAGTCGATCACGTCAATGACGCGCAGGCCGGCCTTGAGCAAGGGGACGTGGTCGTCCGTGACCGTGTACTTGTAGCGGGGTACAAAGTAGTCGGCGTAGCCGAGGTCACCGGCCGCGTGCCACACGCGCTGGACGACCTCGGGAGCCTGTTGGAGGGAGTTGCCCTCCTCGTAGATCTGGAGGTCCCGATCCCCGATCATGTCCCACAGAACGCCGAAGATGGGCCGGTATCCGGACGACGGCAGATGCGACGCGAAATAGGTGGACCCGAGCAGGACGTCGTGCTCGGGGGTGAACGTGCCGTAGTCCTCACCGTCGACGAAGAGCAGGTCGACGCCATAGGTGGGCGGCGTCTTGGCGAGGACGGCGCCGAGCTCCATGAGCAGGGCGGTCCCCGATGCGCCATCGTTCGCCCCCGGCACGGGCTGGCTCCGCTCAGCCGGGTCGGTCGCCTCGTCGGAGACCGGCCGCGTGTCCCAGTGCGTCACATACAGCACGCGATTCGTCTCCGAGGGACGATACCGGGCGAGTATGTTGCGTAAGGGGAGTTGTTTGCCCCGGACAGTCGTATGCGTCCAGCTTTGGACAATCACGGTGTCCGCGCTTTTCGCCATCGTCGCGACGATCCAGTCGCCGCAGCGGAGCGCGCCGTCAGTGCCCGGGATGCGCGGTCCGAAATCGAGTTGGGTACGAATGAGCGCGAGCGCGGCCCGACCGTCGAACGGCGTGTGCGCCGCACCGTGACCGCACGCACCGAACATTGTGATCGCGCAAAGGAAGATGCCCAAAGTTCTTGATCTTGAAATTGGTCTCAAGGCTCACGGAATTTAGCGAGTGAAGATACTCAATAGGTACGTCTTGCGAGAGCACGCCGGGCCGCTGACGTTCGCGCTCGCCGCATTGACGTCCCTTTTGTTACTCAATTACATCGCCAAGAATATCGGGCAGCTGGTCGGAAAGGGTCTGCCCTGGACGGTCATCACCGAGTTCATCCTGCTGTCGCTGCCGCTGACGGTGGCGTTGACGGTGCCCATGGCGGTGCTGATCGCCGTGCTGTACGCGTTCAGCCGCCTGGCCTCGGAAAACGAGATCACGGCGCTCAAAGCCAGCGGCGTCTCGGTGGGGCGGGTGCTCATTCCCGTGGTCATCGGCTCCTTTGGGATCATGTTCGCGATGGTCGCCTTCAACGACCAAGTGCTCCCGCGATCCAACCATCGGCTCCGCACGCTGCAAAGCGATATCGCGCGCAAGAAGCCGACGTTCGCGTTGCGGCCGCGGGTCATCAACGAAGTGTCGCCGGGCAAGCTCTTTCTCGCCGCGGCGCACATCGATCAGGCGACGAGTCGGCTGCGCGAAGTCACCATCTACGACCTCGGCGATCCGACGCGCAACCGGACCATCTATGCCGACAGTGGGCTCATGGCGCTGTCGCCCGTCAGCGGAGAGCTCGAGCTCACGCTGTTCGACGGGTCGATGAACGAAGTGCAAAAGGCGACGCCCGAGGAGCTCCAGCGCATGTTCTATCGCGTGGATCTCATCCGCATCAAGGGCGTCGGCGACCAGTTGACCCGATCGACGAACGACGATTTCAAGAGCGATCGGGAGATGACCATCTGCGAGCTCCAATCGAACGTCGCGGCCGGCGAGGACGCCCAGGGGCGGGCCATCGCCGAGGTGCGACGGTTCATGGTGGATGGAGCGCGCGTCGCGGCGACTGGCGCGGCTCCGAATCGCGGGCCCGGGCCTGCGACGGCACCGCCAACTCGGGGCGGACTCGGGAAGGTGTACTGCGACGGGCTGGACGCGGTCGATCGATTCTTTGCTCGCTTCGGTCACACGAAGGGTGGCGGCGCCGGCGCGCCTGCCTCGCCTCTGGCTCAGCCGGCGAAGGCCATCGCATCGGCTCAACCGGTGCCACCGAGTGCGGGCACGCGGACCGTGCCAGCGAGCGCCGGCGCACCGGTGGTACTGCCGACACCGGGCCGACCGCGAATACTGCCGCCGCCTCGAAACGTCCAACCCAGGGTACCGCCCCCGCCCCCGCCCCGGGTGCTGCCGCCGCCCCGTGTGTTCCCGAGGCCACAGGTACCGCAGGTCCCGCCGGTAGTGTATCGTCCGCCGTCACAGGCGACGCTCGCGCTCAGTACCCTGAGCTCGACGATCGAAGCAACGCGGGCCGAGGTGGACAATGGAGTGCGCTCGGTGAATCTCTACGACAATCAGATTCACAAGCTGTTCGCGATCGCGGTCGCGTGCGTGATCTTCGTGTTCCTCGGTGCCCCGATCGCCCTGCGGTTTCCGCGGGGGGGCGTCGGGATGGTCCTCGGCGTGAGCCTGGCGGCGTTCGCGATCTATTACATCGGTCTCATCGCCGGCGAACCGCTGGCCCAGCGCGGGACCCTCTCGCCGTTCCTCGCGATGTGGGCGTCGAATATCGTGTTCGGCATCGTCGGCGCGTTCCTGTTGTTGCGCCTCGGCCGGGAGTCGAGCACCTCGCGTGGCGGCTATTGGAGCGAGCTCAAAGATGCCATGCGCCGGCGCTTCGGCGCGCTCCGAGCGCGCCGGCGTCGCAACACCGCCCTCTCGACCGAGAGCGCGTAAGTGTTCCGTCCGCTCGATCGGTATGTGTTCTCCGAGTGGTGGAACATCTTCGTGGCGACCGCGTTGGGATTTCCGATCCTGGTGATCGTCATCGACTTGGTCGACCATCTCAACGACTACTTGAACCGGAATATCCCGCCCGGCAGCATCGCGCTGAGTTACATCTTCTGGCTTCCCGACTCAATGTTTCTGGTGCTGCCGGCGGCGGTGCTGTTCGCGACGGTGTTCTCGATCGGTGCGTTTACGCGTCACGCGGAAATCACGGCGGCCAAGGCATCTGGTATCTCGTTCTACCGCCTGACGGCGCCGATCTATTTTGGGGCGACTCTGGCATGCGGCTTGGGACTGCTGCTCTCGTGGCTCGTTCCCATCACCAACGCGAAGCGCAGTGACCTACTGCAGGAATCCCAGTTCAAGACGGGCACTGACCGGTACAATTTTACGTACGCTGGGACAGAGGGAAGGGTGTATCGAGTGAGCGCCCTGAGCTCGCAACGCCACACCATCGATGGCCTGGAGATCGAACGAAAGGGCAACGGGGCGGATTATCCCACCGTGATCCTGACCGCGAACCACGGGACATGGACGCCGGCGCACGGCTGGGAGCTGGCGCGGGGCGTGGTTCACGTCGTTCCGGACTCGAACCGGAACTTCAGCGTGCAGTTCGATTCGGTTCACGACAAACAGTTCCGCGAGACGCCCGCCGACCTCATGGCGATTCCGCGTAAGCCCGAGGACATGGGATACAGCGATCTGACCCGGTACATCAGGGCCGCCGAGCGGTCCGGTGGGGACGCGGCCGAGCTGCGGGTCGAGCGGGCGCAGAAGATCGCCGTGCCGGTGACGTGCATCATCATCGTGATGTTCGGCGCGTCGCTGGCGACGAGCACGAAACGCGGCGGCGCGGCGTACGGCGTCGGCGTGAGTCTCGCCACGACGATCGCGTTTTTGATGCTGATTCAGCTGACGAAGGGTGTCGGCAACAAGGGGCTCATCCCGCCAGACCTCGCGGCGTGGGTGCCGAACGTGTTGTTCGGCCTGGCCGGCGCCTATCTCCTCATCCGCGTGCGGACGTGACGACTGGTACGTTCTCGATACCCGCCCCGCGTGCGAGCGTGCCGATTCGCATCTGGCAACGGTATGCGAACGGGGTCCTCAACACGTTGCGTGGTCTCGGCGATCGCACGTTCTTCGCCGCGGACATGTTCCGGGCGTTGTCCGAGCCTCGGACGTACGGGCCCGAGATCGTCAAGCAGATGAAGGCCGTCGGGGTCGACTCGATCCCTCTCGTAATTTTGGTCTCCGCTTTTATTGGTTCCGTAATTTCCTTCCAATCTCGATACCAGCTTTTCCCGGGCATTCAGCTCTCCGTCGTCGGGCTGATTACGCGACAGAGCCTCGTGCTGGAGCTCGGGCCGCTGCTGACGGGATTGGTGCTCGCTGGACGAGTCGGAGCCCAGATGACCGCCGAGATCGGGACGATGCGCGTGACCGAGCAGATCGACGCGCTCGAGACGCTGGCGTATGATCCGTTGGCCTATTTGGTGGTGCCACGCGTGATCGCCGGATTAACGATGTTGCCGGTGCTGGTCATTTTCGCGAATGCGGTGGGCATTGGGGCCGCGTATATCACCGCGATTCTCGGCACCGATATCAAGTGGTTCGATTTTCGGGATGGCTTGAGACTGGAGTTCAATACGTTTCAGGTCTTCTATAGTCTGATCAAATCGTTCATGTTTGGTGGCGCGATCTCGTTCTTGTGCTCCTATGAGGGATACGTGACCAGCGCCGGCGCCGAGGGCGTCGGCAAGTCGACGGCCAAGGCCGTCGTCATCACCTCCGTCTGGATTCTCGTGCTCGACGCGCTCACGGCAGCCGCTCTGGCCAAGTATCTCCAATGAGACAACGCGACGCAGTGTTGGTCGGACTGGTGACCGCGGTCGCGATCCTCGTCCTGGTCTTCGGAACGGTCTACTTGATCCGGGGCGGGCTCTCGTCGGGCTATCCGTTGTATTCCCGCTTCCGATGGGGCGCGGGCGTCAAACAAGGGCAGCCGGTGCTCTTGTCCGGCGTGAGCGTCGGCTATGTCGACAACGTCGAGCTCGTGCCCGATGGGACCGTGAGCGTGCGGCTCTCGATCGAGAACAAGTACCGGATCCCGGTCAACACCGTGGCGGCGATCGAGCCGAACGGCCTGTTCGGGGACATGGAGGTCGCGCTCAAGCCGGCGCGGCCGACCAACCAGTACATCGCGAAGAACGACACGATTCCGACGGCTCCGCCGGCGCCGGGCATCGGCGATCTGATCATGAAGATGGACTCGATCGGCGGTCAGCTGGGCGACGTCACCAAGGCCGTACAGGTCGAGCTCGTGCAGGGCGGAGCGATCGGCGACCTGCGGAAGACGCTCTACAACGCGAACAAGCTCGTGGAGACGCTGAGTCAGATCGCCACGGACCAATCGAAGGCGCTTTCGCACACGATGGCGTCGCTCAACCGCGCCGTGTCGGCCGTCGACTCATCGGCGATCGACTCGACCGTGAAGAACATCCGCACGTCGAGCGCGAACCTGACGACGCTCACGAGCAACCTGTCGAATACGACGTCGCATCTGGATGCGCTCGTCGCGAAGATCGACACGGGCGGCGGCAGCGCCGGCAAGCTCGTGAACGATCCGGAGCTCTACAACCACGTCAACTCGCTCGTCGCCCGGCTCGATTCGCTGACGCTCGAGCTCAAGACGCATCCGGGGAAGTTCGTACCCCCGATACATATCTTCTGACCGTCAGGAAGTAGACGGGAATCCCCGCGAGCACAGCCGCGAATACGGCGAGGGTCGGCCACCGACTCGTTGGGTCAGCGACGGCATTGACGAGCAGGAACAGCGTCGCGAGCACGAAGAGCGCCGGCACAACGGGATACCCGGGTACCCGGAACGGCGGGTCATAGCTCGCTCTCCGCCGCAGGACGAAGATGGCCGCGACGCTGAGCGCGTAGAACGGGACGATCGCCGTCACGAACGTATCGGCCAGTTGCTCGAACGTGCGGAGGAGCACGAAGCCAATGCCCATCGCCGCGGCCAGCATCACCGCCACGTACGGCGTCCCGAATTTCGGGTGCACGGCTCCAATGCGATTGAAGAGCATGCCGTCTTCCGCCATGGCATAGAAGATCCGTGGGGCCGTAATCAGTGTCGCGTTCAGTGTACCAAAGGTCGATACGACGACGGTGACGGACACGAAGATCGTGCCCCAGCCGCCGACGACCCGATTCGCCACGGTGGCGGCGACCAGCGGAGATGCGCGGATCTCTGATACGGGCAGGACCGCCAGATACGACACGTTCGCCATCAGGTAGATGACCATGACGGCCAATGTGCCGCCAATGATCGCCCGCGGAAGGACACGCCGGGGATCCGACACCTCGCCAGCCACGAATGACAGGTCGGCCCAACCATCGAACGCCCAGAGGACGGAAACCAGGGCGAGGCCGAACGCGGCTGGGGTGAAGCTCCCTGGGGGAACGGCCGGGACAAAGTGCTGGGCGCCGCCGGTTGAAAACCCCACGGTACAGGCCACGATGACCAGTAGGGCCAGGCCGCCATATTTGGCTAGCGTCGTGATGTTCTGGACGGCGGAGCTGAAGCCAAGCCCGATGTAGTTGAACGCGGCCGTCGTGGCGATCGCGAGCGCGGCGACGATATGGATCGGATGCGACGCGCCCGTTTGGCCAGTGACCTGGTCGATCAACCGAAACAGGTACTCGGCGAATGTCGTGGAGAGCGCCCCGAGCGAGGCGGCCCGAATGATGAGCAGCTCGGACCAGCCGAACACAAATGCCGCCAATCGGCCCCAGGCTTCGCGAATGAACACATAGGGGCCGCCTGTCGCAGGCATGGCTCCAGCGACCTCCGCGAGCGTCAGCGCGCCGCAGAGCGCGAACAGGCCACCCGTCGCCCACACGAGGAGCATCGGCAGCGGACCCGGGAGTCGGGCCGCGACGCCCGCCGGCGTCCGGAAGATCCCCGAGCCAATCGTCGAACCCACCAGAACCGCTGTGGCGCTCCAGAGGCCGAGGCGGCGGCGGAGTTTTGTTGGGGGCGGGCTCGAGGACATGCGAGCATCATATAGCGGCGCACGTGGGTCTACCACCAGATTACGTCTTTCCATGCGTCCGAATCTCATTCTGTTCTGGCTAGCCGCCGCCGCATGTCTCGTGGCGCACGCCGCCATCGTGCGGTCGGTGATGCGATCCCGCAAATCCGGACGATGGGCCATGGATGCGACCTGGGCGGTCGTCCCGGCAATCGGGCTGCTCGCCATCCTTGTCTGGACTTGGCACGTGCTGCACGCCGTCCCGCCAGCGTGATGCGCAAGCTTTCTTTGTTGGCTTTGGTGGTGGCCTACGCCCATACGGTGCTCGGCGCCATCGTGCGGATCTCGGGGTCCGGCATGGGGTGCGGCGAGCATTGGCCGGACTGCAACAGCCAGGTGTTGCCGACGCTCGGCAGCACGGCGACGGTCATCGAGTTCTCCCATCGCCTGCTGGCCGCTACACTCGTGACGACGCTCGTCGCGCTGGTCATCGTCGCGACGCGCGAGCGTTCGGCGATCCGGGGACCCGCCATCTTGGCGCTCGGCACGACCGTCGTGGCCGCATTGCTCGGCGCGGCTATCGTGGCACTGTCACTGTCGAATCCGTATTTGATCGCCGTGCATTACGCGCTGGCCATGTTTCTGCTCGCTACGCTCGTCATCGCCAATGTGAGACTCGGCAACCTCGGCGCGCGGGATGTGCAGCCTGGAGATGCATCGGGTCGCACGTTTCGGTCGGCTCGCGCCGCCGCTGGACTCGCGTTTGTTGTCGTTGTCTTCGGGGCACTGGTCGCCAACGTTCCTGGTGCAGCGCCATCATGTCAGGGGTTTCCGGCGTGCCGCTCCGTGCTCCTCGGCGGGCTGCCCTTTGCGCTGCACGTCACGCATCGGATCCTCGCATTGCTGCTTTTTGGACACCTGTTCTCGGTCGCGTTGATGACTAAGAGGCGGCGCGAGGGGCGCGCGATTGTGCTGGCGACCCGATGGGTGTTCTATGTAGTCGTGTTGCAAGTCATCGTTGCCGCGACGATGGTGGAACTGCATTTGCCGGCGCCGTTGCAGTCGCTGCACCAGGCGGTGGGAACGCTGGTATGGGTGGCGGCCGTGACCGCGGCGGCGCTCGCCGGGCGTGGTGTGGCGGCACCGCGAGCCGAGACGGTTCGCGTCGACACGCAGCCGGCGCTCGCATAATGACGCTCGCATGACGCACGTCCGGGCGAATACCGAGACACGGTCCCTGGTCAGCGATCTCATCGCGCTGACAAAGCCGCGCATTATCTCGCTGCTGCTGGTCACGACGGTCGCGCCCATGTTCGTGGCGGGACGACCGAGCTGGACCCTGGTGCTCATCGTGAGCATTGGCGGGTATCTCATGGCCGGCGGCGCGAACGCGGTCAACATGTACCTCGACCGCGACATCGACGACCTCATGGCCCGGACGCGGCTGCGGCCGATTCCGAGCGGTCGGATGGCGGCGCCGGCGGTACTCGCGTTTGGCGTGGCGCTGGCGACTGCCGCCACGGGTCTGCTCGCGCATTTCGTGAACGTGCTGACGGCCGCGCTCGCGCTGGCGGGGTTCTACTTCTACGTGTTCGTGTACACGCGCTGGCTCAAACGGCGGACGCCGCAGAACATCGTCATCGGCGGCGCCGCGGGCGCGTTCCCGCCGCTCGTGGGGTGGGCCGCGGTCACGGGCCGCGTGGACTTGGCCGCGCTGTACCTGTTTCTCATCATCTTCTACTGGACGCCGCCCCATTTCTGGGCGCTGGCTCTGCTCAAGCAGCGCGACTACGAGCGCGCCGGCGTGCCGATGGCGCCGCTCGTCTGGGGTGAGACGGAGACCAAGTCGCAAATGCTGTGGTACACGATCGTGTTGGGCGCCATCACGGTGCTGCCGGTCGCGTTCGGCGCGTTCGGCGTCGTGTACCTGGTCGCGGCGGTCGGTCTGTGGGCCGTCCTGCTGATCGGTGTGCTGGCCGTTCGGCGGCGGACTGCCACCGCGAAGGCCGCGTGGTCGGTGTACAAGTATTCGCTGTTGTATCTCGCCCTTCTCTTCCTGGCGATGGTCGTTGACCGTCGGGTCTAAGAGTAAGTCGCCCGAGCCGCTGAAGCGGCTGATCCCGCTCCTCAGGCCGTACGTCGGCCGGCTGGCCGTCGCGACGCTCTGTCTGTTGGCAGCGGCCTCGGTCCAGCTGGTGTTCCCGCAACAAGTGCGGATCCTGCTCGACGCGGCGTTCGAGCATCACGACGGCGGCATGCTCAATCGCGTCGCGCTGGTGCTGCTGGCGCTGTTTGCGTTCCAAGGGCTCATGAATTTCGTGCAGGTCTATCTGTTGACCGGCACGGCCGAGCGGGTGATCGCGCAACTGCGGGAAGACTTGTTCGCGCATGTCGTGCAGCTGTCGCCGGCATTCTTCACGGAACGGCGCACGGGCGAGCTGACGAGCCGACTCTCGGCAGACCTCGCCATCGTGCAAACGCTCTTGAATACCAATATCTCGGAGATGGCACGGCAGATCGTGTTCTTGATCGGCGGCCTGTTTCTTCTCACCAGCACGCACCCGACACTCACGCTGACGACGCTCGCGGTTACGCCGGTGGTCATCGGCGCGGCCATGATCTTTGGCCGCGCGCTGCGAAAGGCGAGTACGGGCGTACAAGATCTCGTCGCGAATGCCACCGGTCATGCCGAGGAGGCATTCTCGCAGATCCGCACGGTCCAAGGATTTGTTCGCGAGCGATACGAGGCGCGCCGGTATCGGGCGCTGCTCGATGATGTCGTTCGCGCGGCGATCCGGCGCGCGTTGCTGCGAGCGCTGTTCTTCGGCATCGTGGGATTCGTCGCGTTCGGTGGCGTGGTCGCGATCCTGTGGCAAGGGGGGCGACTGGTGTTGACCGGCGCGCTCACGTCGGGCGGGCTCGTCCAGTTCCTCTTGTACGCATTCACGGTGGCGTCAGCCATCGCGACACTCGTGTCGATGTTCGGACAGTATCAGGAGGCGATCGGGGCGGCCACGCGCGTGTTCGAGCTCTTGGCAACCGCGCCGACCGTGGCTGAGCCGGTGACGCCTGAGCCACTCGTGCGGCCGGCGCGGGGCGAGGTCCGCTTCGAGAATGTGTCGTTCCGGTACACGAACGAGCTGCCCGAAGTGCTGCATGAGGTCACACTCGGTATCGCGCCGGGAGAGGTCGTCGCGTTGGTGGGGCCGTCAGGGGCGGGCAAGACGACCGTTGCGTCGCTGCTGCCGAGATTCTGGGATGTCACGCGAGGGCGCATCACGCTCGACGGACATGACGTGAGAGCGCTCGCGTTCGGCGATCTGCGCGGGTCCATTGGCATCGTGCCGCAGGAGCCGGTGTTGTTCAGCGGCACGATTCGGGAGAATATCGCCTACGCGCGGGCCGATGCGACGGACGCTGAGATCCTGGCGGCGGCCCGCGCGGCGCATGCGTGGGAGTTCATCGAGCGCCTGAGCGACGGCCTCGAGACGCGCGTCGGAGAGCGCGGCGTCAAGCTGTCCGGCGGACAGCGGCAGCGCATCGCGATCGCGCGCGTGTTCTTGAAGGATCCCGCGGTCGTCGTGCTCGACGAGGCAACGTCGAGCCTCGATAGCGAGAGCGAGCGCTTGGTAGAGGAGGCCATGGAGGAGCTCCTCGTCCGGCGATCGACCCTGATCATCGCCCACCGGCTCAGCACGGTCCGGCGCGCGGATCGCGTCGTCGTGTTGGATCGAGGGCGCATCGTCGAGGAAGGCACGCACGATGCGCTGTTGGCGCGCGATGGTACCTACGCACGCCTCTACCGCGGGCAGTTCAGGGACGAGCTCGCCGGAACGTCGTCATGATCGAGGTTGTGACACCTTTGCTGACCGTCACGCTATCGGTCACCATCCCGAACCGCTCGTGCCACGTGGTGAGCCGGTAACGACCCGGTGGGATCGAATCGATCGTGAACTGGCCGTCCTCGTTCGTCGTCGTGAAGTACGGCTGGTCGAAGGCGGCGATCCATCCGCGTGTCCACGGATGGACCACGCACGTGACCTCGACTAGCCCCGCGGTCGTCAGCACCGACTCGGCCGGAACGATCTGTCCATCTTCGGTCTCCGGCACCGTGACGATCTCCTCGCCCTCGCGCGCGAAACGGGTGCGGTGCGTGGTCGCGTCGGCATTGCGGACGTTGACGGTGCCACCCACGACCGCGGTTTGCACGCGTGGAATGAGACGGCATCCTTGCGTCATGAGATCGAATCGCTTCGCGTACGGCATCGGCTTGCCGGCGGTGATGCCGGAGAGCCAGACGATTGCGCCGGCGAGACGCGGGCCTCGCGTGCGGATCGACACGTCGACCAGCGTGGCGCCGCAGACATCGGCATCCGTGGTCACGTGCGTGATAGAATCCTGCGGGGTCGGGCCCGAGAATGTCACGGAGCCGGCGATCCGGCCGAATGCCGGCAATGGAACGATCTTATACGGGGTCGCCAGCGGCGCGATCACCGGCGCGTCGCCCCGGTGATGGAACGGCCGGGATGGAGCGTCCGGGCTCGACGCGGAGGTCGAGCACGCAGTGAGGAGGATCAGGAGCAGTGTTGGATACCGCATGTAGTCCGACCAATATGACGATCCAGCGGTGGGCGCGGAGAGGGGTCTTCGTGGTCGTTGCTGTAACGGCCAGCCAGTCGTCCCCCCCGCGCTATTGGGGGTTTACGGCACCCTGGGACGAGCGGAGCGACGCGACCGTCGAGCACCACGGCGCGGCGCTCGGCGCCGTCATCGCCGCCTGGATCGGACTCGACTCCGGCAGCGGCATGCCCACCATGCTGTATCCCGACGAGACTCCGGAGTCGCCCGCGCCCTCCTTTGCGATGATCACCAACGCGTCGGGGGGCCAGTTTCATCCTGACGCGGTTCGGCGCCTCGGAGCCGATCCGTCACATGCCGCCGACTCGGTCGGTCGCATACTGGCGCACGGCCACTATCGTGGGCTCGTCATCGACTTCGAGGATCTCAAACCGACGGACACGGCGGCGTATCTAGCGGCCGTCCGTGCGCTCACGCTGGCAGCGCACGCGCACCACGTGTCGCCCGTGGCCGTGACGATCGTCGGGTACGATTCGGCGACCTATCCGGTGCGCCGGCTCCTCGACGCCACGGACAAAGTCATGGTCATGGCGTACGACCAGCATTGGCAGACCGCGCCACCCGGTCCCATTGCGTCCCCTGACTGGGTGACGGACCTCGTGAAGCGCCGCCTCGCTCAGGCGGGATCGGCGAGTCGGGTGGTCGTCGCGCTGCCCGTGTACGGATATCGATGGCCCGCGCACGGGCCGGCGACCGTGGTGGGGTTCAACGAGGCCTCGCGCTCAGGCTTGGTCAGAGACAGCGCATCGCTCAATCTGCACGCGACATTACCGGATTCGTCGCAGGTGTGGTTCTGCGACGCCGTCACGCTCGACACGCTCGCGCGACGGGTCCGTGGGCTCGGACCCAAGACGCTCGCGCTCTGGCGCCTTGGCCTCGAAGATCCCAAGATGTGGCGATGATCCACCTCGCGTCCGTGCGCTATCGAGGGGTGCCCGACGACGAACGTCCGGATGCGTTTCCGTTCTCGGTCAACGTGATCCGCACCCTGACGGAGATCGCGTTCACCAGAGCGGTGACGTTCTTCGTTGGCGAGAACGGATCCGGCAAGTCGACGGTGCTCGAGGCCATCGCGGCCGCGACGCGATCGGTGACGGCCGGGAGCGAGTCGGTCGAGCGCGACCCGACGCTCGAGCGGCAGCGCGTGCTCGGCAAGCAGCTCGACCTTCGTTGGGCGCATCGCACAGCGAGCGGGTGGTTTCTGCGGGCCGAGGATTTCTTTGGATTCGCGAGGCATACCGCGCAGCTGCGCGAGGCGATGCGGCGGGAGTCGGCCGAGGTGGATGCGCAGTATCGCGCCGAGGGTCGGTCCGACTGGGCGCGGACGCTGGCGACGGGTCCGACCCGGCACTCGGCCCGCGCGCTCGAGGAGCAGTACGGCGGCGACCTCGACGCACGCTCGCACGGCGAGGGCTTTCTCGCGTTCTTCGCCGGGAGGTTCCGAAAGGGCGGACTCTATCTCATCGACGAGCCCGAGGCCGCGCTCTCGCCGCAGAGTCAGCTCGCGCTCCTGGCGCATCTGTTCGACATGGTCCGCGACGACGGCCAGTTCATCATTGCGACGCATTCGCCAATGCTGCTCGCGTTTCCTGATGCGGCGATATTGGCCTTCGAC
>DATMLM010000029.1:0-62492 GCA_035570055.1 Gemmatimonadaceae bacterium
GTCTCGGGGCTGCTCTCGCTGCTCGAGCCGGTCATGATCGTGTTCCTCGGCGTGATCGTCGGCGGCATGGTCGTCGCCATGTACCTGCCGATCTTCGACATGATCAACGCGGTGCAGTAAACTCGCGCTGACACCGCGGTCGTCGCAGTGGCCGGCCCGCATCCGTGAACGAGCGGTATATCCCGACGCTCGACGGATGGCGGGCCGTCGCCATCCTGCTCGTCATTGGCGACCACCTCGTCACCTCCGCCGCGGGAACGCCATCGGGTCGCACGACGCTGCCCGGGCAACTCGGCGTCAATATCTTCTTTGGGCTGAGCGGGTTTCTCATCACGTCCCGCTTGTTGGCCGAGCGCCCGATCTCCCTCCGCCGCTTCTACATCCGGCGGGCCTTTCGGATCCTCCCTCCGGCGCTGACCTATCTCGCCGTACTCGGCACCCTCGGATCGCTCGGCCTCATCCCGCTCTACCCGCGCGAGCTCCTGGCTGCCGCGTGTTTCTTTCGCAACTACTTGCCGCCGAATCTGCCACTCGGCGGCGGATTTTATACGTGGCACTTTTGGTCGCTGGCCATCGAAGAGCACTTCTATTTATTCTGGCCGCCCCTGCTTCAACGCGTCCGCGGTACGGCGCTCCCAGTCGCCATAGCGATCGCCATACTGGGGGCGACCTGGCGCATGATCGAGTTGCTTCGCGAGGGCCACCTCTATGGCCACACGCTCGTGGGATTTCCGTGGCGGACCGACATTCGCATCGATGCGCTCATGTGCGGCGCCGCCGTCGCGATTGCGTATGCAAATCCGCGGGCGCGTGTCTGGCTCTCGAATCGATTCGGATGGGTGCTCGCGGCCGCGTTGTACGGGCTCGTTGTCGCGCGATACGGCGTCCGTCCGACCATCTGGCAGTCAGCCCTGATCCCAATCCTCATCGCCGGCACAGTCGCTCGCCCGGGTGACCCGGTAGGTCGAGTCCTCGACGCGACCCCGATCAGATGGCTTGGCCGGCTTTCGTACAGCCTCTATTTGTGGCAACAACTGTGGTTGCCGCCGAGCTGGTTCCCCCACACGCTCGGCGTCGCGCAGACGTGGCCGCTGAATATCCTGTGCGTCCTCGCCTGCGCGACCGCCAGCTACTATCTCATTGAGCGCACATCAATCCGCGTCGGTCAGCGGCTGGCAGCTGCACACGAGGTTCCGGTCACCGTAGGCGCCATCGACGCGCCCGACCGTCGGCCAGAACTTGTGATCGCGCGTCCAAGCGGCGGGATACGCGGCTCGCTGCCGTGAGTACGGACGGTCCCACACGTCAGCGGTAATCACCGCCGCCGTGTGCGGCGCCCGCTTGAGCACATTGTCATTCCGATCCGCTGTACCGGTCTCGATCTCGCGGATCTCCTCGCGGATCGCCAGCATCGCGTCGCAGAACCGATCGAGCTCCTCGCGCGACTCGCTTTCTGTCGGCTCGATCATGAGCGTGCCGGCCACGGGGAACGACACGGTCGGTGCGTGGAAGCCGTAGTCCATGAGGCGCTTGGCGATGTCCACGACATCCACGCCGGCCGATGCCTTGAACGCGCGCGGATCGACGATGCACTCGTGCGCCACGAGCCCAGCCGCCCCCGTATAGAGCACCGGGAACGCACCAGCCAGCCGATGGGCGACATAGTTCGCATTCAGAATCGCCACCTTCGTCGCCTTGGTCAGCCCGGCCCCACCCATCATCGCGATGTACGCGAAGGAAATCGGGAGGATCCCCGCGCTTCCGTAGGGCGCCGCCGAGACAGCACCAATGCGCTCCGGCAAATACGGCGCGAGCTCGGCGGTCACGCCGATCGGCCCCACGCCCGGGCCGCCGCCACCATGCGGAATGCAGAACGTCTTGTGCAGGTTGAGATGGCACACATCGGCCCCGATGTCCCCCGGCCGCGCCAACCCAACCATGGCGTTCATGTTCGCGCCATCCATGTACACCTTGCCGCCGGCCGCGTGCACGAGATCGCAAATCTCTTTGATGCGCGTCTCGAACACCCCGTGCGTCGACGGATACGTAATCATGAGGGCAGCGATGTGGTCTTTGTGCTGCTCAATTTTTGCCTGGAGGTCCGCCACATCGACATTCCCATGCGCGTCGGTCGCCACCACGACCACCGGCATATCGGCCATAGCAGCCGACGCGGGGTTAGTCCCATGAGCCGACTGGGGGATCAAGCAGATGTTGCGCTTGGTGTCGCCCCGCGCGGCATGAAAGCCCTTGATCACGAGAAGCCCGGCGTACTCGCCCTGTGATCCAGCATTGGGCTGAACGGAAACCGCGTCGAACCCGGTGATGGTGGCCAGCGCGCTCGATAACCGCCCGATAAGCTCGGCGTACCCGGCCGCCTGCTCCGGCGGCGCGAATGGATGCATCTCCGCAAACCCCGGCCACGATATGGGCAACATCTCAGCCGTCGCATTGAGCTTCATCGTGCACGACCCCAGCGGGATCATCGACGTCGTGAGCGACAAATCGCGCGTCACCAGCCGGTGGAGATATCGCACCATGTCGCTCTCGGACCGGTGCGTGTTGAACGTGGGATGCGTGAGAAACGCCGTCGCGCGCGCAAACCGCTCGTCATACCGCGCATCGACCGTCTCCAACAGCAACTCGGCCCCAACCGGCGCCGCCGGCCCGCCATTGAGCGCCGCCAAGATATCGTCGACATCCGCCGGCGTCGTCAGCTCGTCGAGCGTCACCCCCAGACTGCCGTCCTCGTACACGCGCAAGTTCATGCGCCGCGCCGCGGCCGCCGCCGTCACGGCCGGCAACGTCCGACCCGCTGGCGTCACGCGAATCGTGTCGAAGAAGATGTCGTGCTCCACCGTGAGCCCCAGTCTCCGCGCACCTTCCGCCAGCGCCTCGGTCAGCCGATGCACCCGCGTGGCGATCCGCGTCAGTCCCTCCGGGCCATGCCACACGGCGTACATGCCAGCCATCACCGCCAGCAACACCTGCGCGGTGCACACATTGCTGGTCGCGCGCTCGCGCTTGATGTGCTGCTCGCGCATCTGCAAGGCCATGCGCAGGGCAGGGTTGCCGTCCGCGTCATGGCTCAAGCCGATGATGCGGCCGGGGACGAGACGCTTGAACTCCTCGCGCGTGGCGAAATACGCGGCATGGGGCCCGCCGTACGCCATCGGCACGCCAAATCGTTGGGTGCTCCCCACCGCAATGTCGGCACCCCATTCACCCGGAGGCGTGAGCAGCGTCAGGCTCAGCGGATCCGCGGCCACTACCAACAGCGCACCGGCCTGATCCGCCGCCGAACGCAACTCCCGGTAATCATAGACAATACCATCAGTCGCCGGATACTGGACCAGCACACCGAAGCAGCGATCGGGCAGCTTCTCGCGATGATCCCCAATGACAATGCGAATCCCTCTCGCTCTGGCGCGAGTCGATACCACGGCGATCGTCTGCGGATGGCAGGTGTCCGAGACAAAAAAAGTATCTTTGTGCCCGTCATTACTGCGCGCGGCCTGCGCCAGCGACATCGCTTCGGCCGCCGCGGTAGCCTCGTCCAGTAAAGAGGCGTTCGCGACCGGAAGCCCGGTGAGATCGATAATCATCGTCTGGAAAATCAGCAGCGCCTCCAGACGTCCTTGCGCGACTTCGGCCTGGTACGGCGTGTAAGCCGTATACCAGTTGGGATTCTCGAGAATATTCCGTCGGATAACAGGCGGCAGGATGCACCCGTGATAGCCTTGTCCGAGGAATGACCGCCAGACCTGATTCTGCCCGGCGATGCGCGCCAACTGGGCGAGCGCCTCGGCCTCGGTCTCAGCCTCTCCTATCGCCAGCGGCCGCCGCGAGCGAATGCTCTCGGGGATGACCGCGTCGATAAATGCATCGAGTGATTTATAGCCCAGCGCGGCTACCATGGCGCGGATGTCATCATCGCGCGGACCAATGTGCCGCGAGGCGAACTGGTCGGACTCGGCCGGCATCGCCGGCGCAGTGGTTATCGTCACGAGGGTTTTCGTTTCGGGGGATGAGACGTGCGATAAAAGGGCAGACTGACCGTGGTTGCCGGCACACGCCGACCACGAATGTCGATCTCGATCGTTTCACCGGCCTTGGCCTTGGCCGTCGGCAGATACGTGGTGCCGATCCCATAGCCCAGCGTCGGGCTCATGATGCCACTGCGGACGCAGTCGACGGTCTGGCCGTCGCTCAGCACCGAATATCCGTGGCGCGGCACGGCGCGCTCGTCGATGCGAAACCCGACGAGCTTTCGCGCTGCCCCCTGCGCTTTCTGGGCGACCAGCACGTCCTTCCCGAGAAAGCGGGGCTTATCGAGCTTCGCCGTCCATGCCAACGACGCCTCGATCGGCGTCACGTTGTCATCGATATCATTGCCATACAACATGAGACCGGCCTCGAGTCGCAGCGAGTCGCGCGCTCCGAGGCCGGCCGGTACCGCGCCGTCGATCGCGAGCAGCGCATCCCACACGGTCGTCGCATGCTCGGCGTCGAAATAGAGCTCGACGCCATCCTCGCCCGTATATCCCGTGCGCGAGACCAGCGCGTGTACTCCAGCCACCACCGCGTGCGTGAAGTGATAGTACAGCACGTCGTCGAGCGACGTCGGTGTCATCGCGCGCATCACGGCCCCTGACGCTGGCCCCTGGACGGCGATGAGCGCGGTCTGATCCGAGATGTCCTCGATCGCGCAGTCGAACGATCCGACGTACCGCCGCATGTGCTCGACGTCTTTGTCGCGATTCGAGGCGTTGACCACTACCATGACGCGATCGGCGAGCCGATACACGAGGCAGTCGTCGACGATGGTGCCGTTCTCGTTCAGGATGGTCGAGTACTGTACCTGGCCGACCGCCAATCGTCCCGCGTCGTTCGATGTGATGAAATCGACGAACGCGACCGCATCGGGGCCGGTCACCATGACTTCGCCCATGTGGCTGACGTCGAATACCCCGCACCGTCCGCGTACCGCGTGATGCTCCGCGGTCATCCCTGGCGGATACGCCAGTGGCATCTCATATCCCGCGAACGGGACCATCTTTGCGCCGAGCGCGATGTGCCGCTCGTAGAGCGCCGTATGTCTAAGTGTTGTCACACGTGACAAAGATGCCGCCATTGACACCTTCGATCAACGATCACGAGCGACGCCCGCGCCAATCGTCGAGGAGCCGCCGGTCTTTCTTGGTCGGACGGCCTTCGCGGTCGTAAGCGGGAACGGGCGCCGTCCGAATCTGCGCCGCTAGCGCCTGGCGCGCCGCGATGCTCTCCGGGAGCTCCTCATAGAGCTTGGCAGCCTCAACCGCCGGACCACGGCGCTCCGACAAGGCTTTGACGACGAGAATCACCTCGAATGGCGGTTGCCGGACGCGCACGCGGTCGCCGACGGCTAACGCTTTGGCCGGTTTGGCTTTATCGCCGTTGACCTCGACGCGGCCATTCTCTATTGCCGCGATGGCGAGGCTGCGCGTCTTATAGAACCGCGCAGCCCATAACCATTTGTCGAGCCTGGTCTTGTCACTCATTGTCGCTAATATATACAGATTGCGATGACCGTTACCGCTTCTCAGCCTTCTATAGAGCACACGCTCTTTCCCTCGGCAAATCGTACGGCGGCGTTCCGGCTCGATCTCGGGCGTACCGAGCTGCCGAGCCACCGTCTCCGTCCTAAGGCCGAGGTCGGTGTTCTCGACATCACGAAGTGGTTTGGCGAGACCAGCGGTGGCGTCCGGACCTACCTGCTCGAGAAAGCGCGGTATGTCGAGGCTCACGCCGAGCTTCGCGAGGTCCTCGTCATTCCGGGGGCACGAGACTCGATCACCCACAGCACGGGTGTCCGCTGTTATCGCCTGCGCGGTCCTCGTGTGCCGACGCAGCGACCCTACCGCTTCATGCTGGCGACCCGGTCTATTCGTCGCATCATCCACCACGAATCGCCGTCCATCATCGAGGTTGGGAGCTGCTTCCTCGTTCCCTGGATCACCGCCCACGCCGCCAAGAAGTCCGACGTGCCGCTCGTGTTTTTCTATCACAGCAATCTGCCGCGCAGCATCTGCGCGTTTCCGGAACGCTCCTCCCGCACCCGCCAGCGCGCGCACGCTTTGGCCTGGCGCTACATCCGCAAGCTCGACTCGTTGTTCGAGCTCACCATCTGCGCGTCCCGGTTCGCGGCCTCCGACCTCCAATCACACGGCGTCGAACGGGTCGAGCGCGTACCACTCGGCGTCGACCTGAATCACTTCAACCCATTCCGCCGCTACCAGTCGGAAGAGACGAGACAGCGCCTCGGGCTGCCGCTCGACGCTCCGGTCGTCGCGTTCATCGGACGGTTTGCGAGAGAGAAAGAAGTGGATGTGTTGATCCGCGCATGGCCGGAGATTGCCCGCCGGACAGACGCGCACCTGCTCATGGTCGGTGACGGTCCCCAACGCGAGCGCCTGCAGGGCCTGGCCGACGGCCACGAAAGAGTCCTGTGGATGCCGTACGAGCACGATCGCGAGCAACTCGCGAACCTGCTCGCGGCTGTCGATCTCGTCGTCGCCCCAGGCTCGATCGAGACGTTCGGCCTCTCGGCGCTCGAGGCGCTGGCCTCGGGCACCCCGGTGCTGTCGGCCGATCGGGGCGGAGTCTCCGAGCAGATCGAGGCGTCGGCCGCCGGCTCGACGTTCACCGCCGGCGACCCGGGTTCGCTGAGCGAGGCAGCGATCGACCTGCTCGGCGGCGATCTGCTGTGTCTCGGACGCCGCGGCCGCGTCTACGCAGAGCGCGAGCATTCCTGGGACGGCGTGTTCGATCGCATCTTCGATATCTATCGCCACGTCCTGGCCGCCGCCTGACCGCGCTCCTCGTCTCCATCCATGATGTGACGCCGGCGTTGGCGTCGCGCGCCGAGGCGCTCTGGGCCCTCTGCGCGGCCCGCGGCGTCACGCCTGCGCTACTCGTTGTACCGAATTGGCACGGGGACTGGCCTCTGGAGCGCTATCCCGACTTCGTGCAGTGGATACGGTCGAGGGTCAAAGACGGCGCCGAGGTATTTCTCCACGGCGAGCGTCACGACGAGGTCGGATCTCCACGAGGATGGCGTGATCAGTGGCGCGCATTCGGGAAGACGGCTCGGGAGGGAGAGTTTCTGACGCTCGATGCCCCGGCCGCCCGGGAACGGGTGGAACGGGGACTCGCCCTGTTTGCACGGCTGGGACTGGACCCCATAGGGTTCATTCCCCCCGCTTGGCTCGCGCGCGATTCCTGCGTTGGCGTCATCGGAGCACTCGGCCTGAAATTCTACGAGGACGATGTATCGATCACGAATTGCGCCCGCAATGTCCGGTACCCGTCGCCGGTGGTCCGCTGGAGTTCGCGCACGCCATTTCGCGCCCGGGGCTCGGTCGCCGTGGCGGAGTTACGCTGGCGCGCGCAGCGCGCCGAGCGCTATGCGCGAGTCGCCCTGCATCCGAGCGACTTGGACAGCCCGATCACCGCGCGCTCGGTGGAACGCTCGCTGGACCGATGGGTTGCCGCGCGACGGCCGACCCGATATCAAGACCTCGCCTGACCCGTGTTGAGCACGGCCGCTGCTCACGCGTTGTGCCTCGGCCTGTTCACGGCCGACCACCTGGCACGCGCGTGGCGCGTCCAAGTCTTGGCGAGAGGGCTGGGCAATCGCACACCCTTTATCAAAGCGTTCGCGCTGAACGCCGCAAGCGATGCGACGTCCGCGCTGACGCCACTCAAGCTCGGCGGCGAGCCCGTACGATTCGGCGGATTGATCAACGCGGGTCTCAACGTATCCGACACGATCGCGCTGATCAGCGTCGAAGCGATCATCGAATGGGCCGTCGTGATCACCCTGGGCGTCTCGATCTTCTGGCGCTGGGGCGGGGCATGGTGGCGCACCCAGCAGCAGGTGCTGCTCCCGCGTCTGGGACACGCGATTCCGTGGGTCGCGCTGATTGTTGTCATGGGCATCGCGATCCTGTTCGGCTTCAGAAAATTCCTGCCACAGATCTCGATGTACGTCGGGGGAACGCTCCGCGATTCGATCCGCCTCGCGCGCCGCATGCCGGCGTGGGCCGTCGCCGTGACGATACCGGTCACGGCGCTTCACGTCATTGCGCGCATCGCGATTTTGCCGGCGGTATTCGCCATCCTCTCCAATCCACCGACGCTCGGTACCGTTGTCGTGGGATCGTTCACGCTCCTCTACGCTCAGAACTTTCTGCCGACGCCCTCCGGGGCCGGCGCGATCGAGCTGGGATTCCTGGACGGCACGGCGGGGTACGTCGGACCCGACGCGGGCGCGTTGCTCGTCATGTGGCGGTTCTACACGACGCTGCTGCCCATCGGGCTCGGCCTCGTGTTCGGCACGGCCATGTACGTCCCGGTCCTGCATCGCATCGCCCGCTTCATCCTCTTACGTCGGCGCCGGGCGCGGCGCCGTATATTTCAGCGTGACAACGACGCTCCGGGCTGACCACGATTCCGGGCGCGCCGAGACGGCGACCGAGCTCCGGCTCGCGCTGTTCACGGACACGTATCCGCCGCAGCTCAACGGCGTGTCGCGCACCCTCGAGCGACTGGTCTCGGCGGTGCAGGCACGTGGCGGTTCCGCTCGGGTGTACACGACAACGGATCCTGAAGTCGCGACGCCGTCACCCGACATCTGGCGACGCCCGAGCATCCCATTCTGGGCCTACCCGCAACTCCGTCTCGCGCCTCCCGTCGGTGGCCGCATCTATCGCGATTTGTTGGCGTGGCGACCGACGCTGATCCATGCGGCGACACCCTTCGGCATGGGTCTGACTGGTCGCGCATGTGCGCTGCGCCTCGGCGTCCCGCTCGTCACATCGTACCACACGTCATTCAGCGAGTACGCGCGATTTTATAATCTGGGATTGTTGAGTGGTCTCGGGTGGGCGTTCTTCCGCTGGTTCCACAATACGGGGCAGCGTACCTACGTCCCGACGCGCGCGATCGCCGATGAGCTGGGCCGTCTCGGGTTCGCGCGTCTCGCGGTCTGGGGGCGGGGGATCGAGACGCAGCGGTTCAATCCGCTGTATCGCTCCAACGCGTGGCGCCAGCGACTGGGGGCCGATGACGATACGATCGTCGTGGCCTACGTGGGCCGCCTTGCGGCCGAGAAGGGATTGGATGTGGCTCTCTCCGCCATGCAGAGCCTCGCGTCCAACCGCCGGATCCGTTTCGCCCTGGCCGGCGACGGCCCATACGCCGACCATTGCCGGCGCGCGGCGCCGGGCAATGCGATGTTCACCGGTCGCATCGTCGGCGAAGACTTGAGCGCGTTCTACGCATCGGCCGATCTCTTCATGTTCCCGTCCACGACGGACACCTTCGGCAACGTGCTACTCGAGGCGATGGCCTCGGGCCTCCCGGTGATTGCCGCCGATGTCGGACCCACGCGCGAGCTTCTGGCGAGAGGCGGCGGCGTGATGTTCCCGGCCGGCGACTCCCGCGCCTTGGCCGCCCAGATCCTGGCACTCGCCAGCGATCCAGCGCGCCGCCATGCGCTCGCCGCCGAGGGCCTGCACGCGGCGCAGCATTGCTCCTGGGACCATATCTTCGATGCGCTCATCGCCGACTACCGCCAGGTATCCACGGAGCCGCCCGTCTGGCCACGCCGCGCGATCACTCGTACGACGACTCGTCCGCTCTCTCGACGCTAACGCCGCTCCGCGGCGCGTCGATGCAGCGCTGCGCGCTGCTCGACTGGTCGGTTCTCCTCCGGGGGGCAAACCCCAACTACGCCCCCCGGACCCCCCAATCACTCGTACGATGACTCGTCCGCTCTCTCGACGCTAACGTCGGCGCGACCGCTGCGCTTGTAGCGCACGCGGACGCGCCACATCTGACAGCAGACCTGGCAGGCGCCGCTCCGCGGCGCGTCGATGCAGCGCTGCGCGCTGCTCGACTGGTCGGTTCTTCTCCGGTGGGCAAACCCCAACTACGCCCCCCGGACCCCCCAATCACTCTCACGACGACTCGTCCGCTCTCTCGACGCTAACGTCGGCGCGACCGCTGCGCGAATAGCGCACGCGGACGCGCCACATCTGACAGCAGACCTGGCAGTCCTCTTCGTATTCCTGCGTCGCCGCTCCGCCCGAATCGAGCCCAACAACATTTGGCGCGCCGCAATACGGGCACACGACGTTGGCTTCGTCATCCCGGACCATACGCCCAGAAAATTAACGTCCGTCGCGCGCCAGCGTCTCACAGGCGAACAACTCAGCAGGGGAGGACCCTATGATTCGCATGACCCTAAGCGCGCTGGCGCTGGCAGTCGCGGTTGCGATGCCCGCCACATCCCGCGCGCAGCAGGCTTCGCCTGAATCCACGACGCCGTCCACGAGCACGACCGCCACGGCGCATCGCCATCACTTCGGCCGGCGCTTGTTCAAAGGCGTCAATCTGACGGCGGCCGAGAAGACGCAGATTCGCGCGATCCATGAGAAGTACAAGGCGCAAATCAAGACGGCGCGTCAGTCAAGCGATAAGGCGACGACTCGCTCGCTCCGCACGCAGCAACTCGACGAGATGCGTGGTGTGCTCACGCCTGATCAGCAGACGACGTTCGACACCAACCGCGCCGCGCTCCGCGCCCGCGCGCAGAAGCACGCGTCACAACCAGCTCCGGCAGCCGCTCCGGCGACTCCTGGTTCTGCGCAGTAACCGCTAGTCGTCCGCTGGACGCCGCCGCCGCTCGGCTTTCAATCGCGAGCGGCGGCGTTTTTCATCGAGTCGCGTCGCAACCGACGATGCGGTTGGCCGCGTAGCGCGCCGCGGCTTGGGCACGTGGAGCGCCCGACGAATGAGTCCCGCCAACCGGACCTCGGCCTCCTCGCGGTTGCGGCGCTGACTGCGCGAGTCGGACGCGACGACGCGCACGTTGCCCTCGCCGTCCACGCGCGCACCGAGTCGCTGCCGCAGCCGCGCGCGCTGGGCATCGTCGAGCGCCGTCGTGCGATCGATGTTCCACACAACCTCGATGCGGGTCGATGACGTGTTGACGTGCTGCCCACCCGGCCCGCCCGACCGCGTCGCCCGCACGGTCAGCTCGGCCCGGGGTATGCTCACACTCCCGTTGACCTCGAGGTCGTCCCGCACTACACGTGGGCAGCGCGGAGCACGCGGAGGGCGGCGACACGCCGTCCTTCGATCGCGATGATCTCGAGCTCGCCGGCAGGGAACGGGACCCGGTCGCCGAGCTTCGGCAACCGCCCCAACTTCGCGAACGCATACCCGCCGATCGTCGTCCACTCTCCATCGGGGATGGCGACGTGATGCTCCGACCGGACATCGATCAGGGACAGATTCCCGGCGAGCTCCAGCACGCCCTCGAACTCGAACGACCGTCTCACGGCGGGCTCGTCCTCATCGGCGATGTCACCGATGATCTGCTCGATGAGATCCTCCATGGTCACGATGCCCGCCGTCCCGCCATACTCATCGAGCACGACCGCGAGATGCTGCCTCCGGCGCCGCAAATCGTTCAAGACGCGCTCGGCCGGCACGCTGGCCGGCACATACACCGCCTCGCGGATCAGCGCCCCGAGGTCGAACGATTCCGCCGTCCAGAGATCCTTGGCGATGAAGATACCGACGACGTCGTCGAGCGACTCCCGGTAGACGGGATATCGCGAGTAGCGCTCCGTCCGAAGCACGGCGCGTATGTCGTCCTCGGTCGAATCGATGGACAACGCGATGATCTCGGTCCGCGGCCGCATGACGTCGTGCGCCCGCTTGTGCTGAAAGTCGATCACGCCGCCGATCATCTTGGCGTTGCCAGCCCGCGCGTCGGCGAGGAAGTGGCGGCGCTGCTCGGGTGGCAGTCCGCGAACCCACGCCGACCCCACCCGCCGGCCGATCCGCCAGGTCACGCCCTGCGCCGCGGCGATAATCGCGCCGACGATCGACTGCGCGAGGTCGGCGAATGTCGTCCACGCGCGGCCTCGTCGTGCGCCTTCGTTCACGTTGGGAAACTCCGTGCGGTCAAGCTCGTCTCTTGATAATAACCCTGTGATGTCGTGACGTCGATCAGTCCGTCATTGAGCCCCCCGCGGGCCAAGCTCCAGCAAGCCATGACCGATCCACGCCGCATCATGCGCGGCGTCTACGTCGGTCGCTTCATCATCTCCGTCGCGATCTTCCTCGCCGCGCAGCTCGTGTGGGAGCGGACGCCGACGGAAGATGCGCGGCTCGCCTCGCTCATCTTCGCGGTCGCGATTCTCTTCACGGCCGCGTCCGCGGCGTATAGCGAGGTCGTGCACGCCGGCTCCCGCCCGATCCCACGCCCCTTCTTCTCGCTCCAGACGGCGTTCGATATCGCGCTGGTCACGGCCGTCGTTCACGTCACGGGTGGGTCGCTCTCCCCATTCGTCTGGCTCTATATCCTCGTTATTGCCTGCGCCGCCTTGTTGCTGCCCGTGGGCGCGGGTCTCTTGATCGCCCTCGCGTGCGACGTCTGTTACTTCGCCGAAGTCCTCTGGCTCAGTCACACGGCGCCCGACGTCGGCGTCTGGCTCCAACTCGTCGTCTTCGGCACGGTCGCACTAGGCAGTGGCTATATCGGCGCCCGACTGCAGCAAGCCGGCGCTGGCACCGCGGCCGAGCTGGTGTTTGTCCGTCTCCAGGCCGAAGACATACTCCGTAATATCCGGAGCGGCATCGTCACGATCGACGCCCGGGGATTTTTGCTCTACGCCAACCCGGCCGCCACGGAATTGCTGGGGATGCGGCCACGTCGCTCGACGGGCGCACCAGTCGTGCAACAAATCGCGTCCGTCGCGCCGCGACTGGCGCGGGCCCTCGAGGAGGCCGCCACCCATCGGTTCAGAACCACCCGCGGCGAGGACATCGTCACGCTGGCGGATCGCGCCTTCCCCATCGGCGTCACGACGACGTTCAGCGATGGCGACGGCACCCCCGGCTCCGCCACGGCGACCGCCATTTTTCAAGACATCTCCGGCCAGAAGCGTCTGGAAAGCCTCCATGTGCGTGCGGGCCGTCTGGAGGCAGTCGCCGAGCTGGGCGCGTCGCTCGCGCACGAGATCAAGAACCCGCTGGCCTCTATACGCAGCGCCGTCGAACAGTTGGCGCGGATGCCGCAGGCCGACGACGATGCGCGGACGCTGGGGTCGCTGATCACGCGCGAATCGGACCGGCTGTCACGTCTTTTGACAGAGTTCCTCGACTTCGCGCGCGTGCGCGTCACACGTCTTCAGGCCGTCGATGTGGGCTCTATCGCGACGGGCGCCGTCAACCTGGTCGCGACGCACCCGGATCGGGCATCTGGCGTCTCCATAACCTGTTCCGTTCCGGACACTCCGCTCGTCATCGACGGGGACGAAGATCTGTTGCACCGCGCCGTGTTCAATCTCGCACTCAATGCGGCGCAAGCGACGCCACCGAACGGGAAGGTCCGCGTGGAGGTCGCGCCAGTCGCGGCGGAGCAACTCCCCAGTGGCGTGTCGTTCGACTCGGGCGCGGTCGCGCTCAAGGTGAGCGACAATGGACCGGGGATCGCGCCGGAAGTCCGCGAGCGCATGTTCGAACCATTCATGACGACAAAACCAGGTGGGAGCGGATTAGGCCTGTCCGTTGTGCACCGCGCGATCGAAGCCCACCGCGGGGTGGTGCTCGTTGACACGGATGCGACGGGGACCCGCTTCACTGTGCTGTTGCCTTACTCGCAGAACGAGGATGCGGCGTGACCGACGGAAACGGGAATGGCAACGGGAAGCCGTCGGTCCTGGTGATCGATGACGAGTCGGGGATTCTCGACTCGTTGCGTATTCTGCTCAAGAACGAAGGCTTCCACCCGCACACCGCGCTCGGCGGCAAGATCGCGCTGGAACAGATCGACGCGATCAACCCCGACATCGTCCTGAGCGATGTCCGCATGCCGGCGGTCGGCGGCGTGCAGGTCTTGAGCGCCGTCCGCTCGCGCTATCCCGATACGCCCGTCATTCTCATGACCGCCCAAGCGACGCTCCAGTCGGCGATGCAGGCGGTCAACGAAGGCGCTTTTTACTACATCCAAAAGCCGTTCCGGAACGACGAGCTGATCGCGATCCTCAAACGGGCCGCCGAGCACCGCCGGCTCCGTATCGAGAACACGTCGCTCCGCCAGGAGATCAAGCGCCGCGAGCGCCGGACCGATGGCCGCCCGGTGGGCAACAGCAAGACCTGGCTCGACGTCGTCACGTTGGCCGAGACGGTCGCCCCCACCGAATCGACCGTCCTGATTCAGGGCGAATCTGGCACGGGCAAAGAAGTCATCGCCCGCTACATCCATCAGCTGTCGAACCGCACTGACGCCCAATTCGCGTCGATCAACTGTGGCGCGCTCCCGGAAAGCCTGCTGGAAAGCGAGTTGTTCGGTCACGTCAAGGGCTCGTTCACGGGCGCCGTCAAAGACAAGAGTGGCCTGTTCACCGCTGCGGCTGGGGGCACGTTCTTCCTCGACGAAATCGGCGAGACCACACCAGCCACGCAAGTCAAGCTGCTCCGGGTGCTGCAACACCGTGAAGTCATCCCGGTCGGCGCGACGGACGCGCTCCCGATCGATGTGCGACTGCTGGCCGCGACGAACCGTGATCTGGAAGAAGAAATCAAGCGCGGCGCATTTCGCAGCGACTTGTTCTATCGCCTGAACGTGATTGCATTGCACCTGCCGCCCCTGCGGGACCGGCGGGATGACATTCCGCTGCTCGTCGATGCGTTCCTGCGTGGCGCCTCGGAAGCCCGAAGCGAGCCCCAGAAGCGGGTCAGCGATGCCGCGCTCGAAGTGCTGCGCAGCTTCTCCTGGCCCGGCAACGTCCGCGAGCTCGAAAACGCCCTCGAGCGCGCCGTGATTCTGACACCGGGCGAGGTGATCGAGGTCAGCGCGCTGCCCGAGCGTGTGACCGAGCGCCGGTCAGAGCCGCTCGTATCCGATCGCACCCCCTCCACACCCACGCTCGATGTCATCGAGCGCGCGTATATCCTGTGGGTACTGCAGAGCGAGGGCGGCAACAAGACACGCGCCGCCGACGTCCTCGGCATCGATCCGTCGACGCTCTACCGCAAGCTGTCCCGCTTCGGGGTCGAGGCGTGACGTGACGAGATGGAAGGCGGCGATCGTGGCGCTGGCTCTGGCCTCATCGCTCTCGAGCGTCCGCAACGGATTCGCGTACGATGACGTACCCATGATCTCCGAGAACACGCCGTTCCATGCGCTCGGGAGCATCGGGCATCGATTCGTCGAATCGTACTGGCCCAGAGACCAAGGACACGCGCTCTACCGTCCCGTGACGACGGCGTTGTTCACGCTGGAATGGGCGGTCGGCGGCGGTTCGCCGCTTCCGTTTCATATCGTCAACATTCTGCTGTACGCGGCCGTCTGCCTGGCGGTCTATGCGCTGGCCCGGCGACTCGTGTCGCCCGCCGTGTCCGTGATCGCCGCCTGTCTCTACGCGGTTGACCCGGTGCACGTCGAAGTATTCGCCAACAGCGTTGGGCTCTCGGAGCTGCTCACGGCCTTGAGCGTCATTGGCGCTACGATCTGGTATATCGACCGGCGCACCGTTGGCGACCTGCGCGGACGCGATGTCGCCCTCCTGTCGTGTGTCTATGCCCTCGGGTGTCTCGCCAAAGAGTATACGATCGTCCTGCCCGCGATTTTGGTCGCGGCCGAGCTCACGATCATCACGGACGACCGGCCACTCGTCGAGCGGGCGAGAGCATTGCGTCTCCTCCTGCTCTCGCTGACCCTCGTGGCCGTGGCCTATAGCGCCCTGCGGATCCGCGTCACCGGTTCGTTCGTCGCCGAAAATCCGGCGATCCCGCTGCGCGATGCGACCTATGCCACGCGCTGGTGGACGATGTTGAGCCTCGTTCCCGAGTGGGTCCGTCTCCTGGTCTGGCCGGCGCATCTGGCCGCCGTGTACTCGCCGCCCGGCACCCCGCTCTTCCAGCACGCCAATCTCCAGTCCGCGATCGGGGCCGCACTCCTGTTGGCGGTGGGGGCGCTGGCGATCGCCGGACGCCGGCGCCTCCCAGTCGCGTCGTTCGGCATCGCGTGGATCGGGCTCATTCTGTTACCCATCAGCAATGTGGTGGTCAAGTCCGGTGTGCTGCTCGCCGAGCGGACGCTGTTTCTGCCGAGTGTCGGCGCGGCGCTCATCTTGGGCGCCATCCTCCCGGTCGCGGCCACGTGGTTCCCGTGGTCTCGCTCTATGCGTCTCACGGCCACAGCGGCCGGGGTGCTCCTGGTCGGCGCTGGCATGTGGCGGTCGTCGACGCGCGCGGTCGTGTGGCACGACAACCTGACATTGTTCGCCGCTTCGATCGTCGACGAGCCGCTGAGCTACGCCGCGCATTTCGGAGAGGCCGGCATGATGTTCGACAACCACAAGTATGGAACGGCCGAGCGGGAGATCCGTACCGCCTTGCGCCTGTATGCCGGCGATCCGCGCGTGTACATGGACCTGGGCACCGTCTACGAAAAGGCCGGCCACTGCGACGCCGCCATTCGGCTGGCGAGCCATGCGCTCGAGCTCGAGCCGTACTTCGTGATGGCGCGCCTCATGATCGCGCGGTGCTTGGAGAAGGCCGGGGATTACCGAGCCCTGCGCTCGGTCGCCATCGAGGGCCTCGCCGACGGCGTTCAGACCAAGTTGTATCGCGAGGTGCTCTTCACGGCCGACAGCGGCGTTCGTGCGGCTGCCACTGGACAACATTAATGTTCCGCCATGACCGACACGCTCCGTCCACTCAACGAGCCACTGACCGGCCCCACGATTCAGCGTCTGCGGGGCCGTACGCCGATACAGCGCGGCGAAGTCCGCTTGTCGGTGCTGATTCCGGTCTACAACGAGCAAGCGACGATCCGGCTGATCCTGGATCAGGTGCATTCGGTGACCGTGCCGAAAGAGATCATCTGCGTCAACGATTGCTCGACGGACGGCACGAAGGAGATGCTGGACGCGCTCGCGGCCGAGGGGAAGATCGACAAGTTGATCCACCAGCCGGTGAATCGCGGCAAGGGCGCGGCGATCCGCACGGCGCTCGCCGCGAGCACCGGCAACATCGTCATCGTGCAAGACGCCGATCTGGAGTACGATCCCGCCGACTGGCCGGTACTCCTGGAGCCGCTGATCGACGGAGTGGCCGACGCGGTATTCGGGTCCCGGTTCATGGGCGGGCCGCACCGCGTGCTGTACTTCTGGCATTCGGTCGGCAACGCCTTCCTGACGACCTGCAGCAACGTCCTCACGAATCTCAACCTGACCGACATGGAGACGTGCTACAAAGCGATCCGCGGCGACCTCGCGCGGTCGCTCGTGCTGACGTCGGATCGGTTCGGGTTCGAGGTCGAGGTGACGGCCCGGCTGGCGCAGGCGAAGGTACGGATCTACGAGGTGCCGATCAGCTACTCGGGTCGGACGTACGCGGAGGGGAAGAAAATCGGGTGGAAGGACGGGCTGGCGGCCATCTGGCACATCGTGCAATACAATCTCCAGTCGCCACCGCGGTTGCCCTCGCGCTGATCGCGGCGCTCGCCTACGCGAACAGTCTCCTCAACGGCTTTACCCTCGACGACGCCGCAATCATACTGTCCAACCCCCTGGTCCATAGCCTGACGGGGGTGTGGCGTGCATTCGCGCATCCCTACTGGCCCGAGGCCTGGGGATGGGGTCAGTACCGCCCGCTCGCGATCGCATCGTTTACCGTACAATGGTGGCTCGGCGGTGGCGCGCCGTGGGTGTTTCATCTCGTCTGCATCGCCTGGCACGCCACGGCGTGCGTCCTCGTGTGGCGGCTGCTGTCCGCGTGGCTCGCGCCCGCCGGGGCGGCGTTCGGCGCACTCTGGTTCGCGCTCCACCCCGTTCATGTCGAGGCAGTCGCGAGCGTCGTCGGGCAGACGGAGCTCATGGCCGCCGTCTTCGTTCTCGCGGCATGTCTCGCGCACCGACGCGGGCAGCGGATGGCCGCGCTCTGGTTCGCGCTGGCGCTGCTCTCCAAAGAAAGCGGCATCGTATTTCTGGGCCTCGCTGTGGCCATCGACCTCATGGACGGGAAGCGCCGCTTTGCGCTCTACGTGCGCTACGGTGTCGTCGCGGCACTCTATGCGGCCTGCCTCGTGATCTTGTTCGAGAGCCAACCCTTGAGCAAAATCGCGCCGACCTGGGCGGGTGCAACGCTCGGCCAGCGGTGGCTGACGATGCTGACCGTGGTGCCACAGTACGTGCAGCTCCTCGTGGCGCCGACCACCCTGCATATGGATTACGGCCCGCGCGTGATCGAGCTCGCGACCGCGGTCACCCTGCCTGTCGTGGTCGGCGCCGCGGTGCTGGTGCTCACGGTGCTGGTCGCGGTGGCTGCGCGAAAGCGGGCTCCGGCGATCACGCTGGCCCTCGCGTGGGTCGCGATCGCCATCGCGCCCGTGGCCAACGTGCTCTTTCCCTCGGGCGTCGTGATGGCCGAACGCACGCTGTATCTGCCGAGTGTTGGTGCGGCGCTCATTGCGGGTTGGGCGGCGTATTGGCTGCTGGAGCGCGCGCCGCGCCCCGCCGCGGCGCTCGCCACCGCGTGTGCCGTGGCTTTCGCGGCCCGGACCTGGACGCGGACGCCGGTGTGGCATGACGACATCGCGTTGACGCTCGCCGCGCTGCACGACTCACCGACGTCGTACAAAGCCCATCACGCGGCCGGCGTATTGTTCGCGCAAACCGGGCACTGGACCGAGGCCGCGAACGAGTATCGCTATGCCCGATGGCTCTTTCCCCTCGACGTCGAGCCATATCGAGGTGGAGCGGAGGCGGCGCTGGTCGTGCACGATTACGATGGCGCGGCCGCGCTCCTCGACAGCGCTCGGCGTCTGGTGCCCCGCCGCTTCTCCCCGTGGATCCGCCTGGCCGACGTGCGGTTCAAGCAGGAGCGGTGGCGCGAGGCGAGCGCGCTCGCGTTCGGCGCCTATGAGATGAGTCCCGATTCCTTGCGCGCGCTCGGGATCGCCATCAATGCCAACGTGCGGGCAGGCGATATCCGAGAGGCTGCATCCATCGTCAAGCGCGGCCTCGCCGATCATCCGGGTGACGAGCGGCTCCGCCGGGAGTCCGTGTACGTCGCTGGGCTACCGGGAAAACCATGAGCGAGACTTTCGACGAGCAGGACCGCTGGCAGCGCTGGGCCGTCGCGAGTCTCGCGATCATTGCCGTTCTGTGTTACGCGAACGCGTTGGCCAACGGGTACGTGCAGGATGATCAGGGCATCATCCACGACAACCCGCTGGTCACGACGGTATCGGGGCTGTGGCGGGCGTTTATTCATCCGTACTGGCCCGAACGGAACGGCGCCGGTCAGTATCGGCCGCTCGTCATCGCGTCATTCGTGTTCGACCGCGCCGTCCTGCATCTCGGCGCCTGGTGGTTTCACCTCGAGAACGTCGCTTTGCACGCGTTCGTGTGCGTGCTCGTGTATCGTCTGCTCTGTGTGACGCTCTCATGGCGTGCCGCCTGGCTCGGCAGCGCCTGGTTCGCGCTGCAGCCTATACACGTCGAAGCCGTCTCCAACGGCGTCGGTCGCTGTGAGCTCATGGCGAGTGCGTTCGTGCTGCTGGCGTTCTTCGCGCACCGCGAAAGAAAACGCAGTGCGATTCTGTGGTTCGCGCTCGCCCTCGCCTCGAAGGAAAGCGGCATCGTCTTCCTGGGCCTCGCGGTGCTGAACGACGTATTACTTGGCCGCGCGAGCGATGCCAAGGACACGAGCGCGCAGCGCCTGCGTGAGACGTATCTCGCCTATCTCGGTGTCGCGACAGTCTACGCAGGCGTGCTGAGCCTGGTCTTCCAGCACAAGATGTTCGTCGCCACCGCGGTGACGTGGGACGATGCGACGCCGGTCGACCGCTGGCTGACGATGCTGCGGGTGGTGCCGGAGATCGCGCGGTTGCTGCTCGCGCCGGTCGACCTCAAGGTCGACTACACGCCACGCACGATCGATTTGGTCACCACGGTGACGCCGTCGGTCGTCCTGGGGGCGAGCCTGCTGGTCGCCTCGCTGGTCGCGATGGTGGCGGCCTGGCGCCGCGCGCCGGCGGTCGCGTTCGGCATTGCCTGGTTCTACATCGCGTACTCGCCCGTATCGAACGTCCTGTTTCCCTCGGGCGTCGTGCTCGCCGAGCGCACGTTGTATTTGCCGAGCGTGGGCGCGGCGATGGTGGCGGGATGGATCGCCGAGCGCGTGCTCGCGGCGCGTCCTCGTGCGGTGGCCGTGTTCGCGACCGCCCTGTTCGCGGCCTTCGCGGTGCGCAGCTGGACGCGCACGCCCTTCTGGCACGACAAGCGGCATTTCCTGATCCAGGAAGTGTCCGAGGAGCCGGAGTCCTACCGGGCCCACTTCACGGTCTGCGTGCTCATGGCGCTGGAGCACAACTTCAGTGTCGGCGCGTACGAGTGCCGGGTCGCGCGGCAGTTGCATTCCCGGGACATTGGTCCGTATGACACCGGCGCGGACAATGCCCTGGGTCTCCACGACACCGTGACGGCCGAGGCGTTGCTCGACAGCGCCTTGCACAAGGGTCCCGACGACTATGCGACGCTACTCCTCTTCTCGCGCCTGCGCCGCTCCCAGGGTCGCTATCGCGAGGCGATCGCCCTCGCGTTCTCGGCCTACGAGTCCATGCCGGACAGTCTGTCCCCTATCGACGAGCTGACGAGCTCCGCGCAGTCGCTCCACGACTTCATGGATGCCGAGGCCGCGCTCCGCCGCGCCTTGGCGGACCACCCGACCAGCGCGCACCTGCACGAGAGCTACGCGGCGATGCTCGCGGACCGCGGGGACACCGCGGCTTCGCGCCGCCAATTGGCACTGGCCAGATCTGGCGCGATCGCCACGCTGTTCAACCAATAGCTGTCAACAAATGCGGCAGCGGTCGAAAGGGGCACCGCAGACTGCAATGCGTCGTGCAAATCACGCTGCCGAACCAGACGTTTCGTGAGATTGGCAGTCTCTTAAAGTGTTGAATTATAATAAGATGCACGGTCGAGTCCGCCGTGGCCCGAGCGTTGCCTTAGTACCCGCCAGACGTCGGTACACGGTGACGCGTGGTCACCGGGCCCTCAACACCCCCCTCCGGAGTATCTAGTCATGAAGACGGCCAAGAAAGGTTTCACACTGATCGAGCTTCTGATCGTCGTGGTCATTATCGGTATTCTTGCCGCGATCGCGATTCCGAAGTTCGCTTCGACGAAGCAGAAGGCGTATACCGCTTCGATGAAGACCGACCTGCGTAACCTCGTGACGGCCCAGGAAGCGTACTTCTCCGACAACACGACCTACGCTGGCGCGACGGCGAGCCTTTCGACCTCGTTCCACGTGTCGGCTGGTAACGCGGTTGCGTTCGTCTCGAACAGCGCGACGGGTTGGAGCGCGACGGCGACGAACACGTTCGTCCCGACCACCGCGAGCGGTCATATCTGCGGCGTGTGGGTTGGTGGTGCGGCTTCGGCGCCGGGTGGTATCACGGCTGACTCGATCGAAGGTGCGCCGGCTTGTTCGTAAGCTGACTTGAAGTTCCGCTTCGCCGACGGGCCGGGGATCACTCCCCGGCCCGTCGTATTTGCAGACCACGTTGGGACAGTCTGTCACATCACCCTCAAGCTGCGAAAGCAGAGTGCCGATAATGAACAGTATGCGATACTCTCAGAAGAAAGGCTTCACTCTGATCGAACTTCTGATCGTCGTGGTTATCATCGGCATTCTTGCCGCGATCGCGATCCCGAAGTTCGCGTCGACGAAGCAAAAGGCGTACACCGCCTCGATGAAGACCGACCTGCGGAACCTCGTGACGGCCGAGGAAGCGTACTTCTCGGACAACACGACCTACGCGGGCGCCACCGCGAGTCTCTCGACCTCGTTCCACGTGTCGGCGGGTAACGCGGTTGCGTTTGTCTCGAACAGCGGGACGGGTTGGAGCGCGACGGCCACGAACACGTTCGTCCCGACGACCGCGAGCGGTCATATCTGCGGCGTGTGGGTTGGCGGCGCGGCGTCAAAACCGAGCGGTATCAGCGCCGACTCGATCGAGGGCGCCCCGGGCTGTTCTTGACGGTCACGTTTGTGATCGGGCCGAAGCCCAACGTTACCTTTGCGCCCTTCAAGTCGTGTGACTGGGAGAAATGACCGGTTCGTAGGTCGATCCGACCACCTGTCTCTCCCACTCACACGACAACGTTTATGGGGCTCTTCGGCCGCAAGAAAACCACCATCGGACTCGACATCGGATCCGGCCTCGTCAAGGTCGTAGTGATCGAGCACGGGCGCGAGCCCGAGCTGACGAGAGTCGCGATTACCCCACTTTCCGCCGACGCGATCGTCGACGGCGAGATCATGGATCCGACGATCGTCGCCGACGCGATCCGGCAGGCGCTGGAGACCGCGGGGGTGAAGAAAGCCAAGGGCGTCGTGACGGCCGTGGGTGGTCGCGACGTGATCATCAAGAAGATCCAGATCGAGCGCGTGAAGGAATCCCAAGCGCGTGAGCTGATGCGCTGGGAAGCCGAGCAACACGTGCCGTTCGACATGGAATCGGTCGAGCTGGACTTCCAAATCTTGGACCCGGATGCGGACGGCTTGGAGATGGCCGTGCTGCTGGTGGCCGCGAAGCGCGAGCTGGTCGAGAACCGCCTGCGCTTGCTCACCGACGCGGGGCTGGCTCCGACGACAGTCGATGTCGATGCCTTCGCGCTCCACAATGCCTTCGAAGTGAACTATCCGGACGCGATGACCGGTGTCGTCGCGCTGGTGAACATTGGCCACGAAGTCACCAACATCAATATCCTCGACGACGGCGTGCCGATCCTGACGCGCGATGTCGCCGTGGGCACGCGCCGGTTGCGGGAAGATCTGCAGCGCGAGCGTGGGCTGTCCCAGGAAGAGGCCGACGGTCTGCTGCAGGGATTCGACCGCTCGCCCCACCTGGACGCCGTGATCGAGTCGCGTGGCGAGGAGATCGCGGTCGGTATCGAGCGCGCCGCGGCGTTCCTCGCCTCGTCGTCCCGCTCGGCCGGCCAGCTGCGCGCCGTGTACACCTGCGGCGGCGGAGCCCGGATTCCGGGACTCACCGAAGCGTTGGCCTCGCGCCTCCGCTTGTCGGTCGAGCAAGCGAACCCCTTGGCGAACTTGAAGGTGCGTGACGGCGCTTTCGAGTCGCTCGTCACAGACGAGGTCGCGCCCTTGTTGATGCTCCCGATTGGTCTCGCCCTTCGCCACGCCGCGTGACACTATGATTGAAATCAACCTGCTGCCAGGCGCCGGGAAGAAAGCCCGCGGGAAAGCGGGCGGTCCCGATGTCGGAGGGAAAGTCGCCTCCGCCGCGTCGCAGCTCAAAGAGCCCTACCTGATTCTCTGCGTCATGACGCTGATGCTGGCGGGCGGCGTGATCGGGTTCATGTTCAAGCAGCAAAACGACAAGAATCAAGAGCTCACCGCCACCGAGCAGAAGAACGTGCAGGACTCGACGCGCTACGCGGCCGTCCTGCGCGAGAAGAAGAAGGCCGAGACGCAGCGCGACTCGGTCATGCACCAGCTGAATATCATCAAGACCATCGACAACAATCGCTTCGTCTGGCCGCACGTGATGGACGAGATCAGCCGGGCGATGCCGCAGTACACCTGGTTGACGGCGCTGGAGCAGACGAGCGCGGTCACGGTCGTCGGCTCGGTCGACACCACGACCAAGAGCAAGAAGAAGAAGGCCGAGATGGAAGACGAGCCGGCGCCGAAGCTCACGTTCCGGATCGCCGGGAACACCGTCGACATTCAGGCGCTGACGCGGTTCATGAAGCTGCTCGAGGCCTCGCCGTTCATTCAGAACGTGCAGCTCGAGAAGTCGGATGTCGCGTTGGTCGATGGCAAAGATGTCACCGAGTTCTCGCTGTCGGCCGAGTATCAGACGCCCGACTCGACGGCGATTCGCACAATCCCCCTCACGCTGTCGGTGAGGTAACCCGCCTATGCAATTCCCTCCGAAAGCCCCCCGCGACCTGGCCTACCTCGGCTTCTGTATCGTGTGGTTCGGCGGCATCTTCGCCTACTACACGATGGCGTACTCGCCGAAAGAGTCCGAGTTGGCCGCGGTGCAGGCGCATATCCAGCAGCTCGAGCAGGGCAACCAGCGGGCGAAGGCCGAGCTGGCCAAGGGCAGCGTGAACGATCTGCGCGCCCAGGCGCTGCGGTATCAGCAGAACCTCCAGCTGATGCGGCAACTCGTGCCGACCACCAACGAAGTGCCGGCGCTGCTCGAGCAGGTGTCGACGGCCGCGCGGCGCGTGAACCTCGAGCTCGATGGCGTCGACCCGGAGCCGGTGATCTCGGGCGACCAGTTCGATACCTATCGCTATCAGATCAGCGTGATCGGTGACTACCACGCGCTCGCGGCGTTCCTGACGAACGTCGGCTCGCTGACGCGGATCGTGGCCCCGGTCAACCTCAAGCTCGCGGCGGTGTCGCAGCAGGACGCGGCCCGCGGCCACCCGAGCCGTAACAAGTCGGTGCTGAGCTCCAAGTTCGAGATCCAGACCTACGTCGCCAAGGGCGCCGCGGCCACGGTGGACCAACCGGTCCACGGGCGGCCGACGAAGCCCGGAGCCAAGTCATGATGCGATCTATCGGGTTCGTCCTCGCCAGCGTTGCGATCATGGCCACGCGTGCGAACGCGCAGGGAATGATCAGCGGCGCGAAGGCGGTTGCCGGTCGGGCGGCGGGCGCGGCCAACGCGCACATCACAGCCGAGCAGAGTCCCACGGCTACCCCGACGCCAACGGCCAAGTCGACGCCGATCACCACCACGGCCGCCACAACGCCGGTCGCCACCACGACGAAGTCGTTGGCGGCGCCAGCCGCCACGGTCAAGGCCGTTCCGACTGCCACCACGAAGCCCGTCGCGGCCGCCAAGGCGGCCACGGCAGCCAAGACGGCGCCGGCGGCTGCGCCGGTCGTCACGTCAGATACGGGCGCGCGCTCGATCTCAGTTACGCAGCGCGGCATGAAAGGAGAGGTCTCGCTCAACCGTGAAGTGTTCAGCTACGACGCAGGCGGCCGACGCGATCCATTCGTCTCGCTGCTCCGCAATGGCGATCTCCGCCCGATGCTGAACGACCTGCGCTTGGTGACGGTGCTCTACGACCCCACCGGGCGCAACTCGGTCGCCGTGATGAACGACGTCACGACGAAGGACCAGTACCGGGTCAAGGTGGGCCAGACGCTCGGACGCATGCGCGTCGCCGGCATCGAGCCCCGGGAGATCGTGTTCACGATCGAGGAGATCGGGTTCAGTCGCCAGGAAGCGCTGGTACTCGGTGATTCATCAAGAGCGAGGATGCAATGAAGCATGTGAGGATGCTGATCGCCGCCTCCAGTCTGGCGCTCGGAAGCGCGCAGGCCAAGATGGTGGCTACCCCGCCGGCGCCGCGCGTCGCGGGTGCCGTCACGGGGGTCAGCGTACTCCCGTCGGCCGGGAGAGCAGACGTGGTCGTCGATGTCGACAAATCGGTCGACATACAGGACTTCGTCTTGGAGATGCAGCCCTACCGGATCGTCGTCGACTTCACCGGCGCCCGGTTGGCGACAGGCTCACGGTTCTACGATCGCTCGCCACGCGGTGCGATCACGAACGTGCGCTACGCGCAGTACAAGGCCGGCGTGGTTCGCGTCGTGATCGAGCTCGATGGCGCGCACAAGTACAGCATGACGCGCGATGATCACGCGGTCCACGTGACGATCGATGGCGGCGAGGGCCAGTTCGCGGCCTGGTCGTCAGGCGGTGTCACGTTCCCCGTGACGGCTGCCGCGTCGATCGCATCGACCCCGTCGATCCCTTCGACGCCCGCGGACGCAGTCCAGCAGGGGATCACCCCGGCGGCGCCGATCGTCTCCAGTGCCGCTGGCATGGTCGTGCCGATCGCGAAACGCTCGTCCGTCCCGATCCCGGGCCACAGTGTGCTGCAGCACGCGACGCAGTCCACCCAGCCGCGGATCAACATTACCTATTACGACGCCGAGATCCGGGAAGTGCTCGGCGCCTTCGCCGCCTTCTCGGGCCGGACGATCATCGTCGGCCGCGAAGTGCAGGGGAACGTGACCGCCGAGATCCGGGATCAACCGTGGGATGTCGCGCTGCAGTCGATTCTGTCGGCCCAACAGCTCGCCGCCTCGGAAGACCAGTACGGCATTATCACGGTCGACTCCTACAAGAACATTCAGGCCAAGCAAGCCAGCGAGCCGCTGATTACGCAGCTCGTGTCGATCAACTACGCGAGCGCGCCGTCCCTCGTCGGGACCGTCAATTCATTGCTGGCGCGCGACTGCGGCGGAGCCGGTGGTGGTGGCGGGGCGCCGGCGGCCTGCGCGCCGCGCGGGAACGTCGTCGCGGACTCGGGCACGAACAGCCTCTTGATCACCGAGTCGCAGTCGCACATGAACGACGTGATCAACTACGTGCGCGACCTCGATATCCGGACGCCGCAGGTGTCGATCAAGGCCAAGATCGTGTTCATCAATCGCACGGTTGCCCAGCAGCTCGGGTTGGCCTACGACTTCGAGGAGCCGAACCAGTACTTCAACAAGCTCGTCGACCACGTCAACCCGGCGCAGGCGCCGAGCTTGTACGACCCGAACACCTACGTCGTCAACCTGGGCGGCGATGCGCTCGCTGGTATCGCCAATGCCAGCCGGCCCTACGCCTCGGGATCGGCGCTCAACCTGATCTACTCGATGAGCCTCGGGAAGTTCTCGCTCACGTCGTTCCTCGACGCCTTGGCGATGAACAACCTGTCTGATGTGCAGGCCGAGCCGAGCGTCGTGACGCTCGACAACCGGCCGGCGAAGATCCAGGTCGGTCAGGAAACGCCGATCCGCGTGATCGACGCCTCGTCGAACGGCGTCGGCGGAACGGCCCGTGCGACGGTGTCGTTCAAGGAGACTGGTATCATCCTCCAGGTGACGCCGCACATTACGAACAACGGCCAGGTCCTGATGCAGCTGCACGCCGAGCAGTCGACGCTGTCACAGACGGGCGGCGACCTCGGGTACTTCTTCTTCAAGCGCTACGCCGACAACCAGCTGCTCGTGAACGACGGCGAGACGGCGGTGATCGGTGGCCTGACGCAGACGACGATCACGAAGGCGAAGTCGGGGATTCCGTTCCTCTCCGACCTGCCGCTGATCGGCCAGTTGTTCTCCCAGACGTCGAACGAAGAGGACAAGCAAGACCTGCTGATCCTCGTGACGCCGCACATTCTGCCCGAGAACGAGGCCGTCCGCACGCCGACCGCGACGCGCTGAGGTCTGTTTCGCCCCGTTCGCCCGCTCGGAGCGTTCTCCGGGCGGGCGACGTATTTTGGGGTAATGCTGCGCTTCACTACCGCCGGCGAATCCCACGGCCCAGCCCTCGTCAGCATCCTCGAGGGGATGCCGGCCGGGGTCCCATTGGTCGCCGCGGACGTCAACTCTGAGCTCTCGCGCCGCCAAGCGGGCTACGGCCGCGGGCGCCGCATGCAAATCGAGCATGACGAGATCGAGTGGCTCGCCGGCGTCCGTGCCGGTCAGACACTCGGCTCCCCGATCGCGATGCTGATTCGGAATCGCGACTGGTCGCATTGGCAAGATGTGATGGACCCCGCGTCGCGCCCGGAAGATGTCGATGCGCTCCGGAAACGCGCCGTCACCCGTCCGCGTCCAGGCCATGCAGACCTGACAGGCGTCCTGAAATACGACCGCGAGGACGCTCGCGATATCCTGGAGCGCGCCTCGGCACGCGAGACCACGGCCCGCGTAGCGGCAGCTGCAGTGTGTCGACGGTTCCTGGCGGAATTCGCGGTCACCATCGGCAGTCATCTCGTCCATCTGGGCGGCATAGATGCCCAGGTGCCAGCGTGCCTTCCGGATGACATCAATGCCGCAGCCGATGAGTCACAGCTTCGCACGCTGGACCGCGCGGCCGAGCAAGTAATGATCGAGCGCATAGATGCCGCCAAGGCCGAGGGAAACACGCTCGGTGGCATATGTGAGGTCGTGACGCGTGGCCTACCGGTGGGCCTCGGCTCCCACGTATCCTGGGACCGCAAACTCGATGGCCGGCTCGCCGCCGCCATCATGTCGATTCCCGCGGTAAAGGGCGTTGAGATAGGCATTGGATTCGAAGCCGCGCGTCGAACGGGTGCAGAGGTTCATGATGAGATAGAGGCGGCGCCCAATCGTCCGCTGACCGGCAATACACGGCGGAGGACCAACCGGGCCGGTGGTCTCGAAGCGGGCATGACAACGGGCGAGCCGCTCATCGTCCGCGTCGCGATGAAGCCGATCTCGACGCTCATGCGCCCGCTCCAAACGATCGACTTGAAGACCAACGAGCCGGCGGCCGCGGTGGCCGAGCGCAGCGATGTGACGGCGGTCCCCGCGATGGGCGTTATCGCCGAAGCGATGGTCGCCCTGGTCATGGCGAACGCCTTCGTCGAGAAGTTCGGCGGCGACTCCCTCGGCGAGGTCCGCCGGAATTACGACGCCTACGTCGATCACATCGCCAAGCGCCTGAGGTGAACGGTCACCTCGTGCTCATCGGGCTTCCGGGAGCCGGCAAAAGCACCGTCGGCCCTCTGCTGGCGCGGCGACTGGACCTCAGGTTCTGGGACTTCGACGCCGAGATCGAGCGCCGCACGCGACGCACGGTACCGGCTATCATTCGTACTGACGGCGAGCAGGCGTTTCGCGACTTGGAGTACAAGTTGACGGCTGAGCTCGCATTGGCACGTCCTGCCGTCTTGGCGCCCGGCGGCGGGTGGGTAACCCGCCCTGATACAGTCGCGCTGTTGCGTTCGAGGGCGCGATTGGTCCACCTCAAGCTTACGCCGGAAGCTGCGATCCGCCGACTTGGCAGCGCTCGACTGGCCCGGCCTCTGCTTAATGGGGAGGACCCATTGGCCCAGATGAGGGCGCTGGAAGCCGCCAGAAGGACGGCTTACGGAAGCGCAGACTGGGTGATAGATACGGAACTACTTACCGTACAAAGGGTTATCGATATCATCGTCGAGCTTGTCTCGGCCCCCGGTGCCGGGTAGGTTAGCGCGACTGCTGGCGATGACGACGAATTTTTTTGGACCGGTAGTGTTATAGGATGGTATGACCTTTCGAATTTTGGGCCCACACGAGCGCGCTCGATTTGCCCCAGAGGCTTGGGGGCATCTCTTGTCGCTGCGCGGAGCGGGCATGTTGTCCGCCATTGAGCTGGAGCACGTCATTGATCGTGCGATGGCGCAAATCGAGGGGCGGATTGCCTTAGACGACCTTCGATCGTTGATGGAGGGGGCGGGTTTCGATGACGGTGGACCCGCCGCCGACCACGCGATCGTTCATTAGAAGACCATGGCAACGAAGCGGACTGGAAAATCTGGCGCGACGACGCGCACGCGTACGAGCACGAGGCGGGCCAAAGCGCCCGCCCGCCGGCGCGCGCCCGCGACGGTAAAAGACACGCCGGAGAACGGCAGCGGCTCCGAACGCGGCACGTCACTGATCATTGTCGAATCGCCGGCCAAGGCGAAGACGATCGGCAAGTATCTGGGCCGCGGGTACCGCGTGAAAGCGACCGTCGGCCACGTACGCGATCTCCCTGAAAAGAAACTCGGCATCGACATCGACAACGGCTTCGAGCCCGAGTACGTCACGATCGCGGGCAAGGAGAAGACGCTCGCCGAACTCAAGTCGGCGGCCGACGAATCCAGCGAGATCTTCCTCGCGACCGACCCTGATCGCGAAGGCGAGGCGATCGCGTGGCACGTCGCCGGGCAGATCAAGAAACGCGGCGGCGCCCCGATTCGTCGCGCGCGTTTCCACGAGATTACCAAAGACGCCGTCAAGAAGGCGCTCGAGGCAGCCGGCGAGATCGACGACAAGCTCGTCGAGGCGCAGCAAGCGCGGCGCGTGCTCGATCGCTTGGTTGGTTACAAGGCCAGCCCGGTACTCTGGAAGACGGTCAAGAAGGGCCTCTCAGCGGGTCGCGTCCAGACAGTCGCCCTGCGGCTGCTGGTCGAGCGCGAACGCGAGATCCGCGCGTTCAAACCCGTCGAGTACTGGACGATCGCCGCGGCGCTCGAGCATGAGGGCCAGGGGTTCGGCGCCAAGCTCCATCAGATCGATGGCAAGAAAGCAGAAATCGCCAACGAAGCCGATGCCCGTCGCATCGTCGAAGAAGCGACGGACGCCGCTGCCCGGATGCGCGAGGCCGCGAACGGATCGGCCGCACCCGCGGGTATCGGCACGTTCCTCGTCACCGACGTCAAGCGCCGCGAGCGCCGGAAAAATCCGCAGGCGCCGTTCACGACCAGCACGCTCCAGCAGGAAGGCGCCAAGAAGCTCTCGTTCGGCTCCAAGCGCACGATGCGCCTGGCGCAGGATCTCTACGAGGGCATTGAGCTGGGCAAAGAAGAGGGCGCGGTCGGTCTCATCACGTACATGCGCACAGACTCGACCCGCATCGCGGAGAGCGCGGCGATTCAAGCGCGCGATTACCTGCGCAGCTTGTTCGGCGAGAGCTATCTCGCGCAGGGTGGCCCGCAGCTCTATGGCGATGGCAAGGTCAAGAACGCGCAAGATGCGCACGAGGGGATTCGCCCCACGGACCCGACTCGTCGTCCGGAGCTGATCCAGCGCTATCTGTCCGCTGACCAATTCAAGCTCTACCAACTGATCTGGCAGCGCTTTATGGCGTCGCAGATGGCGCCGGCGATCTTCGACACGACGACGGTCGACTTCGACCTGGGCCGGTATCTCTTCCGCTCGACGGGCAGCGTGATCAAGTTCACCGGATTCTTGACACTCTACCGCGAGAGTCACGAGGAAGGCGAGCATCGCGTGCTCGAAGATGAGCAAGCCTTGCCGTCGCTCGCCACGGGCACGTATGTCCCGGTGCGCTCGATCGATCCGACGCAACACTTCACCGAGCCGCCCCCGCGTTACTCGGAAGCCAGCCTGGTGAAGGAGCTGGAGCGCTTGGGTATCGGCCGCCCGTCTACCTACGCATCGATTATCTCGACGTTGGTCGACCGCCGCTATGCGCAGCTCGAACAGCGCCGTTTCTTCCCGACGTCGTTGGGTGAAAGCGTCGAGAAAGTCATGGTCCGCCAATTCCCCGACGTGTTCGATGTGACGTTCACGTCGAGCATGGAAGACCAGCTCGATAAAATCGAGGACGGTCAAAGAAGCTGGCAGCGCGTGCTGAAGGACTTCTACACGCCCTTCTCGACCCGCCTCGCTCGCGTCGATGTCGAGGACCTGATCGCGGCCGCGCATGACCTCACGGCGGTCGCTGGTGAGAAGTGCCCGGATTGCGGCGGACGCCTCGTGCCAAAGGGTGGTTTCTTCGGCCCGTTCCTGGCCTGCGAGAACCACCCGAAGAAGTGCAAGCACACGCGCCCGCTGCGTGGTGACCGCAAGCCGGCCGAGGTCACGGAATACAAGTGCCACGAGTGCGGTTCGCCGATGCTCAAGCGCAACGGCCGCGCCGGCGATTTCTTGGGCTGTAGTCGCTTCCCGAAGTGCCGCGGCACGAGATCGATGCCGACGGGCGTGATGTGTCCGAAGGACGGCGGCGAGCTCGCCGCGCGGCGCTCGAAGAAGCGGGGAAAGGCGTTCTACGGCTGCGAGAACTACCCGAATTGCGACTTCGTCACGTGGGACAAACCCGTGAAGGAGACGTGTCCGGATTGCGGCTACGAGGGTGCCGAGGCAAAGTCGACGAAGGCGCGCGGTGAGTATCGCCGGTGCCTCAAGTGCCAGAACGAGTGGGAGGTCCCAGCTCCGCCCGAGGTGGTGCCGGTCGCGGTCTAAGTTTCGGGCCTTCCAAACAGCAGCTCGATGACTCCCAAGTCGGCGGCGCGCGTCAAAACATAGACGTGGTCGCCGACTTCGAGTGTCGTGGGTCCTTTCGGCGCAATCAGTGTCCGACCCCTGACAATGACCGTGACTGCCGATGCCTCAGGAATCGGGAGCTCCGAGAGACGACACCCGGCGACGGCCAGTGTCTCGTCGACATAAAACGACAAGAGCTCCCCATCCATCGGCTCTCGCGAATCGATATCCAATCCCGCGCGCGGTGGCGGCGGCGCATCGGCTTCCATGCCGAGTCGCCGCGTGACCCACGCGACGGTCCCGCCGGGCACGATCGCGTTCACGACGACGATGACGAACACGATGTTGAACAGCCGCGGCGCCTCGCTCACACCGGCCAGCAGCGGAATGATCGCGAGCACGATCGGGACCGCGCCCCGCAAACCCACCCACCCGACGTACGCAATCTCACGCGCCGGATAGCGAAAGGGCGCGAGGCACGCCGCTACGATCGCGGGCCGCGCGATGAACGCCAGCGTCAACCCCAGAACCAACCCGATCGGCAATTCGCTGACCAATCGCGATGGAAACACCAAGAGCCCCAGCACCAGAAACATGCCGACTTGACTGAGCCACCCGAGCGAGTCGTGCACGCGCAGGACTCCAGCGCGATACGGCAGAACGCCATTGCCCAGCACGAGCGCGGCGACATACACCGCGAGGAACCCGCTGCCATGCGCCAGCGTCGCCGCCCCAAACGCGAGACAGGCGAGCGACAGCGTCAGCACCGGATAGAGCCCACTCGCCGGCAGGCGGATGCGCCTCAAGAGCCACCCGCCGCCAAATCCCACCGCGAGCCCAACCACGAGACCACCGCCGAACTGGGCGAGGATTTCGCCGCCGAGGTGCACAGCGGTCGCGTGGGGTGCGATGAGCGTCGTCGTGAGAAAGACCGCCACGGGATCATTCACGCCGGACTCGGCCTCCAGCGTGACCCCGACGCGCCGCTTGAGTTGAATACCACTGCCGCGCAGCACCGCGAACACCGCCGCGGCGTCCGTCGACGAGACGATAGCGCCGAGCAACAGAGCCGGCCGCCATGCAAACCCGAGGAGATGCGCCGCGACGCCGGTCAACGCGGCGGTCCCGACGACGCCAGCCGTCGCGAGGACACCCGCGGGCGCGGCGTAGCGCTTGAGTGCCGCGGCCGACGTGTTGAGACCGCCGTCGAACAGGATGAGCACGAGCGCGATCGTGCCGATCCGAAACGAGAGCCCGTAGTTCTCGAACGCCAGCCGCCCGATGCCTTCCGAGCCGGCGACCATGCCCACGAGCAAGAACACGAGCACGACGGGAACGCCGAACCGCTCCGATGCGCGCCCGAGGACAACCGCGGCGCCGGCGAGGACCGCGAAGGCGACGAGCAGTGTAGCCGTCGCCGCGGGTTCGGCTCCGCCGAACGTCGATGCAGCGCCCAATGGGCCGTGAAGACTAGCGTCTCAGACTGCTGCTCACAAGCTGGTCACGCGGGCGCTGCTCGACTGGGTCGGTTGACAACGCTCGCTTGCGCTCGCTACGGAATCTCCGCCCGCTCGCAGCGGTCCAGCAGCCGCGTATCCACCCGGACCTTTCCGTCCCGGCTCGGCTTGATGAACACGTTGGTGAACTTGGCGCCCCAGAGGATCTCGCTCGCGATGTACGAGGTGCGCGTATGCACTTGCTGCGAGAACACCTCGTCCACCGCCGTGAGCAACACCAGCACCTCGGCCGAGGAGTCCACGAGGTCCTGATAGGTCAGACCGTAGAGTGGGCTCGTCGCATCGATCGGGTGCACGATCGTCCACGTGAGCGAAAAGAAAATCACCTTCGACCGCTCGAGGGTCAGCTCGTTGAACGTGCGTGTCCGGACGCCATCGACCGTCTCGAACCGCGAGAACGTGACCGTCGCCTCGAGTTGCACGAGCTCACTCCGCCGTTCGTTCACGAGGCGGAACATGAAGGCGGACTCGCTCCGATACGGCGCGACGACCGCGCGGTTGCTGAACCGGATCCGCGGCAGCGGCCGCGAGAACCGCGAGAAGATCAGCCCGGTCGCCAACGCAATCGTCAAGATACTGATGATGGATTCGGCGACGACGCAGAAATTGGCGGTCGTGCCCACCGGGATGATGTTGCCGTACCCGATCGTCCCGAATGTCTCGACGCTGAAGAAGAACGCCTCGAGGAATCGACTCGTGAACGTGAGCCCTGGGGCGCTCAACGCGGCGGGCCCCAGCGCGATGTAGATCCCGGCAAAGAGCGCGTTAATGAGGAAGAACGTGCACGTGAACAGCGCCAGGAACGCCGGCCACGACATCGTGAGCAGCGACTGATAGGGCGAGAGCCGTGCGGCGAGCGATTGCCCGGCGCGGATGGCGTTGAAGCTCCCGTCACGATTGAGGAGACGGAGACGGCTTTCCCGGGCGACGACCGAGCCGAACCCGAGATCGTGATCTTCCTGGCCGGGAACGACCGGCGTCGGCGGCGGCGAGGGCGGCATAACTGTTCACGATTATACGCGGACGCGCTAAGTTGCCGCTATGGTTGTGTCCGTAGTCGGTGGCGGCCTCGCGGGGTCCGAAGCCGCCTGGCAGTTGGCCGAGCGTGGATGCTCCGTCGTGCTCCATGAAATGCGTCCGGTTCGGACGACGCCGGCGCACCATACCGACCGCCTGGCCGAGCTGGTGTGCTCGAACACGTTCAAGAGCACGGAGCGGACGAACGCGCACGGGCTGCTCAAGGCCGAGATGCGCTGTCTGTCGTCGATGATCCTCGAGGCGGCGGACGAGGCGCGGGTACCAGGCGGTACCGCCCTCGCGGTCGATCGCGACCGGTTCTCCGCCGCGGTAACGTCGCGTATCACGGGTCACCCGCGCATCACGGTCCAACGCGCCGAAGTGGTTGACCTTCCCTCGCCGGGCATCGTGGCCACCGGTCCGCTCACGTCCGACGCGCTCTCCCGCTCGATCACGACGGCGCTGGGGACTCACGCGCTGGCCTTCTATGACGCCATCGCGCCGATCATCGAGGTCGACTCGATCGATACGTCTGTCGCCTTTCGGGCGTCGCGCTATGACAAAGAGACGTCGGATGTCAATGATATTGGCGCCTATCTCAACTGCCCGTTTTCGCACGACGAGTACGAGACGTTTCTCGACGCCCTACTCTCAGCCGACCAACACCAGGGCCATGCCTTCGACGAGGTCCCATATTTCGAAGGCTGTCTGCCGGTCGAAGTGATGGCTGCCCGGGGCCGAGACGTCCTGCGCTTCGGCCCCATGAAACCCGTGGGCCTCGCCGACCCGCGCACAGGCAAGCGCCCATACGCGGTCGCGCAACTCCGCATGGAAACCCGCGCCGGTCAGATGTGGAACCTCGTGGGTTTCCAAACGCGCCTCCGTATTCCGGAGCAACAGCGCGTCTTCCGCCTGATCCCGGGCCTCGCCAACGCCGAGTTTCTGCGCTACGGCTCGATTCACCGAAACGCGTATGTGAACGCTCCGGCGACGCTCTCGCCGTACCTCTCGGCGCGTAGCGATCCGCGGCTGTTGTTCGCCGGCCAGATCACGGGCGTCGAGGGCTACACCGAGAGCGCGGCGACCGGCCTCCTCGCCGGCCGCAATCTCGCCCGTCTGCTCGACGGCGAGGAGCCCACGATCCCGCCGCCGACGACGATGCTCGGCGCGCTCTATCGGTATCTGCGCGAGGCCGACCCCCGGCATTTCCAGCCGATGAACGCGAATTTCGGTTTGCTCGAACCTCTCTCCGAGGAGGTCCGCGACAAGCGTCTCAAGCGGGAGCGGTTCGCCGAACGCTCACTCGCCGATCTCGCGGCGTGGTCGAGCCGATGACGTCCGAGTTCCTCGTACACCTCGAGAAAGAGCGCAACGTCTCTCGGCACACGTTGGCGGCGTATACGCGCGACCTGGCCCGGTTCACCGATTTCCTCTCGTCCCGCGCGAATGGCGCCGCGTGGTCGTACGAGGCCGGCGATCACCAGACCCTCCGCGCATTTCTCGCGCACCTCTCCCGGTCCGGCTTGTCGCGTCGCTCGATCGCGCGGACCATGTCGGCGGTCCGATCGTTCTATCGCTTTTTGCAGCGCACCGATGTCATTGATGCGAACCCGGCTCGGAGCATCGCCTCACCCAAAGCCGACCGTCATTTGCCGGGGTATCTCACCCATGGCCAGGCGGAGTCGCTGTTCGCGCTGGCGCAAGCGCGGGCCACCGAAGGCGGTATCGCGCACATACGCAATCTGGCGCTGCTCGAGTTGCTCTACTCGACGGGCATGCGCGTCTCCGAGATCCACGGCTTGAATCGCGCCGATGTCGATCTCGTCAGCCAGCAAGCGAAGGTGCGTGGCAAGGGCCGGAAGGAGCGCATCGTCCCGATCGGCGACCATGCAACACGCGCCCTCCGCAACTACGAGGCAAAGCGCGAGTCACGCGACCCGGCCGTTTTCGTCAACCAACGCGGCGCGCGCCTGAGCATTTCGGGCATTCAAAAAATCGTGACGGCCCTCTTGGATGCCGTGGCGGGGGGCGAAGACCTGAGCACGCACTCCGTGCGCCACTCCTTCGCCACGCACCTGCTGGATGCCGGCGCCGACCTGCGCGCCGTGCAAGAGCTCCTCGGCCATGCCTCGATCTCGACGACGCAGATCTACACGCACACCAGCGTCGAGCGCCTCAAACAGGTCTACCAGAAGGCCCACCCGAGAGGCGGGACGCGCTAGCTAGAGTTTTGCATTGGTCAAATGCTCGATGACCATCGAGCGCGTTCTGACGTTTGCGTGCGGCCTGTTCGCCACGATCGCCGCGGCTTTGCTGATCGCCGACGCGATTACCGCCCCAGTCCAGCCATCCGAGGAGCGCCGCCGCCGGGAGCGAGCGTCCCGCAGCCGGCCGGGTGAGGCGCTGCTGGGACTCGGCCTGACCGGCCTGGCCGTGGCCTTGTTCGGCACGGACCGTTGGCCGTGGGGCATTATCGCCGTTCTGGCCGGTCTAGTGTGCTTAATCGTCGGGGCTTGGCTCAACCGGCGGCTGCTCGTCGAAAGCATACGACATCGCGGACCTGCCCGTCGTCGTCGCTGACGGACCGCTAAGTTTGTTGGATGTCTTCACTACCAACTATCTACGCGACCACTATTCTGGCCGTCCGCCGGAATGGCCACGTCGCCCTGGGTGGAGACGGCCAGGTGACGGTCGGGGAGACCGTCATGAAGTCCAACGCCCAGAAAGTGCGCTCACTCCGAGGCGGGAAGCTCCTCGCCGGTTTCGCCGGCGCCGCGGCCGACGCCTTTACGCTGTTCGAGAAGTTCGAAGAGAAGCTGGAGCGGTTTCCGGGCAACATGCCCCGCGCCGCGGTCGAGCTCGCCAAAGACTGGCGTAGCGACCGCGTGCTGCGCCGTCTCGAGGCGCTCCTGGCCGTCGCCGACCGGGACCACGGATTTGTGATCTCAGGGACGGGTGACATCATCGAGCCCGACGACGGGATCCTCGCCATCGGGTCGGGCGGGTCCTATGCGCTCGCCGCGGCGCGGGCGTTGGTGGGCAGCACGGACCTGGGGTCGGCCGAGGTGGTTCGCCGGTCGCTCCAGATCGCCGCGGACATTTGCATCTATACGAACGCCAACATCACTGTCCTCGAGCCGACATAGTGTCGTCGAAGCACACGCAGCAAGCGCTGGCCCGTCTCGCCGATCTCACGCCGCGGCAAATCGTCACGGAGCTCAATCGGTACATCGTCGGGCAGAGCGAGGCCAAGAAGTCGGTCGCGATCGCGCTCCGCAATCGCTGGCGCCGCCAGCGCGCGCCGGATGGGATTCGCGATGAGATCTCGCCGAACAACATCATTTTGATCGGCCCCACGGGCGTCGGGAAGACCGAGATCGCCCGCCGCTTGGCGAAGCTGGCGGGCGCGCCGTTCGTGAAGGTCGAGGCCTCGAAGTTCACGGAGGTCGGCTACGTCGGCCGCGATGTCGAGGGCATGGTTCGCGATCTCGTCGAGAGCGCGATCGACATGGTGCGAACGGAGCGGGAATCGGAAGTCGAAGATCTCGCCAACGAACGAGTAGACGACCGCCTGTTGGACCTGTTGTTACCGCCACCGACTCCCGCACCTCAAACACCCCAACCGGCGCCGTCAGGCGCGGGCGCCGCAGGCGCCGAGCGCAATGTTTTTGTCGTCTCCCCGGCCGGCGGGGTCACTCAAGAAGCCGCCGACAATGGTGAGGCAGCGCAGGCCCGTTATCAGCGCACGCGTGAGAAACTCAAGCAGCTGCTGATCGACGGCCAACTCGAGGGCCGCGAAGTCGAGGTCGAGATCACGCACGCCGGCCCGCAGGTCTTCGACATGATGATCCCTCAGGGCGCCCCCGAGGGAATGGAAAACTTCATGGAGATGCTCCAGGATCTCGCGCCGAAGCGCAAAAAGAAGCGCTCGGTCAAGGTCTCCGAAGCGCGCCGGATCTTGTTGGAGCAAGAGCTCGACAAGCTGATCGACGTCGAGGACGTGACCGCGGACGCCCTCGAGCGCGTCGAGAAGCTCGGCATCATTTTCTTGGACGAGATCGACAAGATCGCCGGCGACCGCGGTCCGTCGGGTGGCGGTGGCCCTGACGTCTCGCGCGAGGGCGTGCAGCGCGACCTGCTTCCGATCGTCGAGGGCTCGAACGTTCAGACGAAGTACGGGATGGTGAAAACGGACCACGTGCTCTTCATCGCCGCGGGTGCGTTTCACGTCTCGAAGCCGAGCGATCTGATTCCCGAGCTCCAGGGCCGGTTCCCGATTCGGGTCGAGCTCAAGCCGCTGACCGAGGAAGATTTCGTCCGCATCATGACGGAGCCGGAGAACGCACTCACCAAGCAATACATCGCTCTCGTCGAGGCCGATGGTGCTTCTCTGACCTTCACCCCCGACGGCATCGCCGAGGTGGCGCGCATTGCTGCCCAGGTCAACGACCGCATGGAAAACATCGGCGCGCGCCGTTTGCACACGGTCATGACCACGCTGCTCGAAGACCTACTCTACGAGCTCCCCGACCGCGGCACCGACCCGGTCACGATCGATGGTCAGGCGGTCCGCGATCGCCTCAAGTCGGTCGTGGAGGACGAGGATCTGCGCAAGTATATCCTCTAGTGAATCTTCTGTTCGCGCTCACGCTTCGCCCGGCGTCGCGCCGTAAGCGCCACGGTGGCGAATACGTAGATGGCCAAGGCGTACGCGATGGTCACCGCGACCGGCGTGACGTAATCCATGACGAAATTGGCGATTTCTATTCCTGTCATTTCGAATACCTCCAGTGAATGAGTACTTCGGTCAGCGCTCCGTAGATGGGCGCGAACCCTGCGAGAGCTAGTGAGATAGTGTAGGCGAAGTGAACGCTTGTGGCAGCGTGCAGTGCGTCTCCGATGAGAAACTCTCCGTAGAAGATGGCGGAGACGATCGCAAGGATCTGCCCAGCGAACGCCCATAGGTGTAAGCGTCCGTGCTGTCGGTCCTCGCCAATGCCGAGCAGAGCGGTGCTGAATGTCGAGAGCGCGAAAAACACGAGCTCGCGAGTCGCATCGGGTCCAAGGCTACCACGTCCCCCGATGAGACCGTGTCCTAGATACCAAGCAATGAGTGGCAGCAGTCCCATGGCGCAGCCGCTGAAAAACGTGCCCCAGTGTCGTGTACGCATCTGGCCACGATACTCGCCAGCGTCAGCCGAACGTCATTCACAAGTTGGCCACTTTCGCCCCCCGATTCTACTTTTCTGACTCCTTACACCGTTTGCCACCAATGGCCACGACTACCGTGCCCGCGAGCTCAGCGTCTCCGGCCGCAGCCGATGCGACCACTCCGCATCGCGACTTCCTCGTAATCCCGGACTTCTCGAAGCCGGAGCTCGACGCCCTGTTCGCCCTGGCCGATCGGATGCGCCGCGGCGAGTACACGCGCCGCCCACTCGCAGGCCAATCATTCGCGATGATCTTCACGAAGTCATCGACACGAACGCGAGTATCATTCGAAGTTGGCGCCTGGCAACTCGGCGCCCAGCCGTTATTTCTCTCAGCCCGCGACGTCCAAATCGGCCGCGGCGAGACAATCCCGGACACGGCGCGCGTGCTTTCGCGCTACGTCCATGGGATCATGATCCGCACATTTGCCCACGCCGACGTGGAGGAGCTCGCCCGTTGGGCGACGGTCCCGGTGATCAACGGCCTGACCGACTGGCAGCACCCGTGTCAGGTCCTCGCCGACGTCGCGACGATTCGCCAGCATCTCGGGACATACGAGGGCAAGCACGTCGCATGGATCGGCGACGGCAACAACATGGCGAACTCGTGGATCGACGCCGCGTATCGCCTGGGTTTCTCGCTGACGCTCGCGTGTCCCGAGGGCTACGAGCCGGACGCGGCACTCGTCCGCCGCGCGCAATCGACGGCCAACGTGCGCGTCGTCCGCGATCCGCGCGAGGCCGCTGCCGGCGCCAACGTCGTGACGACCGATGTCTGGGCGTCGATGGGCCAGGAAGAGGAGCAGGCGGTGCGCGCGCGGGCATTCGCGGGTTATGCGGTCGATGCGGCGATGATGGAGCGGGCAGCGCGGGACGCGATCTTCTTGCATTGCCTCCCCGCGCACCGTGGCGAGGAGGTGACGGCCGATGTGATCGACGGGCCGCAATCGAAAGTATTCGATGAGGCCGAGCAACGGCTTCACGTCCAAAAGGCGATACTCGCGGTGCTCATGGGAGGAGAACTGCTGTGATTGAAGCCGGACAGCCCGCTCCATCGTTTTCCGCGCAGGCCGATGACGGCCGGACGGTGACGCTCGAGTCACTCCGTGGCCGGTACGTGGTTTTGTATTTTTACCCAAAGGACGACACGCCCGGTTGCACCGCCGAGGCCTGCGAGCTGCGCGACGCCTTCCCGCGCTTCGACGCCGCCAACGCCACCATCCTCGGCGTCAGCCCCGACCGCGTCACCTCGCATGTGAAGTTCAAGAAGAAGTTCTCGCTCCCGTTCACGTTGCTCGCCGACACGGATCACGCGATCGCCGAGGCGTACGGCGTCTGGAAGCAGAAGGCGATGTACGGCCGGACCTACATGGGTATCGAACGCTCGACGTTCTTGATCGACCCCACCGGCACACTTGTCCACGTGGCGTAAGGTGAAGGCCGACGGTCACGCCGCCGAGGTCGCGACGACGCTCGCCGCCGCCGCGGGGATCTCCACTCCGCCGAAGAAGAAGCGCGCCGCCAAGACCAACTAACTCCTCGCGCTTCGCGCTCGTCGCTTCGGACGAGGTGGCTGCACTGAGCGAAAGCGCACGGCACCGGGAAGCTCATCGCAGGGCCGTTCAATGCCGGTCCGGTTGCCACCGAGCTGCACAACCGTGTACTCGTTGGCACGCACGGGACCGGGACGCTCATCGCAGGGCCGTACAATGCCGGTTCGGTTGCGACCGAGCTGCACAACCGTGTACTCGTTGGCACGCCCGGGACCGGGACGCCCATCGCAGGGCCGTACAATGCCGGTTCGGTTGCCACCGAGCTGCACAACCGTGTACTCGTTGGCACACACGCACAGGACCGGGACGCTCATCGCAGGGCCGTACAATGCCGGTCCGGTTGCCACCGAGCTGCACAACCGTGTACTCGTTGGCACGCACGACGCCAGCGCATCGAGGTTCTGGCGAACATTCTCGTCGAGAACTGATCGTGGCATACGGTTGTCTTGCCGGATCTGGACGCGCAAGCGACGAGCGCGAAGCGCGAGGAGTTAGTGGCCCTTTACAAGCCGTGGGTTACACCGGCCCAGTGACAGTGGTCACATGAATCCGCGTTAACCCCGCGTTATCATGCCCACGGCGCGGTAAACTCCCCTAATAGCGAGTTAACTCTATTCAAAACCGTACGTTACGCAAACGGTCTCGGCTGTTATGGTGTGACGCCGTGGTCTTGGAGCGTGACGGCACATAAGCCAGGGATCCCTAGCTTGGACCTCGTACCAACGGGCACCCCAATCCGGGGGTCGCTCGCTTTGCGGTCTCAAGCACTCGACAGGGATTTCCGATGAGCCATCGCCGCGGATACACGCTGATCGAAATGATGATCGTAGTGACGCTGATCGCGATCGTCACCGCGACCGCGATGCCGCACATCGATTATCAGGCCTTCCGCCAGGACGCCTCGGCGCGCGCGGTTCGTTCCGCGATGCAGGGCGCCCAAGCCTACGCCGTCAGCTCGCAGCACAACGTCTTCGTCGACATCGACCAGGCGCACAACGTCCTGTACGTCGTCTACGACTATAACGACAACCTGCAGTGGGACGTGGCGAACGGGGAGCACCTGATCGCCGTGCCGCTGCAAGATGGCGCGATGATCGCGCAGCCCCCAGTCGCGCTGCCGGGCACCGGCGCGCCGACCGCGGGCATTGGCATGACCACGCCCGCCACCGTCGCCGTCGCCGGCAAGACCACGTCGACACTCGGCTACACGTATCGCGGCGATGGCGCGGTCTCCACCGATGTACAGATCTATATCAACTCGAAGCGCGGGTTGACGAGGGATTGGAGAGCGATCTCGATCATTCCGGCGACCGGTCGCGTCGACTGGTACAAGTACGTGAACAGCACCTGGACACTCGCGGGGATCTGACCATGCAACCGACTCTCACACGCCAGCGCGCCGGCATGACCTTGATCGAGGTCATGGTGGCGTTGGTCATTCTCGCGGGTTCCCTGGTCGCGATGGGGAACTTCATGGGCAAGTTCACGCACACGCAGCGCATCGCGTCGCTCCGCCAGGATGCGATCGATATCGCGACCGATGTGCTGGACTCGTGCGAGCACGACTCCTCCGCCGCGACGGTCCAGACGGACTTCGGCGGGACGGTCAGCATCACGCGCGACAACGCGACGTTCACGCGCACGACGACCGTCAAGCAGCTCGGCAGCGCGACCACCGGGACGTACGACTATTACATCGTCACGACCGTGGTCACGCCGCCGGCGAATACCGCGAACGGAGGGAGCGTGACGCTCTCGCCGATCAAGAAGACCATCGTCGTTCACAACTAATACGCCTATGCGCCCCCACTCGCCCCGCCCCATCCCGCACGCGCGCCGCGGCTTCACGTTGGCCGAAATGATCATGGCCACGACGATGCTGGGTCTCTTCGGCGCCAGCGCGATCACGTTCTATCTGCGCAGCGTCCGGTCGGTGACCGATACCGCCGGCCGCAACGACGCGCAGCAGAACGCGAGCTACGCGCTCGACTTCCTGGACCACGATATTCGCATCGCGGGGACGGGCCTCTCCACCGGGCAGCCGCTCCTGATCGAGGCGACGGGACAAGCCATCGCCTTCAACGGCGACCTCGTCACGAGCGACACGACGGCGACCTCCTCGGGGAGCTACTATGACCCGAGCATCGCCGACACCGTGGCGCTCGCGTGGCAAGCCTCGCGCGCCGGCTCGCTGCCGCTGTCCAGCGTCGCGTACCCGGAAAGCACGTACTACGCGAACGGCGGAACTACGGGCCCGCTCGGCAACGCCGAGACGATCCAGTTCTGGGTCGCGAAGGACTCGAGCAACCCGCTGCCGAACCGCTACAAGCTCTGGAAGAAGGTCAACAACAACGCGCCCTCGGTCGTGACCACCAACATTTACCTCCCGACGGCCACGACGCCGATCTTCCAATACTGGAAGGCGAATCCGAACCAGGTGCAGGGGAGCGGCAACAACATCAACGCGCTCCTGCCGGTCCTCGCCACGTCGCTGCCACTGTATCACGTGCTGAACGACACGGCGCAACAGAACAAGCTGAACGCGATCAAGGAAGTCCGGGTCACGATCACCAGCGCGTATCACGACTATCAGCGCAATACCGACCTGCTGCGCACGGTGAACGAGCAGATCCAGATGCCCAACGCGTCCGCCGCGCTCGTCAATCAGTGCGGTGGCAATCCCACGGCCCCGGCCAGCGTGACCGCGATCGCGAGCTCGGGCGGCGCGGACACCGTGGGTCTGTCGTGGCCGAACTCGTCCGATGACGGCGCCGGCCTCAACTCGGTGCGCATGTATCTGATCTACCGCAAGCTGCACACCGACTCGATCTACGTGCCGATGTTCAGCGTGACGGCCGCGGGCTCACCGACCTACACCTACAGTGACCATGGCGTGGTGCTCGGGAAGGCCTACGACTATGGTATCGCGGCGCGCGACTGCACGCCGTCACTCTCGCCGTTCGTCTACGCGACGAACGTGACTCCCAACTAGTCCGGAGCCTTCGATGACCTCCCCCCGTCGTCACGGCACCACGGCTCGAGGCCGCCGAGGCTCGGCGCTTATCCTGGTGCTCATGCTCACCTTCGCGCTGGCGGCACTCGCCGGCTCGGCGATTCTCTTGTCGTCGACCGCGAACCTGTCGACCAAATCGCGCGAAGGCGAAAAGGACCTCCGCTACGCGGCCGACGCCGCGGTGGCGATCGGCGAGAGCCAGGTCCAGATGAACCCGACCGCGTTGCCCAATACCGGGTACACGCAGATGGCGACGAACGCCGCGATGCTGGCGGCGGATTCGTCGGCCGTCCCGGGCATCACCTACAACCTGTATGGTGGAATCACCGGTTCGGCGACTCGCCAGAACGGCCGCTTCATTACCCTGGTGGCCCAGGCGATGGACTCGAACCGCCACCGCACATTCATTCGCCACATCGAGCTCGCGCAGGAGTCGTTCGCCAAGTTCGCCTACTTCTCGAACAACGAGAACGGGATCTGCTTCGGATCGGGCGACATTCTGTACGGCCCGGTGTTCTCGAACGGCAACATCTCGACCTGCGCCCCGACCCAGAAAGCGACGTTCTATGACTCGGTCGGCGCCGCCGGCACCGTGACAAACGGGAACACGGCGCTCGATACGTTCTATGATGGGTACAAGCAGAACCAGCCGCCGATCGCGCTCCCGAACACGTCGGCGCTGAATGGCTTGTTCTCGCGCGCCTCGGTTGGCGGCACATCGTTCATTTCACCGAACGCGAACACGGACTCGACCGGTATCGTCAAGTCGCGGCTCGAGTTCGTGGCCTACAACACCACCAACCCGACGACCACCGATTCGACGGGCGCGGGCGAAGGCTTCGTCAAGTTCTACGCGATCAATACCACGGCGAACTACTGGAACGCGTTCACCGCGGGCGCCAAGCGTGACTCGGCTCAAGCGAGCTATCTGCGCGCTGGCATCAATCACTACGCGGACCACCATAACTGCGGTGACTGGCACTTCGTGGCCGACTCGCAGCCCGGTGTGACGCTGGGACACGCGTACTACTCGTGGCAGTTCTTCCCGGCCGCAGTGCATGACTCGCTGTGGTTCGAGAATCCGGCGACCCTGAACGGCATCTCGATGACCGGTGCTGTGAAGACCGGCTGGTACAGCGGCGACAGCGTGCTACACTGGTTCATCAGGGACTCGGGCGCGGGTCCGACGTACAAGCCCGGGCTCGACTCGAACTTCACGCAGACGTACAGTGCAGGCACGCACCCGTGGCTCACCAACCAGTACGTGTCGGAAGAGTCGCGGCTCTTGCTGGACCTGCCCACCCACTCGGCGGCGACCGCCTGGGCGGTGTGGATCACGACGATCACCCCAGCCCGTGATGGTCCCGCGCCGGCCGAGGCGTGCTACCCCGGTGGCAGCCCGTACCTCGTGTCGATGGAGCGCACGGGCTGGCGCGACTCGCTGACCGCGAGCGGTAATGCCTGGTATGACAAGGGCTACGGCTGGAAGGGCGGCACTGATACGACGTACACCTATACGACGGGCAGTCCGGGCGTGGTGAAGCCCACCGCGTTCGGCACCGGCGCGTGGGCGATGTGGTCGACGGTTGGCTCGCCGATCGTATACCCCACGACGTCGGCGGGTACACCGCCGCTGACGTGGAAGCAGAACCACATGGACTGGCCGGCGCTGTTCCCGCTCGACTCGGTGTACAACCCGGCATTCCAAGGCGTCGTCGCAGTCCACGGCACCACCGCGATCTCGGGCAACGTCGACGGACACGTCACCGTCTACACCGACGGCAGCATGGGCCTCGTCGACAATCTTCGTCTCGTGACGGACGAGAGCGATACCCTCTGTAAGCACGGCATGGGTATCGTGGCCGGCAACGACATCTCGGGGCTGGACAACGCGATCAACGTCCCGCAGCACTGGATGCCGAACGATGCCAACAGCTCGACCGGCACAAACTTCGTGACGCTTCGTTCGGGCTCATTCGGTGGCTCGCTGTACGTCGAGTCGACCGTGATGTCGCTCGGCTCGTGGGGCGCCGAAGGCTTGAACTCGGACACGAACTATGTCTCGAGTGTGCTGTGCCCGGCATCGGATCCGCCGGACAACATCTACAAGCGCGGCTGCTTGTACGTGTTCGGCAGCATCATTCAGAACCTGCGTGAGACGGTGAACTCGGGTTCCGGCGGTGTGGCCGGGTACGGGTACGCCAAGCGCTATCAGTACGACATCTGCGCGGTGAAAAATCCGCTGCCATACTTCCCGACGACGGGCCGGTTGGTGTTGAACAAGTACTACGAGCACGACCCGAACCACTTCAGTGTCTCGGCTTTGTATAGCGCGCTCGCCTTGCCGTAGGGATTTGTCAGGACGAATCACAGAGCCCGGGCAGCGATGCCCGGGCTCTGTGCATCCGGGGCTGCGCCCCGTCATATTGCCTTTGCGCGCATGTTGCGGATCGCTGTGCTGACGATCTCGGACGCCGGATCACGCGGCGAGCGCGAGGATACCTCGGGTAACGCAATCGCGGCCTGGGCCGCCTCGCGTGGCGCCGTCGTGGCCGCGCGGGCCATTGTGCCGGATGCGTCGGCCGCGATCGCGGCGCAACTCGTCGCCTGGTGTGACGCGGACACGTCTGACGTGGTGTTGACCACGGGGGGCACAGGATTGAGCCACACGGACGTGACGCCGGAAGCGACGCGCGCGGTCCTCGATCGCGAGGCGCCGGGGATCGCCGAGCGCATTCGAGGATTGAGCCTCGAGCGTTTCCCGCGCGCGGCGCTGTCTCGTGGCTTGGCCGGGCTCAGGCGGCGAACGCTGATCGTGAACCTGCCCGGGTCGCCGGGTGGCGTACGCGATGGTCTCGCGGCCCTCGACCCGATACTCGATCATGCCGTGGACATCATCCGCGGCCGGGCCACGGATCATTCATGAAGATCCTGCTGACGCTGACTGATGTCGAACCCGCGGTGCGCTTGAATGCGCTGCTCGAGCAGTCGGGCGTCGAGACCGAGGTCGTCTCGCCGCTCGATGACGTTCGCTCGAGTATTCGCCGCTTCAAGCCGGACATCTTGGTCTTATCCGGCGCCTTGCTGGATCCGCAAAGCGTGTCGCTCGTCCGGGAAGAGCTCTGGGAAGGGACGCCGGTCGTGGGCCTCTCCGATGTGGGCGACCCGGAGATGGCCGAGCGGCTCCGGACGTTGGGCTACACCGAGATTTACGTCAAGCCGATCGCGTACGCGGACGTCGTCGCCGGTCTGCGTCGCCTGGCCGACCGGCGTGCGCTGGCCGTCGCGACCGGCCTGTATGGCGACTCGCCGGGCATCCGCGAGGTGCTGGTCAAGGTCGAGCAGATGGCGCCGGTGTCGAGCACCGTCTTAATAGAAGGGGAGAGCGGCACCGGGAAGGAGTTGGTCGCCCGCGCGATGCATCAATTGAGCCGGCGCCGAGGGAAGCCTTTTATCGCGGTGAATGTGGGTGCCTTGCCCGAGACGCTGGTCGAAAGTGAGCTCTTCGGACATGAGAAGGGGGCGTTCACCGGAGCGGCCGAGCGTCGCATTGGCCGGTTCGAGCTCGCCGACACTGGCACGCTTTTTCTGGACGAGGTGGGAGAGATCCCGCCCAGCACGCAGGTCAAGCTGCTGCGCGTGCTCGAGGAGCGCGAGCTGACGCGGGTCGGGGGCACGCAGCCGATCAAGGTCGACGTGCGGGTGATCGCGGCCACGAATCGGCCGCTGCGCGATGCGGTGGAGCAGGGGACGTTTCGCTCCGATCTCTACTATCGGCTCAACGTGCTCGAGATCTACTTGCCGCCGCTGCGCGAGCGGAAGGAAGACATTCCCATCCTGGTGCGGCGGTTCATCCAGGAGTTCTCGGCGCAACACGATCGGCCATTCCACGGGATCTCATCGGACGCGATGCAGGTGCTGGTCGACTATCCGTGGCCGGGCAATGTGCGGGAGTTGCGCAATCTCGTCGAGAGCATGGTGGTGCTCTCGCCGGGACACGAGATCGGGCCGACCGATATACCGAGACAATTTCGCGACGCGAGCGCGCGCTTTCTTCCGGTGCCGGTGGGGCCGCTCCTGCGGGGGCGTGACGGCGTCGACGGGCGCGAGATGGAGTTCATCGTGCGGAGCCTCGTGGAGCTCAAGCTCCAGGTCGAGGAGTTGCGCCGGCGGATTGACGCTGAGCGTGCGTCGCCGGGGTGGGTGGGCGAGCTGCAGCCGGTCGGCGGCGCTGGCGGGTTGCCGCCGGCGGGGCTGCCCGCAGGGATCGAGCCGCGCGATTCCGCGCCAGTGCCTAATATCGTGACAATCAACCCTGGGATGACGATGGCGCAAATCGAGCGTGCGGCCATCGAGGCGGCATTGAAAGAAACACGTGGAAACCGAAGAAAGGCCGCTGAGATGTTGGGGATCGGCGAGCGTACGTTGTATCGCAAATTGCGAGAGTATCAGATTCCTGACACAGCGATGGTGCTTGATTAAAACGACTTACGTTCGCATATTCGATCGCGCTTTGAAGTAAGCACATCCGTTGGTTGTGGGACACTTCGACCTGCGGGGACGGCGATGTCGTTAGTCGTCCGCGTCACTTTTTCACCGGACACTCGGAACGCCGTTGCCAGGTCCAGCCAACTTGTCCTCTCAACTGTCGAGTTCGCCACTGTCGATTGCAGGCAGCGTGTTGCCGATTCGGCGTGCGGAGGAATTGTTGGCGACGTTGCCCGGCGTCGTCTCGGCGAAGATCGTGGTCTCGGACGCGGGCACGGTCGACGAGATTCACGTGCTCACGACGTCGGAGTACACGCCCAAGCAAACCGTGCGCAATATCGAGAGCGCGTTGATCGCGCATCTCGGGATGCGCGTCGATCATCGCAAGATTTCGGTCGCCTCTTCGAGCGAGCCGCCCAAGCCGCGCGAGACACCGATCGATCCGGCATTAGTTCAAGCCGTCGCCGAGGATTTAACTCGGCGACGCTTGTATTTCGAGGACGTCGAGGTGCGCCGGTCGCGCTCGCGCGGTGTCACGTGCCGCGTAACGCTGCGGAAGGGCGACTCGTCTTTTGTAGGAGAGGCCGAGGGCGCCGAATCGGAGCGTGCCCGTGTCGACCTCGCTGCTCGCGCGGCTATCAAGGCGATCAGCCAGGCCGAGCGCGGCGAGCGCACGCTCGCATTGGATGGCGCCAAGGTGATTGACGCCTTCGACCGCGCGTTCGTCTTCGTCGGCGTATCCGCCCGCGTGGGGCGCGAGTCCGCGCTCCTCACGGGCAGCTGTGAAATCAAGGAGAGCGCCGAGACGGCGAGTGTGCTCGCCGCGCTTGACGCCACGAATCGATGGATCGCGTACGGGCGGTAGCAATCGCACGGCGTGCGATTGAGAACGGGCGCGGTCTGTGATGGGTGCGTGAGAGGTCAGTGGCACTGCTCGTTCGCACTGTTATGGGAGCGAGCGTGAGACCCTTTTCCCTCTGCCAACCAGTCACGAACGTAGATCAAAACTGAATCCCCCGTTCGCGGACGAGCGGAGCTGAGCGGGCTTACACCCGAAATCCGAGCGGAGCCTACCACGAAGCGCATGAGGCACAAGCCTGCATGCGACTACGACAGGGAGGTGACGCCGAGTGTTGAGTCTCCTGCTCAAGCTATTTTCTAGTTGTTCTGTACTCGCAGGTTGGGAGTAAGTCCGTGAACGGGGGTTCAAACACCTGCGAATGAAACGAACCCCAATTGCAGTTTTCGCAGCGACAAGCAGCATAGTTACTTGTGCCGTCGTTTGGGCGCTCTACCAACTCGCGCCCATCTCGATCGCTGCGAATCCCGTCGTGCTGGGTGAGCTCGTCGTACTCGCCGCGATCGGCGTGATTCTCGATCACACGCGTGTCAAGCTCCAGGGCGGCGCGAACATTACGATTTCCTCCATGGCGCTTGGTACGGCGGCGCTGTTGGTGCCGGACTGGGCCACAGCGTTGGCAGTCGCAGCGTCCAGTGTCGCGACACAAGTGCTTGCCCGCAGATCAGCGCTGAAGGCATTAGTCAACGTAAATGCCACCACTCTGGCCATCGCAGTTGCGATTGCGGTGCATCGGCTCGTCGGTGGCGACTCGCTTCTCTTATTCGCCAACAAATCACCGGTCACAGCACTCTACGCATTCTGGTGGAGAGTTCCGCTATTTGTCATAGTCAGCTTCCTAACGTCGTCGTTAGTAGTCGGTAGTGCGATTGCATTGGCCACCCGAAGCAGTGTCGTTGATGCATGGAAAGCGAATTTTCGCGAATCGCCATCGGTGATGCTAATAAGCATTCCGGCGCTTGCCCTGTGTGCCGGATGCGCGGTCTATCTCGGTCTGCCCGGCGCGATCTTAGTTGCACTCTTACCTGCGGCCTCAATTCGTCGGCTTGTTGAGCAAAACAAGCAGCTGGAAGTGCGCCAGGCTGAACTTGAGCAACAAAAGATTGCTCTAGAGCGGACGCACAAAGAAGTGCTGCAACTCATCGTATTATCAATTGAGGCCCGCGACCCCTACACGTCGGGCCACTCGCAGCGAGTGCAGCACAACGCAATGATCTTTGCTCGCGGTCTCGGATTCGACGACGCGGAAGTGCACAAGATTGGCGTGTCCGGTGTACTCCATGATGTGGGGAAGATGGGAGCTCAGTATGCCCCAATCCTTGCGAAACCTTCAAAGCTGACCGCGGAAGAGCGAGCCATTCTCGAGCGTCATCCTGTTGACGGCGCAAACCTAGTCGGTACGATCACAGAGTTGAGCGACGTTGTCCAAGTCATACGTCACCATCACGAAAATTGGGATGGAAGTGGCTACCCCGATCGTCTTGAGGGTGAGCAGATTCCTCTTCACGCTCGAGTCATTCGAATCGTCGATACTATCGATGCGATGACGACAGTCCGTCCATATCGCGCTGCGCTCGGAGAAGCCGATGTCCGTGCGGAATTGATTAAGTACCGAGGAACGCAGTTCGACCCAACACTTGTCGATGCCCTATTAAAACCGCATATCTGGGCGTCGATCTTCCCTCCGGTAGCACCGAGCGCAGTGGCGCGCGAGTTTACACCGCGGTTTGGTGTGCGTCGAGTAACCGCAGAGACGCTGAAAGTCAGCCGCGGATAGCCCGGCAGGTCGCGCTCATCCTGGTCGAACTGCGATCAGTGAAGATCCCACTAGCACGCTTCCGTGGAGCTCCCCGCGGCCCCGAGCGCGTCCTGGAATAAATCGGTTAAGTAGGCGGGAGGTGCATACCGTTCCCTGCGATGCTCGCGAAGGTAATCTACCAGGATCGTCCGTGCCCGAGTTTCCTGGTTCTGGGCTATCAACGCCCTGCAGAGGGCAAACGCGGTGAAGTCTTGACTTCCAAGCGTCTTCAGGCGTCCGAATTCGTGCTCAAGAGTCAAGATAAGCCTTGTCGGTGGACGCACTCTGTCGCGAGTAATCGCCAACAGCGTAGATACAGCCAAGTGAAACTGTCTAGTCCGGCCGCCGGCTTGGCTGGTCTGAGTGCGCCACTTTCTGAACAGCCGTGCATCGCAGACGCGTATGGCTTCCTTCTTATTGCCAGCGATGAAAGCAATCATGGCTTTGAGCTGCGCGATGCCTATGACGCGATAAGGAAAACGACGCCGATCCTCGGCGTGGACAACTTTATGCAGTAGGTCACGCGCTGAGTCGATGTCTCCTTGCTCGACGAATGTTTCGCTGATCTGAGTGATTGTATGCAGCACGTAGCTGCGGCTATCCATCCACTTCGCTAGCTGCAGAGCTTCACTCAAGGCGCTGCGCGCTTCGTCGAATTGTCCGAGCAATCGCAAGGTCAGCGCATGTCGCCTGAGACTCTGTGCGAGAAAAGTCGCGGATCCGCTGAGACGTGCGTAAGTGACCAAAGCGTCGCCCGCCTGCGCACCCTTTTCGATATTTCCGACATAGGTGTCGTACACCATAGACATCGTCAACCAATCCACCGGCCGAACGGTGACTTCCCCCGCGAGCGAAAGAAGGCGGTGGTGGAAGTGCTTCAGTCGCAGGGGATCATGCAGATTGAACGCACATATCATCGCGCAGATCCCCGCCCTGACACGAGTGCTGGACGCCGCGGACTCGTCGCCCAAACACGCCGACGCCTCAATGAGGAGCGGCTCCACATCCTCGAGCGCGTACATTCGCGCCTCCAACACGTCGATTTGCCACTGCGACCAAGTCGAGCTCCCGATGCGGAGACTTTTCCGCAGCCGGCTCACCTCAGCGGCCGCCCGCGACACTCGCGCCAGATCCCCCACGGCAAGCAGTGCCGGGATGATCTTTTCCTGAACCAGCACGCGCTCCTGGTCGCTCTGGCACCATTCGATAGCATGCCGCCACATCGCAGTCGCTTCATGCGGCAGTCCGAGCTTCAGGAGCCGGTCGCTACACCGTCCGAGCATCGCGATCGCGTCGCGATGCAGGCCCGCCAAGCGATAGTGATTCGCGCAATCCCAGAGCAAGCTCGAATCGTGCGGCGGCTCGAGTTCCGATTGGAGCACGTTCGCGATTTTCCCGTGAGCCAACTGGGCCGTCGTCGAGGTGAGCCGGGCGCAGACCAAATTGGCGAGCGCGCTATGCATGCAGTGTGCGATGCCGTGTTCCCATCGGATGAAGCCTTTTTGTTCCAGGCTGTCCATCCGACTCACGAGCTCCGCCTCCGGGAGCTCCAATAGACGGACCAGTCCACTCGTCGTCGCATGCTGTCCAAGCATCGCGATAGTCTGAAGAACGAGCAGCTCGCTCTCGCCAAGGGCGCCAATGCGCTCGTGCAGCGCGGACTCGATCGACGGTGGTACGGGATGTCGATGTCCGCAACTTTCCCAGTAACGAGCCAACTCGTGTATGAGTTGTGGAGAGCCACCCGCCATCTCGAGGTAGAGAGATTCCAGATCCGTACTGAGCCCACTGTGGTGTGCCGACGTCAGGAGGCGCAACAACTCGGTAGACTCCGTCCGGGTGAGCGGGTCCAGCGCGTGCGACCGCAAGCCTCGATCAAGGGTCGCGAGCCGTGCCGCTGGCCCGGAGAGATCTCGCGCAGTCATGAGCACCAGCAACGACCTGGAGTGGCTGGCCGCGACGATGTCCGCAACAATTTCGATCGACTGTTCGTCGGCTTGATCAATATCATCGATCACCACGAGAAGACTGATCTCGTGCGTGACCGCCGCAATGACATCCAGTATCGAACGCTTGATCGCCGCATAGATGAATGACGGCGCATCCCGGCCATCATACGCGACAGGCATCTCGAGAGATTCCCCCGTCAATCGTCGCAAGTACTGCAGGGAGGCCGGCGAACACCCAATGGCGCCAGGAAGGCGTTGAATCACCGATACGACTTTCGTCAGCACCGACAACGGGCATCGGGATTCACTCGGCAAACATTCCGCATGCACGACATGGACGCCTTCAAGCGCCGCGGTGCGGCTGATCTCTTCAATGAGACGAGTCTTCCCCAGCCCCGCACCACCTTTGACGAGATATCCACCACCCGCACTTCGTCGCATCTGCCGAACCATTGAGGTGATTGCGGCGATCGCGGACTCGCGACCAACGAGAGGCGACTCAGCAGGCGTAAACCGGTCGGAGATGCGTTGCCGCAAGAGCGCGCTCGGCAATCCGACACTGCACGCATCAGCGGCGAGATCCTTCTTATATCGCTCCAGCAGACGTACAGCCCCGATCTTGTTGCCTCCCATCGCTCGGGCCTCTGCAAGGCCAAGCGTGGCTTCTTCGTTCAACGGATCGATTGCCAGACAGCGAAGCGCGGCCACTTCCACTTCGAGCCAACGCCCATTTTGTCGCCGCACTCCGATCGAGGCCACAAGGGCTTTGCAAATCTGGAGATTGACCTGGTCCCGAAGCTCCTGGAGCCAACGATCGAATGTCTGAGATACGCCCGGGAAGTAGCCGGGCAAGAATTCTCGCAATAGCGGGCCAACGTCCCGTTGACAGCTCGCAATGGCATCGCGGTAGTCGATGCTGACGTCCTCGGCCATTAACCCAATGCTCGCGTCATTCGTCACAAGCTGGATGCCGGCGCGCTTCAACGCGTAGATCGTCTGACGCAATCGATGCCGAGCATCGGCGTCAGGGATGTCTGGCCACAACAGTGATTGGACTGCAGAGCGGGGGAGCAGTTTGCCCGCCTCCACGACTAGTCGTAGCGACGCCGCAAATAACATGTGCGATCCTGGGTCGATTCTGTGCCCAGCGACTTCTACCGCGCAATCACCCATAGACCGCAGCGCTACGACCATTCCAATACTCCTCACCTGGGTTACGACAACGCTGTCGGTCACCGTCAGCGAAGTGTCAGAAATCGAGAACGGTGAAAATAGCAACGTTTGAGCGCATTTCCGCCGTTCAGGATGTGCACAGCAACCCAGTAGCGCTCCTGAGTTAAGTCAGAAGCGGGCGCCACGACCGTTATCTCAGGACCTAAAGGTCCGCTGGAGCAGCGGCGAAGGTGCCGATGCCGCTGTCCGAGCGTACACGGCACAAGTGAACACGGTTAGTTGGCACCGTTACGATGATTGTCACAGCCGCGATAAGCCGTTACTGCAACGGCCTGCGATGAAACGATGATAGCGCGTGTGACGGCACGAGCGGACGGTCGTGCGCGTGCGGCTAACGGTCGCCGCGAATCTCGATCAGCCGCTCAACGCCGATCCCCTCGGCCTCGGCCTGGAAATTCACGAGGACGCGATGGCGCATCACCGCAAGGGCAACTGCGCGCACGTCATCGATGTCCGGGATCGCCCGGCCATCCATCGCAGCGCGCGCCTTTGCGCCGAGAACCAAGTACTGAGAAGCACGGGGCCCCGCGCCGTAGCTCACGTACTTCTTGACGTCGGCCGTGGCCTCGGCCGCAGCAGGCCGCGTGGAGCGCGCGAGCCGAACGGCGTATTGGACGACCGTAGGCGGAGCCGGGAGACGACGAACGAGGTGCTGCAGCTCGGCGAGCTGCGTACCGCGCAAGACTGGAGTGATCGTCGTGGTGACGTCGCTCGTTGTCGTGGCGACGATCGCCTCCTCTTCATCCTTTGTCGGATAATCGACACGCAACTCGAACATAAAGCGGTCGAGCTGCGCCTCAGGCAAAGGATAGGTGCCTTCCTGCTCGATCGGATTCTGCGTGGCAAGCACAAAAAATGGCGATGGCAAATTCCGCGTCTTCCCCGCCGTCGTCACCGCGTGCTCCTGCATCGCCTGCAGCAATGCCGCCTGCGTCTTCGGCGGCGCGCGGTTGATCTCGTCCGCCAAGACGACGTTGGCGAACACCGGACCCTCGAGGAACGTAAACTCGCGATGCCGCGTCGCCGGATCCTCCTCCATCACTTCCGTCCCGGTGATATCGCTCGGCATGAGATCCGGCGTAAACTGCACACGATTGAACGTGAGCTCGAGCGCCTGCGCGACGGTCTGCACCATCAACGTCTTGGCGAGTCCCGGCACGCCGACCAGCAACGCATGCCCACCCGCGAGCAACGCGGCGACGAGATTGTCGACGACCTCGCGCTGGCCGACGATGCGTCGGCCAATCTGCTCGACTAACGCTCGACGCCCAACCGCGAGCCGGTCGAGCAACTCGAGGTCGTGATCATCGGGCTTCGAACGCGTGTCACGGGCAACCGCGGGAGGCGTGGCCATGGCACCAAAGATCGACCCGGGGGCCGACCTAAGGGAAGGGCGACGGCGCTACGGCAGCGCGAATACGGCTCGCGCGGTGCTCGGATAATTGGTGCTCGTCAGCGTGGCCACAGCGACGAGCGAGCCATGAATCGCCGGATGCTTCCACGTCGCATCGTAGGAGAGCGACTCATGCGCATCGAGCGGCTTGTTGCGCAGTGACTGCGTGAACATCTGCCCCGTACTCCAGCGCCACACCTCGCCACCCGCCGCGTCGTACACCACGACGTCGTACGTCTGACCACTCGGAAACGTCAACTCGACCTTCCGCGCCCCGGGATTCGTCACCGTCAGGTCGAACTTCACCTGGTCCCCATCAACCGCCACACCCAACGCCGATGTCAACGTGATCGGCACCTTTCGACTCGGCGCCGCGCGCGAAGACAAACGCCCAGCGGACACGTTTGGTGTGACAGACCCCGTCGTCAACGAAGGCGCCGCCGTCAAATGCGTTCGGGTGACACCGATATACGCGATCGCGCCAGCGACCAAAACGAATTGAACGAGGCGGGCGTTCATGAGTGCAAGTAGCACAAGTGCGACGGAGGAAACAACATCTGAGGAGGCGGGGTCAGCAGAAAATCACGAATATTTCGGAAGCGAACTTATCAACACTTGCGTAAATCGTCAAGACACATTACACGCCGTAAGTCATAACACAACGCATACTTGCCGTGCAACCCCGAAAGGTCTTCGGCATGCATTCGGCTGTCGAGCCCGGTTTGCTTGCGAAAGATTTCACAAGCCGGTACTTTCCTGCGCGCCATGGGGCGGGACGGCGCTTCCGCAAAGGGCGGCCGAGTAAAGGGAACGTCGCCGGCCGCGCTCGCCGGCGCGGGCTTCGAACTGGCCGGCTGCATCCTGCTTGGGCTCTTCGCTGGACAATGGGTCGACAAAAGGCTCGGCACCGCACCGTGGCTCCTGATCCTCGGCGTCTTCGCGGGCGCCGCGGCGGGTTTCTTCAACATGTATCGCATCCTCACGACGGCTGAGCGACGCACGAAGTCACACGACGACGCGAGGACGTCGTCGCCCCCGCCACCATCACAACCATCATGAGCGTCGACATGACCGCGGGACGTCGCCAGAGTCCGATTGCGACGTCACTCGTCGCGCTCGCGCTCGGCGCCGTCGTCATCATGGCGCTCGCCGCACTGCTCGATGCGACCGTTTTTCCCTCGCCCGCCGCGCGCCGCGCGGTCCAAATCAGCGCGGCCATCGCCTACGCCACCCAGCTCGCTGGCTTCGCGATGCTCTCGCGCCTCCGCCGATGGAACGTGATGGCCGCCTGGGGCCTCTCCGCGCTCTTGCGTTTTGCGGCACTCGCCGCTTACGCCCTCTCACTCAAAGCACTCGCGCTTCCAGCCGAACCCGCCCTGATCAGTTTAGTGACGTTCTTCTTCGTGACGACTCTCGCCGAACCATGGCTCCTTCGATCATAAAGTCTGTTCTGCTCGGCCTTCTGCTCGCCGCCCCCCTGCAGGGTCAGGAGGCACAGGCACCAAAGGTCGACATCATCACCCCCCACATCACCGACTCGCACGAGCTCGACGTCCCCTGCCTCGAGCCTGGGCTCGTCTGTCGGGTCGATCTCCCGCGTTGGCAGCCCGTTCATGTGGGCTCCGTCACACTCGACCTCTCGCCGACGAAGCACGTCGTCATGCTCATCGTCGCCGCGCTGCTCTGCACCCTGACCCTGCTGTCAGCGGCCGCCTGGCACCGGCGCCATCTGAACGACCCGGCCGCCCCCAGAGGATTCGCGGCCGGGATCGAGGCGATGGTCCTCTACCTTAGACAGACCGTCGTACTCCCCAATGTCGGCCCCCATGGGGATGCCTACACGCCGTTTATCCTGACCCTGTTCTTCTTCATTCTGTTCGCGAACCTGCTCGGGCTCATCCCGTACGGCTCGACCGCGACCGGCAATATCTCCGTGACCGCGGCCCTCGCCCTGATCTCCTTCGTCGTCATCGAGATCTCGGGCATGATCGCGCTCGGCAAGAAATACTGGAGCACGATCTTCTATTGGAATCACGACCTGCCGATCCCGCTCCGCATATTGCTGTTCATTATCATGACGCCGATCGAGATCGTGTCCAAGCTCACGAAACCGTTCGCGCTCACGATCCGTCTCTTCGCCAACATGACGGCCGGTCACGTCGTCCTGCTCGTGCTCATTGGCCTGATCTTCACGTTCCACAACCCGTGGATTACCGCCGGCCCGGTGTTCCTGGGCGTGGCGATCTCGCTCCTCGAATTGTTCGTCGCCTTCCTGCAAGCGTTCGTGTTCTCGCTCCTTACCGCGGTGTTCATCGGCCAGATTCGACAAGCCGCCCACTGACGGCCGCTCCCGTCAGATGAGCGTCGTAGCCGGCCGGACGGCCGGCGAAGCCCATTGAGGCCCGGGCCTCGGTGATGGGCAGCCTCCTCGGATCACGAGAAGGCGGAGCGGATGGGTAGGATTTCTTTCGTTTGGAGAACGTCATGTTCCACCACGTACTGCCGCTTCTGCTTCAAGCCGCCGGCTCGTTCTCGAAAGAGTACGAAGGCGCATGGGCCATGCTCGGCGCCGGCATCGGCGCTGGTCTGGCCGTCATCGGCGCCGGCATCGGCATCGGCCGCATCGGCGGTCAGGTCGCCGATGGAATGGCGCGCCAGCCCGAGCTCGCCGGCACCATTCAAACCGGTGGGTTGATCCTCGCGGCGCTGATCGAAGGCGTCGCCCTGTTCGCCGTCGTTATCGCATTCTTGATCCAAGGTCGCTTCTAACCAATAGAGGGTGAACGGGCCCGGGCCCGCTCACCTGTTTGGAGATCGCTCGTCATGCATGCTGTGATCCTTCTGCAACAAAATCCCGAGACTGGCGGTGGGAACATCTTGACCCCGAACGGCGGGCTCATGGTGTGGACCATCGTCATCTTCCTGATCCTGCTCGTCGTGCTGTCGCGCTACGCCTTCAAGCCCATCACCGCCGCCGTCCAGGCGCGCGAGAAAGCGCTCGAAGATGCCATCGAAGGCGCCAAGCGCGATCGCGACGAAGCCGCGAAGCTCCTCGACGAACAGCGGCGCCATCTCGAAGCCTCCCGCGACGAGGGCCAAAAAATCGTCGCGGCCGCCCGCGCCGCCGCCGAGGAGGTCCGCTTGGGACTGCTCGAAGCGGCCCGTACGCAGCAGCAAGAGATCCTCGAGCGGGCGAAGCAAGAGATCAGCCGGGAGCGCGATGACGCCATCGCCGATCTCCGCCGCGAAGCCATCGACCTCGCGATCCTCGGCGCCAGCAAGGTCATCGAGAAGAACCTCGATGACAAATCGAACCGCGACTTGATCGAGAAGTTCCTGACGTCGCTCGACGCCAACTCGATCACCCGCTGATGCGCGCCGCGACCGTCCCTCGGAATTACGCGGAGACCCTGCTCGCGCTCGCCATTCGCGCGCAGGATGCGCCGGGGTGGGGCACGATGATCACCGATGTCGCGAACGCCGTGCGCCGCGACCAGACGCTGCGGCGATTTCTCGAGTCGCCGAAGATCGCGCCGCGCCTCAAGAAACAGATTCTGGCGAAAGCCCTCGCCGATCGCGTCCCGCGCATCTTCCTGCGCTACCTCGAGTTGCTGATCGACAACCGCCGGCAAACACTGATCCCCCAGATCGCGGTCGCCTACACCGATCTCCTCGAAGAGCGCGAAGGGCGCGTGCACGCCGATGTCACCGTCGCACGCACGGTCGATGCCGATGGCGAAGGGGCCATCGCGCGCAACCTGAGCCGCGCACTGGGCAAGACTGTCGTCCCGCACGTCTCCGTCGATCCGGCGATCCTGGGCGGCCTCGTCGTCCGCGTCGGCGACACAGTCATCGACGGCTCCGTCCGCCGACGCCTCGCACTCCTCCGTCGCCGCCTGACCGCGGGCAGCGCCACGGCGGATCGAGCCTAACGCTTACACCCCGCTGACGACCCGGCGTCGCCGTAGCCGCGCTGCCTTCGTTCTCGCGCTCGGCGCTATCGTCGCCGGGACGCCCGGTCGAGATCGTCTCGGAGCCCAGGCGACCACGCCACCGTCGGGCGACACCATTGGGTACTGGCAACAACACGTCGCCTACCGCATCGTCGCACGGCTCGATGAGAATGCCGCGACGGTGCACGCGTCCGGGACGCTCGTGTACACGAACAACTCGCCCGATACGCTGCGCGAGTTGTTTTTTCATCAGTATCTGAACGCCTTCCGGCCTGGATCCGCGTGGAGTGCGGTCGACACGCGCGAAGGCCGCGTGCGGTTCCAGAACTTGTCGGATCCCCACTACGGCTACGAGCGCTTCACCGCACCACCAACGATCAACGGGACCCCCGTAGCGCCTGAATATCCCGGCGCACCCGATTCCACGGTAGCGCACTTCGCGCTGCCACATCCATTGGCCCCCGGAGATTCGTGCGTCATCACGCTGCGTTGGGATGCGAGGCCTTCGACGGTCCTGAGACGACAGGGGCGACGCGGACGCAGCTACGACTTCGCGCAATGGTTTCCGAAGGTCGCCGTCTATGATCGACACGGTTGGGAAGCACCCGCGTTCACTCCCGCGGGAGAGCTCTATGGCGAATTCGGGACCTACGACGTCACCCTCGTCTTGCGCGATGACCAAATCGTTGCGGCGACCGGCGTCGTCGTCGCCGGGGACCCTGGGTGGACGCACCGTCCAACGTCAGGCACCGGCGACGAGCCGGGATGGCGCACGGTCAGGTTTCGGGCGAACAATGTACACCACTTCGCCTGGACGACGTCACCCGATTACCGCTACGAAGGCGGCGACTATGTCACACCGGCGGGGACGGTCGCCGTCCACGTCCTGTATCGCCCAGGGGACGAAGCCACCTGGGGACGTGGCATCGCCGTCCGACGGACCGAGCAAGCGCTCGCGTGGTTGGAGAGTGTCTACGGCCCGTACGCGTACCCGCAGCTCACGAACGTCCACCGCCTCGAAGGCGGCGGCACCGAGTTCCCCATGATGATCATGGACGGCTCGGCCTCCCAAGGGCTGATCCTCCACGAGGCCGGACACCAATACACGTACGCGATGCTCGCCAACAATGAGTACGCCTCGGCCTGGATGGACGAAGGTCTCTCCGACTACCAGACGGGATGGGCCGAGCGACTGACGCGCGCCGATCGGCATCAGGCTCCAGGGGAGCTCCAGATCCCGATCTCGCAGGAAGGCATCGCTTCGCCACGCGCTCGCGGATACCGCGCCCTCGCCGTCACGCCACTGCCCGCCGAACGCGAGGACATCCGGCTCGACAGTCTCGACATCGTGCACCGCGACCAACCCGTCGGGTGGTCCGCGAACCAGTTCAGCGAGTTCGGCATCTACAATGCCATGGTGTATGGTCGTGCGGTCCGCATGTATGGAGCGCTCCGGGACATACTGGGCGAGACGGCGTGGCGCTTGCTTCTCCGCGGCTACTACGCGCGCTGGAAGTTCAAGCACGTCGACGAGATGGCGTTTCGCACCGAAGCCGAACGCGCCGCGGGACGCGACTTGAGTTGGTTCTTCGACCAATGGCTGCGCAAGGTCGGCCTCGTCGAGTACGCCCTCGGCGGCTGGACCGCCGCTCCGGATGGCGATGGGTGGACGAGCAACGTCACCGTTGTTCGCCGCGGGCCATATCTGCATCCGATGCCAGTTGGCATCAGAACGTCAGACGGGTGGACGTTCGGACGGTCGGAGCCGCTGCGCGATCCGGATACCGTGCATGTGCGGACCCGATTGAAGCCGCTGGAGGTTCGGCTCGACCCCGATCACCTGACGGAAGACTGGTGGCCATTCGACAACGGCGAGGTCACCGTCCCATGGTTCGACAGCCGAACGGCGCGCGTGACCTTCGACTGGCCGCTCCTCGACCAGTGGCGCGAAGAGCGCTTCGTGACCGCCATCCTCCCGTACGCATGGTACAGCGATCCGGGTCACCTGACGCCGGCCGTGCGCATGCGCCTCAACTATCAGGGATGGCTCGACCGACTGACGATCGGCCTCGCCGCGCCGACCGGGCCGAATGTCCCCGGGCGGTCGCACGTGCAAGGATGGTTCACGCTGAACGACCCCGCGGTCAGCGCCAAGGTGTCGCCCCAGATCAGCGTCAGCGACTGGGACCTCGACGGGATCGACAAGTTCGTGCTCCAGCGCACGTGGAACGCGAGCCCGTTCGTCTACGCGAATGGACCACAACGGACGATCGCCCTGGCATTCACCTCGACCATCCCGTACGACTTCGTGTTCGTCGACCCCACGCGCTGGGAGCGCCATTCGGTCCTCTCGCTCTCGGGCACGGGCTCGATCCGCGGGCCCGCGCCGGATTCGACGCGCGTCGACGCGTTCCTCGACGCCGGGTTCGTCAGCGGCACCAACGCGACGCGAGGCTACATTCGCGCGGACGCCACCGCGAAGCGCGTCTGGTCGACGCCGGATGGCGCCCACACGATCGGCATTCGGGGATTCGCGAGCTACGATGCCCGCGCACCGATCGAGCGCGCGGTGTTCCTCGCGTCGACCGACCCCACCGA
>DATMLM010000030.1:0-3996 GCA_035570055.1 Gemmatimonadaceae bacterium
TCGTTGACCGCCTCGCTCGAGCGGCCGAGCAGCGCGTACGCGCGCCCCAGCTCCCACCGCGCCTCGCGGTCCGCGGGCGTCGTGCGCAGGCGCTCACGGAGCTCGCCGACCCGGCGCTCGTAGTACCCGGTCGAGAAGTACGCGATCTCCAGGTTGCGTTGGGCAACCTGCATTTTCGCGTCGAGCTCGAGGGCTCGCGTGAAGGCCTCGACGGCCTCCTCGTACAAGCCTTTGTGATAGTAGAGAACGCCGAGGTTGTTGTGGGCCCCGGCGTCGGAGGGATCAATGCGGCGCGCGAACGAGCGCAGGACCTCGCGGTCCCGCTCGGACATCAGTGGGGGCGCGCCCACGTCCATACCCGCGCCTACGCGACCTTGACGGCGCGCAGAATGGCATGCAGCGAGGCCACGTCTGGTAACAGGAGAAAGAACCCGCGCAGCCGTTCGTTGAAATCCTGCATGTGAAATTCGCTCTCGACGCAGAACACGTAATCGCGATCCGTCCCGAACTGCAGATACGCGGTCGTCAATACGGCACTGGACATGTCCACGGCCAAACTGGGCGGCGATGGCAACAACATGAGGCCCATAAAGTCGCTGAGCGCGTTCATGTAGGCGCCACTCAAAATGTTGCCGCATTCTTTAATAGCGGATTGCTCCAGCTCGCCGAGATCGCCATTGCCGTTGGTGCCCGGCCGATTGAGCATCAGGTCGGACAGCCGCAGCGCCGTCGGTCGAGGGAAGACCAACAGCGTGCGACCGGTGAGGTCGCCGAGCATGTTCATGAGCACCGCGGCCACCGGCTCTTCCGGGCCGGAGATCTGCGGTGGCACATCCTCGAGCCGAGCGATATTGATCGTCGGCACGCTGATCATGATCGTGTTGCCGGTCATCTGCGACAGGGCGGTGGCCGCGTGGCCGGCGCCGATGTTCGCGACTTCGCGCAACGCGTCGAGTTGGATCGCCTTCAACGAGCGAATGTCTTCCATATCAGGGCCTCAGAAAAGACTGCTCACATCGACGATCAAGGCGGGCGCGCCGTCGCCCAGGATCGTCGCACCGGTGAACAGATTCAGGCCACCGCGCACCCCATCGAACTGCTTCACCACGATCTCCTGTTGACCGGGGAGTTGGTCGACAACGACCGCGACTTCTTTATCCGCCAGCTCGACGACGATGGCTTGTTCCGCGTCGTCGCCCGCTTCGATCACTCGTCCCGGCAGCCCGACCACGTCACGCAGGCGTACGAGCGGCATGACGACCTCGCGGAGCAGCAGCACGGGCTTTCCCTGCAGCGTCGACACATTGGCTCCGTCGAGCGAGATCGTCTCGCGCACGTGCGCCATCGGAATCGCATACACTTCATTGGCGACGCGCGCGAGCAGCGCCCGCATGATCGCCAGCGTGAGCGGCAACCTGGCCGTGACGGTCGTCCCGCGCCCCGGCGCGGTCCTGATATCGACGGACCCGCCCAGGGCCCTGACGCGATTCTGCACCGCGTCGATGCCCACCCCGCGTCCGGAGATCTCGGTCACGGCTTCGGCCGTGCTGAATCCCGGCTTGGAGATGAGCCGCATCAGCTCTTCGTCAGTGAGCTCGGCAGTCGCCGGGTCGATCAGTCCTGTGTCTCGGGCTTTTCTCAGCACCTTGCCGCGATCGATTCCACGCCCATCGTCCGAGACTCTGATCAGCACGTTCGAGCGATCGCGCGCCGCGCTCAGCGTCAGGCGGCCGACGGCCGGTTTGCCTTGCTTCGTCCGCTCATCGGGCGTCTCGATGCCATGGTCGACGGCGTTGCGCAGCAAGTGCACGATCGGATCGCCGATCTCATCGAGCATGGACCGATCGAGCTCGATCTCTTTGCCCTCGATCTCCAGCGTGACGTCTTTGCCGAGGGTCCGCGCGGCGTCTCTCACCAGCCGGGGAAACCGATCAAAGACCTGCCAGACGGGAACCATGCGGCAGGTCATGATCTCGTCCTGGAGATCGCCAATCAGCCGCGATGCCTGAGCGAGCGAGTCGTCGAGGGCCGGGTCGGCCAATCCGCGCCCGATCTCGAACAACCGTCCGCGCGTAATGACCAACTCGCCGATCAGATTCATGAGGGAATCGAGGCGGCGCAGATCGATGCGCACATGGCGCTGCTGCTTGACCCCGGTCTCTTCGTTGCCAACGGCCTGCAACACGGTCGTCCCCCGTCGCGCCGCCAGAACAGGCGCTCCGGTGATCTGGACGGTGTCGACGTCGCCCGCCGAACGAACCGCCTGCTCGATCTCGGGAGCGAGGGCCGGCCCGATCATGGTGCACGTGAAGCAGCCATTGAACCCGTCATGCCCGAAGTCGTCCTCGGGAGGGTCAACGGCGACAACCTGGCCGAGCGCTCTGATCTTGCTCAGCACCATCACCGCGCGCACGCCGGGCAGCGGCGTATCGGCAACGAGCGTGACTTTCACGATCGTGCCAGGATCGGCGCGGACCGTCGGCACGGATAAGGGCGTCGCGGCCTTTTTCGCGGCGCGCTGGCGCGCGGCCTTCCCGGACGTTCGACGTGGGGCCGAGCCACCGTTTCCGCCGTTGCCGGACGCCGTGTCGGTGCTGATGGCTTTCAAACGCTCGATAATTTTCGCGATCTTGACCGGAGGCCCATCGGCGACGGCGTTCTCGATGGCCGATTCGAGGGTGTCGGCCGCCTTGAACAGCACATCCATCAGTGGGGATGTCACCGCGAGGTCGCCCCGGCGGACGCGCTCCAGCAGGGTCTCCAGCTCGTGCGACAGATCAGCGACGTCGTGGTACCCCATCGTCGCGCTCATGCCCTTGACCGTGTGCACGGCGCGGAACAATGCGCCTACGGTATCGGCCGTCCCCCCGTTCTGCTCCATTTCGAGCAGCGCGTGGTTGATGGCTGATAAATGCTCACGGCTCTCGGTGAGAAAGAGCTCGGCGTACCGCGACGTGTCCACGAGGAGCTAGCCGAGGACGCGTTGGACGGCTTCCAGCACGCGGCTGGGCTGGAAAGGTTTGACGACGAAGTCTTTCGCGCCGGCCTGGATCGCCTCGACGACGAGCGCTTGCTGGCCCATCGCGCTGCACATGAGGATTTTGGCGTTGGCGTCGAACTTCGTGATCTCGCGGACCGCGTCGATGCCACCCATGTCCGGCATCACGATGTCCATCGTGACGAGGTCGGGTCGCAGCTGCTTGTACTTCTCGACCGCCTGCAGGCCCGTCTCGGCCTCGCCGACGACCTCGAATCCGGCTTGGGTCAGGATGTCGCCGACCATCGTCCGCATGAAGATCGCGTCATCGCAGATCAGCACTGAGTGACTCAAAGGTTCCCCCCGAAGATTTGCTTGATGATCGCCCGCACGTCGAGCAACATCGCGACGTCCTCCCCCACTTGGAGCACGCCGCTCACCAACCCCGAGCCGATCTCGCCCTCGGCCGGTTCGATCTGCGTTCTCGGAACGCGTTGCACGTCTCGGAGCTCATCGACGCCGAGGCCAATGACGCGCGGTCCCGCCTCAGCCAGCACAATCGATCCCCGTGTGGGATCAATGGGTGATCCCCCGAGTCTGAGACCCAGGTCCATCACCGTCAGAATCGATCCCCGCAGATTGATCAGGCCCGTGACGAACGGCGGCGCGCCGGGCAATCGCGTGGCTTGTCGATAGGGAACGATTTCGCGGATCGCGTCCAGCTCACATGCGCAGACTCGGCCGCCGACGCCGAATAACAGCAGTCGTGGCGCATCATCCGTCGCGGTCGGAATTTCTAAAGAAGCCGACATCGTCCAGCCCTGTGTCCTCGTGCGAAACGGCGGCCAGCGATCGAAGCAGATCCTCTGGCAATGGCGATCTCAGATCCATGTCGGCGCCCGTGATCGGGTGACGGAAGCGAAGCCACGCGGCGTGCAGAAAGTGTCGATGCGGAGGGAGCGCCACCACGCGCCGTCCGCCACCGCCGCCGTACGTGTCATCGCCCACCACCGGGTGCC
>DATMLM010000031.1:0-26549 GCA_035570055.1 Gemmatimonadaceae bacterium
CGTGACACGGTATGAATATCACCGTGGGACGGTCGAGGTTCGCGACTCTGTGCTCGTTCTGTACGCGACCGCGGGGCGCGTACGGAACGTGGCACCGTGCGACCTCACGTCGGATTACGAGAAAAACGACACTGGTGTCGAATCGCTCGCTATACGATCCTTGGATTCGCTCGTGCGCGAGACGCCGAGTGTCGTCGCCGACGCGCGTTAGCTACAGCCGGGTGCCCCTTCGAGCGAGTCCTGCGGGAACGGCGCGGTAGCCGCGCCGATCCAGACGGCGCAGGTGTGCGGGCTCGCCGTCGCCGGGACGAAGGAGTTCACCATCGACGCCGTCCAGCCTGAGTTCAGGACCGTCTTGGCCGAGAACGTATTGCCGGCCGACGTGTGGTACGACAGGTTCGCGATCAAGAAGTTCGGGTCCGCGTACGTCGCGTTGTCGAAGAAGTACGCTTCTTCGGCCGTCTCCAGGTTGCGGAGATCCGCGCGCATCGAATCCACGTACGCCTTCTCTTTCGACGTAGCGAACTTCGGTATGGCGATCGCGGCAAGGATGCCGATGATGACCACCACGATTAGCAACTCGATCAGCGTAAATCCATCTCGGCGACTCGACACGATGACCTCTCCGGGCCAATGACTTGTCCCGAATTAAAGCAATCGGTGTTCCGTCGTTAATCGATTACGTAACCTGTTGTGTGATAACAGGTTAGAAAACGCGGACCCGGCCACCCGGCAAAATCTCCCGCCTCATTCTGCAACCGCTGCTGCATTATGACACCCCGAGCAGTGTTAAAGCGGCATCTACGACACGTGCCGAGGTGAGGCCCAGTTCCCTGTATACAACCGGCCCCGGGGACGACGCGCCGAACCGCTCGAGCCCCACGACCGTGCCGTTGTCGCCGACCCAACGGTACCACGACACGGGGTGCCCGGCCTCCACGGCAACCCGCGGGATGCCCGGCGGGAGCACGGTATCCCGATAACTCGCCGGCTGGGCCGCAAAGATCTCGTGGCTCGGCATGCTCACGACCCGCGCGCGAACGCCGCGTCCGGCCAGCGCTGTCCGCGCTTCGACGGCGAGCGACACTTCCGAGCCCGACGACATGATCACGACCTGCGGCGCACCACCCTCGGCCTCGGCCAGCACGTACGCGCCTTTCGCGAGGCCCGGCCCGCTCCCTTGCAACAACGGGAGCTTCTGCCGCGTCAGCACGAGCGACACCGGGCCGCCCTCGTGATTGATCGCCACGCGCCACGCTTCGGCCACTTCGTTCGCATCCGCCGGCCGGATCAGCGTCGCGTTCGGGATCGCGCGCATCGTCGACAGCTGCTCGATCGGCTGGTGCGTCGGGCCGTCTTCGCCCAAGCCGATCGAGTCGTGCGTGAAGACCCAGATCACGTGCTGGCGCATGATCGCCGCCAGTCGGATCGCGGGGCGCATGTAGTCGGAGAAAATGAAGAACGTCGATCCAAACGGCAGCAAGCTTCCATGGAGCGCCATCCCATTCAGCATCGCGCCCATCCCGTGCTCGCGAATGCCGAAATGCACATTGCGCCCCGCATACCCGCCCGGCTCAAAATTGGTACTGTCTTTCAGATACGTGAGCGTGGACGGGTTGAGGTCAGCCGCGCCGCCAAATAATTCCGGCACCTGGGCGTCGAATGCATTCAGCACCAAGGCCGAAGAAGCCCGAGTGGCGACGTTGCCGTTCTCTTTGGTAAACGTGGGAAAGTTCTTGTCCCACCCTGGCCGCCGCTTCCCGGTCAGCCGGCGATCGTACTCAGCCCCGAGCTCCGGCAGCGCCGCGACATATGCGGCGTGCGCCTTTTCCCAAGCGAGACGCGCGGGCCGACCGCGTTGACCAGCCGCGCGCCAGTGGTCGAGCGATTCCGGCGGAACGAAGAATGGCTCGAGCGATGGCCAGCCGAGGTTCTGCTTCGTCAGCTCGATCTCTTTTGCGCCGAGCGCCTCACCGTGCGCTTTCTCGGAGTCGACTTTGTTCGGCGACCCGTACCCGATGTGCGTGCGGGTGATGATCAGCGATGGCTTATCCGTGACCGCCTTGGCGTTGACGATCGCCGCGTCCACGGCATCGAGGTCGTTGACGTCGGCCACGTGCTGCACGTGCCAGCCGTACGCCTCGAAGCGCATGCCCGCATCGTCCGTGTACGTGAGCTCCGTCTTGCCATCGATGGTGATGTGATTGTCGTCGTAGAACCCGATGAGCTTGCCGAGCTTGAAATGCCCGGCGAACGACGCGGCCTCGTGGGAGATGCCTTCCATGAGGCATCCGTCACCGGCGATGAAGTACGTGTGGTGATCGACGATCGTCTGACCCGGCCGATTGAACTCGGCCGCCAAGTGTGCCTCGGCCACGGCCATGCCGACCGCATTGGCGACGCCTTGGCCCAGTGGCCCGGTGGTCGTCTCGACGCCGACGGTGTCGCCGTACTCCGGGTGGCCCGGGGTCTTCGAGCCCCACTGCCGAAACTGTTTCAGATCATCGAGCGTGAGCCCGTAGCCGGTCAGGTACAGGACCGCGTACTGCAGCATCGACGCATGCCCGTTCGACAGCACGAACCGGTCGCGGTCCGGCCAATCCGGGGCGGACGCGTCGTACTTCATGTGTCGAGTCCAGAGAACATACGCCAGCGGCGCCAGCGCCATCGGCGTGCCTGGGTGCCCGCTGTCGGCCTTCTGGACGGCGTCCATGGCGAGCGTGCGGACGGTGTCGATCGCCAGCTGCTGGATCGAGGACGTGGCGGGGATTGGGGGGGCGATAGTCGAGGCCATAGGTCTCTAATCTATCGGGGCGGCCACCCGCCGTCCGGCGGGCGCCCCGCCTCTTATGTCACGGTTGCCATGCGGTGTTATAGAGCGAGCGCGTGTATGTAAAGGCGAGCGGCAGATCGACCGGAGTCGTTACGCCGATGATGTCCGCTCCAGATTGGAGATACCCGACAATCAAGAAATTGCCGTCTGGCGACCAACTCACGGGCCCGCTGTAGAAATAGGCCCCCTGCGCGAGAGTGCGGAGTCCGGTCCCATCCGGGGCTACGATGTGCACGCTGCCTACTGCCTCCTCCGAATGGTCCCACGAGACGAAGGCGATGAGGTCACCGGTGGGGGACCACGCGCCGTTCAGTCCCTGGAGACCCGTGATCGTCGTCAGATTCGTCATGACGTTGGTGCTCGTATTGAGCACGTACACGTTCCGGTTCGCCACGCTGAAATACAGCACGTACTTGCCGTCCGGCGACGGCTGCCCCGAAGCCGCCGGGTCCGGGTACTGGCTGTTGCCGGTACCGTCCGGATGCACCTGCCAGAGCTGACCGTTGCGGTTGAAGTAGATCAACGAACCGTCGGGCGAAAACGAGGCGACGATCTCCTCGACCCCGAACACGCTATCGACCGCGGTGATCGTACCACACTTGGCGTGATCGTCCGGAGTGGCCAGGTGGTGCTTTGAGGAGGAGGGGCGAAATTGGGCGGGCTCTCCGTGAACGCCAGGAGAGTGCCCGACGGATTCCAGGCCATCGAAAGGACACCCCGCGGCGTGTGCAAAATCTGAGACTGGGAGCCGTCGAGGTTGATCAGCACGATATCGCTGTCGGGCATAGCCGCCGCGATCCGGCCGGCGGGCACGACCGAGATGAACGAGAACGCCTGATACGTGCCGCTGGCGACGGTCAGGGACACGTTACCGATCGCCGTCCCGGTTGCGGTCGTTCCGGAGATCGTCGCCGGTCCCGAGTCTGTGACCTGGAAGGTTCCGCCCGATCGCGCATTCCCGAACCGGTCGACCAGCGTGATACGGAGCGGCACGGACTTGCCGACGTAGATGGTCGTATCCGATGGCAACGCCTGCACTGCCACCGCCGCACCGGGGTTGACGGTGAAGTTGGCGGTGAGCGTGTAGTTGAGCATCGGAGCGTTTACGATCACGCCGGCACGACCCGCGTGCTTGCCGAGGATCACGGTGATCCCCGCGCTCCCATTTGCGTCGGTCGTTAGCGAGATCTTGGACGCCGGCGTCGACACGGCGGTCGCGGCGACCAGCGCTTCGCTGTCGATCGCCGTGAACGTCACGGTTTGAAACGCAACCGATGTCGGGGCCGTGAGCTGGATGACGAGTGGCTGTGGTAGGACGGACTGGATGGTGTCCGTCTGCTTGCTACCGGAGACGAAATGAATGCCAGCGGCTGACGGGGCGGTGCTGCTGCTGCACGCGATGACTGCTAGGCCTAAGGCAATCGCCGATAGTCGAGTGGAGAGCGACACTAGGGCGTGATCGTGAATGAGACCGTATCCGACTCCAACGGCTGCAGCAGGGTGACCACGAGGTGCGCGGGTCCGGGTGTGGGGCCCATCGTCAAGACGATGAAGGCCTGTCCGGACCCATCGGTCGAGTCGACAGCCGAGCACTGGTTGCCACCTTGGCCGTCGGTCCGCTCGACGAGCACGGTACAATTCCCGGCTGCGAGCGGATGGTGCACGTAGGTCGTATCCGCGGTCGGCGCGAAGAGAATGCCGCGATGTGCTGGTTGTCGTGTGCCGGTCAGGAATACGGTGAGCGCGAGCGACAGTGTCGAATCCGCGTGGCCGGTCTGTCCGCCGCCGCTCGTGATCAGGATGCGCGAGCCGGCCGGCCCCGTGCTGCCTTTGCAGGCGGCCAGCGCGAGGCACGCGACGAGAGTCAGTTTCAGTGCCACGTCGGAGAATCCATCGCGCCAGTATATCCCAGTGGCAGAATCAGATTCGGGGTCGTGACGCTGATGAGATCGATCTTCCTCGTGTTCACGTTCCGCGCGACGATCCAGTTTCCATCGGGGGACCAGCCGAGCTGGTACTCGTAGGTTGCCCCGGTCAGCGCCGTCTGCCCCGTGCCATCGGGATGGATAATGCTGATGATCCCGTTCGCGTTGTACGCGATGACGTTCTCGTTCGGCGACCATGCCGTCGAATTGGCAAGGATGCTGCCAAGTGGAGTCGAGACGCCGTTCGACAGGTTGAGTATCTCGACCGTCTCGTAATACGGGACGACGTACACGACCGATGTCCCGTCGGGCGAGGGGCTCGGAAACTCCGATGGAGGAGAGCCCGCTGCAGCAGACAGCAGGGAGTCCGCCGTCCCGTCGGGGTGGACCCGCCAGATGTCAAAATTGTCGGTGACCTTCGTGTAGTAGATCCACGTGCCATCGTGCGAGTACGCCGGCCACGCATCGATGGGCCCGCCCGAGTTGTCGATGGCCGTGATCGATCCGCCGGTCGTGATGCCGTACAGCACTGCACCACCGCCGCGTGTCCCGCCGCCCGTTGTCTCGTCGAACGCGAGGCTCGAGCCGGAGGGGGCCCACACCACGGTTCCCGCCGGCATTGTGAAGATCGTCTTGTAGCTCGACCCGTCCAAGTTGAAGACCGCGATGCCGCCAGCGTCGAGGGAGGCGGCCATTGTGCCGGAGGGGACGCCGGAGATGTACGACGTGTCGGTCGTCTTGTAGCCCGTGCCGGCCACCGCCACGCGTCCGATCGCGGTGACCGTGACCGTCGATCCCGACAGGTGGGCCGGTCCCGAGAGGAGCGCGTATGACACGGGATCGGTGCGTGGGTTGCCGAAGCGGTCGACGACGGCCGTGTGGAGGTTCACGGTGCCGTTCACGTAGACCGCGGTGTCGGCCGGCCCCGATCGCAACGCGGCCGCGCCGCCGGCGGTCACGGTGAATTTCGCGGTGTCGACGTAGCCGAGCGCTGGCACCGTGACCACGAGGGGCGCCGTACCCGCGCGGGTGCCGAAGTAGAGGTCGACGTCCACCTCGCCCTGCGTATTGGTCGTCTCCGCGACGAACGAGGTGGGCTGGAAGGAGCTGAGCGGCGCGACGTCGACCCAATCCCCGGCATTCGGATTGGTGCTGTCGGCGCTGACCGCTTGGAATTGCACGACGGCGTTGGACACCAGACTGCCGTTATGCGTGATCACCACCACGAGCGCCTGCGCGGGGACCGCCTGCACCGTATCGGTCTGCTGATTCCCAGCGAGGAAGTAGACGTTCGGGTGCGGGGTCGAGGTGTGCGGAGCGGTCGAGCTCCCGCACGCGGCGACGGCGAAAAGCAGTACGACGCCGGAGACCGGACGAGCACGCGCAGCCAGGCCGGTCAATGCCATGTGGGAGATCCGACCGTGCCCGTATAGCCAAGCGGGATGACGAGCTGTGTCGCCACGTTGATCACCTCCAGTCGAGTAGTCGCCGTGTTGCGGGCGATGATCCATTGCCCGTCCGGTGACCAATCAAACTGTGGCCCATACGGTCCGGGCGCGAGTATGCTCTGGCCTGAGCCATCGCTGTTGATGAGCGCCATTGCGTTATTGAGCGTGACGTAGGCGATGACATTTCTGGTTGGGGACCACACGTCGGCGATCCCGTTCACGCCGAGGTCGACGGCGGCCCCCGACGACAGCGTGAGGACTTTCAGGTCGCCGGCGCCGCCGCTCAGGATGTAGGAGACCTTGGTCCCGTCGAAGGACGGACTCGGGAACTGCAGGCTCTCGCTCGAGAGCATATTCACCGTCGCGTTGCCGGAGCCGTCGGGGTGTACGCGCCACATCGGCTGCGTGGAGCTGCCCTCGTCGTAGTAGATCCACATTCCATCCCGCGAGTACTGCGGGTAGGCGACCGTCGTGGCGCCGGAGTTGACGATCGTCGTGACCTGGCCGCCGGTGGTGGCGATGGTCTGCAGCATATCGCTCGCGCCGACACCGCCAAACACGGTCTGGTCGAACACGAGGCTCGATCCGTTCGGCGCCCACTTGAGTGTGCCGGCGGAGACCGGTGAGATCGGCGTGAAGTCCGATCCGTCGACGTTGAACGACCAGATGTAGTTGATATCACCGGCCGCGGCGATCGTGCCCTTTGGGACGCCGTTCACGATCGTCGTGTCGACGAGTCCATCGGCAGTCCCGGCGACCGAGATCGGACCGTAGCCGTTGACGGTGAGCGTCGAGCCGTTGATCGACCCTGGTCCGCCGACGACAACGAACGTCACGGGATCGGTGCGCGTGTTGCCGAAGCGATCGACGACCGCGGTTCGGAGGCCGACCGTTCCGCCGAGGTAGGCGTCGGTGTCGTTCGGCATCGCCTGCATCGCGAACGGGTGTCCGGGGAGGACCGTGTAGCGGGCGGTGTCGAGGTATCCGAGCGCGGGGACGTTGACGACGAGCTGTCCGGGGCCCTCATCGTTGCCGAATGCGATCACGACGGTTGCTTGGCCGGACGCATCGGTCGTTTCGGCGAAGAACGGGCTGGGCGACCCGCCCGTGAGCGGCTCGACCAGCACTCGGTAGGTGCCGCTGTCCAGCACCGATTGGAAGCGGACGACTTGATGCGCGCCGGACCCGGCCGGACCCGAGCCCACCCGCACGATCAGGGCTTGGGCAAGGACCGACTGGATGGTGTCGGTCTGCGAGTTGCCCAGGGAGAAGGTGATCGGTACCCGCGAGAGGACCGGGCCGGTCGCCTTGCTGCTGCCACACGCGATCGCCGTCAGTAGTGCCGCCGTCAGACCGCATGCGCGAAAAAGCAAAGAGTGCCTCCCGAGAGAGGCACCCAAATTACCTACTGCAACGTCACTTATGGTCGAGCTTGTTACATTTCGTCGCAGGCGACCTGGTCGCGGTCAACGGTGCGGCCTAGGCCCGAGGCATCGAGCTCGCCGCGCCACATGACGCAGGTTTTGCCGGGGAAGAGGACGAACGACGCTTTCGCGGCCCAGCCCCCATCGGTGGCGGAGACGATCGCGACCGACACGCCTGGGTCCCAGGTGAACGGCTCGAGCTTCGACGCGTCCATGGTGTAGTGGCCGTTCAAGGCGGCGTACTTCTCCTCGCTCTTGGCGAGCTTCCGGAGCGCGAACGCCATGTAGCTCTGCGCGGCCGCGGCCCACTCGGCGCGCTGGCTCAAGCCATCGCCGTCGCAGGCGACTTCGGCTTCCGGGAACGTCTTGTGCTCTGACTCGGTCGACGGACGATCGCTCTTGTCAATCGATCCGACCCAGATCACGCACGAGCGCCCCACACCGGCGCCAGCGGGCATCGTCTCGATCGCGGCCCAGCCGTTCGACTGGGAGGATACGATATCGACATGTGCGCCCATCATGGGATGGAACGTGGGCAGCAGATCGACGTCGTTGGCGAACGTCTTATTGCCCGTTTCGTAGAGCTCTTGTGCCGTGATCAGGTTGCGGAGGTCGCTCCGCATCTGGCCCATCGACGCGAGGTAGGCAGCGTCGGCGGCGGACTTGGCCTTGGGGACGACGGCGTTCGTACTTAAATGCGTAGACTGGGCGTGCGCCACGGCGGCACACGCAACGAGGCAGCACAAAATCGAGCGGGTCATGCACTATAGATGGCCCGCTCGGGCCCCGGGTAACCAGTTACCCGACCGATGCGACCTTGAGGCGCTCGTTCAGGACTCGACGCATGCGCTGCAGCGTCGCCGGGTCATCGAGCTCGTCTTCGACGACGTGCGTGAGCATCATCGCCGCCGAGCCGCGAAACAGTTTTTGCTTCAGATAGCGAATGCTCGATGTCGCCGCCGCGCGGCGGCTCACCGTTGGGGCGAACCGATGGGCCTTGCCTTCAACGGTGTGCGTCACGTGGCGCTTGGCTTCGAGCACACGGAGCACCGTGAGAACAGTCGTATATGCGAGCCGGTCGGAGAGGCGCATCTGCACCTCGGCCGCTGTGGAAGGGCCGTGCTCCCAGAGCACGTTCATCAGGTCCAACTCGCGATCGGTAAACACTACTTCTGAGAAGTCCACCATAACACCTCTTACGCGGTGCTCGAAATTCGAGTTTCAGTACTCTAGTTAGACGCTCATCGCGGCGATTTCGTTTGCACGGAGCGCAAATCCCTTCGGGATTTCCCCTCCGTGCGAGCTGGGTCTGTGCGTGGCACAGCCCCAGGTTGCACGGATGCGCCGGTTTAGTCGCACCGATGTGCCGGTTTAGTCGCACCGATGCGCCGGTTGGTCACACCGATGCGCCGGTTTAGTCGCACCGATGCGCCGGTTTGGTCACACCGATGCGCCGAGTTTGGGACGAAATTGTCCCACTATCGAACACTCAATGAAATACGCGCGACTCACCTGACGTTCGAGAGCGCCGTTCCCTGCTTTATTCCATGACTCGTAGAGTCATCATAAGCGACCTGCGCTGCCCTCGTCGCGGCCGCCTCATCGCGCGACGCATACTCTGCCGCCGTATGCAGCTGATCACACGACCGCCCATGAATTCGCTCCAACGCCTGAGCGAGCTGCTCGGCTCCCGCGAGCGCAATCGCCCGGTGACCGAGCTCGTGCCGCTCGAGCGCGCCGAGAAACCTTTCCCACTCGGCCCTCGACGCGGCCGAAGCATCACGTGGGATGTCCCATACCGGGAGGATGATCGTCACGTCGAGCGCGACTGTGACGTCACTGATACGACATGAGCGCCCGTCACTCCGGTATACGAGCGACGCCTTCCTGTCAGATCTGGTCAGCGCCGGCGCCACTTCGTCAGCATCGTGCGGCCCAAGCGCCTGCATCTGCGCGGCGAGCGCCTCGGTCGATCCACCGTGAATCACATATCGCTCATATCGTCGCGTCTCGTGCACGCCCACAGGCGATGGCACGAGCGCGACGAGCGCCGCGCGCGGGATGTCGGACGGCTCCTGGGCCAGGGCCGCCCGGGATATGCACAGCACCAGCAGGAGTGTTCGCATCCGGGTTCTATCCTACAAAACCCCGAATCAGGCCACGCGATCCCTCGGCGCCTTCCCGGCGAAGAACTGCACGAGATTATCGATCGCCCGCTCACCCATGGCGACACGGGTGTCGGTGGTCGCGCTGCCGAGGTGCGGCAGCAACACGACGTTATCGAGTGCGAGCAGCGCGGGGGTCACGGTCGGCTCCTTCTCGAACACGTCGAGCCCCGCCCCGGCGATCCGCTTCGCCTTCAACGCCTCGGCCAACGCCAACTCATCGACGACGTCCCCGCGCGCGGTATTGATCAAGATCGCGTGCGGCGGCATGAGCGCGAGCGTCTGGGCATTGATCATGTGCCGCGTCTCGGGCGTCGCGGGCGCATGCAGCGACACGAAGTCACTCTCGCGGAGCACATCCTCGATCGAGGCCCTCGGCTCTGCACCGAGTGCCTTGGCCTCTCCGATAGGGACCGGCGGGTCGAAGTAGAGCACCCGCATGTTGAATCCGTCATGCGCGCGTTTCGCCACCGCCCTGCCGATCCGCCCCAATCCCAGGATGCCGAGCGTCTTGCCGCTGACCCGTGTGCCGAGATGATGCGTCGGCCGCCACCCGGTCCACGCCCCCGCGCGCACCTCGCGCTCACCTTCGCCAAGTCGCCGCGCGGCCATGAGCATCAGCGCGATGGCCAGATCGGCGGTGTCGTCGGTCAGCACATCCGGCGTGTTCGTCACGACGACATGGTTCTTTTGCGCCGCGGCAACGTCGATATTGTTGTACCCGACGCCGAAATTGGCGACGATGCTGACCCGTCGTCCCGGCGTCGCGAGAACATCAGCCGTGATCTTGTCGGTCACCGTCGGCATGAGACCATCAGCGCATTGCATGGCTTCGATCAACTGCGTGGTGCTCATGGGTGCGTCCGATGGATTGAGCCGCACATCGAACAACTCCCCGGCGTGTTTCTCGACGGCGACCGGCACGCGCCGGGTGATGACCACGATTGGTTTGCTCACGCGAGTACCCTTGCCATAGTCGTACCAAGTTCCGACGGACTCGGCGCCACCTGCAGTCCCGATGCCCGCATAATCTCGGCCTTCTCGGCCGCGCTATCGCCAAACGCCGAGATGATGGCCCCCGCGTGCCCCATGCGCCGGCCGGTGGGCGCCGAGAGACCCGCGACATAGCCGACGACGGGTTTCGTCATGTTGCCTTTGACCCACTGCGCCGCCTCGGCCTCCTGCGGCCCGCCGATCTCGCCGATCATGAGCACGGCGTCGGTATCCGGGTCGTTCTCGAACAGCTGCAGAATGTCCAGAAACGACGACCCGTTGATCGGATCGCCGCCGATGCCGACGCTCGTCGAGACGCCAATCCCCACGGCCGCCATCTGCGAGGCGGCTTCGTAGCCGAGTGTGCCGGAGCGCGAGACGATGCCGACGCGGCCGGCGCGATAGATGTGGGGAGGCATGATGCCGATGAACGCCTTGCCGGGGCTGATGATGCCGGCGCAGTTCGGGCCGATCAGCGTCGAGCGCTTCTCCTTCGGATAGCGCCGGAGATAGCGCTTGACCCGCATCATGTCTTGCGCCGGGATGCCATCGGTGATCGCGACGATCAAGCGGAGTCCGGCGTCCGCGGCTTCCATGATCGCGTCGGCCGTGAATGGGCCGGGCACGAAGATGCCACTGGCCGTGGCACCGGTCGCCGCAACGGCCGCCTTCACGGTGTTGAACACAGGAAGACCCAAGTGCGTCGTCCCGCCTTTGCCCGGCGTCACGCCACCAACGAGACGTGTGCCGTAGCCTATCGTCTCCTTCGCGTGAAACGTCGCCTTGTCGCCGGTGAACCCCTGAAAAATGACCGGCGTGGATTGATCAATGAGTATGCTCATGAACGCGAGGTGATGCCCCATTAAGTGTGACGCGATGCAGCGCATCGACGGCTTTGGCCGCGGCATCAGCCAGCGTGTCGGCATTCGTGATGGCGAGACCGCTCTGCTTGAGGATCCGGCGCCCTTCGTCGACGTTGGTCCCGGCTAGCCGCGCGATAATGGGCACGGTGAGAGACAGCTCTCTCGCCGCTTGCACTACACCTTGCGCGACCCAATCACACCGGTTGATGCCGGCAAAGATGTTCACGAGCACGACTTTGACGTGCGGATCTGACAGCACGAGCCTGAACGCGGCCGCGACGCGTTCTGGCGAGGCGCCCCCGCCCACGTCGAGAAAATTGGCTGGCTCGGCCCCGGCGAGCTTGATCATATCCATAGTCGCCATGGCCAGCCCCGCACCATTGACAATGCAGCCGATTTCGCCGGTGAGCCCCACGTAATTGAGGCCATACTTCGACGCCTCGGCCTCGCGGGGATCTTCTTCGGTGTAGTCGCGGAGCTCGCGGACCGTCGGACGGCGGAACAGCGCATTGTCGTCAAACTGCATTTTCGCGTCGAGCGCCAAGACATGTCCGTCCTGCGTGACGGCCAACGGGTTGATCTCCACCATCGTCGCGTCGAGATCCCGGAACGCCCGATAGGCGCCGAGGATCGCGCGGGTCGCGTCGGGCACCTGCGCGGCTTCGAGTCCGAGGCCGAAACACAGCTCGCGGGCTTGGAACGCCTGCATGCCGACCGCCGGCTCGATGACCTCGCGCACGAGCGTATCCGGCCGCTGCGCCGCGATGTCCTCGATCTCCATGCCGCCTTCGGCCGTCGCCAGTACGCACACCCGCTCGGCCCGACGGTCGAGCACAAACCCGACATAGAGCTCCCGCGCGATCGGGACCGCGGCCTCGATGTAGAGTCGCTGAACGAGCTTGCCCTTGGGCCCTGTTTGCTTGGTGACGAGCACGCGCCCCAAGAGGTCGGCGGCCGCCGCATGGACCTCGTGCTCGGTCGAGCAGATGCGCACGCCACCCGCTTGCCCGCGCCCGCCCGAATGGATCTGCGCCTTGATGACCCAGCGATTGCCGCCGATCTCGCGCGCGCAGTACACGGCCTGGTCGGCCGTATACGCGACGTTGCCGCGCGGGATCGGCACGCCGAAGTTGGCCAGCAGCTCCTTCGCCTGGTACTCGTGAATGTCCATGTCAGCTCCCTGCTATCTGGACCACATTCTGAGCCATCCGCGCCGAAGCGGCGTCGATCATTTTGCCATCGAGCTGCGCGGCGCCTTTGCCGTCCCGTTGCGCCTCTTCGACCGCGATCAAGATTCTCCTGGCCCGGTCTACCTCGGCCGGCGTCGGCGTGAAGACATCATTGGCCAGCGCGACCTGGCTCGGATGTATCGCCCACTTGCCCTCGGCGCCCAACGCCGCCGCGCGCCGGGCAGCCGCGACGAATCCATCGGGATCCTTGAAGTCCCCGAATGGTCCATCAATCGGCCGCAACCCATAAGCACGGCATGCAGTGATCATGCGAGCGAGGCCGAAATGCCACTGGTCGCCGGGGTAATCGGGATTGAGCCCGCCGATGCTGACAGTCCGTGCTCTCAGGCTCGCGGCGAGATCAGCGACGCCGAAATGCATGGCCTCGAGCCGGCGGCTTGATTGCGCGATGGTCTCGACATTGGCGAGCCCCAACGCCGTCTCGATCAGCACCTCGATCCCAATACGCTTCGCGAACCCCTTAGCGTCTTCGATCTGCGTGAGCATGGTCTCGACCATGTACACGTCACCAGTCGTCCCGACTTTGGGGATCAACACCGTGTCGAGCCGGTCTCCAGCTGCCTCAATAACCTCGACGACGTCGCGATACATGTAGTGCGTGTCGAGGCCATTGATCCTGAGCGACACCGTCTTCCCGTGCCCACGCCAGTCGTGCTCTTTGAGCCCCGCGACGGCCAGCGCGCGCGCGCCGACCTTCTCGGCCGGCGCCACGGCGTCCTCGAGATCGAGGAATACGTAATCAGCTTCGGAGGCGAGGGCCTTGGCGAAGAGCTCCGGCCGCGAGGCCGGCACGGCCAACTCGCTCCGCTGGCGCCTCATGCTGCAGCCTTCACCTTTGCTGGCGTCGCACCATGCCGCCAAAACTCTCCGGCTGCTGCCACGCCCGATCCCGGGGTGATATCGATACCGACGTCGCGCATGGCCATCTCGGAGCCCGCGATCGCGCTCATCAGCATGAGCTCGTTCAGATCACCGAGGTGTCCGATCCGGAAGAGCTTCCCCGCGACCTCACTCAATCCCGCCCCAATCGCGAGGTTGTACTTCTTGAAGGCCACGTCGATGACGTCAGCCGCGTTGTATCCAGCGGGCGTCATGATCGCGCTCACGGTATCCGAGTACCACTTCGGATCCCTGGCGCAGAGCTTCAGTCCCCACGCGCTGACCGCACGCCGTATCCCCTCGGCCAGCCGGTGATGCCGCGCATAGACGTTGTCCAGCCCCTCTTCAAACAGGATATCCAGCGACTCCCGCAATCCGTATAGCAGCGGAATGCTCGGCGTGTACGGGAAGTAGCCAGTCGCATTGGCCTTGATCTGATCGGCAAAATCAAAAAACACACGGGCACACTTGGCAGTCGACAGTTGCGCCAACGCTTTCTGACTCATGGCCACGAGGCCGAGTCCAGCGGGGAGCATGAACCCTTTTTGCGACCCAGTGATGGCCGCATCGACTCCCCACTCGTCCATGAAGAATGGCAAGCTGCCGATCGAGCTCACGCCGTCGACGTACAGCAGCGCCGGATGCTTGGCCGCATCGATCGCACGACGAACCGCGGCGATGTCACTCGTGACACCGGTGGCGGTTTCGTTGTGGACGACGAGCACGCCTTTGATCTCGTGCGCGGAGTCCGCGCGGAGCGCTTCTTCGATGCGCTCGGCCGGTGCTCCGTCACCCCACGGCGTCTGCATCACGTCGACTTTGAGCCCGAGTCTCTGCGCACAGTCGATGAAGAGATGACTGAACTGCCCGTAGCGCGGCGCCAGCAGGCGATCGCCCGGCGAGCGCGTATTGACGAGCGCAGCCTCCCACATCCCGGTACCGGTGGCCGGAAACACGAACGCTTGTCCGCTCTCGGTACGAAAGACCTTCTTGAGGTCTTCGAAGATCCCTTTTGGCAGCGCAGGGAACGCCGAAGACCGATGATCCTCCATCGCCCGATGCATCGTTCGGAGGACGCGGTCGGGGACGTTCGTGGGACCTGGGACAAAGAGATGGTTTCTGCCGGGCATTGTCGCCTCAAAGGTGAGAGAGGGCCCCCCCGCGCGTGCGGGGGGACCCTCTCACATAAGTATTCGCGGCTTCTATCGAACCAGCTGTTCGACCTCCGCGCCCTTACAATGTTCTTCGTGGTCGGGATACGCTCTGCTACAGTGCACGCACACTTCGCCAAACCCGGTGCGCTTCCAGACGAGATAGTACACCGCGCGTTGCAACGCCTTGATGCGCTCGTTCACCTGCTTCAGTTCGTTGTCGCTGTCTGGGGGAGTCATGTCCTAGAGTATCACCAGGGTGAAAGTGGCGGTAGTACCCGAACGTGTCATAAGAAACGCGCTCGTAGCTCAGGCGTAGGAATCATGCACGCATCGCGCCGGCCGAACCACCGGTAACGGTTCCGTGCAATAAGCCGATAGACGGCGTCACGCAAAACCCTCGGCACGACGAGGAACGCCGCCGTCAGCGACCAGGCACCGCTCAATCGCCTCGCGATACGCAAGGCAGCGGTCGATTGGTCATAGATACCGTCTTTCTCGACCAGAATGATGCTGTCACTCGTGACCGTCGCCCGCCGCCCCCGCAACAGCTCGTTCGCGGCGTCGCTCCCGAGCGGCGCAAATGCAAAATGCGCCTGCGGGTCCCGTTGAATGACAAACTGCACCGAGGCGTTGCACAGATTGCAGACGCCATCGAACAAAATCACCGATTCGCCCACGCCATATCTAACATAGACGCGCGGCGAGGCCGGGGCTCAGGGACGTTCGGCCCCTTGACCGCGCGCCACAGCACCGTGTTGAACAGGGCCTCGTCGTTCTGATCTTCTTTGTCTAGCCGAAGGCGCCGGGACAGGGACGCCAACGGTCCCTTGCTCGGGTTGATCTCATCGAGCGACGTCGTCGGCTGAATCGCCACGTAGGGCGTCGTATCGGCGACCGACGTAAACGCCTCCATCATCGGCCGACCATAGTGGTCGAACTGCGACATCGATCCCAGGTGCAACAGCCCTTCCATAGTTGCGATCGCATCCGTCGTATTCGCGAACCGGTGCCGTACGCCGGCGTGCGAGTACGGCGAGATCACCAGGACCGGCGAGCGGTGCGAGTCGACGTGATCCGCGCCCGCCTGCGCGTCGTCCTCGAGCACGAAGATCACCGAGGTCTTCCAGAAGGGCGTCTTGGACAACGCCTCCACCATGCGACCCAGCGCGTAGTCGTTATCGGCCACCATCGCGCGTGGTGTGTGCATCCCCGGCATCGCGCCCGCCGTGTGATCGTCGCCCAGGTGCATGATCTCGAACGCGGGCATCGACCCTTGCTGCACATATTTCTGGAGCTCGGCGATCCAGATGTCGGCGCGCTTCTGGTCCTGGATCGTCAGGTCGAACGCGGGGAAATCCGGGTTCGTGTTCTTCGCCAGCGCCGGCTTATCGCCCTGCGCCGGCCCATGCCACTGGCCTTCCTCGGCTGTCCGCCCGTTCTCGACGACATACTCGCCATAATCACGCAGGGCCAGGTGCTTCGCGGCCACGAGATCCCAGATATATCCCGCGGCGGGCGCCGAGACGTCGTCGCCGTCTTTCGGCACGACGTTCTTGTTGGCGCCCTCGTAGTCGTACGTGCGGCCGCGGCCCGAGTAGTTCGACTCGACCGTCTTTTCGACGTAATCCGGGGCGTAGGCGCCCGTCGACCAGATGTGGCCGTCGGCGCTCACCTCCGCGTTCACGAAGAAACGATCCCAGATCCCGTATCGCTCGGCCAGCGCGTGGTTGTTCGGCGTGACGGTCTTGCCGAAGAACACGATCGACGTATCGCCATCTGCCTCGGCTAAGTCTCCGAATACCTGGTCGTAGGTCCTGTTCTCTCTGATCACGTAGAGAACATGCTCGATCGGCGGATACGTAGGCGCCGCTGCTTGCGCGCTCCACCCATTGGCCTTGGCGACTCGCGCGGAGTATTCGGCGAGCGCCGCGGGCGCGGCGAATATGCTCAGCGTCCCGGAGAGCTGCCCGAGCGTATAGCCATACGGGTTGCCGTTTTTCGCGTGCGGCGACGGACGGTTGGGCCCCGGCCCACTCGTAGGATTCGGCGCGGTCCCGTGCCCCTTTCCATTCACCACATAGAGGGTGTCACCTGGCAGCGCGCTCACGATCGTCGGATACCAGTCGACAGGAATCCTCCCGACAACGGAGTCGGTCTTCAGGTCGACCACAGCGACCGCATTGTTGTCCGCCTCGGCCACGAACAACCGCTGGCCAGAAACAGCGACCGCGTTCGGCGTGCTCCCCTCGGTGACACCAGGCGCGGGGTCATCGATGTGCTTCGTCACCGTGAGCGTCTTCGTGTCAACCACGTCGATGCGGTCAGTGCTGGCCGAGACGACGTAGAGCTGATCGCCGTCGAGTAGCATCGACGAAGGGTGGCGGGCGACATCGATGGTCTTATTCTGTGGGAATACAGTGACCGCGTGACCGCCCCATGCGGAGACGAATACCCGCCCGTCCTTGGCGACGACGACACCGTACGGGTACTTGCCGGTCGGGAAGCGATGCCGCACGCGGTGCGAAGCGACGTCCACGACCGCGAGTGAGTCGGCGAGGTTCTCGGCCACATACAGCGTCTTGCCGTCCGGCGAGACTCCGATCCCCGCCGGGTAGCGGCTCCCACCGGGGTCCGCCCACCGCTTGCCAGCCTTCACCGCCGCCGCATGCAGCTTCGCCGTATCGGGCTTCGCTTGCAGCACGATGCTATCACTGAGCGTCGCGGTGTCTCCACGCCACGCGTAGACATAGATCTTGTCCTCGTTCCCGCCCGACGCGTAGAGCGTCGAGCCGTCCGGAGAGAACGCGAGACCCAGGAAGGCTGCCGGCTGGACGAGCGTCTGGACCACCTCGCCGGTGTGCCGGTCGACGACCTGCACGCCCTGTTGCCGCCACCCGTCGAGCGAGAGGATGAGCCGCGTCGTATCCGGCGACCAGATCGCGGCGAGCGGCAGAGGGCCAAGGTCGTGGCCCGCGACAATGGGATCGAGCGTCGCCCCGGTCGGGAGCCGCACGCTCTCTTGTTCTTCGGGCGAAGGCGTCGCGCTGCTGGCCGAGCAGCCGGCGAGCGCCAGGAGGGCGAGGGCGAAGGGGAGGCGCATAGTCGGTTGGAGTTTACTCCGGGACCGCGTCGTCCGGATCCTCTACGGGCGGTTCGTGCAGGTCCTGATCGCGGAAATCCGATCCACGTTTCGCGCGCCCCGGGGTCGGGGGAACAGACGGCTGCGGCTGGTTGGGGCGCTGGGGCTTAGGGGTTGGGCTCGTCTTTTTGGGCTCTGGCATGGGCCTGGTCCTCCGGTGTGCAAGCCGACCGGTCGCCTGGCGTCTCCCAGGCAAGAAACCGTCGCTCGGGGGAACGTTATGCGTGGGAAGTCCGCTAGGCCAATCGCCGCTGTTCTTCGTTTCATCGTCGTTGCGTGTCTACCGTCCGTCGCGCTCGCCCAAGGCTGGGTGACGCCACGATGCGATCCGGCGGCGTGCCTGCCGCGGCCGCCATTCAGCCGGCCACAAGTCGTTCGCACGTCCAGCGACGTGCACGCCGAGCTCGCGGATCGCGTCGTCCGGTGGGAGGTCAAAGAGACCTTCCGCAACACGGGAGGGCCGCTCGGCGAAGCCGACTATCTCTTCCCTCTGCCCCAGGGCGCGGCGTTCGAGAACCTTCAGCTCTCGATCAACGGTGAGCTGGTCTCCGGCGAGACCTTGGGCGCCGACGAAGCCCGTCGGGTCTACGAGGACATAGTTCGCCGCAAGCGCGATCCGGCCCTCGTCGAATGGATGGGCTATGGGTTACTCCGCGCTCGCATCTTCCCGCTGGCCGCCGGCGAAGAGAAAACCGTCGTCGTCAAATTCCAGAGCGTCGCCCAGCGCGAGGGCGATGCCCTGCGTCTCGATTATCTCCGGAGCGACGCCCGCAGCGACAGCGCTTCGGACGCCGAGCGGTGGAATTTCACGCTCACGTATCCGCTGCACCACGGCTACGGGACTCCCTACTCGCCGACGCACAACGTCGCTCGTGTACATGATGGCACGTCGGGGAACGGTACGGTTGCCGTCACGGGACCCGAGCACGCGATCACGGTGTTGGTGCCAGTCGCTCGCCAGACCGGTGGTGCGTCGATCACCGTGCTGCCCTATCGCGCGAGTAGCGAAGATGGCTTCGCGTTGATTGCGTTGACGCCGCCCGAAGGGCGTGCGTCCAAGACCCCGCGAGACGTGACATTCGTGCTCGATGTCTCGGGTTCGATGAACGGCAAGAAGATCGAGCAGGCGAAAGCGGCCGGCCGCCAACTCGTGGAGTCGCTCCGGCCGGAGGACAGATTCCGGCTGATCGATTTCTCGACCGATGTTCGGACGTTCCGCGATGGCTGGGCCCAAGCAACGCCGGAGAACGTCGCCGCGGCCGAGAAGTACTTCAGCCAACTCGAAGCCGAGGGCTCGACGAATATCGAGGCGGCGCTCGCCGAGGCGTTGAATAACCAGAGCGACGACGCCGAGCGCTTGCCGATCGTCCTGTTCATCACCGATGGCGAACCCACGGTAGGCGAGCGGAACACGGACAAATTGGTTGCGGGCATGGTCGCGAAGCGCGGCCGCACGCGCCTCTTTACGTTCGGTCTGGGCGCCGACGTCAACACGTCACTGTTGGAGCAACTGTCGCTCGAGGGCCGCGGCACCGCGCAGTTCGTGCGCCCCGATGAGTCAGTCGAGCGCGCCGTGTCACTCGTCGCCGGCCGCCTGAGCGGTCCCGTGGCGACGGATCTCGTGGTCCACACCGACGACAACGTGCAGCTCAAGAGCCAGCTCCCCTCAGGCGCGATCGATCTCTTCGAAGGTCAGGACGCGATCGTGCTCGCGCGCTACACGGGCACTGGCAGCACGCACCTCACGTTCCGCGGCCACACCGCGTCGGGCCCGGTCGAATGGTCGGAGACGGTGACGTTCCCTGATCGGGAGCGCGCGAATCCGTTCGTCGCGCGCCTCTGGGCGACCCAGCGCATTGGCTATTTGAGCGCCGATCGCCACAAGCACGGCGCGAACCCTGAGGTCGACGACGAGATCCGGCAGCTCGGCATGCGGTTCGGGATCCCGACCGAGCTCACGTCGTATCTCGTGCAAGAGCCACAACACGACGTCGCCCTCACAGGGCTTGCGGGTGGGGTGGCAGGAGCCCCGGCGCCGGCGATGCAGGCATTCCGTGCCGCGAAGGAAGCGTCAGTCGCGCGTGCGGCAACGTCGTTGGCGCAGGTGGAGGTGGTAGAGAAGAAAGTCACCCAGTCGGGCGGCCGGACGTTCTGGCGCCAGGACTCCGTGTGGGTCGACTCGCGCTGGCGCGATGGCATGCGCGTCGTGCGAATCAAGCCCTACTCCACGGCGTACTTCGCGCTGCTCGATGCGGTGCCGGAGCTCAAGTCCGCATTCGTGGTTGGCGACGCCGTGCGGGTGGCCGGACGCGCGGTCGCGATCGAGGTTGCTGGCGATGGTGTCGAGAAGCTGTCGGACGCCGATGTCGCGTCCGTCCGCTCGGACTGGTAGCGTTGGGGCCATGGACGACGCCGACCGGCTGTTCCGCGCGTATCACGACCCGCTCGTGCGCTATCTGACGCGGCGGCTCGGCGATCGCGACTGGGCCGAGGAAGTCGCGCAGGAGACGTTCGTCCGCGCGCTGCGGCAGACCACGCTCACGAACGAGCGGGCGTGGCTGTTCGCGGTCGCGACGAACCTCGTGCGCGACGAGGCGCGGCGGGATATCCGTCGGCGGCGCCGTCTGACGTTGCTCGCAGCCGAGGCGCGAGAAATGGAGCAAGTCGAGCCCGAGTCGCCGCTCGAGCGGGCACAGGAGGCGGCGCTGGCGCGTCGGGTGGTCGACCAGCTGGCCGAACGGGACCGGTTGGCTTTGCTGATGCGAGAGGAAGGGTTGAATTACGAGGAGATCGCCGAAGCGCTCGGGCTGTCGCTCGGGTCGATCGGCACGACACTCGCCAGGGCGCGTAAGCGGCTGGTGTCGGCTTATGAGGCGCTGCAGGCGGCAGGCACGCAAGCGGCGCGAGGGGCGGGAGGGACGCATGGAGCATAACAAGGGGCACGTCGACGAGGGCAAGCTGCACGCGTGGCTCGATGGCGCGCTGTCGCCCGACGAGTCCGCGCGCGTCGAGGCGCACATCGCGTCGTGCGCGGTGTGCAGTGCCGCGGCGGCCGAGGCGCGCGGGTTGGTCGCGGCCGCGTCGCGGATTCTGACGGCGCTCGACGACGTGCCGGGGGGTGTCGCACCGACTCGCGCGTTGCCCGAACGCCGGCATCGGCTGTGGACCGGATGGCCGCTCCGCGCAGCCGCTGGGGTGCTCTTCGTCGTGGCTGGCTCCCTCGCTGTTCTCAAGCAGATGGGCACGGAACATCGGGTTGTCGCCACGCTGAGCACGCCGAGCGTGCCAAGCGCGCACCCTGTGCAGGCTGCGCCTCCAATTTCCCCCCCGGTGGCCGAGAAGCTGCAGGGAGTGCGGAAAAAGCGCGCAACTGCGCCGCCTGCGGCGCCACAACCGGCGCCAGCAGCCGCGGCTCAAGCAGCCGACGAGGCTCGTGTGGTTCCGCAGGGGGACACCACCGGCGACAGCACCGTCACGATTGCCGGTCGTGTCGTCGACGTCGGGACTGGTCAGCCGGTGCCGGGGGCCCAAGTGTATCTCTCGCATCCGCGGGTCTCGGCAGTGACCGACTCCACGGGTGCATACGCCATGGCGGTTCCGGCCGCGCAGGCAGCCGCCCAACCCGCGCAGCTCGACGTGAGGCGGCTCGGCTACCAGCGGGCGGTCGACTCGCTCAAGGCCGCGCGGCAAGCGTCGCCGGGAGATACCGTGCGCCGCGACTTCGCGTTGCAGCAGGCGCCGATGGCGCTGAGCCAGGTAATGGTCGCAGGCACCGCGCGAAAAGAGGCGCCGGCGGCCGCGTCAGGGCTCGCAGGGGGTGTCGCGAAGAGCTCCGTGCGGGTGCGCTATCCCAGCGGTTGCTATGCCGTCGATATCCCTGGCTTACCGGGACAGATCGACTTGCCCAGCCTACGCATCCCATCGTCCGACAGCGGAAGATTCCGGTCCAAGTACTGGGCATTGGTCGACCCCGACTCGATGCGGATCATGCTCACGGATACGACCGGAATGACGCAGAGAATCGTCGTCCGGCTGAATAGCGACTCGGTCCTCCGCGGCCAGGTGACGCGATCCGACTCGACAGGGGCTACGCCGTTCGTCGCGACGCGGACCGGGGCGCGGTGTCCGTGAGCAGTCCTTCAATCGCGTCGCACGCGGTCTTGGCACCGCGCTCGGCTCGCACGCTGGCGCCCACTGCCGCTGCCCGAGTCGCGTAGGCGGGGTCGCCGAGCAGCTCCCGTATCGCCGCTCCCGCTGTGCGCCGGTTGTACCGCCCCCGTGGGATGACCTTGGCGACGCCGATCCGCGCGCAGCGCGCGGCGTTGTCCGGCTGGTCGTGACTGAACGGCACAATGACCGCGGGTTTGCCGGATCGTAGCGCCTGCCCCGTGGTACCAACGCCGCCTTGGTGGATGATCACCGATGCGAGCGGCATGACCACGTGATGCGGCAGATACGGAACCGCCAGCACGTGCGGCATGCCGCGATATCGCTCGACGGCTCCCGGGTCTGGCCCAACGAGCGCGATGGTCCGTCTCCCCATTGCGACCGTCTCGGCGAACACGCTGTCGTCAATGAGCACGGCCGAGGATCCGAGGGTGACGACGATCGGCGGCTCGCCCTCGGCCGCGAACGCGCGGGCTTGCTCGGCCGACGCTTCGAGTCCAGGTGGCGTCTCGTCGTGAAACAAGAACCCGGTAATCAGCGCCTGCGGCGGAAAGTCGGGTTGGGGCGCACCGATCACCGACGAGTAGAGCCCGAGCACGAGATCGGGTGCGTGTTGACCCTCGAACAGCGGGTGCGCGTCGAGGGTGAGCCCCTGCTCGCGCGCGAGATCGTGCAGAGGTCCGAGCCACCCGGCGGTAATCCACTTCGTGACCCCGTTCAGCGTGCGCGCGACACCGGGCCCCAAGCGACGGAGCATGTCCGAGACCCATGGTACGGCCGGCATGAGTGGCGGATCGTACGCCGAGAAGAACGAGAGAGGCGCGAGGACAGAGGAGGCCCAGCGCAGCGATGGGCGCTTTTTCACGATGAGCGGTCCCGCGAACGTCAGCGGGTGCGTGAGGAGGAGATCCGCGTTCGCGACTGTCGCATCCAGCTCCGCGTAGGTCTGCCGCGTCATCCCCAGCACCATCTTCATCACCCGCTCGCTCCCTCGTACCTGCCCCATGAGCGACTGCATGAGCGCGCGGTCGGACACGATGATGTCGGGCCCCAGCGCGTGGAACGCGAGCCCCGCCGACGCGACGATCGGCTCGTGCGAGGGGCTGGTCGCGATGACCGGCGTGTGACCGCGCGCGGCGAGCGCGCGGCCTAATGTGAGATACGGAAACAGGTCGCCGTACGAGCCAAGAGTGGCGAGTACGACGCGGGCCACGCTATGTCCGAGGGTTGGTGGCCCAGATGGTCAGATCGGTCGTGAACCCCCGGTCGTCCATCGTGAGCATCCCGAGGATCGCGTGCGCGACGTCCTGGGGTCGGAGCTTGTCCTCGCTCACCGTTTGCGACCGTCCAGCCGCGCGAGCAAAGTCGGTGAGCACCTCGCTCGGATTCACCTCCATCACGCGCACGTTCGACGTTCTGAGCTCGGCGCGCCAGCACTCGTTCATGCCGCGGAGCGCGAACTTGGACGCCACGTAGGCGGAACCGCCGATGTACCCACGCGACCCGGAGGTCGACCCGACGTTGACGATGTTCCCGTACTGTCGGTCGACGAAGTGCTTCGCCGACTCCCGGGTGACGAACATCGTGCCCGTGATATTCGTGGCCAGGAGTCGCGTGAATTTGTTGGTGTCGATGTCGAGGAGCGGCGACGAGTACCCGAACGCCGCGTTGTTGATCAACACGTTGTAGTCACCCAGCTCGGCGATCACCCGGCGGACGAGGCTTTTGACCGACGCCTCCTCGCTGATGTCGCACGGGATGCCCAGCACGCCGAGATCGCTGGCGGCCTGCTTGAGGCGATCGGCCCGCCGGCCGCAGATGGCGACTTTCGCGCCGGCCGCCGCGAGCTCTCTCGCGGTCTCGTAGCCGATGCCCGAGCTGCCGCCTGTCACCAGCGCAAAAGCATTCTTGAGGTTCATGCCCCCAAAATACCCCCAATGCCCTTCGTCGCGCCTGGTCGCTACCAACCCGTCACGGTTTGTAGTCCGGGTCCAGGATGTACCCGCGCCCGGGAATCGTATGCAGGAGACGGCGCGGGCCGCCTGGGACGGACGGGTCGTCGCCTTCGATCTTGCGCCGGAGCGCGGCGAGCGAGTTCTGGTACGTGCGGCTGTGGTCCGTGAAGGTCTGCTCCCACACCGCGGCCGCGATCATCTTGATCGTGACGATGCGGCCCGCGTTCCGCATGAGATAGCGCAGCAGCCGAAACTCGATGCGCGTGAGCTCGATCGCGCGTCCGCCGCGGTGGACGGTGTGCGACGTCTCGTCGAGCTCCAGGTTGTCGATGCGCATGACGAGCGCGCCGCTCGCGGTCACGGTGCGGCGTACGAGTGCCCGGATGCGGGCGAGCAGCTCGGGCCAGGCGAAGGGCTTCGCGATGTAGTCGTCGGCGCCGGCCTCGAGGCCGCGGACGCGGTCTTTCACCTGGTCGTGTCCCGTGAGGATGATCACGGGAATATCGATGCCCGTCTGGCGCATCTCGTGCAGCACGTCCATGCCGTTCTTCTTCGGCAGCTCGATGTTCAGGCAGACGAGGTCCGGCGGTGTGCGGCGCACGGAGTCGAGGGCCGCGTCGCCGTCCTCGGCGAACCGCACGTCGAAGTGCTCGCCGCGAAGGAGGCGGCCGAGGAGCTCACGAATTGATTCCTGGTCCTCGACAACGAGGACCGACACTGTCCGCACAGATTCGGGCGTGACAGGGAGGCGAAGTGACACCTCGGGCGGTCGTCCGGGTCTCATGAGTTGGTGCCAATGTCGGCACACACGCGTGGTCTGCGCAACGGTTGATTATCGGTGAGCGGGTGCCCAGGGGGTAGCGGTTGGTCAGGGGTCGGTGTCTATGAGGGAGAGAGCGGAGACGGGAGGCGAACGGCGCGCGGCAGCTTGCGATGAGCAAACGACTTACGTCAAGAACGCCCTCCAAGGATCATGAGAAAAATCTTGCACGGTGGAGGATTGCTCTTCGTTCGCTTAATACGTACCTCTCCCTTACAAAACGGGTGTGTGGTCACCGGCATTGCGTCCGACCGCGGCGGATTGGATTCTGGTGACCCGACACCGTTCGGTGACAGCGTGCGCAGCCATGGCCCAATGACTACGCGTCCGGATTCCTGGGCAGAACAAAGCAGACATCGCTGGCAGGTCGCGCCAGCGGGAGCGTCAAGTTGCAACTGTCGAACGAAGGACCTGGCACGAACACCGTGAGTACTACTCCGGTGGACAACACGGCCGTGGTGGCCGCGGGGAACGGAGCGACCGCAGTGAGCGCGAATCCCTCGCCAGTCTCGGGGCTACGCCGCGCGACGGGACCAGCGCATGTGGCCGCGCTCCTTCTACGGAAACCCGAGCGGGCGCATTTGGAGCGCTCCCTCAAATCTCGGGCGTCGATCGCGTTCTGTGACCGTGTGGACTCGCTCATCCAGCTCGCGGAGGCCGGCCCGTTGTCGGCGGTCGTGACCGAGCTCCGGGACATCGATGGCGAGGTGACCGGCCAGACGATCGCGCAGATTCGGGAGCGGTTCCCGACGCTGCCGATCGTGATCTTCGTGTCGCTCGAGGCCTCGGATGTCCACGAGCTGGCGCACGTGCCCGAGCTTCGGGCGACGGCGGTGGTGATCCGGGCGTACGACGACTTGGCGGCGGAGGTGCTGGCCGCGATTCGGACGGTGCCGGAGCACCCGGCCGAAGTAAAAATCCTGGATACGGTGCACCGGCATGCGCCGCGGGGGCTGGTCAACCTCTTCGACTTTCTTGCGCACGCGGCGGTCCATCCGATCACGGTCGAGCAAGCGTCGAAGGGAGTGAGGGTTCCCCGGCGGACGTTGGGCGATCAGCTCAAGCGGGCGAACCTCCCGCCGATGGAGCGGCTGATCGGGTGGATGCGGCTCCTGCATGCGGCGTGGAAGATGGACGGCCATGGCCGCACGGTGGACTCGGTCGCCAATGAGCTCCAGTTCAAGTCCGGGTCGGCGCTCCGGCACATGGTGAAGCGCTATACCGGTCGGACGCCATCGGAGATCTGGTCGCTGGGCGGGTTCGCCTACCTGCTCACGCAGTTCGAGCACTCATTGTGGGGTCCCGCAAACGTGCAGTGACTGTGACACAGATGTAAACAGCGGTAACAGTATTCAACGTGACATGGGCGGCGGACGTTTGCTCACCTTTATTTGGGGGCAACGAACGCCGCTCAGACGTTTCTATGCATCTTCGTACTTGCGGCGTTGCAACGTTCGCCTATGATGTCCCCGGTCCGCTCGTGGCGTCCGCCATGAAGCCGGCCGAGTCGCCTTGCGGGGGCCATGATGACGAG
>DATMLM010000032.1:0-4490 GCA_035570055.1 Gemmatimonadaceae bacterium
GATCCTCGGTGGATTCGGGGTCCAGGTCTCGGTGTTAGACGGCGGATTCCAGCAATGGGAACTCGAGCAGCGGCCGGTCGAGCGCGCGTATCCGGCGGCGGTCTCGGGTGTTTTCCCTGCGACGGCGTTCCATCCGGATCGCGCCACGCTCGATGACGTCGTCCATCGCTCGGCGAACACGGTGCTGGTCGACGCGCGGCCGCCGGACCAGTACGCTGGGCAAGCAGGGGCGCAGATGCGTCGCGGCCACATCCCCGGCGCCATCAACCATTATTGGGCCGGCGACCTCGAATCAGGCTTGTCGCACGTGTTCAAGAACGTCGACACGCTACGTGCCTCGTACGCCGCCCAAGCCATTACGCCCGATAAAAACATCATCGCGTACTGTAATGGCGGGTTGGAGTCGAGCCATATCTATTTTGTCCTGCACGACCTGCTCGGGTACCCGCATGTGAGAGTCTACGACGGGTCGTGGACCGAGTATGCGGCACATGCCGAGCTCCCCATAGAGGCCCGCTGACATGCGCAAATCCCTGCGTCTCCCGATCGGCATCGCGATCGCTCTCGCCTTCTTCGGTTATCTCTTCTGGTCGACCATGACCGCGCAAGCGGCGCAATGTCACGTCTGCGTCGCCTACCGCGGCAATCAGAATTGTGCCGACGCGTCGGCCGCTAACGCAAAAGAAGCGAGCCGCTCGGCGCACACGACGGCCTGCGGCCCGATCGCCCATGGCATGAACGAGTCGATCGCCTGCGACAACACGCCGCCAATCGTCAACGACTGCCGGCGCACCTGATCGGTCAGGGCGGGGGCGCTGTCGGGTGACCGGCGGGAATCAGTAGCGGCGCGTACGGCCGCTCGCCAACGGGGAACGTGCGCACGACTTTCTTGTGCACGACATCGATCACCGAGATCTGATTCGATCTCCCGTCGGCGGAGTACAGGGTCGTGCCCTCCGGACTCAGCGCGACGCCCCAAGGGCGCTGGCCGACTGGGATCGTGTCGACGATGGCGAGTGCGGCGGCGCTAAACACCGTGATTCTGTTGGCCTTGCCGTTGGCGAAGTAGATCGTGGAGTTGTCCGGCGAGATCGCGATCCCGGTGGGACGCGTACTATCGCCGACGCTGACGGTCTTGAGCACTCTGTTCACCGGTGCGTCGACCACCGTCATCTTCCCGCCCGCCTCGGCGGTCACATACGCCCGACCACCGCCACGGGCGAACGCAATGAACCGCGGTCGCGCGCCGGTTCGAAACGTCGTGAGCTCCCGTCCCGTTTTCGTGTCGAGGACCGTGACGCTGCTGTCGCTCTCGTTCGAGATATAGACGCGGTTGCCGCCTGGCGCGACGGCGACGCCCTCGGGTTCTTTGCCGACCGGGACTGACCAGATGATCTTCTTCGTCGCGAGATCGATCGCGCTGGCGGCGGCGGCGTCTTCGTTGGAGACAAAGGCGACCTTGCCGTCGAAGCTGAGCGCGACTTGCTCGGGGTCTTTGTTCGCCGGAATGACGTCGATCACCGTGTCTTTGTCGACATCGATCACGGCGAGGGCGTCGTCGCGGCCGAGGGTGACGTAGGCTCGTTTGCCGTCGGGACTCAAGGCTATGCCACGGGGTCGATTCCCGACCGGGAATGTCTTAATGACCGTGTTGGTCTTGAGATCGATGTCGGTGACGGAATTTCCGCCCTCGTTGCTGGCGTAGAGTCGCTGCGCCCCTGCGACGGCCGGGGCCAGCAGGGCGATCAACACAAATACTTTCATTAGTGATCCAGTATGGCTTGGTCGGTGTTCAGCGCTTTGTTCCAGCCAATGATGCTATCACGCCCGCGAGCGCCATGGAAGATAGCGCTGTTCACATCGGCGTTCGTCACGTCGGCGCGAGTGAGCGTGGCGTTCGTCAGGTTGGTGCGGACGAGTCGAGCATGTTGCAGGTTGGCGCCGGTGAGATCGGCGCCGGTGAGATCCGCGCCGGTGAGATCGGTGCGCATGAGCCCCATGGGCTGATTGCGCATGTCGGCACCGCCCTTGAGATCGACGAGCTTGGTGCCGACGAGCTTGGAATCGACCAGTGTCCCGATGAGCCGCGCGTCCGTAAGGTCGGCGCCCGAGAGATCGGCGCCGATCATAATGACCGCGTAGACGCTCGCGCCGCGGAACGAGGCTTGGGTGAGATCCGTGCCGCGAAAGACACCGACGTCGAGCACGGCGCCATCGAAGTTCGCGTTGTGCGCGTGGGCGCCCGAGAGATCAGCCGCGAACATCGTGTCGCGCGTGAACTTCGTGCCCACGAGCGTCGCGTTCTGGAGCTTCACGCGTGAGAAGTTGAGACCCGTGAGATCGAGGCCGCTGAGGTCGCGGCCGGACAGATCCGCGGGATGATCCGCGTTGCTGGCTGCGATCGCGTGCGCGACCGCCTCGCGCGTCATCGGCTGCGCCGCGACCGCTTTGGCGGCGAGGGCGAGCACGAGCGCGAGGCGGCGCATGCGATCAGCGGGATCAGCTCTTCACGAACGCAGGGACGAACAACGTGTCATTCCCCTGTGCCGGTGGGAATGCCGTCGAGTCTTTGCTCGCGCCGGCGATGACGTGTGGGCGTCCCGGTGCCAGATGTCCGCAGCAGCGGGCGCGGAGGTAGTTCCAGATATCTTCCTTCTGCTCCGGCGACAGGAGATTACCCCAGGTCGGCATGCCCTTGCCGGGTCGGCCGTTCGTGACGGTCAGCCAGAATGCCTTGTGGTCGATGCTGCCGTCGGGCCCGACGGAGTGTTTGAGCGCCGGTGCGAAGCTCGAGCCGACCGCGTCCTCGCCGTGGCAGCGGGTGCAATAGACCTCGAACATCTTCCAGCCTTGGTAGATGACGTTGTTGACGCCGAGGCTGTCTTTGACGGCCGTCTGAGCCCTGGCAGTTGGCGCCGTCATCATACCTACTGCACACACCAGTAGCGCAATCGAACGATAGCTCATGTATTCAATATCCCCTGAGGGCTACCTGGTTCCGTTGCCGGCAAGTGGCACGCCGTACTCATTGAGAATGGCCGTGATATCGGCACGGCGACGATCGATGGCGTCGTTCAGCTTCGCCAAGAGCTCGCGATCGCTTCGGCGTACGCCGAACGCCTGATCAAATGCGAATTGCTTGCCAGTCAGGGCGTCGCTGTCTGGGAGCATCGTCACCTCGAGTGGCACCGATGCGTGCTTCGCGTAGTAGCCGCCGAGGGGGCCCCAGACGACCGAGAGGTCGACGGTGCCTTTGGCGACCGCGTTGACGATGTCGCCGGGCTGGTGCTCGTCGTCGTAGAACGTCGTGAACCAGACCAGGTTCGCGTTGATTCCGCGACTCGAGATGGCATCCGCCGGCGGTGTCTGCGTGTAATTGTCGCCGATCGAGTTGACGCCGATTTTCAGCGTCTTGAGTCGTGGGTCGTCGAGCGATGTCAGCGCCAAGTGCTCGGCGCGGCGGGTGACGATTACGTACGTCGAGCGATAGTAGGGCTTTGACGCGGCGACGAGCTCGTATTGCGCCGGGACATCGAGTACGACATCGCAATTTCCGGCGCGGAGCGTGTTCCGGATATACCCACGGCGGCTCGGCCACCAGTCGTATGCCACCGTGTCGCCGAGGTCCTTCGCGATCAGCTCGGCGATTTTGTTCGCGAAGCCCTCGCGTTTGTCATTCGACGCTGGCATGTCGTTCGGGTCTGCGCATATCCGCAGAACACCCAACTGCTCGGCTCTTCGCGCTTCGCGCTCGAGCCCCAAAAAAGAGGACGGAACGATTTGCACGCGACTCGCCATGTCGATCGAACCCTCGGTCGCCGTGCCGGTCGAAATCCCGGTCTCCTCACCGGCCGTCATGGCTGTACCGGTCGAAACGCCGTTCTCCACACCGGCCGTCAGAGCGGTACCGGTCGTCATGCTGGTCGAAACGCGCTCAGCTCGACGGCGCGCGTCGCCTGGTGATCGGTCGCCGAGAGGCGAGTCTGCGCGAGCGAATCGAGGCGCAGCAACGGGCGCGACAGCAGCTCGGTCGCCGTACGCGGCGAGCGATAGCGAAGCCGCAATTATGAGTAGTCTCTGCACGTATTCGATCTACACCTCGACGACAGACCGGGTGCCGCGGAGCAGTTGCTCTCCACGGCACCCGGCGTGCTCTGCAAGAGATTCTTTTACTTCGCTGCTGCTGCTGGCGAGTCGAGCGAGAAGACGGTCAACACGCCACCCTGCGTCGAGAACGACCCGGCGTCACCGAACGCCCCGAGGGCGCCCAAGCCGGCCGTCGGATCTTCGGCGCCAATGCCCGCAGCCACGCCGATCCCGGCCCAGCCGCCGATGCCGGACAGGACGGTCACGTACTGCTTGCCGTCCGGCCCCACATACGTCATCGGATTCCCGATAATCCCCGACGGCGTCTTGTACTCCCACAGGAGCTTGCCCGTCTTCTGATCGACGGCCTTGAGCCACCCTTCCATCGTCCCGTAGAAGACGAT
>DATMLM010000033.1:0-17330 GCA_035570055.1 Gemmatimonadaceae bacterium
CCGAGCGCGCCCGCAACGCCCTGACCGCCGCGTAAACTCGACGGTCTCTCGCAAAAAGGGTGGCGGCGCGCTTCGCGCTGCCGCCCTTTTACTTTTTCTGCCCTATGGTCTTCGAGCTCCAGCAACTAGAAGCCAGCGCCCTGAGCGCGATCAGCGTAGCAGCCTCGCCGCGCGACGTCGAGGAACTCCGCGTGCGCTATCTCGGCCGCGCCAGCGGCGAGCTCAATGCATTCGTGGCGCGCCTCCCGACTCTTCCCGCCGACGAACGCCGCAGCTCCGGCAAGGTGCTCAACGATGTGAAGGCGCACATCACGGAAGCGCTCGCCGAGCGCGCCCGCAACGCCCTGACCGCGGCTTAAGACCAAGGTTGCATAGCACAGGGGGCGGCGGCGCGATGGCGCTGCCGCCCCTTTGTCACTCTATCGACTCATGGACGAACTGAGCAGGCTCCAGCAGTGGGAAGCGATCGCGCTGGATGCGATCAACCATGCCTCGTCTTTGCCGGAGGTCGAGGACGCGCGCGTGCGCTATCTCGGCCGCGCCAGCGGCGAGATCAACGCGTTCATGGCGAAGCTGCCGACGTTACCGCCGGAAGAGCGGCGGGCGTTCGGCAAAATGCTGAATCACGTCAAGGCGCATATCACGGAAGCACTGGCCGAGCGCCTCGCCGAGCTCGAAGCGAGTGCGGTGCAGGAAGCGCCCGCGCTCGATCTCAGCATGCCGGGTCGCGAGACGTGGCGCGGCGGCCGCCACCCGGTCACGCTCGTCATCGACGAGATCGAGCAGATCTTCCGCCAGTTGGGCTTCACCATCGCCTTGGGCCCAGAGGCCGAGACGGAGTGGTACAACTTCGGCGCACTCAACTTCCCGCCGAACCACCCGGCGATGGATGCCCATGACACGATCTACTTGTCGGACGATGTGCTGCTGAGAACCCACACGTCGCCGGTGCAGATCCGCACGCTCCAACGCTGGGCGCCACCCATTCGCGTGCTGGTCCCGGGTACGGTATACAGGCGTGATCCATTCGATGCCTCGCACGCGCCGGGCTTCGCGCAGGTCGAAGGCCTCTCGATCGACGAAGGCGTGAGCTTCGTCGACCTCAAGGCCACATTGACACACTTCGCCCGCGAATTCTTCGGCACCGCCATCACACGCTTCCGCCCGAGCTTCTTCCCATTCACGGAGCCTTCGGCCGAAATGGACGTCCAATGCCAGATCTGTAAGGGCGCCGGCTGCGCGGCCTGCAAGGGCACGGGATGGATGGAGATTCTCGGCTCGGGCATGGTCCACCCCGCGGTGCTCGAAGCCACGGGCGTCGACAGCGAGCGCTACTCGGGCTGGGCCTTCGGCATGGGCCCGGGCCGCGTCGCGCAGCTGCGCTATGGCATTCCCGACATCCGCGCCCTCTACGACACGGACGTGCGCGTCCTCGGCTCCCTCTCCACATGAACGCGTCAACGTCCTGGCTCTCGCAGTTCGTCGACACGGGCCTCACGCCCGGGCAACTCGCCGATCTCATCACGCGCCACGTGGCGACCGTCGATGCCGTCGAGCCGCTGCGCGCTGACCTCTCATCGATCATCGTCGGCCAGGTGCTCACGGCCGAACGCCATCCCGACAGCGACCATCTCTGGGTCACCACCGTCGATGCCGGCGGTTCCGACCCGCTCGAAGTCATCTGCGGTGCACCGAACGTCACGGCCGGCACCAAGTACCCGTTCGCGCCAGTCGGCGCCACATTGCCGGGCGGGCTCAAGATCGAGAAGCGCAAGATCCGCGGACGCGTCTCGAACGGCATGCTTTGCTCGTCGCGCGAGCTCGGCCTCGGCACCGATCACGAGGGGATCTTGCCCCTCTCGACCGAGGCGGCGCCCGGCACGCCGCTACTGAAAGTCCTCGAGGGCGCCGACACCCGGCTCGTAGTCGATGTCTTGTCGAACCGCCCCGATCTCCTGTCGCACCGAGGTCTTGCCCGAGAGATTGCCGCCGCGACGGGTAAGCAATTAAAAAGCCCGGCCGTGATCGACATTCAGGCCCCGGCGCCGATCCCGACCTTCGACTCGGGTATGACAGCGGGAGTGCGCGTTGTCGTGGACCACGCGACAGACTCGCCGGCATACATGGGCGTCGTGATCCGAGGCGTCAAAATCGGCTCCAGTCCCCAGTGGCTGGTGGACCGCCTCACCGCCGTCGGCGTCCGCGCGATCAACAATCTCGTCGACGCCACGAACTACATGCTGCACGGCTTCGGCCAACCGATGCACGCGTTCGACCTCGATGCCCTCCGCGGAGGGGTCGTCCAAGTTCGTCGCGCCCAGGCCGGCGAATCGCTGGTCACACTCGATGGAGTCTCACGGACGCTCGATCCGGAGATGGTGGTCATTGCGGACGCCGAACGCGCCCAAGGTCTCGCCGGCATCATGGGCGGCCGCACCAGTGAAGTCAGCGACAAGACCGTCAACGTCTTCTTGGAAATCGCGACGTTCGACCCCCGCCGCACCCGCCGCACGTCGCGCGCGCTCGGCCTCTCGACCGATGCGAGCTATCGCTACGAACGCGGCGTGCCGCAAGAGCTGCCGGCCGATGTCTATCGCACGACACTCCAGCTCATCATCGAGCTGTGCGGCGGTGCGATCGCGGGCGCTCCAGCCCTGGTGACTGCGCCAGAGCGAGAGCGCCGCAAGCTGACGCTCCGCACCGCGCGCGTGCGCACGATACTCGGCGTCGACATCCCGTCGGCCGAATCGGCTCGCCTGCTCAATGCGGTCGGCTTCGAGGCCGTGCCGATCGAAGGCGACCTGGCGGTCACCGCGCCTTGGTTCCGCTCGGACATCGCGCGCGAGATCGATCTCATCGAAGAAATCGCGCGCCTGCGCGGGTACGAGACATTCCCGAGCGACCTTCGGCCATACCGCCCGAGCGCCGTCCCGGATCCGGCGCTGCTCGACACGACACGCCGCCTCACCGACGCCCTCGTCGGCCTCGGCTTCTTGGAAGCGCGGCCACTCTCGTTCGTTGCCGACGCCGGTCCCGAAGGCGTGCGTCTCCGGAACCCGCTCGGCGATAGCGAACCCTATTTGCGCTCTGATCTCGTCGGCCCGCTGTCTCGGAGAGCCGAGTACAATCTCGATCGGAAGCAGGGTGATCTCCGGCTGTTCGAGATAGGGACGATTTTTCTGCGCGATGAGGGTGCCCGGCCCATCGAGCAAGTCCATGTCGCCGCGCTCATGATGGGCGCCCGCCGCCCGCCCCACTTCACGGAGCCGGATCCACCGGCATTCGACGAGTGGGACGCCAAGGACATTGCCGAACGTCTGGCGTCCCTCGCCTTCCCGGGTGCGCCGATCAGCCTGCGCCCCGGCTCCCCGGACGTCGCGATCTGGAAGGTCCACGCCGGTGGGTTTGCCATCGGCATCGTAACTCGCGTACTACTCGACGCTCCAGCCTGGGCGCGCCCCGCCTATGGAATCGAACTGTGGCTCCAGAACACGCCGACGGATCCCGTAGCGCCGCCCGGCGCCAATGCCTACTCGACGGCGGCTGCGTCGGCGAAGGCGCGGGTTGTCCCGCGATATGTCGCGCCACCGACGTTCCCCGCGGTCGAACGGGACGTGAGCCTCTTGGTACCTGACAGCCTGGAGGGCGGGGCGGGGGAAGTAGAGCGCGTGCTCAAAGCCGAGGGTGGCCTACTCGAAGAAATTCGCCTGGTCAGCGAGTACCGAGGCCCAGGAGTCGACGCCGGAGATCGCAGCGTTACATGGCGGTTGACGTTCCGTCACCCAACGCGCACTCTTACCGAGAAAGAGGTTGATGAGCGACAACGTAAGCTGTTGCGAACGTTAGAGACGGAGCTCGGTGTCCGACAACGAGCGATCTGAGATCCTCGCTTTCCGCGAGCTGACCTTGCTCGTACGCCACTTGGGCGACGAGCTGGCGAGCTTCCGCAAGCGCGCGCTCACGGCTGAGTCGCGCGTGAAGGCGATGGACGTCGCCGGCCCGACGAACACCGAGGGGTTGGCCGAGCGGGTGGCGCGGTTGGAGGCCGAGAACACGGATCTCCGTACCCGATTGGAGGCCGCCCGCGGGAGGGCGAGACATATGTTGGAGCGGGTGCGGTTCCTCCGTCAGCAACAGGAGGGTGGCCGATGACAAAAACCGTCGTTCGCGTAACGATCGTCGGTGATGAATATTCGATCAAGACCGAGGCAGACCCTGAGCACACGCGTCGCGTTGCCGAGTACGTTGATAACGCGATCCGGACGGTGATGCACGGTTCGATGGTCGAGCCGCAAAAGGCGGCGATCCTCGCGGCGCTCCAGATTACGAACGAGCTGTTCGAAGCCAATCGAGCGGCGGAAACGCTCGCGGCTGAAATCGAGTCGTTGGGAGCTGAAGTCCGTCACTGGTTACCACCGGCAAAGCGCGCCTGAAACAACGTAAACGCCGCGGCGGTAGACGAGCCGCGCTGGAGTATAGATTCGTATGGAAACAGGGGTCATCGTCCTGGCCGCGTTTGCGGCCGTGCTCGTTACAGGTTGCGTGCTCGCATTCTTGGCCGGGCGCCGTAAGGGACAGGCGGCCGAAGCCGAGCGTTTAGCCGCGGCCAAGGCGGGCGCGGAGGATGTGCGGCGCCGCGCGATTGAAGAGGCCGAGCGAGAGGCCGAGAACCTGCGCAAGAGTGCGCTCGTCAGCGGGAAAGAGGAGCTGATCAAGCAGCGCGAGGCCTGGGAGGTCGAGGCCCGTCGCCGCCGCGATGAGATCGAGCGCGACGAGAAGCGGGTGCAGGAGCGCGAGACGGTCCTCGATCGCAAGTTCGACGTCCTCGACCAGCGCGACCGCGAGATCGGCACGAAATCCACAGACCTCGGCCGCCGCTCGAAGGTCCTGGAAGAGCGTGAAGCCGAGCTCGACCGTCTGGTCACCGACGAGCGGCGTCGTCTGGAGCAGTTGGCTGGCATGTCGGCCCAAGATGCCAAAGCGCTCCTGATGCAGCGGATGGAGGAGGAAGCGCAGGCAGCCGCGGCCAATCGGTTGCGCGAGATCCGCGAGTCGTCCAAACGTACCGCCGACCGCGAAGCGAAGAAGATCGTGGCGCTCGCTGTCCAACGGATCGCAGCCGAACACACGGCCGAATCGACGGCGTCAGCCGTCGCGCTCCCGAACGATGAGATGAAGGGTCGGATCATCGGTCGCGAGGGCCGAAATATCCGCGCCTTCGAGCTGGCAACGGGCGTCGACGTGATCATCGACGACACCCCGGACACTGTCGTCGTCTCGTGCTTCGACCCGGTTCGCCGGGAAGTGGCGCGCCTGGCGCTCGAGAAGCTGGTCGCCGACGGCCGCATCCACCCAGGGCGGATCGAAGAGGTCGTCAACAAGGCGCGCACCGAAGTCGACGCCGCGATCGTTGAAACGGGCGAGCAGGCCGCTTACGAGACAGGCGTCCGCGGTCTCCACCCGGAACTGATCAAGCTGATCGGGCGTATGCGTTGGCGGACGAGCTACGGCCAAAACATCCTCCAGCACTCCAAGGAGGTCGCCTGGCTCGCCGGCATCATGGCCGCCGAGCTCGGACTGGATGTCGCCCTCGCCAAACGCGGCGCCCTCCTGCACGATGTCGGCAAGGTGCTGACACACGAACACGAGGGCACGCACGTGCAGCTCGGCGTCGAGGTCGCCACCAAGTACGGCGAAAGCCCGTTGGTGGTGAACTGCATCGCCGCGCATCACGACGACGTGCCGCACGAGACCGAAGTCTCGGTGCTCGTGCAGGCGGCCGACGCGATCTCGGGTTCCCGTCCAGGCGCCCGGCGCGAAGCGTTCGAGACGTATGTCAAACGCCTGGAGGGCATCGAACGTATCGCCTCATCGTACCGCGGCGTCGACAAGGTCTTCGCGATCCAAGCGGGCCGCGAGGTTCGCGTCGTCGTCACGCCTGAAGACGTCGACGACGCTCGCATGACGACGCTCTCCGAAGAGATCGCCCGTCGCATAGAAGCGGAGCTCCAATACCCGGGCCAAATCAAAGTCGTCGTGATCCGTGAGACGAGGGCAGTCGACTTTGCCCGCTGAGTTGATCGATGGCGTCGCCATCGCGCGCGATGTTCGCGAAGATGTCGCGCGTGAGGCGGCGGCGTTGGTCCGCCAGGGCATAACCCCGGGGTTGGCGGTCGTCCTCGTCGGCGACGACCCGGCGAGTGCTGTGTACGTGCGCGCCAAAGGGAAGGCGACCGAAGAGGCGGGCATGCACGGCGAGACCATCCGTCTCCCGGCCGAAACCACGGAGGCCGAGCTCCTGGCTCTCGTGGACCGCCTGAATGCGGACACGTCCATCCACGGAATCCTGATCCAGTCACCGCTCCCGAAGCATATCAATTACCAAGTGGTGATCGCCCGCATGCGCCCGGAGAAGGACGTCGATGGCTTTCATCCGATCAATGCGGGAAAGTTGTTGATTGGCGACCGCACGGGATTCGCACCGTGCACACCAGCGGGCGTGATGGAAATGCTGCGCCGCAAGAATGTCGAGGTAAAAGGCGCCGAATGCGTGATCGTCGGCCGCAGCACGATCGTCGGCCGCCCGATGGCGGCGCTCATGATCCAAGATGACGCGACCGTCACGGTCTGCCATAGCAAGACGCGCGACCTCGCCTCGCACACCCGCCGCGCGGACATTCTGATCGCCGCGATTGGCCGCCCGCGGTTCATCACCGGTGATATGGTCCGCCCCGGCGCTGTCGTAATCGACGTCGGCATCAACCGGGTATCCGACAGTCGGGCAAAACAGGGCTACATCCTGGTCGGCGATGTCGACTTTCCGAGCACCAGTGAGGTCGCGTCATTGATTACCCCTGTGCCTGGCGGGGTCGGGCCAATGACGATCGCGATGTTGCTCAAAAACACGGTGCGCGCGGCGGCGATGACGGGCCAGACCGGTCACCGGTAGTAAATTTCGTCATGCGACCGCGCCAGGCTCAGGCCGATCTCTTTCCGCTCGATAGCGCCGCGTTCAACGCCTCTTCGGCCGCGGCGGCCGCACTCTCCGCGCCTGTGCCGGGCTCCACGCCCTCGGCCGCGACGACTGTTACGGCCCTGACGTATCTCGTGCGCGATGTATTGGAAGGGACCGTCCTACCGCTCTGGGTCCGGGGGGAAGTATCCGATTTCAAGGCGAGCCGTAGCGGCCACTGGTACTTCACGCTCCGCGACGACTCGTCGCAGCTGCGCTGCGTTGTCTGGTCGCGCGAGGCCGTGCGCATTAAGACGCCGCCGGCCGATGGCCGTCAGGTCGCCGTGCGCGGTCAGCTCACGGTCTATCCCGCGCGCGGCGAGATGCAATTCGCCGTCATGGACGTGGAGCTCCTCGGCGCCGGCGCCCGCCGTGCCGCAGTCGAACGGGCCCTACGAGCACTCGAGAAAGATGGCCTGCTCGATGATGCCCGAAAGCGTGCGCTCCCGCGCTGGCCTCGCCGTATCGCGGTCGTCACCAGCCCGGATGGCGCCGCCATTCGCGACGTGATCGCCGTGGTTGCGCGCCGGGCCCCATCGGTCGAGGTCGTCGTTGTGGCCGCTCGCGTTCAGGGCGCCGGCGCGCCGGACGCATTGTGCGCCGCGTTGGCGACTGTCGCCCGCTGGGCGGACGCCGACACGCTTATCATCGGCCGTGGCGGCGGTGCCAAGGACGATCTCTCGGCCTTCGACGACGAGCGCGTGGCCCGTGCGCTCGCCGCGTGTCCCATGCCGACGATTTCCGCTGTCGGTCATGAGATAGACCTGACCGTTTGCGACCTCGTTGCCGACCACCGCGCCGCGACGCCGTCCGCTGCCGCGGAAGCGGCCGTACCTGCGGAGTCCGACCTCTCCGCCCGCCTCCACGCCGCGGGCGCGGATCTCGCGGCGGCCGCGACGCGTCGCATACGCGATGCACACTCTACCCTCACTCGCTCCGCCCGCCACGTTCACCGCTCAGCGTCGGTCTCCGTCGAACGCCGCGCCGCCCGCCTCTCTGCCGCCGCAGCCCGCGTTCAGGCCTTGAGCCCGCTCGCCACTCTCGCGCGCGGCTACGCCGTCGCCCGCGACATCAACGGCGGCCCAGCCTTGACCAGCGCGGCCCAATTCGCGCCCGGCCGCCCGTTTGACCTCGTGCTAATCGACGGCACCGTCCGTTCACGCGTCGACGGTACCGCACCCGCTCGCGTCGACCCTGCCCCAGTCGGTCCACTGCTCTCCGACGCGACGAGAGGCGCGAAGCGCCGCGAGGAGGCGTCGTGAGTTTTGAGGCCGATGTCGCGCGTTTAGAGGCGATCGCCGCGGAGTTAGATGGTGGCGGTGCCGGCGTGTCGCTGGACCGCGCCCTCGAGCTGTTCGAAGAGGGCGTAGCCTGCCTCCGCCGCGCCTCGGCGGAGCTCGCGCGCGCCGAGTCCCGCGTGACGCAGCTCGTCGAGCAGGTCGACGGAACGTTCACCTTGAAGCCTTTCCGCAATGAGTAACGCGGTCGGCGCGCTCGACGACGTTTCATTCGGCGAAGACCGTCGCGCCATTCAGGCGGCCTTGGCCAGCTTCTGCGCGGGCTATCTCGATGATCTCCCGCCGGTCGCGGCGGAGGCGATTCGTTATAGTTTGATGGGCGAGGGAAAGCGCATCCGCGCGATCCTCTTGCTGGCCGCCTATCGCGCGGCCGGTGGCCGCGGCGACGCCAGCGCGCTGGCGGCATCGGTCGAAGTCGTGCACGCCTACTCGCTCGTCCACGACGACTTGCCGTGCATGGACGATGACGATCTCCGCCGCGGTCGTCCCACGGTCCATCGCGTGTTTGGCGTGGCCGCCGCCACGGCCGCCGGCCTGGCGATGGTCCCACTCGCGGCCCGCTGCGCCATGGAGGCCGGGGTCCGTTTGGAGTTGCCCGACACCGTGTGCGGCACCATTCTTCGTGAATTGATGCGTGCGGCTGGAGGTGGCGGCATGATCGGCGGTCAGTTGCTCGATCTCGAGGGCGAGACCAAGGCTCTGTCGCTCGAGCAGCTCGAGCGCATTCACCGGGCGAAGACCGGGGCGCTCGTCACGGCATCGGTTCGCATCGGCGGAATCGCGGCGCTCGGCCCCACTCGGGTCGTCGATGCACTCGATCGCTACGGCGCCGCCGTCGGCCTCGCGTTTCAGATCGCCGACGACGTCCTCGGCGTCACCGCCACTACCGACCAGTTGGGAAAAACCGCCGGGCGTGATGTCGAGTTGCAGAAAAGCACCTATCCGGCGCTCCTCGGCGTCGAAGGCGCCGTTGCCCGCGCCACGGCGCTGGTCGACGAAGCCTGCGACGCGCTCGACCGCGAGCACTTGTTGACGCCCGCACTGGCCGCGCTCGCGCGGTTCGCGGTCAGTCGACCATCGTGACCTCTATCCATTCATCTATGACAGGGCTCCTGAATCGCATCCATTCCCCGGCCGACCTCAAGAAGCTGACACGCGACGAACTGCGTGCGCTCGTGGCCGAGGAGCGTGCACGGCTCATCGACGTGTGCTCCCGCACGGGGGGGCACATCGGCGCCGGGCTCGGTGTCGTGGAGCTCACGACGGCATTGCACTACGTGTTCGACACCCCGCGCGATCAGCTCGTGTGGGACGTCGGGCACCAGGGCTACCCGCATAAGCTCCTCACGGGCCGTGATAGTCAGATGGAGACCCTGCGCCAAGAGAATGGCATTTCTGGCTTCCTCAAGCGCACGGAAAGCGAATACGACACGTTCGGCGCCGGTCACGCCGCCACCGCCATCTCGGCCGCGTTCGGCATGGCGGTAGGCCGGGACCTGCGGTCCGAGTCATTCAAGGTGGTGGCGATCCTGGGCGACGGGGCCCTCACGAGCGGCCTCTCGTACGAGGGCCTGAACAACGCGGGTGCGTCAGATCGCGATATCATCGTCGTTCTCAACGACAACGAGATGTCGATCGCCCCGAACGTCGGTGCGATCTCCAAGTACTTGAACTTCGTCCAACGCCACCCGCTCTATAACCGGGCGCGCCAGATCGTTGGCTCCGCGGTCGACCATGCCCCGGGTCCGTTGCACGCCGTCTCGACGCTGGTCCGCAAGTGGGAAGAGAGCGCCAAGGTTTTCTTGACGCCGGGCGCGCTCTTCGAAGCACTGGGCTTCCGGTATTTCGGCCCAATCGACGGCCATGACATGAACGAGCTGGTCGACACGTTCGCCGCCGTGCGTGATCTCAAAACGCCGCGCCTGATCCATGTCGTCACGCAAAAAGGGAAGGGCTTCCCGGCGGGCGATCATGGTGAAAAGTGGCACGCCCTGCCGCCCGGCCATGATCCCGCGACCGGCAAGCAGCTCAAAACGTCGAGCGGCAACGCGAACTACACGACGGTGATTGGCAATGGTCTGGCGGCACTCGGCGAAGAGCGCCCGGAGCTGGCCGTCATCACCGCCGCCATGCCGTCGGGCACGGGCACGGGGATCTTCGGCAAGAAGTTCCCGGAGCGCTTCTTCGATGTGGGCATCGCCGAGGGCCACGCCGTCACGTTCTCCGCGGGTCTCGCGACCCGAGGCATTCGCCCGGTCGCCGCGATCTACTCGACGTTCTTGCAGCGCGCCTACGATAACGTGATCCACGATGTCGCGATCCAGCACCTGCCGGTGATCTTCGCGATGGACCGGGCGGGTCTGGTCGGCGAAGATGGCCCCACGCACATGGGTCTCTACGACATTGCCTACATGCTGGCCATTCCGGGCATGACGGTGACGGCTCCCAAGAACGGCACGGAGATGCTCGCCCTCCTGCGCGCGGGAATGGAGCACACCACGGGCCCGTTCTGCTTCCGTTATCCGCGCGACAGCGCCCCGGATGTCCCGCCGCCGATGGCGCAAATTCCAGCGGTGCCGTACGGAACATGGGAGGTGCTGCGCCGTGGCGCCGATGTCGCGGTGCTCGCGGTCGGCACGATGGTACTTCCATCGCTCGCCGCGGCCGAAACGCTCGCGGCCGAGGGACTCAACGTCACCGTCGTGAATTGCCGGTATCTCAAGCCCTACGATGAGCTGACGCTCGCCGCTCTCTTGACGGACCACAAGCAATTCTTGGTTGTCGAAGAGGGCACGATCGTCAACGGGTTCGGCGCCATGATGTCTGCCGTGATCGCCCAGCGCGATGCAGCGGTCCGTGTGCACACGCACGGCGTGCCCGACCGGTTCATCGAGCAAGCCTCGCGCGCGAAGCAGTTGGCGTTGTGCGGCCTCGACGCGGCCGGCATCGCCGAACGCGTGCGGGCGCTGCACGAGTCCGAGGCTATCGCCGGGTGATCAACCTGGGCGTCGTCGGGCACCGCGGGTATGCGCGGCTGCCCGACGTTCTGCGCACGCTGCTGCGTCTGGCGCCCGAGTTGGACCTCAAGTTGTTCTTCGAGCCGGACCTCCACGAGGTCGCACGGTCCGGCGAGCTCCTCACGAGCCCCGAGGGCCTCGGCGGTCTCGCCACGCTCGGCGGCGACGGGACACTGCTCCGTGGCGCGCGGTTCTTGGCGGGTCTCCCGGTGCCGATCCTTGGCATTAACCTCGGCCGCCTCGGCTTCCTCACCAGCATCGGCCTCGATGAGATGGAGGAGGGCCTGCGCCGGTTTGCCCGCAACGAGTACGCCGCCGAGCCGCGCATGTCGCTCGAGGCGCGCGCACACGACCTCGACGATGCCATGCGGCGCAAATGGTACGCGCTGAACGATGTCGTGCTCCACAAGGGCGGCTTCGCGCGTGTCGTGCGGCTCGAGGTATTCTCGAATGGCGAAGAAGTCGGCGCGTACACGGCGGACGGCATCATCGTCTCCACCCCAACCGGCTCCACGGCCTACAGTCTGTCAGCCGGTGGGCCGATCGTCCATCCGGACGTCCCGTCGATATTGATAACGCCAGTCTCTCCGCACTCCCTGGCCCTGCGCCCTCTCGTGCTTCCACCGACGGCCGAGATCGCGATCTACGTCGAGGATGGCCCTGAGGAGCTGCTCGTCACCGTCGACGGCCAGGTCGGCACGACATTCGCCACCGGCGACACATTGCACATTCGCCGGGCCGAGCGCTCCGTCGTGATCGTGCGCTTTCCGGGGACGACATACTTCGCGCGTCTGCGCCGGAAGCTCGGCTGGGGCAGCGTCCCCCACGCGTAGATGCTGACGGAACTCCGTATCCGGAACTTCGCGATAATCGAGTCGCTGGTCCTCCCACTGGCGCCGGGTTTCAACGTCTTGTCCGGCGAGACAGGCGCGGGGAAGTCGATCATTGTCGGTGCGATCAGTCTGTTGCTCGGCGACCGCGCCAGCGCGGACCTCGTTCGCACCGGCGCCGACCGCGCCACTGTCGAGGGCGTATTCGACGTGGCCGAGCGTCCGGAGATCGCCGCAGTACTCGACGCCCGCGGGATCGACATCGACGAGTCGCGCATCGTGCTCAAACGCGAGATCTCGTCCACCGGGCGCGGGCGTGCGTGGATCAACGGCAGCACGGTCACGGCAGCCGTTCTCTCCGACGTCGGCCGTTCGCTGGTCAACCTGCATGGCCAGCACGAAGCGGACCTGCTCCTCGACGCCGAGGCCCAGCTCTCGATCCTCGACGCGTTCGCGGGCGCCGCTGAGCTGGCCTCCCACGTAGCCACTGCGCACGATGCTCTCGTCTCGGTTCGCCGCGAGCGCACGGAATTGTCGTCGCGGCGCGCCGATGCCGAACGCCGCGCCGATTACTTGCGTCATGTCGTAGACGAAGTTGAAGCTGCGAAACTGGTCGCTGCCGAGGACGCACGGCTGGATGACGAAGTGCGCCGCCTCACTCACGCGGATGAGTTGAAACAGCTGGCGAGCGGCGCAGCCGCCGCCTTGGATGGCGATCCGGAAGCGGCGTTGCCTCGCCTCGGCGCTTTGCAGCGTGCCCTCGCGTCGCTGCGTCGCATCGACCCGTCGCTGGATCCGCTCCAGGAGCTCTACGACTCGGCCTACTACGCCCTGGAAGAGCTCGCGCGAGCCTTGGAAACGTACGAAGAAAAAGTCGACCTGGATCCAGACCGCCTGGCCGAAGCGACGCGTCGCCGCGACCTCGTCTTTCGCCTGATGAAGAAGTACGGCCCGTCCCTCGATGACGTGATGGAGACGGGCCGCCGCTCCCGCGCCGAGCTAGACCTCGTCGACTCGGCTGCCTTCGACCTCGCGCGCCTCGATCGGGCCGAAGCCACGGCGGTCGCCGAGCTGGCTGCCGCGGCCGCGCGCCTCACATCGGCCCGCCGCGAAGCGTCCGACCGTCTCTCGGAGGCGGTTCAGGCGGTTCTCCCCGATCTCGGCATGCCGGACGGCCGCTTTCAGGCCGAGCTGATCGCGCGCCCTGAGCCAACATCCTCGGGTGCCGAATCGGTCGAGTTCCGCATTCAGCTCAACGTCGGGCACGATATGCGATCCCTCGCCCGCGTCGCCTCAGGCGGCGAGCTCTCGCGCGTGATGCTCGCGCTCAAGACGATCCTGGCGCGCTCCGATCGCGTGCCGACCTTGGTGTTTGACGAGGTCGACGCGGGCATCGGCGGTCGCGTCGGCCTTCAGGTCGGTGACACGATGCGCCGCGTTGCCGCGCACCATCAAGTCTTCGCGATCACGCACTTGCCGCAGATCGCGGCCCGCGCGCACCATCACATCCTGGTGAGCAAGGGCGCCAAGGGTGGCGTGACAACAGCCGATATCGCCGTGCTCGACGCCGACACGCGCGTCGATGAGATCGCTCGGATGCTCGGTGGCGATCCCGAGAGCGACGTCAGCCGTGCCCATGCACGCGAGCTTCTATCTGCGGTCTCGCCCAAAGCCAAGCGCCGCTAAATTGGGTCTATGCGCTATCTCGCTTTGGTCGTTGCCTTTGCCGCTGCCCCTGTTCTGGTGCACGCCCAAGACACGACACACCGCGACACCACGCGTCATGACTCGTCCGTCGTCGAGCGCAAAACCAACAGCACGGTGGACAACGCCGGCGAAGGGGTCAAGCAGGCGAACGACCAGATCGACAATGCCGCGTACAAGGTTGGCACCGATATCAAGCACATCTTCAAGCCAAAAAAGAAAAAGCCGGCGAAGCCGGATTCGACCGCCGCGCGCGACAGCACGCGCGATAGCACGCGCGATAGCACGCCCCACTAGAGGGCGAAGTTGTGGCCTCCGAAGGGCCGGAAGTACACGCGCATACGGATCGTGTCATAAATGATCTTGGGCGCGTACCCGCCGGTGGCCGTGAGGACCTCGTCGTGCTCGTAGGTGATGTCGAGCGGCAGGCCGATATGCTTGCGCAACGCCGCGGCGGCCAAGGTCGAGAACGTAAACCCGAACCCGAAGCGGTGCGACGTATACTCGGTATTCGCGCCGAGTATGGCCGCGTTGAGGTGCAGGGCCCCGATGCCGGTCTGCGCCGAGTCGAGGTTCAACACGCCGGTGTACTTGTCGGCGAGCTGATGCCGAAACACATATGATCCGCTGAGCGCGAAGTAATCGTTGAGGGCGTAGTGCGGATCGATCTGCACTTCGAACGCGTCGCCGAGCTGTCTCATGACGGTCGTGCGCGAATAGAGCGGATCGAGCACTTCTCCCGCCGCCCCGGGAATTCGCGTCACGACGTTGTCCGACAGCTGATACGTGCCGCGCACGATGCCCGATATCCAGAACCTCGGCCCGAACAAGATGTCGGTCGCCGAATGCACCTCGATCGCGTTCTCTCCGGTGCCGGTCCCCGGATCCAGCAGCTGATTCTCGGCGGGGGGTGTACCGGTGCCCAGCCGGAAGAGCCCTGTGACGCTCGTCCGAAACTGAAACCCATGCGGATGCATGCGCGTCGAGTCGCGACTCCCGAACGTATCGAGCAAGAGCAGCGTCGCACTCAACTCGGCGTCACCGATACCGTACTTGTCGACGTCCTTCAGCGAGTCGACGGCCAGCCCGTACGTCGTATCCGTCAGGAGGTTGTAGAAGTCACTGAGCCCGGTCCGCGCGGGCGCCGCGACCGGCTGAACCACGGTCAGGGCGGGGAGGCCCACCGTGGCGAACGCCGCATTGAACTGCGCGGTCAAGCTCGAATCGCGCGAGCTGATTCGGGCTTGCGTATTCGACCCGGCGACGGGTACGACGAGCGTCCCAGCGCCATTCGGTCCACCGTACACCTGTGCGACCCCGGAGGCAAACTGGTTGCTCTGGGTGACGAGACCTTGCAGCGTCGTCCGCTCGCTGTTGATCGTCGCGCAATTCGTTCCCGACGGATTATTCGCGCAATTCGCGAGCACTTGCTGCAACGTGCGCGACGCCGATGTAAACTGCGAGTACACGCCGGCATCGGTCGCCAGCGCCGCCGCCGACGCGAGCGCGGGGTTGAACGCGACGTTGCCTTCGAACCGCGTGGGATTGACGTTCACCGCGAACGTCTGTCGCGTGTGCACGATCGGCAGCCGCGCGCGCAACGTCAGCCGATTCAGGATGCCGGCTTCGAGCGCGATCGGGAACGACTCGATGCGAAGGTTCGCGTCGGTGACGACTTTGCCGAAGTCGAGCTTGAACGACTGATCGCCGAGGAGCGTTCGGATGCCGGACTGCGCGGGCGCAAAGGCCGGCACTTGTGCGACGCCGAGCGTGTCGAAGTTGAGGGCCGCACCTTGGTTCGTGAGAATCCCGCCGGGCGCCCAATATTCGTCGATGCGCGCGTTATCATCGCCGAACCCGAATCGGATGAGGCCCGCTGGCAGCGTTCGTGCTTCGTCGTCCGGCGTACGCACCGCCTGCGCGCCGAGTCGAGACGCAGCGGCAGCCAGAAATGGGATGCAGAATGCGAGCCGAACAACATTTCGGCGAAGGGATCTGCTGTACCGAACATCCCGAAGCCGAAATGTTGTTCGGCGATGCCCCACGACGACGTCGACGACAAGCACGGCGCGAAAGATAGGCTTTAAGTTACCGGACATGTCAACACGACTGCCTACCCCGTGAGTCTTCGCCCGATCCCTCCGGTGCGCTGGCAGGTCACGGGAAATCATTGGATCTCTCTCCCGTGTATTCACGCCGAGACGGGTGCGATCCACGCCCTGGGCTTGCTCAACCGCGCCGCACGCTCCGGCGTCGAGTTCGCCGGCGACCCGGGTTTCGTCGATGGCAAGGGCCCGCCGCTATTCAGCCTCTCGTTCCACGATCTACGCCCAGGTCCGCTCCAGTGGTCGCACGCCCAGGGTTGGATTCCCACTTGGACGCGCGACGCGGGCGCTCTCGCGATCCGTGGCGTGATCTTCGCGCCATATGGCCGCGATGTCGATGTCCCGGGCTTTGTGTACGCCGTGGTTCTCGAAAACCGCGGCCCGGTCCCAGTGGATGTCGACGTCGTGTTCGAAGGCACACTCGGTCTGCGCCAGCACCGCGTGCGGACGGCGCGCCGCTTTGACGACGCGAACCGCGTCGAGCGAATCGAAGACGCGGTCATACTGGAGGGCGCCGCTCTCCCGGGCCCAGCCGCTCTCGCCGTCAGCACCGATGGCGCCACCGAGATCAACTGCGAGACCGGTGTCGCCCCGGGTTTCGCATTTCGCCGCGCGCTATCGATCCCCGCCGGCGGCTCGGCCGAGGCGGCGTTCTACGTTGCGGCGGGCCCGGAGCGCGACGGCGCGATGGCGACCGGCGTTGCCATGCGGCGCCGCGGCTGGCGCGAGTTGCTGGAGGCCACTCGCACCGCGCTCCGCTCCCTGGAGCAATCGACGGGCTCCGAGGACCTCGACGCCGTCGTCAATCGCAATTTGCTGTTCGCCTACTTCTATGCGGTCGGCCGCGCGCTCGACGACGCGCACTTTTACTTGGTGCGTTCCCGCGCCCCATGGAACGGCCGCGGTCTCACGGTGCGCGACTGGGACGCCCTCGCGCTCACGCTCCCGGCGATCCAACTCGCCGACGCCCCGCTCGCCCGCGAGCTCCTCCTGCGCGCCTGCGAGCTGCACGGGTACGCCCCGGGCCGCGGCGTCAACTATCTCGATGGCACCCTCTTCGAGCCGGGCTTCTCACTCGAGGGCGTCGCCTCCTACGCCATAGCGACCGAGCGCTACATCCGCGAGACGGGCGACGACCAGATCGTCGAGGAGCCGGTCATCGCCGACACCTTGTATTCGAGCGCCGACGATCTCGCGGGCCGCCGCAACAAATCGACGCCGCTCTACGCCACCGAGGTCTCGCCATCGGGCGATCGCGTTTCGTATCCATACACACTCCACGCCAATGCCGTGGCCGCGATGGCCCTCGATGTATTCCAACGAACGTTGGATGCCGAGACCGCGAAGGGCGTCGAAGACCCAAA
>DATMLM010000034.1:0-60051 GCA_035570055.1 Gemmatimonadaceae bacterium
ACGCCGGCATGACCGCCGTCCAGATCTTTACCGCGATTCCGAAGTTTTACGGCGACAAGAGCAACATCAATCCCGACCGGATTACTCGCTTCAAGACCGCGCTCGCCGAAACCGGCATGTCTCCCAAACATGTCATGGCCCACGGCGCGTATGTGCTGAACGTCTCTACCTCGAACGACGAGCAGTACGCCCGCGCGAGCGGAGGCCTCAAAAAAGAATTGGAGCGCTCCACGACGTTGGGGCTGGGACAATTTTGCTTTCACCCCGGAGCGGCCGTCTCTGGCGATCCCGAAGCGGCCTACGCGCGGGTGGCGAGAGCGATAACCGCGGCCATCGAGGCCGTGCCAAGTCAGACCCGCGTGCTTGTCGAGAATACCGCCGGTGCTGGACGCACGGTGGGCCGAACACCGGCTGAGATTGGAACGATTCTAGCCGAAGTGCCCAAGGCACTGAGATATCGCACCGGTTATGGACTCGATACGTGCCATTTATTTGCAGCCGGATTCGATATCGCAAAAGACGAGAAGACCCTGACGGAGACCCTCGATGCCTTCGAGGAGGCCGCTGGAGAGCCACCCTCGTTCTTTCACCTGAACGACAGCGAGGGCGCACTGGGCTCGAACCGCGACCGTCACATGCTCATCGGTGAGGGACAGATCGGCGTCGAGCCGTTCCGTTGGCTCCTCCGGGATCGCCGAACCTCGGGAATTCCGCTGATCCTCGAGACCCCGCAGCTCTATGCAGAGCCGGCCAAGGACGACGCGACGGCTGATCCCTACGACATCAAGATGCTAGGTTTGTTGAAGAGTCTGGAGTAGTGATATGAACCAGCCGTCGCCATCATTAGCGATTCGATTGCTAGCCCGCGTCAGTGGGGCGGCGGCGGTTTTGGTGGCGCTGGCTGGTCTGCTCGACCTGATAGTTTGGCGGCTCGGCAGCGCGCCGTTGGTCGAATCCACAACACAGCTGAGCCTACCGCTCCCCACCACGGCGTTGGGGATCATGGCGATCGGTATCTCGCTCTGGCTCGGCCGATCCGACGACGTACCGCGATGGTCGATCATCGCCTCACGCGTCGTCGCGGCGCTCGCCGTGGTGTGGGCCGTGATATTCCTCGTGGAGTGGATCGCCTCGATCGACCTGGGCGCCGACAAGCTGCTCTTCGCCGACCGGCTACGCCCAGCCGCAGGGCGTCCGCCGGGACGGCCGTCTGTCTCGGTCGCGGTCACCCTCGTGCTGCTCGGGTCGGCGCTCATCGCGCTCCACGCCGATTCGCCGATCGCGCATATGACCACGCGCGTCGGAACGGCGCTCGCGCTCCTCATCACGTTCACGATCGTCGTGAGTCACGTGAACGGCGCGCGAGATTATTATCACGTGTACCCGGTCGGCGACATGGCCCTCGTCTCGGCGCTCGCGCTGGGATTCGCCGCATTGGGCGTGCTGCTCGTCAGACCCGCGGCCCGCGGTGGCCTCTCCTCGATCCTCATCGACGAAGCCGCCGGCGGTGTCCTCGCGCGTCGATTGTTGCCCGTCGCCATTCTCGTCCCGATGGTCTTGGGCCGCCTCTGGCTCTCCGGGGCAGTCGCCGGCTGGTACGATCCAAAGGGCGGCGCCTCGCTCTTCGTCGTCGCCAGCACGGTCGTGCTCGTCTGGGCCGTCGCGCGCAGTGCCCATGTGGTGCACGCGACCGACGTCCAGCGCTCACGCCTTCTGGTCCGCGAGCAGATGGCCCGCGAGGAAGCCGAGCGGGCGAATCAGGCGAAGGGCAATTTCTTGGCGGTCATGTCGCACGAGTTGCGCACACCGCTCTCGGCCATCATCGGTTACGAAGAATTACTCGCGGACGAGATCACCGGGCCGATCAACGATGGCCAGCGTCAGCAACTCTCGCGTATCAAAGCGAGCGCGCGCCATCTCCTGCAACTGATCGACGAGATCCTCACGTACTCGAGGGTCGAGGTGGGGCGCGAGGCCGTTGATATCGAGACGGTGCCGCTGCAAGCAGTCATCGATGACGCCGTCGCGCTCGTGGCGCCCATGGCGGACGACAAAGGCGTGGCGTTGACGTGCTCGAAGCTCGATGGCGTGACGCCGATTCGCACCGATGCGCAGAAAGTGCGTCAGATCGTCGTGAATCTCTTGTCCAATGCCGTGAAGTTCACCGCGGCCGGCGGCTCGATATCCGTGACGCTCACGACCACGGAACGGCGCGTGACGATCACGATCCGGGATTCCGGGATCGGCATCGCCGGCGAGTTTCTCGACCGGATCTTCGAGCCGTTCTGGCAAGTCGAGCAGAAGGCCACGCGTACGGCCGGTGGCACTGGCTTGGGCCTCAGTGTCTCGCGCCGCCTCGCGCGGATGCTCGGCGGGGAGATCGAAGTCGAAAGTACGGTTGGTGAGGGGAGCACGTTTATCGTCACGCTCCCGCTCGATGCCCTCAATCTCGCTCAGTCACACCCGCGCGTGCCGACGCCGACGGCGCCGCGTCCCAGCCTCTCTGATGCGCAGGTGAGTCCCCGTCGGGCGCCCGCGTCCGTCGAGTCGAGCGCCAGCGCCCGCACGTAGAACCGGCGCGCCATCTCGTAGTGCGCGGTCGCGTACTCGTGATCGGCGATCGTGCGCATCGCCGACGCCGTCCGTGGCACTCGCGGCATCGCCTGGGCACGCTGCCGGACCAAGCCGAGTGCGACGACTGACGCCGCCAGCAGCGCGAGGGCCGACCCCGCGAACGCGAGCACACGACTCTTTTTTTTCTTTGGTTTGACCGGCGGGCGCCGTACCGCGGTCGCTGGTTTCGCCGGCGGTCGCGGGGGTGGTGTGATCGGCAGCGGCGTCGTGGGGGCAGAGGCGGCTTTCGCAGTTTTCGCCGAGATGCGACGCGACGCTGACGAAGGCCGTGGAGTGCGCCCGACTGGTGCCGGCTCCGGCGCCGGGGTGGCGGGCGTGCCTGCCACGGGGGTGGCCCCGGAGACCCGCGCTCCGGAGGTCCGCGGACGGGGCGCCGTGCCGCGCACCATGGAGCGCAGCAGCGTCTCGCCGGCGGCGCGATCGGCGTCCGTCTGCCGGATCGCGTCGAGCGTCGTCACGAGATCCTGAGTGCTCCCGAAGCGCTTCGCCGGATCTTTCTCGAGCAGGCGCAGCACAGCCACAGTGAGCGCCGCGGGCGTGTCGGGCCGCATGAGCGAGTAGTCGGCCACCGGCGTGAACCAATGGTGCTGGATGATCTCCGGCAGCGAGTCCCCGTCGAAGGGCACGCTGCCCGTGAGCATCTGGTACGCCACGATGCCGAGCGAATACTGGTCCGACTGGGGCCCGACGGGTTTCCCGGCGCATTGCTCGGGGCTCATGAAATGCGGAGTTCCGATCATGGCACCCGTCGCGGTCAGGGTGCCGGATTCGACGGCGCGCGCGATGCCGAAGTCGGACACGACGACTTTCGCGTCGCGGTCGACGAGGATGTTCGCGCCCTTGATGTCCCGGTGGATGATCCCATGCTCGTGCGCGAAGGCCAACGCCGCGGCGGCCGAACGGAGCAGGATGAGTATGACGGGGAGCGGCAGCGCACCGTACGCGTCGAGGACGGCATCCAGCGGTTTCCCGTCGATGAACTTCATCGCCATGTACATGATCCCGCCCGCCTGGCCAACGCGGTACACCGGGATCACGTTCGGATGATCGAGCGACGCCGCGAGCCGGGCTTCGCGCTTGAATCGGTCGGCCACCGAGCCGACGGGTCCCAGCTCGGGCGGGAGGACCTTGAGCGCGACCGGGCGGTCGAGCTCGATCTCTCGTGCTTTGTACACGATCGCCATGCCCCCGCGGCCGAGCTCGCGCTCAACGTCGTATTCGGCGGCCAGGCCCCGCTTCAGGGTATTGAGGAGCCGTTCGGACTCAGTTCCGCCCAGGGCAAGCGTCGACCCTTCGGCGTTCGTCACGGGCTGGCCGCAGGCGACGCAGAACTTCGAGTTTGCCGAGACGAGAGTGCCGCATTGCGCGCAGAACATGGCTACTGATGAGACTAGGGTCTTCCGTATGGCGTCACGGAGTTAGGCGTCGTTAAGCGCCAGCGTGCGCAGGGTTTCGTCGTCCAACCGGTGGCCCCCCTCGAACTCGATAACCGTAAACGACTTATCCGCGGCCTTGAGCGCGGCCGCTTGCCGCGCCACCCGTTCCGGCGTCGCGTATTCGTCGCGCGACCCGATCACCATGACCAACTCCGCGCGGCGCAGCGCCGTGTCGGCGCCGAGCGGCACGTCCTCGGGGATGGAGCCGGCCCAGAATATGGCGCGATCGACCGGGAGGCGGGTGTGCGACAGCCAGCGGGCTACGGTCGCCGCGCCCTGCGAGAATCCCAGCGCGGTGACGCGGACCGCCTCGCGGGCGACGTCGCGGAAGATCGTGGCGTAGAGCGTGTCGAGATACGTGATCTGGTCGGTGATCTCGCTGGCCCGGTCTTCTTTGGTCATCCACGTCGCCCCGACGCCGGACGTCTGGGATGCGCCCGGTCGGGTGTCGTGGTAATACCGGTTCAAGGCTTCGGGCGCGACGATGAGATGCGCTCCGTCGTCGACCGCCGCGCATCGGGCGATGAACTCGTTGGCCAACTGCCCGTACCCGTGGCAGACGATCCAGACCGCGCGCGTCTCCGCCCCCGCGGCGCCCAGCGTGTAGTAGCGCGCCGTGCGCGGGACGGTTACGTGGTGCTCGTGCGGGGTTCCCATTCGGGCACGAAGTTGAACCCTTTGAGCACGAGCGCGCCTCGGCGTCCTTGCTGGGGATCCAGGACATACGTCGTGAGAGAGCCGTTCGCGACTTCCTCGCCCTGGTCGAGCGCGAGCAGCTCGCTCTCGGTCATGTGCTCGAGGATGTAGCGAAAGCAGAGCACGACGACCGAGTGCGCGACAATGAGCAGCCGCTCGCCGGGATACTCGTGCGAGATCGTGTCGATCAGGGTCCGGAGGCGCAGAATGACATCGGTCCAACTCTCGCCGCCGGGTGGCCGGTGATAGAATTTGCCGAGGAAGCGCCGCAGCGTGGCTTGCTCGGGCTGGCGCGCGACAATGCCATCCCCGGTGAGGCCATCCAGTACGCCGAACTCTTTCTCCCGCAGGCGCTCGTCGATCCAGATGGGCACGTGATCGAAGCCCGCGGCCGACACCAGGATGGTCGCCGTGCGGTGCGCCCGCTCGTAGGGCGAGGTAAGCAGCATGGTCGGCTGCTCGTCCGGCGGTTGCGCGCGGAACCAGTGGCCGAGTGCGGCGGCTTGTTGCTCGCCGCGTGGTGAGAGGGGGACGTCGACGTCGCGAATGTCGATCCCGGTCGAGAGGCGCCGCGCCGCGAGCGCGGCTTCGCGCGCGATGTTGCCCGCGCTTTCGCCGTGGCGGACGATCCAGAGGACCGTTGGCCAGATCTCGCTAGGGTCGTGAAGCGGACTCACCGCCGAAGCATAACCCGCCGTTCCGCGATGATCACGCGGGTCACCGTGAGCGCCGCCCGGATGGTGAGCACGAGTCCCAGGACGGCGGCCACGTCCGCGAGGTTGAACACGACCTCGTGCCCGTTGCCCGGGCTCCATGCGACGAAGTCGATGACTCCGCGGGGCGACGTGATCAAGCTGTACAAGTTGCCGGCGGCTGCGCCCGCGATGAGTCCCAGCATGACCGGCGACAGTTTGTCGATCACCGCCAACGGACGACAGAGGATGCCGGCCAGGACGAGTGCGATCAGCGTCAGCGCGACGTTGATCTGCCAGGTGTAGGGGCCGATCGAGATGCCGAGCGCGGACTGATCGTTGTGCGCGAGCACGAGGCGCATGGTTCCGGCGACGAGCTCGATCTCCCGCTGCCCATCCAGGTAATGCGCGGCCAAAGCCTTGGTCGTCAGGTCCACCAGGACTACGATCACGGCGCAGACAATGAATGTTCGTAGCGGTCGCCGCGGAGTGGGCGCGGTGACGATCGGCTGGGACGCCGTAATGCGGCGGTGCCAGATAGGGGTGAGGCGACGCATCCGACGCGAATTACGCAGGGCGCGTACCGCGCCACCGCTCCCAGTAACACACTGGGGCATCAGCAGTTACAATCGGTCTACATGACCGGCGTCTGTAGCACCTATACGACAGGTAGATTCGCTCATGCGCTATTGCGTTTTCTGTGGCTCGAACGGGGGAGCCAGGCCGAGCTATGCGTCGACGATGGCCGACCTGGCCAGGTGTCTTGTCGGTGAGGGCATTGGGATCGTCTACGGCGGCGGCAACGTGGGCCTGATGGGTGTACTGGCCGATGCGGCGCTGGCCGAAGGCGGCGAGGTGGTGGGAGTCATTCCCCGCATGCTCGTGGACAAAGAGATCGCGCATCGGGGACTCACCGAGTTGCGCGTCGTTGGCTCGATGCACGAGCGCAAGGCACTCATGGCCGACTTATCCGATGCGTTCATCGCTGCCCCGGGCGGCTATGGAACTCTTGACGAGTTTTGCGAGATTCTGACCTGGACCCAACTCGGCCTGCAACGCAAGCCCATTGGGATGCTCAACGTCGACGGCTACTTCGATCGCTTGTTGGCTTTGTTCGATCACGCCGTGACCGAACAATTCGTCAAGCCAATGCATCGCGACATGATCGTGACCGATGACACCCCTCAATCGCTGATTGCTCGGATGCGTGTGCCCGGCTAGTCTCTCTCGTCATGTCATTGACGAAGCGAGTTCCAAAGATCCAGCCGTACGTGATCAAGACGTCGAAGATCCAGGGCAAGGGCGCCTTCGCGACGCGTCTCATCCGGAAGGGCGCGCGCATCGCGGAATACTTGGGCGAGCGCATCTCCCACGAGGAGGGCGACCGGCGCTATGACGACGACAAGATGAAACGGCACCACACGTTTCTGTTCGTGGTCAATAAGAAAATCGTGATCGATGCGGGCGTGGACGGGAACGATGCCCGGTTCATCAATCACTCGTGCGACCCCAACTGTGAGGCGGTCATCGAGGATCGGCGCGTGTTCATCGACGCGCTGCGCACGATTCGGCCGGGCGACGAGCTCGCGTACGACTACCAGTATGATCGCGACGACGCGACCGGGTGGGGGAAAGAGGCCGATGCGCAGTACCCCTGTCATTGCGGGGCCGAAAAGTGCCGAGGCACGATCCTCTTGCCCGAAAAGAAGAAGCGGAAGCCGCGCAAGAAGGTGAAACGGGGCTAGGGGGTTAGGTTTCTACCCCATGCGCCGCATCCTCGCGATATCCATACTGGTAGCCGGCTGCGCCCATTCGCGCCCCGCGTCTCAACAACCCGCGCCCGAGCAGCAAGCGGTGGCGGTGAAACAGATGCCACCCGACACGATCCGCCCGGAAGGCATGCGTGCGCGCATGCACGCGGCTCCCGTGGTCGATATTCGTTCGGACCCGTTCTACTCGTTGAACCGGACGGACTGGCCCGGCCCGAACGTCTATCGCGACGCCTCGGGCTCGCCTGGGCCCAGCTATTGGCAGCAGCGGGCTGACTACTCGATCCGCGCGACGCTCGACACCGCCGCGCAACGGGTCACCGGCGATGTCGTCGTGACCTACACGAATAACTCGCCGGACACGATGCGGTTCGTGTGGATGCAGGCGGACCAAAACATCTACCGCCAGTCGAGCGAGGGAAACGCCCTCTACTCATCCGACACGCGCACGGCAGCGGGCGCGTTTGACGGCGGATACACGTTTACCGAAGTCGCGGTCAACGGCACCCCGGTCACGCCACATGTCGACGATACGATGATGCGGTTGGATCTCCCTTCGTCTTTGCCTCCCCATGGCGGCAAGATCACCATCACCATCAAGTATGCTTTCAAAGTCCCAGAGCACGGCTCGGATCGCATGGGCCGTGATGGGCCGCTATATGAGATCGCCCAATGGTACCCTCGCATGGTGGTGTACGATGACGTTCGGGGATGGAACGTCGACCAGTACCTCGGCCAAGGCGAGTTCTATCTCGAGTACGGCGACATCGACTATGCCGTGACGGTCCCCGCGGGCTACACGGTTGCGGGCAGTGGCGTGCTGGAAAACCCCGCCGATGTCCTCACGGCCACCGAGAGACAGCGACTCGCCAAGGCCATCACGACCAAGGACGTCGTGCAGATCATCACGCCAACCGAGGCGGCTCCGAAAGTGACCGCCGGCACAAAGACGTGGCGATTCCGCGCGAGGAACGTTCGGGACGTCGCGTGGGCCGGCGCGCCGGATTTCCGGTGGGACGCGACGAGCGTACACGGGATCCTGTGCCAGGCGTACTACGAAGAGCCCAAGGCCGGGGCCGAGTGGGAGCAGGCGGCCGAGAATACGCAGTGGACGATCGGAACGTACTCCGAGCTGTTGTATCCATTCCCGTATCCGCAAGCGACCGCGGTCGCCGGGCCAGTCGGCGGCATGGAGTATCCGATGTTCGTGATGGATGGCTACACGAACGCCGAGCTCCCCGGCGACGTGTTCCGCACCAACGATCACGAGCACGGGCACGAGTGGTTCCCCATGATCGTCGGCTCCAACGAGCGGCGCTATGCGTGGATGGACGAAGGCATCAACACGTATATCAATGCATTCTCGCAGGAGCGGCGTTACGGGAGCGACCCCACGCAGTGGCCGCGGGGCATGAGCAACTTCTTCGCGTTCCTGGGCGATTGGTATGCGGCGAACAAGGCCGGCATTGATAACCCGCTCATGAACCGGCCCGACCACTTCGCCGACCAGGACGTCTTGGGCGTCGAGGGTTACCAAAAGCCCGGCGCCGTCCTCCTCGCGCTTCGCGATCACGTCGTCGGGGCCGAGTCGATGGATCGCGCGATGCGCGAGTATGTCCATCGGTGGGCGTTCAAGCATCCCACGCCGGGCGATTTCTTTCGAACGGTCGAAAACGTCGCGGGCAAAGATCTGTCGTGGTTCTGGAGATCGTTCTTCTACACGACCGACGTACTCGATATCGGCATTGACTCGGTGAACACGAAGCCGGCTGATGACGGGCGGCTCATCGCCTCGGTGCAGCTGCAGCGACACACGTCGGTCGTGTTCCCGGTCGAGCTCAGGCTGGCGCTAGCCGACGGGTCGACGAAGGACATCACGCTCCCGGTCGACATCTGGTCGCGCGGCATGACCTTCACGGCCGAGATCCCGGTGTCGGCCGAGGTCAAGGGAGCGCGGCTCTGGCCCGATCGGTCGTCGATCCCTGACATGAACCCCAAGAACGACACATGGGGTACGCCACCGGCTGGCGACCCGCCCCATCCCGCGACGGTTGGCGGTCTAGCGCCCGTGTTCTCGGCCCGCTGATATTACGGACCTATGGCTTACGTCCCATTCAAGAAAGGCGGCTGGGGCTTCGCGGCGTTTATCTCGATCCTGACGATCGCGATGTACCTGAGCGCCTATGAGATCCACCAGGCGACGTATCGGTCGCCGCGTGACCCGACCACCATCGGCTCGATCAGCCACAATCATGCGAGTCCGTGAGCTGATCGCCGCCCTGCAGAAGAGCAACCAGGACTCGGTCGTCATGGTGCCTGGGTTCGATGGCGGCTTTCAGGTCGCGGAGCTCGTGCATCCCGAACGGCTGCGGAAGGTGGTCGACGACTCCGGGTACGAGTGCTACGGGACGACCGATGGGCGCCCCGACCCGGGCAGCGAGTATATCATCATCGAGCCCGAGCCTGGTGTAGAGGCAGATCAACCCAAAAAGTTGTCCTGACGCCGGGTTCGGACTCGAACCCGATCCGTCCGTCGTGCTGCTCCACGATCGCCTTGGCGATCGCCAGGCCAAGCCCGGTTCCACCGCGCTGACGGTTGTCGGCGCCGTCGAGCTGCTGGAAGCGCCGAAATAGCTTCTCTTTGTCCGCGGCCGGAATCCCTTGCCCGGGATTCTCGACACTCATTCTGACACGGTCGTCGGTCGCGGATACCGTCACGCGCACCGCCGATCCGGTCGGCGAAAACTTGATAGCGTTCGAGACCAGATTAGTCAAAACCTGGACAATCCGATCGCGATCGCCGCGCACCATCGGCGTCGGCGCGATGTCGTGTTCCAGCCGGATCCCGTACACCACGGCCATGCCAGCGATGCCGTCGAGCGTCGCCCGCACCACGTCCGCCGGCGCGAGGTCGACGAGGTCGAGCGACAACACACCGGCCTCGATCTTGTCGAGATCGAGCATGTCGTTGATGAGCCGAATCAACCGCTCGCAATTCTCGCGCGCCACGTGCACCAGATCGATGCCTTTGTCGCTCAACTCCCCCGTGACACCAGCTTCGAGCAACCCCAGCGCCCCACGAATCGAGGTCAAGGGCGTCCGCAGTTCGTGTGAGACCGTCGAGACGAACTCGTTCTTCATGCGGTCGAGCTTCTTCCACTCGCTCAAATCCCGCATGATCGTCGACAGAAACCACACCCCGCCTTGCGCCGAGGGATGCGCGACGAGCACCTGCGAAACGGGAAGGTCAGCCCCATCCGCCGCCCGCACGAGCGTCTCGCCGCTCCAATGTCCCTCTCGCAGCGCGACAGGTACCGCGACATCCCACATGTGCTGCGGTACCGGCGGTGTGCTGCCGAGCACGCGGCGCGCGGCATGGTTCAAGTACACGACATCGCCCGCCATTGTGTAGATCGCGACGAGATCGACGGTCGCCTCGAGCGTGGCCACCAGCCGGCGCTGGGCATCCTCGGCGCGACGCTGCTCGGTGACGTCGCGGAACCCTCCGTGTGGCCCGGTGAGATATCCCTCGACTACGAGTCGTCGCCCGTCTTTCTTGGCGAACACGCTATCGTGCGGCACTCTCTCGCCGGTCGCCGCGCGCTCGAGCGCCCGCCGGAACGCATTCCGGTGCTCAGGCACGACCACGTCGAAGACGCTCTCCGTGGCGCCGAGCGAATCCCGCCAGGCCCGGTTCGTGTACAGCAGTCGCCCGTCGCGAGAGGCGATGTAGATGAGATCCCCGGAGGCATCGAGCATGAGCTCGAGCTGCACGGCGAGATCGAACTTCTCGGCGTCGAGCCGCGCTTGCTGGAGGACCGTGCTGCCAACCCGGAGCACGGGACCATCCCCTTCGATGCGGACGTCGTACTCGTCATCGTCGACGACACGGTACTGCGGCCCCAGCAGTGCGCGCGCACGCTCCGCATCGACCAGCCGCACTCGAATGATCACAGAGCACTGAGCGCGCGAATGACTGGCGCCAACGCACCGGGCGCCTCGACGTGGCTCTCCGACGGCAGCGGATCAGCGCGCGCGAGCGCCCCCTGGGCTGCCTCGGCCAGGACCAGCACCTCGTTGATCTCGTGCGCCTCGGCGATCTCTATCGCCCGGGCGTACGACCGACGCGCGTCCTGCACCTGACCGAACCGCCGCGCCCCATCGCCGGCCAAGAGGTGCATGCGCGCCAGCTGCGCCGGAGGCAATGATGCCTGGACCAAGGCCGAGGTGTACTGCTCGAACGCGTTCAGATCGCCCTCGCGCGAGGCGACGTCGAGGAGATTGATCGCGGCCGACCACCGCACGTCGGGATCAGTCGACGAGTGATACAACGCGTAGAACCCGTCCCGCGCGGCGGCGGTCAGCCCCCGCGCACACAGGGTCGTCGCCAGGTCGACCAACGCCCGGTCCCGGTGCGATGCATCCGCATAGAGCTTGAACGCCACGAAAAAGTGCTGCGCGGCCCGATCGAGATAGGCGGTGTTGATATGCCCACCGGGATGAGCGGTCGCCCGGTGATAGCACACATACCCCAGATCATGCGTCGCTCGCGCCAGCACGTCGCCCATGTCGGCCGCGGCCGCGCACACGCCCTCGAGGATCGCCTCGGCCGCCGGCAGGTTGCCGCGCTCGAGGGCGACGTTCGCGACACCGATGTCGGCCAGGAGCGTGCCGCGCAGCTCGAGCATGCGCCGGCACGACTGGACCCTCAAGGCCGCGTCGGCACGCGCCTCAACGTCTTCCGGCGTCGTGGCGTACTCGATGAACGTGAGATAGACGTCGAGGGCCAACGCCCACTGGGCAGACGCGTGGAGGGCCCAGGCGTAGGCGACGAGACAGCTCGTGGTCGAGGGGCCGTCGTTGTACAGGGCGCCGGAGACCGAGCAGGAGAGAGCATCGAGCGGGGCCCGAAGCGCACTGCCGCGACTGACGCGGTTGACGGCACGGCGAACGGCCCTGACCGCTTCCACCGGCACCATGCGTCCATCCTCGCGCAACCGCATGAAGCGGTCGACGAGTCGTAACGTGACCAGCCCGGCGGTCGTCGCACGCCAAAACGCGCCGGCGGGATCCTGCGTCGCCAGCGCTTCGAAGAAAGCCGCATGGCGCAATCCCCGACGGGCTGTCATGCGAAAAACAACATACTTGACGCTTGTCCCTTCGGGGAGCAGGTTCGCGAAGCGAGGGGTGTAGGGGACAGGAAGGCGGGAGGTGCGAGTGTGACGGATTCCACAGTCGACGGGTCACTAGGCGTCTATCTGGCGTTCGGCTTGCGACTCCGGTCTGATCTGCCGCTGCCGGAGTTGCCGGTCGTCGCTGGGCGCAATGGCCCGCCCGACGTGGAAGTGCGCGTGTTCGACGTGCCGGCCTTCGAGGCCGCGACGAGCGCGGCGGGCCTCGCGGACGTCGCCGACGATATCGCGATGTTGTGGTGGCCCGGCGTCGGCCGATTCGTCGTGAGCGATGGCACCGACATCTGCGTCGCCCGCGCGCCTGGCGCCGATCCCGCTCTGCTCCGCCTCTATCTCCTGGGCCCGGTGCTCAACGCGCTGCTGCATCAGCGCGGATGGATCGTGCTCCGCGCGGGCGCCGCGCGCATGGGCGATCGCGTGGTCGCATTCGTGCCGGGCCCTGGCGTGAGTGACGCGCTGGCCGACGCCGGATACACGATCATTGCGCGCGACGTGCTGGCGATCCGGGCGGGCGATCGCATCACGCCCGCGGTGGTGCAGCCGTGCGTCCCGCCTCTCGCGCACCGCCCGCTCGATCAGGCGCAGGCGCGACAGCTGTGGTGCGATGCCGCGCGATCGGAGGCCCCGCTTCCTCTCGACGCGCTCTTGGTGCTGAACGGGGACCCCGAGCGAGCCGACACGCTCACGGCCGCGGAGGCATTCGCGGAGATCGGCGCGTGCTTGTTCGACGACCTGACGTGGCCGGGCGACGTACGGCGCGCCCTGAGGCTCATGTTCCACCTCGCATCGACCCTGCCGGTGCAACGGGTGAGCCCGGGATCGCTTGCCAGCAGTGACTCAGTGCGCGATATTCGCGGTTAGTTTGACACTACATGTGATATCGCTGCTGGCGTGGTGTATACATTCTAGACAGCAATCGTGGGTGATCCTACGCTCGGTCAATTTGTCGCAGGGGATGTTTCCTCGTTAGCGGAGCTGTTCGACCGATGGTCGTCGGCGGTGCACGCGGTCGTCACCCGTGCCTTGCCGCCCACGGCTCGCCCCAACGAAGTCGATGCCGCCGTCGAGGATGTCTTCTGGCGCCTGTGGCAGCACGCGGGACATGACGTTCCCGCGATGCGGACGCTGATCAGTGAGGCAGTAGATCAGTCCCGCGGACGGCGCTGACCGGTTCGTCCTCGGACACTTTGCCGAGCGAGTCGTGATTCCGGCGCATCATTGACGCGAATGCCTCGGCGATCAGCGGATCGAACTCCGTCCCCGCGCGCCGCTCGATGTAGGCCACGGCGTCGACCGATGACCACGCGGCCCGGTACGGCCGATCCGTGTGCAGCGCGTCGAACACGTCGCAGACGTGCACCAACGTGCTCGCGTAGTGGCAGTCGCGGTTGAAGTGGCGGTGGGGGTAACCGCCACCGTTGATCATCACGTGGTGCTCGAAGGCGACCGCGGCCTGCAGGCCAAGCGTCTTGTCGCTGTTCAAGATGAGCCGCGCGCCCTCGGCCGGATGCCGCTCCAGAATCTCGCGTTCCTCCGGGGTGAGCTCGCCGGGCTTGGTGAGAATCTCGCTCGGCACTCTGACCTTGCCGAGGTCATGCAGCAGGCCCGCGATGCCGAGCGCGCGCACGTCTCTCGGGACGTGCTGGAGCTCTTCCGCCAGCGCCATTGTCAGCACCGAGACATTGATCGAGTGCGTCGTGGTGTATTGATCGAACTGCTTTAACCGCAACAGGGGAATCAACAGGCGTCCATCGGAGTGCAGCGCGATCGACAGCGACCGCACGATCATCTCGGCCTCGGCCATCGGAATCGCGCCCTTGCCCGCGACCTCGCCGTGGATCCAGCGCACCGTCTCCGACTCCTCTTTCAGTGCATAGCCACCGGTCGCGTCATACAACTCGGCCGCGGACGCACCGCCTTTCCCATTGCCCCCGACCTGTACGCCGACGGCGCCGAACTTGATCGCCTTCTGCTTTGGCGGGGCCTCCCGCGCGCTGTGATCGTTGAGGCGCGAATGGATGTCGTCGATAAATAATTCGAACGCCTCGGCGCTGACGTCGGCGACGACCTCGATGCGTTGTATGCCCGCCGCCGCACACTTCTCGGCCCACTCCCATTGCTTGAGCTCACGCAGGGAGTCGTAGCCATAGATGACCTCATGACCGACGAAGCTGAAGTACGGCTGCGCATCCGCGGCCTGCAGAATGCGCAGTCGCTCATACGCAGACGTGATCGCCCGACGACGCGCCGGGTGCGCGGGAGAATAGAGCGCACTGGCGGACAGCGCCTGGGCGAGCGCATGCAAGAATGACGTGGCTTCGCTCATTGCGCCGCCTTCCGGATCTCACGATCCCCTGATCGCGCCGCCTGGGCGACGATCTTGATGACCCTGGGCTCACCAGGCCAGCGAGTCTTGAGCGTCACCAGCGCCGCGAGCATCGCCCGGGACTTTGGCGCGAGCTTATCTCGTCTCAACCACCGAGTGCGTTTCACCGCGAGCCCCCAGAGACACGTGAACGCGGCTGGCACCGTCGTGGAGCCGATCGCCTGAATCGCCATCGTCTCCAGCTCCGTCGGGAGCGTCCCGGCCACGAGCTTCGCGACGAGCTTTGGCACGACCGCGGGCGGACACTCACGAAGGGCCGCGTCGAGCCCCATGCGAATAAGCTGAGGATCGTTGTCCGCCACGGCGACCGTGATCCCCAGGACCCGCGTCTGCGCGCGTTTGAGCATCAGCTTGAGCGCCTCGCGCCGCACGCGGACGTCAGAGTGCCCCGCATAATCGGCGGCCGTGAAATTGTCCGGCCACACCTCGAGCGTATTCACGAGAATCAACAGATTGCGCTGCGCATACCACGGCGCGCCGGGCAGGCGCGTGACGATCGCTGGCCCGATCCCTTCGCCGAGCGCGCCCAAGACGTCGAGGATGCGCCGGCGGGCGGCGCGGGAGTCGGACTCGATGAGCGCGTCGAGCAGCAGCTCGGTGGCCGATTGGCCGACGCGCTTGGCGAAGTCGCCGATCCGCTTGACGTCGACGTTCGGCGACGCCAGCAACTGCCGGAAGTGCTCCGGCGTCGCGATACGCGTCCGGATCACGCCCGGGAGCGGGTTGTCCGCTGGACACCAGTCCAGCGTGTCGAGCACGAACGTGATGTCCCCGCGGTCGATGAGCGCGTCGATCGCCTCCCAGAGCGGTGGCGCCGTGTTCCTGAGCTCGAGGCAGATCTCGAGGATCCGCTCGGGCTCACTGACCTGCGTGATCCCCGATTGGATCGGGCCCGACTGGACGGGGCGCGACAGATCGTCGAGCGCGTCGCCGTAGGCCTCGGACGTTGGATCGGGCAGCGTCCACCCGTCGATGAGCTCACGCACTTGGTCGCGGAACGCGGCGTCGGTCGGCCCGCGGAGCGGCGGAGCGCCGCGCTGCGCGTGGCTGGCGAGCTTGACCAGGAGTCGCATCATGGGCTGTGAGATCACGCGCCGCGAGACGTTCGCGGCCGCCACCGCGATCGACATCACGGCCTCGATCGCCATGCCCGCGGTCGCGTCCATGAGAAACGCTCGCCGCTGGGAGAGGTCGCCGCCCATCGTCAGCAGCCGCTTGAGAGCGTCCGGGCTCAGGTTCGCGACGAGACTCGACACGCGACCGCGCAGGGCTACCGTGTCCTGCCCCTCGGTCGTACGCAGTTCATCCGCGATCTGGAGCAGGTAGCCCACGACGACCTGCTCGTAGGCATCCGTGCTCTTGAGGGTCGTTTGCTGGTTGATGGCATCGGCCATCGCTTTCGGATCGGTATTCGCTTGGGTTTTTCCGTCGGCGGCGACGTTGAGCGCGGCTTGCGCGAGCGCGAGCCAGAGTTGCGCGGCGCGGGGCACGCGGCGTGGCTCGCCCTTGTTTGCGCCGGGCTCATCTTCGACGAGCGTCAGGCGATCATAGGCCTGACGATAGAGCTGGATGTGGTTCCAGATCGGCTCGGTGGCCGACGCAGGGTCCGGCTCGCGCGCCAGGCGCTGCAGGAGATCCGCGAGCTCCGCGGGCGTGAGACCGGGGATGAACTTGACGCCCGCGATCCGGTGCGCGTGCAGCCGCGCCGCGAGCGCGCGCAGGAGATTATTGCGGGCGTCGGTGGCGACGCCGTCGATGATCAGTTGGTCGCGGGCGACGCCCACGGTGAGCGTGTGTCGCGTCGTGAACAGGGGACCGAGTCGCTCGAGCACGCGTTGCTCCGACGTATCGAGCGAGGGATGCCCGCCCGGGTACATCGCTCGCCGTTGGGAGGCGACCGCTAGCTCGAGTAGGAAATCGATCAGCTCCTTGCTCGGTTGCGCGACAATAGTGGTCACGCTTAGACGACGACTTCCCTCTCAAATTGGAACGGTCCAATGTTCCGTAAATGCTACACGGCCGTCGTCGCCATCCCCATCACATGATATCCCTTGTCGACGTACACGGTGGTACCAGTGATCCCACTGCCCAACGGGCTCGCCAGGAACGCCGCGACGTTCCCCACCTCTCCAGCATCAAGCGGCTCAGGCAGCGGCGTATTGGCCGCGCAGTACTCGACCATGCGTTCAATGATTCCAATGGCGCTGGCGGCCCTCGACGCGAGGGGGCCGGCCGAGATGGTGTTGACCCGCACGCCAAATTTGCGCCCGGCCTCGTATGCGAGCACACGGGTGTCGCTTTCCAAGGCGGCCTTGGCGCTGCTCATCCCCCCGCCATATCCGGGGATCACTCGCTCACTCGCCATATACGTCAGCGACAGCACCGAGCCACCAGGCCGCATGAGGGGACCGAGCCGGTTCACGACCGCGACGAGAGAATACGCGCTCACGCTAAGAGCCGTGAGGTACCCCGCCCGGCTGGTATCGAGCAGCGGTTTCTTGACCTCGGGGGCATTCGCGAGCGAATGAACGACGATGTCGAGAGGTTTGGAGCCGAAGTCGCTGGTGATGCGCTCCACGAGCCCGGAGATCGTAAAATCCCCAACATCCTTGTACCGCTTATTCGTCGCGATATCCGCGGGGACGTCAGCCAGCGTGTCGTACGCGGCGTCGAGCGGATAGATCTTCTCGAAATTGAGCTTCGACCCATCGCGCATCGTGCGCGACTCGTCCAACTTGCCACGTTCGATCAAATTCAAGAAGATATTGAGCGCCGGCGGCCACGTCCCGACGGAAACGCTGGCGCCAGCCTCGGCCATCGCTTTCGCGATCGCAAATCCAAATCCGGCGTCGTCCGCCACACCCAGGACGAGGGCGCGCTTGCCCGCGAGGTCGATAGGGAGCATGGCTCAAGATAGTCGCCCCGGTCCGTCCTTCGCCCGTGGCCTGTGGCGCGTCGCGGCCGCCGATGTCTCGAGCGGCAACCGCGTCCGTTTGCTGCGCGATGGAGCGCCGACTTTCGATGCGATGATCGAGATGATCGACAGTGCGCAATCCGCCGTGGACCTCGAGCAGTACATCTTTCGCGCCGACGAGGTCGGCCAGCGGGTCGCGGATGCCCTGACGACCGCGGCGGCCCGCGGTGTCACGTGTCGCGTGCTCGTCGATTGGATCGGCATTCGCGGCACGCCATGGTCTTTCTTCCGTCGCCTGCGCACCGCGGGCATCACCGTGCGGGTATTCAACCCGTTCGGATGGCGGCGGTGGCTCGGCGTCGTCCCGCGCGACCACCGCAAACTCCTCGTCGTCGACGGCGCCCGCGGCGTGACCGGCGGCATCGGGATCGGCAAGGAATGGCGCACCGGTGTCCTCAAGCGCCGCCGCTCGCCGTGGCGCGACACCGCGGTCTGCATCGAAGGGCCCGCGGGCGCCGACATGACCCGCGCGTTCGAACACATGTGGAAACGGTCGCTCGGCACCGAGCGCCGGAGCTCCGAGCGCCACATGACCCGAAAGTCCCACGGCGCGCACCTCGATCCGACCACCGACTCGCCCGCGCTCGTCGGCGTCATCGAGGGCGAGCCCGGCCGACTTCGCGTCTCACGCGCCCTCCAGATCCAATCCGTCTCGGCCGAGAAATCGATCTGGATCGCCAGCGCGTATTTCGTCCCGTCGTTCTCGGAAGTCGAAGCGCTGACCGGAGCCGCACGAGATGGAGTCGATGTCCGGTTGTTAGTGCCGTCTCGTTACGATCATCCCTGGGTGCGACTCATGACGGTCCATTTCTATCGGCGCCTTCTCATGAACGGCGTCCGCATCTGGGAGTGGGCCGGGGAGATGATGCACGCGAAAACGAGCGTGGTCGACAGTCGCTACACACGAGTAGGCTCCACCGACCTGAATCCCCTCGGCCTCGCCATCAACTTCGAGCTCGACGCGGTCATCGAAGATGCCGCGTTCGGAGAGCAAGCCGAGCAGATGTTCTTGGCGGACCTGGATCAGTCCAAAGAAATCACTCGGGTCCCGTAATCGCGGCACTCGCGATCCGCGCCGCTTCGGCCAACACCGCCGCTCCGACGAAGATGCTGTCCTCGGCCGCATAGAACCGCGGCGAATGCGCGGCGTGCCGTTCACCGCCGGGCTCACGGGCGCCGATGCGCAGAAACGCGCCGGGGATGTGCTCCAAGTACACCGCGAAGTCCTCGCCACCCATGTTCGTGGTCCCGAGCGGAACGACGCCCTGCGGCCCGAGCACGCGAACGGCGGCCTCGCGCGCCCATCCGGCCGCATCGGTCGGGTTCACCAGCGGTGGCGTACCCTTGTTGAGCGTAACCTTGGCGGTAAGCCGGTACGCCCCGGCGACGTCCCGCGCGAGCCGCTCGACTTCGCCGTTGAGCAGCGATCGGGTGTCGGGATCGGTCGCCCGCACGGTGCCGGTGAGGGTCGCGGTCTCAGGGATAATGTTCGGTGCCGTCCCGGCCTGAATCGTTCCGACGGTGACGACGCCAGGTGCGGCCGGCGAGAGGCGCCGGGACACGATCGTCTGGAGCGCCGTCACCAGCGCCGCTGCGCCGACGATAGGATCGGCGGACTCGTGCGGCCGCGCCCCGTGCGCGCCGCGTCCGGTCAGCACGATCTCGAACGTGTCGGCCGAAGCCGCGAGCGGGCCGGCGTCGGCCACGACCTCGCCGACTTGGAATCGCCGGTCGACGTGCCCGCCAAAAATCGCGCGAACGCCTTCAAGCGCGCCGCTGGCCACGATGGCGCGCGCGCCCTCACCGACTTCCTCCGCCGGCTGAAAGACAACCGTCACGTCGCCCGCCGCGGGCTCTTTCGCGAGGAGCACGGCGGAGCCGACGGCCCATGTCGCGTGGATGTCGTGGCCACAGGCGTGCATCACGCCTTTGTGCTCCGACGAGTAGGGGAGCCCGGTCGCTTCTTCGATCGGCAGGGCGTCGATATCCCCACGGACGGCGGTCTGCGCGCCGCCTCGGGTCCCCGGGATCCGTGCAATCAGGCCCGTGTCGGCTACGTGCTCGACATCGCTCACGCCGAGCCGTCGCAACGCGTGCTCGATGCGGCGCGCGGTCTCGGTCTCGCGCCAGGACAGCTCCGGAAACCGATGCAGCTCCCGCCGGAGCGCAATCAGCGCGGCGCGTTCGTCGTCGGTAAATGGCACACCGGAGCTTGCGCCTCGGCGCGCGAACAGGCAAGAGTGCACCGTGCCGAATGCTTTGTTTGTCTTTTCGAGGGTCGAGGGCCCGGCGGCCGAGTGGATCAGAGACGTTCAGCGCCGTTACGACCCAAAGCTGGCCGCGATGCACGAGCCGCACCTGACGCTGGCGGGTTCGTCCGGCGTCGGCCCGATCGCCCCGTCGACTCCAGTCGATGAGGTCCGCGCCGCCATGATCCGAGTGGCGACCGAAACCCCGCCACTCTCGCTGCGATTCGGACCGCCGAAGCGCTTCATGCAGACCGAGATCGTCAGTCTCCCGCTCGACCCGAACGGCCCGATCCGCGACTTGCACGAACGCATCGCGCGCAGCGGCCTGTCATTCGCTCGCGCTCGGTTCACATTCACGCCGCACGTGACGCTGAGCTTCTATCCGACGCTCACCCGCGAGCGCGCCCGCGAGCTGCTCTCGCTCCGCATCGACGACCCGGCCGTCTTCACGACCCTGACCGTCTCGGTCACCGACGACCCGATGCCGCCGCAGCCGCTGTTCGAGCTACCGTTCGGCGGCCTCGGGGGGCGGCCCCCAGACGGTCCCGTCGCGACCTCGGACGAGCATGGGTAGGTGCAGGAGCGCCGCGACCGTATCCGGCGTCGCATAACGGCTCATCTCTTCGGGACGCAACGAGAACGTCGGCAGCCGCGAGGGCCAGCCGATCAGAACGCCATGCGTGCGTGCCATCGCGGCGCCGAGCGCCTTGATCGTGTCGGCGTTGAACACGAGTGGGAGGTTGCGGGTTCTCCGGTCCGTCACGCGCCAGACGCGGGCGTTCCAGTTCGTGTAGATCTCGCGGTGATACGGGTCCGCGCGCACCCAGGACAGAATCGCCGACGCCCGTGCCGTTGCATCGTAGACGAGCGTCTCGCGCGCGGCATCACGCAGAAACGTCGCGCTCCCGTACGTGGCCGCGCCGAGCCAAGCGCAGATGGTCGCGGTCATCAGGATTCTGTGCCTGGGCCAGATCGCTCCCACGCTCGTCGCCACCGCGATGGCGAGCAGCACATCGGTGACGGAGAAATTGCGGAGCTCGAAATTGTTCGGCCAATCCATCACGAGGCGGTCCGTGATGTAGACGAGATTGTAGAGCACGAACACGAGGCCCAGGACGGTCAACAATGGCCTAGCCCGTGTCTCTCGCCAGGCACACACCAGTAGCGCCACGAATAGCGCGACCATGATGACCTTGACGATGACAACCCAAGCCCCCGACACCGTGTCGGGCATAGGCCAAAACCACCAGAGATTGATGCCGAGAAGCTTTCTCATGAGCGGCATGGCGGGCCCGTACCACCCAAAGTGTCGCGCATCCCCGCCATGATTCGCGGCGACATATCCGAGCCAGATAGCCTCGAGCACGAGACTAGGCGCAAACGCGAGCGCTGCGCGCGTAGCGCGCGTGCGTAGAGTCCCCGGCCGTGAGAAAGCCCATAGCGTGGCAGCGCCAGTCAGCGCAACGCCAATGAGTCGGACGCCGAGCGAGAGGGCGGCGGTGGCGCCGTAGGCGAGCGGACGGTCGGGTCGCCTGACCATCAACGCGATCGTGGCCACCACGAACACCGTGAACACGGGCTCACTGAACACGATGGTGTGTGTGAACACTACAAACGGCGAGATCATGACCATGATCCCCGCCAGTGCTCCCGCGAGGGTCCCTACGAGGCTGGCCACGAGCATCACGGTGATGCCGACGGTGAGCCCCAGGCTGACCGCGCGCACGATCTTGGCCGCCGCATTCGGTGTCGAGCCGAGTTTGATCAGGGTGCCGAGCGCGATGCTGAACCCCGGCGGATAGTGCGACGTGACGGTCAACGAGTCGGCGGCGCCAGCCTCACCGCCCGTCTCCCAGGGTCCGATGGGCGCCCGTATCCCGCCGCCATGCGCAAACGTCTCGGCCGAGCCCAGGTAGAACATGACGTCACCAGAGTCGGCCCACGACTTGGACTCCGGAGCGACGATGATGCCGGCGGTGGCGAGACCCGCGAGCACCAGGGCGACGATCGTGGCGTGCGACCTCACGGGCTCAAGTATAGGTTCCGTGGCGTGATCGAGGTATCGGTCGTGATGCCCTGCCTCAACGAGGCGGAGACCGTGGGCCAGTGCGTGGCCAAGGCGCGCGCGGCGTTGTCGTCGCACGGCGTCGAAGGCGAGGTCATTGTCGCCGACAACGGGAGCACCGACGGCTCGCAGGCGATCGCGACGGCGGCCGGCGCGCGGGTCGTTCCCGTGACCGAGCGCGGATACGGGAACGCGCTCATGGGCGGGATCGCCGCGGCCCAAGGCACGTACGTCGTCATGGGCGACGCGGATATGTCGTATGACTTTGACGAAGTCCCGCGCTTCCTGGACCGTTTGCGGGCTGGCGATGAGCTGGTGCAGGGTTGTCGGCTGCCGAGTGGAGGTGGGACCGTGGTGCCGGGCGCGATGCCACCGCTGCACAAGTGGTGGGGGAATCCCATGTTCTCGTGGATGGCCCGCGTGTGGTTCCGTGCCCCGATCCATGATGTCCACTGCGGACTGCGAGGGTTCACCGCCGATCTCTATCGCCGTCTCGATCTCACGTGCACGGGGATGGAGTTCGCGTCCGAGATGGTCATCAAGGCCAGCCTCGCTCGGGCGCGGATCAGCGAGGTGCCGATCACGCTGCACCCTGACGGTCGCCTGGGGCGGAAGCCGCACTTGCGCACATTCCGCGACGGCTGGCGGCATCTGAGCTTCTACCTGATCTACAGCCCGCGCTGGCTGTTCCTCGCGCCCGGATTGGCCCTCGTCTTGTTTGGGATCCTCGGGTACGCGATCGCCATGCCCGGGCTGCGCATCAACGGGGTGACGTTCGACGTGTCGACGCTGCTCTTCGCGAGCCTCGGCTTTATCGCGGGTTACCAGTCGATCGTATTCGCGGTGCTGACAAAGGTGTTCGCGATTGTCGAGGGCCTCTTGCCGCCCGACCCGCGGGTCGACCGCCTCGCTCGGATATTCGAACTGGAACGCGGACTCGTTATCGGCGCGTTGGTTGGAGCCGCCGGCGTCGTCCTGCTCCTTATCGCCATTCTCCAGTGGCGCGCGAAGGGATTCGGCCCGCTCGATTACGAGGTGACGTTGCGCTGGGTCATTCCTGGCGTCACCCTAGCCGTTGTCGGTCTGCAGACGATCCTGGGCAGCTTCTACCTCCGCATCCTTCAGCTCGCGCGGCGGCACCAGACGAGGTACTGACCGCCAAGCGGTATTCGCGACAATATCGGCTCCAAATTGCGCAGGCCCGAGAGGATGCGCGGAAAGTAGAAGCGCGAATGCGTTCGCCGGACCTCGAACCCACCGGCTCTGAGCATCGCGCGCGCCTCGGGAGGCGTCAGCGTGATCGCGTCTTTGTCGAAGCTCACGCGACTCATGATGTAGCGCGTCCCGGGATTCCAGGGATTGTTCTCCCAAAACGCAAATATCCCGCCTGGTCGAAGCGCATCGAACACGAACCGCACCGCGGCCGCTCGCTGCGCGGGTGCAATGTGATGGAACACGCCGTTGGTGAACGCGAGATCGAAGGGCCCTTGTGCGTCCTCGGGCGAAACGAAGCGTGCGCGCAGCGACCCGTATTGCTCTCGCGCCCGTTCGAGTGATCGCGCAGAGACGTCGGCTCCGGTGACCTCGGTGGCGTTGAGAGACGCGAAGATGTAAGGCGTGGCGTGTCCGACGCCGCACCCGAAATCGAGCACGCGCTTGACGTCGACGCCATCCCGCTCGACCAATCGCCGCACCCAGTCGAGCCGCTCCCGCGCATAGTACGCCATGCTCTCGCCGGTCACCGAGAGCCCCCGCGCGAGCTCCTCCTCGTATCGATCCGCGCACCCGTCGAACATCACTCGAGCGCCTTTCGCACCGCCGCGTCGACGTCCTGTGTCGGGCCGGCACCGGTGTACACGACGGTCCCGTGCCGGTCGACGGCCACGAGGTACGATGTCCCGGGCACGTTGTACGCATCGACCGCCGCCCCGGTCCCATCGAACAGCACGATTCCAGCGATGCCGTGCTCGTGCGCGAATTGCTTGACGTCATCCGGAGTCTCGTCCACGTCCACGGCCACGGTCACGAACGTAACGCGCCCTTGATACTTCTGCGCAGCCGCGTGCAACGCCGGCGCCAGCTCACGACAGTTGCCGCACCATTTCGCCCAGAACTCGATGACAGTCGGCGTGTGGCCGATGAATTTATGGACATCCGTGGTCTTGCCGTCGAGCGTTGTCACCGCTGCGCCGGGCGCGTGCTGGCCGACAGCGATCCCTTGTGCGCTCGCCGCCGATGCCAGGATGCCCAGTGCTCCAACTATCGGACGTATTCCCATACGATCCCCTCGGGAAAGACCGCTCGTCGCTTGAGCCGCAGCAGCGCTTCCAGTCGCTCCGGCGTGGCTGCGATCGGCCTCAGCTCCGGAAAGATGACGCTCTCCGTGTATCCCGACGCCCAGATCACGAGCGACGGCTGTCGCGCGAGGGCCGTTGCGAGCGCGCGGGCCGTGTCCGGATCGACGATCCATGGCATGGCGCGCGACGGGCGGTGAGTCGAAAAGTATACGTCAGCGACGTCGTTCGAATAAAGCGCGGCAGTGCTACCCTGCGCCGCAGCAGTATTGCCCTGCGCCGAATCCCTGACCCACGTCCACAGGGAACTCCGAACGACCTGCAATTTCGCGTGATAGAACCCTTCCGTCCTCGCGACATACACCAGTGTCCCGACCGCCCGCACGGACACGAGGACCCACACGCCGAGCGCCGCGAGCGCGATCGCATGTCGCCTGCTCCACGGCCACCATGCTGCCAGCGCGGCAACGACACCGATATCCAGCACGGCGTGCACGGGCGAGAACATGCGATCCGACAGCTCGACGTTACCCTGCAGCAGCTGCGCGACGAGTAGCAACCCCGCGCACGCCACGCCGAGCAACACACTGGCGCGAACGATCCGGCTTTGTTGCCACTCCCGCGCGATGACCCAAACGATGCTGATCAACAAGGCGCCCTTGAGAGCAGCCCGGGCAAATCGCGCCGCGCCGACGGTGACGCCGACGGGATCGGGCCCCAGCCATGACAAGGTCGCGCCAAGAAATTGTCGCAGGGTCTGCACGGGATAATGATCGAGATGCAGTCGCCTGACTGTCCCTCCGTGCGCGCTGACCACAGCGGCCCATGCGACATACGCGATGACCCCAGGAAGCACGGCGACGATCCCGCGCCTCACGCGAACGCCGAGCGAAGGAGCGGGCTGCATCGCGGCCCACACGCCGCATGCCGCGACAACGCCGAGTCCCACGTATCGCAGCATCAGCGCGAGCGCCCCGGTGAGCCCGTACGCGAGAGGCCGATCGGGCCGATTGGCCATGAGAAACAGTGTGGCGACGACCGCGGTGATGAACGGCGGCTCGCTCAGCGCGTCGAGGTGCACGGCCACGACCGAAGCGGTGAGCGCCAGGACGAGGGCGGCCACGAGCCCCCACGCGAACCCGCAGGTGCTGCCGACGAGCAGCACGGTGAGAAACACGGTCACGGCGGCCGAGGCAGCGACGACGAGGCGGGCGCCGGTGACGGCGTTCGCGCCGAGCATCATTGGGGCCGCGATGGCGACGGGAAATCCCGGCGGCCACTGCGCCAATGGGCTCGTGCTATCCGCGCTCGTATACGGCGCGAACGGAACGCGCAAGGTCCCGTGCTGCACGAGCGACTCGGCCGCCCCCATATAGCCGGCCGAGTCGCCATAGAGGCCGGGTCCGGGCGGCCGGGTACCGAGCATGACGAGGCCGAAGGCGAGCGCGCCCATGGTCAGCCCGGTTAAACTTTGCTTCGTGGCTCCCCAATTCATCTATGTCATGAAGGGTCTGCGCAAGGTCGTCCCGCCGTCGCGGGAGATCCTGCGCGACATCTATCTCAGTTTCTACCCAGGTGCCAAGATCGGCGTCCTCGGCGCGAACGGCGCCGGGAAATCGTCGCTGCTCAAGATCATGGCTGGCGTCGACCAGGACTTCCAGGGGGAGGCCTGGCCGCACGCGGGTACGCGGATCGGTTTCCTGTCCCAGGAACCGCGTCTCGACATGTCGAAAGACGTGCGAGGCAACGTGGAAGAAGCAGTCCAGTCGACCCGAGCCCTACTCACGCGGTTCGAAGAGATCTCGGCCCGTTTCGCCGAGCCGATGTCGGACGACGAGATGGAGAAGCTCTTGGCCGATCAGGGCAAAGTCCAAGAGCGCATCGACGCGGTGGGCGCCTGGGAGCTGGATCGCCACATAGAGATCGCCATGGATGCGCTCCGCCTCCCGCCGGGCGATGCGGATGTGTCGCGTTTGTCGGGCGGTGAGCGCCGCCGTGTGGCGCTCTGTCGTGTGCTGCTCGAAGAGCCCGACATGCTGCTGCTCGACGAGCCGACGAACCATCTCGACGCCGAGAGCGTCGCCTGGCTCGAACGTCACCTGGCCGAGTTCAAGGGCACGGTCGTCGCGGTCACGCACGATCGGTATTTCCTGGACAACGTCGCGGGCTGGATCCTGGAGCTCGACCGCGGCCACGGCATTCCGTACGAAGGTAATTACACCGCGTGGCTCGACCAAAAAAGCACGCGCTTGGCCCAAGAAGAAAAACAGGCCTCGGCCCGCCAACGGACGCTCGAGCGTGAGCTGGAGTGGGTCCGCATGGCGCCACGGGCTCGCCAGGCAAAATCCAAGGCGCGTGTGCAACGCTACGAGGAGCTGGAGAAGGCCGACACGGCCGAGCGGGTGTTGCAAAACGAAATCGTGATCCCGCCGCCGCCGCGCCTCGGCAACGATGTCGTGATCGCGAAAGATCTCAAAAAGAGTTTTGGCGATACGCTGTTGTTCGAGGGCATGTCATTCAGCCTTCCGCGCGGCGGGATCGTCGGCGTGATCGGCCCGAACGGCGCGGGAAAGACGACGCTCTTTCGCATGATCGTCGGCCAAGAGGCGCCCGACAGCGGGACGCTGACCGTCGGCGAGACGGTCCAGTTGGCCTACGTCGACCAGGGCCGCGAGCTCAATGGCGCGAACACGGTCTATCAAGAAGTGAGCGGCGGGAGCGACACGATCATGGTCGGCAAGCGCGAGCTCAACTCGCGCGCGTATCTCGCGAGCTTCAACTTTCGCGGGGCCGATCAGCAGAAGAAAGTTGCGGACCTCTCGGGCGGCGAGCGCAATCGCTTGCACCTGTCGAAGCTGCTCAAATCGGGCGGCAACTTGTTGCTGCTCGACGAGCCGACGAACGATCTCGACGTCGACACGCTGCGCGCGCTCGAGGAGGCGTTGTTGGATTTCGCGGGCTGCGCGGTCGTGATCACGCACGATCGCTGGTTCCTGGACCGGATCGCGACGCACATCCTGGCGTTCGAGGGGAACAGCGAGGTGGTCTGGTTCGAGGGGAATTACCGGGCGTACTCCGAAGACCTGCACAAGCGGAAGGGGACAGATGCCGACCAACCGCACCGGATCGCGTATAAGAAGCTGGTTCGCGCTTAGCCTGCTCGTGGTGGCACCCGTTGGTGCCCAATCGCCGGCCTTGCGGATTGCCCAAGCCGTGAGCCCGGCGCCGTCGACGTTGCGCGCCGGCGCCATGGTCCTGGGCTATGACAGCGCGGGCAAACTGGTCACGTTGCGCCAAGGCAGCAATGACCTGATCTGCCTCGCGGACGACTCGCGGCGCAAGAACTTTCACGTGTCGTGCTACTTCAAGGCACTCGAGCCATTCATGGCCCGCGGCCGCGAGCTGCGCGCCAAGGGGCTGTCGTCCGATTCCGCCGACTCGGTCCGCGCGAACGAGATTCGCGCCGGCAAGCTGGCGATGCCAAAGACGCCGACGGCGCTCTACCAGCTCGGCGCGCCTCGCGAGCAAGTCAGCGACTCGGGCGTCAAGGGCGCGCGCTATCTCTACGTCGTCTACATGCCGTATGCGACACCCGCGAGCACTGGTCTCACCATCCAGCCGTTGAACGATGGCGGCCCGTGGCTCATGTACCCGGGAAAGCCCTGGGCGCACATCATGATCGCGCCGACTCAGCCTCAGAACGTCACGTTCGGCCCGTGATGCTGAGCGTCTCGTACCCATGACGGCCAGCGTCTTGACCCTATGACGGCCAGCGTCTTGAACCTATGACGGCCAGCGTCTTAGAGCACACGCTCGTGTACCGGCTCTGGCAGGCACCATTCGCCGAGCACAAGTTCGCCCCGATTGTCGCGCACAACGATCTCGGAAAAGTTCGCCGAGTGCTCGACGTCGGCTGCGGCCCAGGCACGAACACGCACCATTTTGCGCATGCCGACTACATCGGCATCGACATCAACCCACGCTACGTGGCCGCCGCGGAGCGGCGCACGGGTCGTCGTTTTATAGCCGCGGACGCTACGACGTACGAAGTCGACCCGTCCGAACGCTTCGATTTCATTTTCCTGAACAGCTTCCTCCACCACGTCGACACCCCGTCCGTGCGCCGGATTCTGTCGCACGTCGCGACGCTCCTGACCGACGACGGCGCCATTCACATTTTGGATCTGGTGCGTCCAGATCGTCCGGGCATTGCGGCGACGCTCGCCCGACTGGACCGCGGCGACTACCCGCGCCCGCTCGCCGAGTGGAAGCAATTGTTCGAAGCATTCTACCAGCCCGTCATCTTCGAGCCTTACCCGCTGACGGGCCTCGGCGTCACGCTCTGGCAGATGATCTACTTCAAGGGCACCCGCCGGTGACCCGGCTGTCTGTCGCGATCCCTCTCTTCAACGAGCAAGAAGTCCTGCCCGAGCTCCTCCGGAGAGTCGGCGCGGTCCTCGATGGCATTCCCGAGGGCCCACACGAAATCGTCATCGTCGACGATGGCAGCTCTGATCGCACGCCGGCCTTGTTAGACGCCGCGGCGAACGGAGACCCGCGCTTGGTCGTTGTCACATTGTCGCGCAACTTCGGCCACCAAGCCGCGCTCACGGCCGCGCTCGACCACGCGAGTGGCGACGCTGTCGTTCTCATGGACGGCGATCTGCAAGACCCGCCGGAGGCGATCCCGTCGCTCCTCGCGCAACACGCCGCGGGCTATGACGTCGTCTACGCGCAGCGCATGCAACGAAAGGAGTCCTGGCCGCTCCGGGCCTCCTATTTCCTTTTCTATCGCCTGCTGTACTGGCTCGCCGACCTGCGCTTACCGCTCGACGCCGGCGACTTCGGCCTCATGTCACGCCGCGTCGTCGACCAGATCAAGGCTGCCCCGGAGCACAACCGCTATCTGCGCGGCCTCCGCGTGTGGGCGGGATATAAGCACATCGGCGTGCCGGTCGAGCGCGACGCGCGCTTCGCGGGCAAGAGCAAGTACAGCACGCTCAAGCTGCTGCGGCTCGCCTCCGACGGCATCTTCGCTTTCTCGATCGTCCCATTGCGCGCCGCCGCGGTGGTCGGCGCGATCGCGATCACGCTCTCGATCGTGTTCGCCTTATACGCGCTCTACGCGAAGGTCGTGCTCGACCGGTCGCCCGCGGGGTTCACGGCCATCACGATTCTGGTCACGTTCCTCTCGGGCGTGAACATTCTCTTCGTCGGCGTGATCGGTGAGTACGTTGGCCGCATCTACGAAGAGGTCAAGGCCCGCCCCGTGTACGTCGTCGAGCGGCTCAAGCGTGGACCCTGAGTACGGCCGCCGCTATCGCCAGCTGTACGAGCAGCACTGGTGGTGGCGCGCGCGCGAGGCGGCGATTGTCGACGTCCTCCGCTCGGTGTCCCCACCCGATGGCTGGCCGCGTATCCTCGACATCGGCTGTGGCGATGGCCTGTTCTTCTCGCGGTTGGCCGAGTTCGGCTCAGTCGTGGAAGGCATCGAACCATCGTCCGATCTCGTCACCGACGACCGCGGCGGCGCGATCTCCATCCGCCCGTTCGACTCGACGTTCCAGCCTGCGGCGCCATACGATCTCATTGTGATGCTCGACGTGCTCGAGCACCTCGATCGCCCGGCCGAAGCGTTATCGCATGTGGTGTCGCTGCTGTCCGCATCTGGCACGGTGGTGATCACGGTCCCGGCGTTCCGTTCACTCTGGACGAGCTGGGATGTCATGAACCAGCATGTGACGCGCTACACGAAATCATCATTCCTGTCACTCGCTCGCGAGGTCGGGTTCCGCGTCGACCGCTGCGAGTATTTCTTCCACTGGACGTTCCCAATTCGCTTTGCCCAACGCGTGCTGGAGTCGATCGTCCCGCGTCAGTCAGCGCCACTCCCCAATATTCCGCCACGGCCCGTCAACGCGCTGTTGTACAACCTCTCCCGCGCCGAGCGCAGTCTTCACTTACCGTTCGGCACGTCATTGCTCGTAGTAGGCGGCCGCCAACGAACCACGTAAGGCCCGACGCCTGCCGAGTCGGGAAATTGTTGCCGCAGTGCGGTCATAAGGTTCTGATCGATAGCCCGCGAAAACCCACCGGGATATCCGCCCACGACGATGACGCCGACATGTTTCTCGGCAAGCGTGCGTAGCACGCGAGCGTCATGCCCGATGGGCTCGTCGAGAAAATCATAGATGACGCGCGTAGGATTTCGCCGGTCCGTCAGCACTGAGATGTCGGGCAGGTCGGGCGCCGCGTAGACGTAACCGCCTTCCGGCGAATGCGCCCGCACGAGCGCAATGATGCTCTGATACTGCCGCGCCTCGGTCGCTCCGACGATGAGCCCATCGAGCCTCTGGCTCGGCATCTGGTCGTCGGGTATTCTCTCCCCATTGATCCGAAACTTGTGGGGATTCGTACAGAACACCGCGAACCCGAGAAAGAACGCACCCACGAGTGCCGGCAGGGCCCCGCCCACAAGCCCAAAAGTGCACAGAATCGGGAAGGCCGCAAAATACGAGACGTAGTCCGATCCGGCGTATGGAAACTGCACCAGCCCGGTGAGTGCGGTCATGCACAGCACGACCCAGAACTCGCCAGTGCTGCGCAGGTCGCGTGCAACCGCGATGGCTCCGGCGATGACGAGCACGGGTGCGACGTGTCTGATGCTGGTCCAGACGGCCGCATACGCCGCCCCGCCTTGCGCCGCCGCCACGAGCAATGCCGCGAGCACCACTCCCACCACGACGACAGTCGCCCGACTCGGCCGCCCCCACGGCACGACCGCAACGACCCAAGGGATGACGGCCCACAGGGTGCGCAGCGACTCCGGCGGCGCCATGGCGAACGCCAATCGTTGCCCGGGCGCGATGAGAGCGCCCTGTATCAGCGCATGGATCGACCCACTCGCGATGTAAGGCACAAGGAAGATGCCGACGGGAATCGCGATCCCGGTGCAGAATGTCATTGTCCTGCCGAGCAGTTGCCCGAGCTGACCAGTTGGTGGCCCACGCCACTCGCGCCATAGCAGCAGTGCCGCCAGCGCAGCGGCGGGCACCACAAAGTGCCATTGCGGCGACGCCCCAGGAATCCGCGCCACGGCTCGCGAAAGCGCCGCGACAAAGCCGACGAGCGCCAGAGTAACAACCCACGAGTACGCCCGCGATGTCGTCGCCTTTCCGCGCTCATCCCACACGAGAACAAGCAGTGCGGCGGCGATATACGCGAGCCCGGTGAGCTTGACGAGCACGGAGAGCCCGCCGGCGACTCCCGCTGTCACCAGCCACGCGAGCCGTCGCGTCTCGAGAAACTTGATCAGCGCCGCCGCCCCGGCGGTCGCGAGGAAGAGATTATACCACGATGGCATTGCCGCGACCCGATTCGGCACGGACCACACGGCGACGATCGCCATCACAAACGTCGCTGCCCCCCACGCGCCGAACTTCCGCGCGATCCAGTACACGACGGGCAGCCACGCGAGGTACGCCGCGAGCAGCGCAATGCGGAGTGCGATGAGACTCGTGCCGAGCAGCCGGAACACGCCGGCGTGATAGATGGCGAGCCCGCCCGTATACGCGTCGTCGAAGTCCCGATGCGGCAGCTCGCCGCCCAAGACGCGGAGCGCAGTCTGCGCGAGGAGCCCTTCGTCGTGCGGATTCCAGCCGTAGGCGAGTCGACTGGCGAGATACACGCCGCAGGCGACCCAGACGAGCGGGGGAACGATGCGCTTCACGCGGTAGCCGTCGCTGTCATGAGCCCCCACAGCCATCCGATCTTGTATTTCTCGACGGCGACCGTCGCATATCCGGCGCTCTCGATCAGCCGTCCGAGCTCGCGACTACCGTACGCGCGCACGTATCCACCGGCGTGCCACAGTCTGAGCGCTCGATCGCAGATGCGACACGCGAGGTAGTCGTCGCACCAATCGGTGAGCACCAACCGCCCGCCGACCCGCATGACCCGTCGTATCTCGCGCAGCACTTGGACCGGCTCGACCCAGTAGTGCAGCACGCTGATCGACGCCACCACATCAAATGTCTCGGCCCCGAACGGCAACGTCAGGGCGTCCCCTGCCACTCGGGCGCCCGGCGCCTGCGCTAACATGCGTTCCGAGAGATCGATGCCGACGACCGCGTCGCCGAGTTGCCGCCCGAGCGCCCCGGTGCCGCACCCAACGTCGAGCACGGTCTCTCCGGGCGAGACGTTGAGCCTCGCCACCGTATGCCGCACGCTCGAGCCGATGTAGGCGGCCCATCGCTGGTCATATTGTTGTGCGAGCCCATCATACCGCTCGCGGACGGCCTGGTTATGCTCCACAAGAGCCACGCGGGCTAATATACTTTTGCCTGATGGCGAGAGACGCGATCAATCACGAAATCGAGGTCACGCGCACCCCGCCGGGCTCCGAGCGCGTTCTGACGCCCGATGCGCTGGCCTTTGTCGCCCGCCTCCAGCGCGAATTCGGCGCCGAGCGACAGGTCCTGTTGGATGCCCGCGCCGCCCGGCAGCACCGTTTGGACGCCGGCGAGCGTCCGCGTCTATTGCCGGAGACGGCGAGCATTCGCGCGGCCGACTGGCGCGTCGCGCCGCCGGCGCCGTCCATGGCGGCTCGCCGCATCGAGATCACGGGGCCGGCCGAACGCAAGATGATGATCAATGCGTTCAATTCGGGCGCTGATGGGTTTATGGCCGACCTCGAGGATTCGTTGTCACCGACGTGGGACAACGTGGTCGAGGCGCAGGCCAACTTGCAGGACGCGGTTCGGCTGTCGCTCGACTACACCGCGCCGGACGGGAAGGCCTATCGTCTCAGTCCCAAGATCGCGACGTTGCTGGTGCGCCCGCGAGGGTGGCACCTGGTGGAGCGCCACGTCCGAGTCGATGGCCAGCCGATGTCGGCGAGCTTGTTCGACTTCGGGATGTTCTTCTATCACAACGCCCGCGAGCAGATCGCGCGCGGCGTGGTCCCTTGCTTTTACGTCCCGAAACTCGAGTCCCACCGCGAAGCGCGCTTGTGGCACGACGTGTTCGCGTTCGCCGAGCGAGAGCTCGGTATTGCGCAGGGCACGATTCGCGTGACGATTTTGATCGAGACGATCCTCGCGGCGTTCGAGATGGACGAGATTTTGTATGAGCTCCGCGACTACGGTGCGGCGCTCAACGCGGGCCGCTGGGACTACATCTTCTCGATCATCAAGAAGTTCCACGTCGATCCGGCGTTCGTCCTCCCGGACCGCGCGCAGGTGACGATGACGGTCCCGTTCATGCGTGCGTACGCCCAGCGACTCGTGCGCACGTGCCATCATCGCGGAGCGCAGGCGATCGGTGGGATGGCGGCCTTCATTCCGAGTCGTCGCGACCCGCAGATCAACGCGACGGCCATGACGCGAGTGACGGAGGACAAGCAGCGCGAGGCGGGCGACGGTTTCGACGGCACCTGGATCGCGCACCCGGACTTGGTTCCGGTCGCGCTCCACGCTTTCGCGAACCGCTCCGCCGGCTCACGCGACGCGGGCGCCCCTGACGCGGACCCAGCGCTTTTGCTCGACGTCCGCATTCCTGGGGGCACGGTCACGGAAGCGGGTGTTCGTAGCAACATCAGTGTCGCGCTTCAGTACTTGGAAGCCTGGATGCGTGGCTCGGGAGCGGTTGGTATCAACAACCTCATGGAGGACGCCGCGACGGCCGAGATCTCGCGTTCGCAGCTCTGGCAGTGGATCCACCATCGCGCGCATCTCGCCGGCGGCGGTCAGGTGACGCAGGAGCTCTACGATGAGATCCGCACGGCCGAGTTGATCACGCGCCGCGCCGAGTCGGGGCATAAGGGGCGGTGGGACGACGCGGCTGTGTTTCTCGACGACCTCGTTACGAGCTCCGCGTTCCCGGAATTTCTAACGGTGGCTGGCGCCCACTACTTGAAGTAACCCGCTCGGCGACGATCTCACCGATCGCGCTGGCGAATTTGAATCCGTGTCCTGAGCACGCGCTCACGATTTCGACATTGGGATGTGCGGGGTGGCGCCCGACGAGGAATCGCTCGTCGGGCGTGTTCGTGTACAGGCACACGGACGACTCGATCAGGGGCCCATCGGCGGCGGGCATATAGGTCCTGAGCAGCGCCCGCACGTACGCAACCTCCTCGGCCTTGACGGTACGATCCACCGTCTCCGGATCAACGGTGCTGCCTTCGTGATGGATGGCGACCTTGATGCCTTCCCCGCGATCGGGGATCGAATACCAAAATCGACCAGGCGCGTATTCGCACATAATGATTGGCGTGCGCATTGGCGCCGCTGGCCGAAACCAGTGCTGCACTTGCCGCTCGACGCTGAGTTTCACACCGAGGTCCGGCACGAGCGCCGAGGTCCACGCGCCGGCGGCGATGATGAGTCGTTCGCACTCATACGCGCGTTGTTCTGTGGTAACCCGCAGCCCGCGGTCGCGTGCCTCCCACCCCACGACGCGCTCACTCGTCACGATGGTCGCCCCATATTTCCGGGCGAGCTCGAGACACGCCGTGATGGCGACCTCGGGTTGCAGCACTCCTGCCCGCGGCTCAACGACGCCGATCATATCGGCCATGGCCCTCAGGCCCGGCACCCGTTCCATGACCTGTCGCGCGTCGAGCACTTCATGCTGGAGCCGATGCTCCTTCGCACTCGCCAGCGCCCCACTCACGAGCCTCCCATCGGGTGGCCCCAACATGAGCCCCCCGGTTCGCTCGAATATCCGCCGCCCGCTCAGGCTTTCGATCTCCCCCCATTTCTCAAAGGCTCTCGCCACGAGCGGCACATATCCGGGATCCTCAAAATAGGCTTCTCGAATGATCCGTGATTTCCCATGGGTGGACCCCATGGTATGCGGCGGCTCGAACCGATCGATGCCGAGGACTCTTTTCCCGCGCCCCGCCACTTCAAACGCGACGGCGCTGCCCATGGCACCAAGCCCAACGACGATCGCGTCATAGCGATCGGCCCTTCCATCGGCCATATTTCTCGCCCGCATCGGTGGGGTGTAGCTTAGCTGGCAAAGCGCCCGGCTGTTAACCGGGAGATCGCTGGTTCAAATCCAGCCGCCCCAGTTTGTAATTTCCACTACATCAGTAGCTTGCGTGCCGCGCTCCTAGGCTTCGAGTGCCCGGGGGCGCGTTGGGGCGCGTAATCCGCGCCCTCGGCCGGTAGCGGCTTCCCACTGATCTCCTAACTTCGACGGCTCGTTCATCACCGACAGGATCGTGTCGGGGTCGGGCTGCTGATAGCACTTGAGCAACATCTGCGTCCCTTTCCAACCGCCGGCGGCCGCGACGTCGACGAGCGGGAGATGTTTGCGTTCTGTCGCCCACTTTCGGCGATAGGGGTGCCACGAACCGCCTCTCAGAGGCGGCAAGCCCGCTAGCTCCTCCGCTTCTGTGAGCCAGCGGTCGAGCACACGACGGTTCATGAGCTTTCTCGCGTCGCGTTCACCTGTGAAGACTGGACCGCTTAGTCCTCCTAGCGCCTTTCGGAATTGCAGGACTTCGTCGTACAAGCGATCCGGCATCGGCACGATCCATTCGACGCCACGCTTGTCGTGCTCGGCTCGCCACGTCACGTGCTGCGCGTCTAAATCGAAGTCTTCCCAGCACAGCGCGCGAATCGAACCGATACGCCGTCCGGTCGCCTCGGCAAGCACGAGTGCGAACTCAACTTTGATCCAGCGCTGAGTCGTCGAGATATCTGTCGCGTTGGCTGCGAGCTGCTGGAGGGCGGCGCGAGTTTTAACGAACCGACTCCAAGCTGCGATGGGCCGCTTTGGGTTCTTCTCCTGGCGTACCGTAATCCCGTCGAGCGGATCTCGATCCAACCAGCGTTGGCTGTCCGAGCGAGTCACACGGCACGCCCAGCCAAGCATGGTGCGCAACAGTACGAAGTCACCGTGCACTGATCGATCACTCACGCGCTTATCCGGCTTGCCATTCCTGCCTTTGGTCGCACCAGATCGACGCGCGAGCTCGTACCGGCGCCATTCAAGCTCATCGAGTCGCCTCACCTCGTAGTTCGTCCCGAAGAACCGAACGAGGCGTCCAATGAGAGACGCTTCGTACGTAATTGTGCGCGGTGTGTTATCGAGGTGCGTCGTGCATTCGGCCTGATATCGTCGCGCCATCTCGCCCATTCGGACGATCCCGACGGACAATGGCGCTTTGGCCTCCTGCAGCTCCGCGAGCAGCTCGCGACCGAGTCGCTCTGCCTCGTCCCGATCATTCGTCTGGAGCGACACTTGATCGCATCCAGAACCCGGGACCCACACGGCGCGAAAGAATATTCCGTCCTTTCTCTTTTGAAACAGCCGGACGCGCATCCCTCGTTGACCGAGCGATAGCGTCCATTTTTCGTGGTGCTGATACCACTCGTCACTTCGTGTCGGACTGGCCATGAGAAACTCCAAGCCGCCGATTCGCGAGAGACCGAGCGTCGGTCTTGGGATCATAGCGTGTGGTGGCCGATATCGCATCATCTTCCGAGCACGCGACATGACCGGGCCGCAGGGGGATATCTCTAGCGCGGATCCGCGGTGCACCGCGGCGGCCACCATTCCGAATCCGGCCTTGGCGAATGAGCCGCGCCAGGTGGTCAACGGTGTAACCTGACACCGTGGATGCCTCGCGCAGTGTCAGGACTTCTTCGTCGCGTGCCTGAGCAGCGCTCTCTAGGTCCGCGAGCAGCTCATCGCACAGGATCGGGGCATCGACGCTTGCGCGGAAGCGCGCGAATTCGTCACGTCTGGCTCGCCACTTCACGCGCAGCTGATCCAACCGATCCACGGAATCAGAGTCCGATGCTGCGATCGTGCCCGAGTGCGATTTCGAGAACGATGCCTTTGAACTTGGCCACCAGCCGCGCCTGGGCGTCGGTGACGAAGGTGCGCACGAGGCGCAACTCCGCGGGCGAAAGCGAGGACGCCAGATCACCGATGGTCCGCTGAAGGGCCTTTCGGTCTGGCAAGTCCTTGCCGGCGTCTCGCAGCTCGTGAACGGCACTCTGCGCGCGGTCGTGCGCGATGCCAGCTGCACGTTGCGCGGTGTCGATTAGGTCGGGAGTCAGTTCGCCTTTCGAGTATCGCTCTGTGCCGCGCTAAGGCTAGGGCGCCACGCGCGAGAGCAGAAGATCAGGACCTCGCGCGCTCGGATTTGCGCGAACATGCAGGCGACTCAACGACGAGGGGCATCCGCGCCAGGTCGGCGAACGGGATCTCGTAGAACAAGCCGCCGCGCTCAGGTCTGCCGATGACTGAATCGTCGAGCGTATACCACTCGATCGACCCAGGCCATTCCTCAGCGGCGGTCCACGTGACGACCTTCGAGCGCGCCCCATCGGGTGCCGCGCGACCGAGGTAGGTATGGCTGTCCAGCCAAGCCGCGAACTCCTCGCCGGCTGCGACTCGGTCGCGATGTCGCTCCAGAGTCCGGGCAAGTGCGCGAATCGCCTGCTTCAGGGCTACACGGGTGGGGAACACGGAAGCACCTCCGATGTCGTGAAAGCGGAGGTCAATACTACACAGTGCGTGTAGTACCGTCAACCTAACTATAACCACAATCCTTCGCCGATCTCAACAATCGCGGAGGGTAGGTGGTTCGATTGCGTCTTACAGAGATACTAGCCCAACGCGGCATGTCATGGTACGAGCTCGCGCGTGCATCTGGCCTTACCGAGACGCAGGTCTACCGCCTTGCTAATGCCAACGGACGGTTCAAGCGACTGGGCGACGACATGCTTGACCGCCTGTGCGCGGCACTCAACGCGCAGCCGGGCGAGCTGCTCGAATGGGTACCGGAAGGGCGGTCATCGCGGAAGGATCCGAAACGTCGAAGGCCCTAGAAGCGTTATATTTCAAGAAACCGACAGCGAATCAGTCATGCGCACAAAGGGGTCGGATCGCATAGAGTGATCCAGGGATCCTGGGCGGCCAGCCGGTGTTCGATTATTGCTACGCACACGAGACTTGATTCCAAATGGCTAACGCAGTCCTCCACCGCAATCAATTCGACTACGCAGGGGTACTGGCACGTCCGCCACTCTCTCTCTGGGGCGACGGTCGGCAGATTCTCTCGACTTTGTACGACGCATTTAGTGACAAAGCGAGCAGCTTGGAGGACTATCAGATCGAGGGCGAACAGTCCCTCCCAGCGACCCAGGGTGTACGGGTGAGCCTTGGGGCGCGTCAGTCATTTCGCTTCGGCTTCACTCGTATTGAGGCACGACTAACTGACTTCCGACCCGAAGAAGTTGACTCATTCTTTGACACGGTGAGACGGGGGGTGGAGGGGCTCGTTAAGCTGACAAGTGAGGTTGGATTCCAATCACATCTATTATTGTACGGTGCTCACTTAACTCTGGTCCGCTCAACGTCAACGGATTTCTTGCGTGGGCTGACGAACAAGTCTCTTGCTGGCCTCGGGACTGATCGTGGAACTGGCCTCATTTTTCATGCGGATGTTCCCGACACACCTCTTCAAGTGCAGCTTACGGTTGACCACTCGCTGCTCGTAGCCAACGGACTCTTCATTCAGCTCGCCTTGTCGGTCGCAACTGGCAAAATGGATGTCGAGGCTACTCGACGAACCTTTGAGACACTCTTACTTGAGCGGACATGGAGCGGTCTAGGCTTGCAGTTTGAAGGAGGTTCCTAGCTATGTCTTTCTTGCCGCACTACGGTTTGTTTTCTACCGGTTATATCGCTCGGCGGCGGCCATACCGAATGGTCGTGACTTTGCGCGAGCGGCAGAAGTTAGGCGAGGACGCGCGATCTCAAGATATGCCTGCGCCGGCGGTTCCAAGTCTAAGTTCAAATGCTGCGCCAGCCGCCACTGCATCACTCGCCGGTCCTTTACAATCGGCGCAAGTAGCAATTGAGGAATGGCTAGAGTCTGGGTTGCTCAACAGAAGTCAGCGGCCAGTCGTTCAGTCGCAGCGGGCCCTATTGGATTCCCAGACAAAAATACTGTTGCTGAATTCGACCGCGGGCTTGCCATCCGTCGCGGCACCTTCGGCCGATGCGTTGCGACGTGAAGCTATGTATTCAGATGCCGAGCGCGGGTGATTCGGCGTCTCGTGGACTATCTGATTGACACTAACATCCTAGTTCGATGGGCCAATGCGGCAGATCCGCAGCGGCCAGTAGTGTTGAATGCCCTCGCGATTTTAATCGGGCGCGGTGACGACCTTAAGGTGGCTGCGCAGAACATGATCGAATTCTGGGTTACGGCGACACGCCCTGTGGCGAACAACGGCTTAGGTCTCTCGCCAGCCCAGGCGCAACCGTTGGTGGGCACGCTCACAACGTTATTTCAACTGATCGCTGACACTCCGGCGGTGTTCCCTGAGTGGTTAACTCTGGTAACTTCTCTAGGCGTGTCCGGTAAGCAGTCGCACGATGCCCGCCTGGCAGCCGTAATGCTTGTTGCTAACATCACACATATTTTGACGTTCAATACTGGCGACTTTGTAAGGTATGGCAGTCGCGGTATTTTGCCGATCGACCCTGCGACTGTTCAGTGAAGACCTACGTCCGCGGCTGAGTCGTCCCGACGAGCCCGACGGAACGGTGGGTGCAGTTTGAAAGCCTTGATACTATCGGCCGTTCGTCAGTGTAAGCTGGCGCTAATGCCGATTCGGCCGCAGTCACGTCGCTGCACAATGGTTCGCCGCGGTCGGCGACTAGCCTCGCAAGGTTGACGTCTGGTCGCTGAAACGATTGTTAGCTGATTCCACCTCGCCATGATCGCACACACTTTCGTGCACGCCGAGGAGCAGACTGCTGATCTCCTAAGGCTACTCGAGCGTCACGCCATCAAAGTGCAACCTGGGAGTGTGCTCGAGGCAATGTTCCTCAACGTATTCAACGTCTCCTATCGGAAGGCCGGCGAACTCGCTGCCGATCGGACGGCTGACATCCGTGCACACTTCTCTGATTTCATGGGCCTGACCGAGCTCGCAGGACAGCTCACGCGGGTGGCCAATATGCCGGGATTTAACTCGCTTATACCGCACCTGCGTCTCCTCAATGCGCCGCAGCCACTGCAGAACCGACCTTCGTCAGCCCTGGATCAGCAAAGCCGAAAGATTTTCGAGCTGTTAGTTGCTACCTGGGCAATGAATTGTGGTGGCGATGTTGAGCTCGACAATCCGGACCATTCGCTGGGCGACAATCCCGATGTCCTAATCACGGTAGACGGACGTCGTTGGGGGTTCGCCTGCAAAGTTCTCCAAAGGTTTCACGCGGAGGGGTTTTTAGAACACCTTAGAAAGGGAATAGCGCAAATCGAGGCATCACCAGCCCACGTCGGAGCTGTCGTATTCAATCTCAAGAATGTGCTAGAACACAACCGGTATTGGCGCATTGTCAATGAGAAGGAGTGGGAGAGCGGTGCCGAACCGCGATTTAGTTGCTTCGAAGAACCACACGCACCTTATACCCTCTTAAAATCCGAGCTCGAAGCAATCGGTACGAAGCTCAGGGAGCATGCCGGACAAGCACCATTCGCCGGCTGCTTCACTGGCGATAAGACGATATCTGGGTATCTGCTCTGGGGGCATACGACGAGCGCTGTATTGCTCGATGGAGTCCCTACGGTGGCCGGGGTGCGCTGCCTGAACCTTCAGTACGTCCAACCTGTCACTGGGTGGCGGCTTGATGCGCTTGAATCTCTCGGTCGGGCAGCGCAAACCGATCACTAGCGCACCGCGAAGATGGCACCAAGGAGCGCAGCGCCTCGATTACACTTCAGCACCGCACACCATCGCGTCGCGAAATAATGGCTTCCGTTGAGGGACATCTCGCCAACCTGCGATCCTTGCGCGTGCGCCATGGTCTGCGCGCAGAAGCGTTATTGCCAGACCTGGCCCTTATCGGCCTAATTGACGATACGATTGATGCGGCGGAGACGGCGCTTCAGCTTCTTGAAACCGAACGGCCGTATCGCGCCTACGCAATGGTTCGAGTTGCCTTTGAGGCTGCGCAGCGCCTTTTAATCCTTGGTACTGCCGACGATCACATAGCAGTGGGCACACGGGCCTGGTTGTACTACCAGGCGAAAGACGCAGTTTTACGCGGCGGCGAAGACGTCTCCATCCGTGCGGCTGAAGACCAGTTGGTTGCAATCTGGCAATCGCGCTTCCCATCAGCGGCTGCGGTTGTTCTGCAGGAGCGAAATCAGCTTGCACAGCGCAAGCGTGGCGCCCCAGACAATTTCTTGGGCGAGAACCTCGCATCGTCCATCGGGCAGGCGTATCAGAAAATTGCTGCGGAGCGAGGCACAACAGTGCCTGCAGGCGCGCTGGAAATGAATAGTGCAATCTATCGAAGCCTCTGTCGCGATACTCACGCATGTATGCGAATTGAGCCCATCTCGATCCGAGTAGATTCGGAAGGGTTCGTCGAAATCGATAGCCGGCCGCGCTACAAAGCCGAAGTAGAACTAGCGGTGCGCGCTGGATTGGCGACGTCTCTGAGTGAAGCCGTGATTGCAGTGGAGTTCCGGCTCAATCAACGGCAGCAGGCGCTTGCGATCGGCGCCAAAGAGCGTTTAAGCCTGGCCGCGCCAGCCCGGCGAAGTGACTATCTGCCTGACTTCGGAGCGTACATCGTGGGTATAGGTGCAGGACACACGACGCTGGTGTTTCCGGATCTACCCATCCAACTTCTGTATGGACTACCTGACGGCGCCCTCAGCTGTTCAGCGACAACAACTAGAGACGGGCTGAATTACATAGCAACCTTTGATTTCCGTGGTGACGCGCGCGGCAAAGTGCTGAAGTTGATCGAAGGCCAATTCCCCAATCTCACTCCAAAGCTAGAGGAAATCGCGGAGGGGACTCGAATCGATATGCAGCGGCCCATACTATGTACCGTCACGGCCCTTGTCGGCAGGGTGCAGGTCACCGATATGGAAACCTTCGCGCCGCTGGTAGTCGTCGATGTTGTTTCGGCTTTGGAGCCAGAGTGAGTCGCAGTCGTCTGCTGATACCCGTTTACCTGAATCAGCGGCTTGTATTCGACCTGCTTGCGATGATGCAAGATGGCCTTTCCCGAGTCACCAAACTGACCACGACGGAGGGAGGAAAGGAATCTACCGATACAGGTGTGAAAGCGACCTTCGGATTGCCACAGGCATTGGCGAGCTTACTCAAGATCGACCTGTCAGCGCGCGCCGGAGCGACGGCGGAGCAATCGGGAAGTGTCGCGAAAAGCGAAGAGCGCATTCACACACCCGCTTCGCTGTTGTTTAAGCTGCGCGATATGATGGTGGCAGAGGAGCTCGTGCAGAGTGATGTCGAGACCTATCTACCAAAGATTGGCGATCTGGTTGAGTTCTCTACGACGCTCCATCGCAACCCTCTGATTGAAGCGATGGACACTATGCTGTCGATCGTCGAGATGTACACCGCGTTCATAGATCCTCCGAATCCAGGTCCCAAGGGCAGAACCACCGGCCCGGACATGCGCAAGCTCAAACCAAAGATGGAACTATTTCGAGATAAGCTTAAGGCAGGTGGCACTGTTGATATCGTCAGCGAAACGTTGTCCTGTGCGAGCACAGCCGTAATCACTCTCGAGGAAGAATTCTTATCCGATCCCACGATGGCCGATCTGGTCGATGGGCATTTTACAGTGCTGGGGAAAATCGTCCGCGTGATTGGTAACAGTGAGGAGACGATTAGCCTTGTACGAAAGGCCGCATTAGGGGCTTTGTCGGGCGGCTTCCTACCAGAGATGTTCGCGAGTTTGGAAACCGCCGCCAAGGAAGGCGCGTTCCGCATTCCCGAGTTGCAGGCGGAAATTCGCGGGCCGGCCTTCCAAGTCTTGCCTATCGGTATCTACGCCTAATTCGTATCGCGACCTCAAGAGCCAGAGCTAGCGGCTACCGACTGACTGCGGGCGGGCTTCTAAAGGTCTTCGATTGCGCGCTCGAGGTTTCCCAAGGCCTGCACGGCGATATTGTGGTACTTCAACTCGTACATTGGCGAGCTCTTCTCGCCATGGCCGCGGAAGTGGAATCGAACACGTAGCCGCTGGTTATAGGGAATTCCCACTAGCCGCATGACTTCGGACTTCCAGAGCGCATCTCCCATAACTCCCTTTATGCGCTTTATCTGAGCCTCACCAAGCTTGAGTTCAATACGGGCGCGAGTGTGGCGCTCCTCGCTGCGACCTTCCACGTGCGCGAAGAAGGGTTGGACGCCCAAGTCGACACCCTCATTAAACAGCCATTGCTCGACGTCGATGCGATGGACCGGGCACACCATAGAACCTGGGTGAATGATTTCGGCGTAGACCACCGCGCTCCCCTCGCAGTAAGACTGAAGGGAAATATCGCCGGTTGTAGCCACTACCCCGACTGGCGCTGGCCTTCGCCAGAAGGTGGCTGCTCGAGTGAGCAGTGGGCCAGCCGGGATTTCCAAGCGTATCCCGTCCGGCACGCCGATGATGAGCTTCGCACCGGACTCGCGACTCTGAGGCTGAGGAACTGGAGCAAATGGCACGAGGTCCATGGATGGCATCCCGTCGGAGTCGTCAACCATTCTGGAACTCTAATCGGCGAATGCGTGCGATGATGCTGCGGGCCGATAAAGTCGGCATAAATTCGTGGAGCTGTCGTTTGTGAAGCTACGTCTCGGGTCCACTATGAAAGAGATTGTACTTCAGCACTTCTTCGAAGGCCATACTACTGCGAAAGAGCTATCCGATGATCTCGAAGGGACGCGCCAAGCGTTAGAGCCCGCGGGATTTCGATCCTCTGCCAACTACCGGGTCGTGCCCATGAGTCACGAATTCACGGTAGAGGCTGCGCACGTTGCTCGCTTGGTCGACGCTGTGGCAAGCGGCGCGCTGTCTCTTGAGCTGCTGGGCGATTTGCTTTTCTGCATGGAAGCGTCGGATCGATTTCGATGGGACACCGATACGGCAGACGGCGAGAGGGTCGCAGAAGCAGTGTTCTGGCTGGGAACTCCCGAGGTTAATTATCCCCTCAACGCACGAGTCCTCAGCAAGATTCGGCACTATCTCATTGCGGGCGAGAACACACTCGAATCGACCGATCTTGCAGAGGATATTTAAGTGGCTTGTAGCGGGAGTCAGCATCACCGCGAGATGCCCACGGGCACGGCTTTCTGTGTGTAAGGGGGTCGAGGACTCCGGCACCGACGCTCGGAATCGCCCAGAAAGGCAGCAAATTGTCGTTTTGTAGGTGTCGTACCGGGAGACTGTTAACCGGGAGATCGCTGTTCAAATCCAGCCGCCCCAGTTTGTAATCCTAACTCTATCAGCGAGTTAGAAGGGCGACGCCGGTCGCCGAGCAGTTCGTCTACTGCGACCTCCAACGGCACCTGTTGCGACGTCAAGCGGCACCCCAAGCCACTTAACTCGCGAAGTGTCGCCTCAACGTGTCTGATCGCCCGGTGTACGACCAGGAGATCAACTGTGCTAAGGGGTCGCGGTAAAGTCACGGCTCACGAGTCGATGAGTTGTGCTTTGGTTGCCTCCGCGTCTGTATCAAAACCAATGCGGTGCGAGGGCTCGTCCGGCGGCGATGCCACGAGCTCGCGTATCGCATCGAACACGACTTCGAACTGTTGATCGTATCGCGCTTCGAGGTCGTCCAGACGGCGCGCGAGTGCGACCTGCGTCAGGAGCATCGACCGAAGTCGACCGAACGCTCGCATGATCGCGATGTTCACTTGCACGGCGCGTTCACTAGTCAGTACGCTCGAAAGCATCGCGACGCCGTACTCCGTGAACGCAAATAGGTGGCTTTCGTACCCCCATGCGTTCGCGATTGGATATCACAATCTGTGATTTCCAATCGTCGATCTCGTGGGACGTCAGTTGGAACATGAAAACCGGGGGGAAGCGATCGATGTGGCGCCGGACGGCCTGATTGAGTGCTCGTGTCTCGACCTCGTAGAGCGCCGCGAGGTCGCGATCGATCATTACCTTGCGGCCGCGGAGCAGAAAAATCCGCTGCACCCGGATCGAGCTCGATCCCGATCACCGGCTGATCGATCAGGACCGCGGCAACAACATCTGGATCGCTGGCGCATCCCGAGCAGGTGCGATTGCCGGTGCCTCGTTCGGTGCCTAGTTTCGGCGGCATGGCGAAGCTCGTATTCGGATTGCAACAGTCCTTGGACGGCTACGTCGACCACACGGTACTTGGCCCACCTCCTCCCATGCTCGCCCGTCACTTCAGCCAGGTAGAGCGTGACGCGACCGGAAGTGTGTTCGGTCGCCGAATGTACGAGATCATGCGGTATTGGGACGATGACCATTCCGACTGGGACGCGGAGGATCACGACTTCGCGGCCCTATGGCGGCGCAAGCCGAAGTGGGTTGTGTCGCGGTCGCTCGAGTCAGTCGGCCCGAATGCCACGCTCATCGCCGATGACGTCGAGGCGGCGGTACGCGGGCTCAAATCTCAGCACGATGGGGAGATTCACGTTGGCGGGCCGAACCTCGCGCGAAGCCTGACCGATTGGGGTCTTATCGATGAGTATCGACTCTACTACCGCCCCTTCGTCGTTGGTCGCGGCACGCCATTCTTCGCTGGCCCTCGGCCGCCGCTCCGGCTCGTGGCCAACGATGTCATCGGCGAAGACACAGCTCGGTTGACGTACGTTCCCGCCGACGTCATTCGGACTGGAGTATCGTGATGGGATCGAGGTGCATGGCGCGTAGCGCCGGGATATAACTGGCGGCCAGCGCGACCGCGGTCAGTACGAGGGTGACGCCCGCGAAGGTGGGTAGATCGGTAGGCGACACGCCGTAGAGTAGTCCGGCCATGAGGTGCGAGACGATGAGCGCACCGACCAACCCTATCGCGGCGCCAGCGGCGGCCAGACCGAGACCCCGGCGCAGAACCATCGTGAGGATATCGCGTCGTTGAACCCCCAGCGCGAGGCGAATGGCAATTTCACGTCGTTGCTCGTTGACCACAAAAGAGATGGTTCCGTAGATGCCAAGTCCGGCGAGCAGCAGGGCCGTGGCCGCAAAGAACGCTACCATCTCCATCGAGAATCGCCTGATCGAAAGCGAAGCGGCGAGGACGTCATCCATGGTCTGCGCGCCGAAGACGGGAAGCTCCGGGTCGACGGACTGAATCTGCTCGCGAACTTGTGCGGGGATGGCGCGGGGATCGAGGCGTCCGCGAAGAAAGATGGCCACGCCCTTGAAGGGATGCTGGTAGACACTGCCGTAGATCTGCGGAGCGACCGCTTCGCCCAAGGATTCCGTGCGCGCGTCCCCAACCACGCCGACGATCGTGGTCCAGGCACTGTTGATAGACCCCCTCACATTCCCATCACTCGCCGAGCCGAGGCGGATGCGTTGACCCACTGGATCCTGGCCCGGCCAGTAGGTGCGGGCCGCGGCTTGATTGATCACCGCAACCTGGGGCGTCGCCTCGAGGTCCTGATCGGTGAAAACGTGTCCGCGCATAAGTGGCATGCCCAACAGATGGAAGTACTCGGGCGAAACGAGGGATCCATTGATCACGGGCGCCTCATTGGCCTTTGTTCCGAGGCCTTCGCGCATCAAGAGCAGCGACTGGACATCGCCCTGGTCGTGGCCTAGCGGCAGAGCGGCCGCGTCGCCGATGGCCGCATCTTCCACGCCCGGCAGATTTCGGCTGCGGCGCAGAATCTCGCGCAGCAAGACCGATTCCTGGGTGGCGGTTCGATAGATATCCGCGGCGGGATCGTTGGGTCCAGGCAGCCAGGTCTGAATCGCCATCACACGGTCAGGATTGAAACCGGGCTGCACTTGGAACAAGTCCCAGAAACTGCGCAAGAGAAGGCTCGCGGCGACCATGAGTACGAGGGAGAGCGCCAACTCGCTGATGACGAGCATGTGGCGGGCGCGCGTGCGTTCCTTGGAGCCCTTGGAGCCGCGTGATTCCTGCCGAAGCGCACCGATCAAATCGGCGCGGCTCATGAGCCATGCGGGAGCAAGCCCGCAGATCGTTCCGGCTGCGACAGAGACGGCCATTGCGAATCCCAGCACGCCCCATCCCACTCCGATGTCGTTCAAGTGCGGGAGGCTCTCCGGAACAAGTTGCAACAGGAAACGCTGGGCCGAGGCGAGAATGGCGAAACCAGCGACTCCACCGAGCAGGAACAGCAGCAGAATCTCGGTCAGCAGCTGGCCGATGAGGCGCGTTCGCTGCGCTCCCAGGGCCAGGCGAACCGTGATCTCGCGACCTCGCGCGCTGGCCCTGGTGAGCAGGAGATTGGCGACGTTGACGCAACTGATCAGGAGGACCAATCCCACCGCGCAGAACAGCAGAACGAGCGATTGGCGAACGCCGGCGACCACGCTGTCGCTGAGTGGAATCAGGCGCACGGTCCATGCGGCCCGTGTCGGATAGTCCGCCGGATATTGCTTCTTGAGCGATGCAACCAGCGCATCGAGGCGGCCCTGCGCGGCCGCAATCGAGAGACCCGGCACGAGGCGCGCGATGACCGCTCGATGCAGACGCGTACCGCGCTCCGGCGGCGGAAATGGGAGGCCGACGTAGCCCGCACCCAACCACAGCTCCACACTCTGTTCGTCGCCGGTCGAGCCCTGATCGCGAAACCCGCGCGGCATGACGCCGACGACCTGATACGGGTCGTTGTCCAGGCGTAGCACTTTGCCGACAATGCTCGGGTCTGCCCCGAACTCCCTCCGCCAAAGCCCATCGCTGATCACGGCCTGCAGGTTGTAGCCGGGGGTGACATCGCGCGGGTCGAATGTGTGCCCCAGCTGGGCGCTGACGCCGAGGACCTGGAAGTAGTTTGGCGTAACAGCCTTGAAGCTGAGACGCAGGGGGTGCGCGCCGCCGGTGAGGTTGACGTTTGCGCCGTGGCCGGCGATCGCCACGGCCTTGAATATCCCGGAGCCCTCGAGGTCTCTCCACTCAGGGGTCGAGATGCCGACATCCTGCGCGCCCGCGCCGGGAAGGTCGTCCTCGATGTGAATCAGCTCAGTCGGATTTGGATACGGCAACGGATGCAGCAGCGTGGCATCGATGACGCTATAGATCGCCGTGGTGGCTCCGATGCCGAGCGCCATGGTGGCGATTGCTATGAAAGAAAACCCGGGGGATCTCAGCAGCACACGAACCGCGTACCGCAGGTCGTGGAGCAGATTCTCGGCAAGGTTATTTGTCACGCCGCCACTCTGAAATAGGAACGGTGCCGTCCGGCAGACGCGGGACTCGACTTCTCCGGATCGCCCGACGCGAACTTTGGCAGGTCGCTCCGGTAGATCTGAATCGAGTAGCGCCCGCTCTCGTCGATCATCATCCGCCCTAGCGGATGCTCGCCATAGTCGTGCAAACGTGTGCCATTTGGAAGGGCGCCGCGCCCATTTCCTTTGCCAACGAATCCGAGGACCATTGGCCGCTACGTTGGACGGACTGCGATGATGTCGATTTCTACCAAAGCGCCATGCCTAGCAGCGGGCAGCACGACCTGCAGTAACGTGTGCGCGGGTTTGTTCGGTTGGTCCGTGCCGAAGATCTCGTTATACCCGGCTGAATATCCGGCATGTTCGGCTTCGCTCCCGATGTAGGCATGAATCATCACCACATCGCCCAGCGTCAGCTTCTGCGATTCGAGGAACTTCTGAATGTCCTTGTAGACACCGATGGTTTGTGACTTGATATCGGTGTGTGTGTCCAGGTCCGGGTCGAGCCACCCGCTCAGGAACAGCAGGTTTCCGGCCCACACGGCCCCAGAAATATTTGGAAAGGTGCCCTGCGCCGCCGGCAGCGGAACCTGTTTTCTCGCTTGTGCTGAAGCGGTCAAGGGGCCGATCAGCGCGAGCGCCAGGAGGGAGAGACGCTTAATCATGGGCGGGGTACCAGAGCTCTCGGGCGATTTCCATGTCCATATTCCGGTTGCGAAAGACACCACCTCGTAATGAACGAACCGTGCCGTACGCCGCGCAGCGGGAAAGCGCCTATCCAGCAACAGGTTCGCAGTGCGGTGATGCCGGCACACAATTGTCGCAACGTCCGGCCGTGACATGACCGTTCCCACAGGCGGACAGGGACACCGCCAAGCCCGGCGTCACTCAGCGGCGCTCGGAATTGGGACTGCGACTGGCTCTCGCCGCCCAATGCGCGTCGATTGTGTCCCTCGTCGTCCGCCTCCGGACACGTGATTGCGGCACTGCCCTATGAGACCTCACCCTATGATCCGCGAGTCCTGGTCGGCGTCGCGCTTCTCTTGTCCGGAGGTGCGGCGGCCGCGAGCTTCGCACCAGGCTGGCGCGCGAGCCGAATCGACCTAGCGACCGCGCTCCGCGTCGAGGGCTAGGTCCCGGCGATGAGATGCGTGGTCGAGCCGGACACCCCTACCTGAACTAACTCGCCGCGTCGGGTACGCCATCGCACAAGGAACTCTAGTCGCGTCATGAGGTACCTGACGGCAGAAGCACGGGCTCGGACGAGTTCGCGTAAGTGGGGCTGCCCGACCTGGGCGCTCGCGATAGGATCCAGGTGCTGCGAAGCCAGAAGGACTACCTGAAGCGAGGCGACAGCGTATGGACCGACTAGTGCGGGATGTGCGGGTCGCCGTACGCGGGTTGCGCCGCAACGCAACGTTCACGGTGACGGCGGTTCTCGTTCTGGGCCTGGGCATCGGCATGGCCACCGCGATGTGGGTTGTGTTCAGCGCCGCGCTCCTCCACCGCCTGCCTGTCAGGGATGAGGACCGGATTGTCCTGCCGCGCACACTCGATCGTGCGGGAACCGACGTGGCGATGCCCGACCGCGAGCTGGACGAAGCTCGCCGCGAGAGTCGCACGATGCGCGACATGGCCGGCGTGGGGGACTGGGGCGCGTACGATTTCCCCTTTCTGGACGGCGATCAACCGATCCACCTCGGCCAGGCCGACGTCACCAACAACTTCTTCGATGTGCTCGGCGCGCACCCCGTGCTCGGCCGACTATTGAATTCGCAGGACGACAGCGCCTCACGCGTGGTGGTGCTCAGCTATGGTGCCTGGCGACGCCGGTTCGGTGGCAATCCGTCCATCGTCGGCCACCACCTGACGCAGCCAGGCACGGGATGGACGTTCACGATCGTTGGTGTGGCGCCGCCTGGGCTCGACTTTCCCGCTGGCACGGATTGCTGGACTCCCTTGGAGGCGAGCTTCTATTCGGTCGACATCCTCGCACGGCTGGCGCCCGGCGCTTCTCCCGCGGCAGCCCGTGCCGAGTTCCTCGCGGCCATGGAGCGCATCAGCGCACGTCGCTCGGCGAGCCTCAACATTGCCCGAGCCGATATCCGGACATTGCGCGTTGCGATCGTCGGAAATGCGCGGCCCGCGCTGGTCGTCCTCGCGTCGGCCGCAGGCCTCCTGTTGCTCGTCGCATGCGTGAACGCCGGCAATCTGCTGTTGCTCCGCGCCATGAGACGCGCGCGAGAATTGGCGGTACGGCGCGCGCTCGGCGCGACCTACGCGGATGTCGCACGCGAGCTGCTCATCGAGAACATCCTCTTGGGCCTGGGCGGCGCCGCTCTCGGGCTCGTCATCGCCGAGACGGCGCGTCGCGCCCTGATCGCGGCCGCGCCGCCGCAACTTCCGGGACTCGATGTCGTTCAGATGGGCGGGTCGCCCCTGGGGACCGCCGCCGGCGTCACACTCGTGACCGTACTCCTGTTCGGGATCGCACCGGCACTGACGGCCGTGCACCGGAATGCCGTCTCGGCCCTTCGCCTGGATGCCCGGGCGGGCGTTTCGACGCGACAGCAACGGCGCACACGGCAACTGCTCGTCGCTTCGCAGGTCGCGCTCGCGCTCATCATGTTGGCGGGCGCGGGGCTCCTTACCAGAAGCCTGCGGCAGCTCGAGACGGTGCGCTTGGGATACGCGCCCGAGCATCTCGCGTTCGCGGAGCTCACGATTCCCGACCGCCATTGGGACACGGTCACGCACGCCTTCCCCGTGTACGAAGCGCTGGAGCCGCGTCTGATGGCGATTCCAGGTGTGACGTCTGCGACGCCGCTCCTCGAACCACCATTCAGTGGCCTCGATGTGTCCGGCGTGTGGGAGATCGAAGGCCAGTCTCCAGCCCAAGCGGCAGCCAATCCAATGGTCCCTATCGAAATCGGCAATGCGGATTACTTCAGAACCTTGGGCATAGCGGTGCGCCGCGGGCGGGGCTTTCTCGCCACAGACCAGGGCAACGCGCCCCACGTCGCGGTCGTCAGCGAAGCCGCCGCCCGCCTCTTCTGGCCCGGTCAGGATCCGATCGGCAAACGGCTGCGGCTCGCACATAGCAAGCAGCCATGGGTCACGGTCGTCGGTATCGCCGCCGATATCCGCTACCGTTCGCTCTCGGAGGCTCCGCCGACCGTATTTCTGTCGTGGCGCCAAACCTTCTATTGGCAGGGCCTCATCGCGTTGCGCACCGCGACGAACGTCGTCGGGTTGGCGCCGGCCATCCGACGCGTCGTCGCCGATGTGTATCCAGACGTGACCGTCTGGCGCGTCCAGAGCATGGACGACTACCTCGCGCAGCCATTGGCGCGACCGCGCTTGAGTGCGACACTGTTGTCGGCCTTCGGACTCACCGCTCTGCTGTTGGCAGCGGTAGGGCTCTACGGTGTGATGGCGTCCCTGGTCCGCGAGCAAACGCGCGACATCGGCGTACGGATGGCGCTCGGTGCTACGCCGGAGCGCCTTCGCCGAGAGGTCCTTACTCGGGCGCTCGCCGTCTCAGCGTCGGGAGCGGCGTTCGGCCTTCTCGGTGCGCTCATCACGTCGCGATTTCTGCGGTCGCTCCTGTTCGAAATCAGTCCGGCGGATCCGATTGCACTCGGCGGCGCGTGTGTGACGCTGCTCTGCGTTGCGGTGATCGCTGCGTACATTCCGGCGCGGTATGCCAGCCGCGTTGATCCTGCGCGAGTGTTGCAAGCGGACTAGCTCAACGATCCGTGCAATCGGGCCTCAACCTGTCTGAGCGCACAATCTTTCAAGACAGAGCCCCCGCAGTCGCGCATCATGGGACCCATGCGCGAGCTCAGACGATCCATCCGATTCGCGGGAGCTTTCCCGCTGCTGCTGGCCGCGCCAGTAGGCGCCCAAACTGCTGCGTTCACGATTGAGCAGGTCCTCGGCGCGCCATTCCCGACGGAGCTGATCGCCGCCCCGGCGAAAGGACGGATCGCCTGGGTGTTCAACGCCAGGGGCAGCCGCAATGTCTGGGTGGCCGAACCTGGCGCCGATGGCTCGTATGCAGCCCGGGCCGTGACCACATATTCCGGCGACGACGGGCAAGAGGTCGGCGACTTGGCGTGGAGCCCGGATGGTGAGACGATCGTGTACGTCCGCGGAAGCCTCACTCCCGGGGAGGGGACGAATCCGCGCAGTCTTCCGTCTGGCGATCTCGGACAGGAGATCTACGCTGTCAGTGTCCATGGCGGCGCTCCTCGAAAGCTCGGGGACGGTCACGCTCCCACGGTTTCACCGAAGGGCGATATTGTCGCCTATGAATCGGGCGGTCACATCTGGGCGGCCCATCTCGATGGGAGCAGCCAGCCCGAATCGCTGATCAGCGAGAAGGGTCGGAGCGGCTCGCTCCGCTGGTCGCCCGACGGGTCGAAGCTGGCGTTCGTGAGCGCTCGCGGTGATCACGACTTCGTTGGCGTCTACGACCCCGCGTCAAAATCCGTGGTGTGGCTCGCGCCGAGCGTGGATCACGATGGGGATCCAGAGTGGTCGCCAGATGGCTCGCGGGTGGCGTTTGTTCGCGTGCCGACCGGGGGCCGAGACGTCTTTCTCGAGGGACGCACCGGGCATCCGTGGTCGATCTGGATCGCGGACGTCACGACGGGAGATGGCCACGCCATGTGGACAGCCGATGACGGCGCGGGCAGTCTCTATCAGCCGCTCGTCGCCGACCACCAGCTGTTCTGGGGCGTTGACGACCGGATCGTCTTTCCGTGGGAGAAGACGGGCTGGCTCCATCTCTATAGTATCCGGGCGCGAGGCGGCAACGTGGTCGAGATGACGCCCGGCGACTTCGAGATTTTCACGGCATCGCTGAACCCGAATCGGCAAGACATCGTCTACGCTGGGAACGCCAACGACAGCGATCGCCAGCACGTGTGGCGCGTCGGGGTGGGGAGCAACGTACCGGTCGAGCTCACGCCGGGTACGGGAATCGAGAGCTATCCCGTTGTCGCGAGTGACGGGAAGACCATCGCGGTGCTTCGATCGGACGCGCGACGTCCGATGCATCCGGCGATCGTCACCGGCGCGGTTGCGGTGCACGACCTCGCCGCGGAGGCGATCCCCACGGATTTTCCGTCGGCGCAGCTCGTTGTCCCTCAGCCAGTCGTCTTCTCGTCCGGTGATGGCATGATGATTCACGGGCAGCTCTTTCTGCCCGCCGGGAGTGGGCGGCATCCGGCAGTCGTGTTCCTCCACGGCGGACCGACTCGGCAGATGCTGCTCGGATGGCATATGAAAGGTGCGTACAGCTACCTGTACGGGGTGAACCAATATCTCGCGAGCCAGGGCTTCGTCGTGCTGTCGGTGAATTACCGCGGCGGCATTGGGTACGGGCTCAATTTCCGGAAGCCGGCAAATTTTGGCGCCCAGGGCGCGAGCGAGAATCAGGATCTTCAGGGCGCGGGGCTCTTTTTGAGAGATCGTCCGGACGTCGACCCGGCACGTATCGGAGTGTGGGGCTTGAGCTATGGCGGTCTCATGACCGCGCAGGCGCTGTCGCGGTATCCCGACTTGTTTGCCGCCGGCGTCGACTATGCTGGCGTGCATGATTGGCGCGCGCTTCTCTTCCCGCCGCCGGCCGACACGACGCGCGACGACGCCCGCGTGGCGTTCCAGTCGTCGCCGATGGCCGCGGTGCGCGGCTGGCGCTCGCCCGTGCTCATCGCCCAAGCCGACGACGATCGCGACGTGCCCTATGCGCAGGCGCCGGAGCTCATCACCGCACTCCGCGCGCAGGGCGTCGACCTCGAGCAGATCATCCTCCCCGACGAGACACACGAGCCGCTGGTGTATCGCCACTGGATCCGGTTCTTCCAGGCAACAGCGGAATACTTGACCCGTCATCTCATCGCGCGTCAGGCTGCGGCGCACTGAGCTCGGCGAAGCGCCCATCCGTCCAACCTCAATCGTGATCGGAAAGGACAATGCCATGAATAATGTGAGAATGTACGCGGGATGCATTGCCGTTCTGCTGTGCGGCTTTGCCTCTCACGCGTCGGCGCAGGACGCGGAACCCACATTCAACTCCAATGCCGATGACGTCATGAAGATTCGTGGCGTATTGGAGGAGTTCCGTCAGGACGTCATTCGCAAAGACGGATACGCCCTCACGAAGCTCGTGCTGAACCCGAATGTGCTCTTTCATCACACGAACACCCAGGACGAGATTGACAGCGTCCGCAAATATGACGCTCAGTTCGATGGCATTGGCTCGAGCCAGCTCGATGGATTCGCGAAGCTCCTCGCGACGTCGAAGGACAAACTCGAAGAACGATTCCGCAACATCGCGATTCACCAGGACGGTCCACTCGGCCTGGTGACATTCAATTACGATTTTGTCATCAACGACAAGGTGCACCATTCCGGCCTCGAGGCCTGGCAGGTGTGCAAAATGGATGGGCAGTGGAAGATCCTGTCCGTTGCCTGGACGATCTATTCGCTCAAATGAAGGAGTGGGAAGCCAATGTCCGTTTTTCGGTACGTCCGCCTCGATGTGTTTACGAATCAGCCATTCACCGGCATCCAGCTGGCAGTGCTCCCCGATGCGGCGGGACTCGACGAGCGGCGAATGCAGCAGATCGCCAACGAAATGGCGCTCCCCGAAACCACGTTCGTGTTTCCTCCCGACGCTCCCGAGACCATCGCGCGGGTTCGCATTTTCACTCCATCGCGAGAGCTACCGATGGCCGGGAGTCCGACGATTGGAACGGTGTTTGCGCTCGCCGGTGCGAGACGACTGCGTGCCAGCGCTGATAAGGCGGTGCTCGGCCTCGGCATAGGACCAACGACCGTGGGACTCGAATGGGGCCCGCACGCCTTGCGCTTTGCCTGGATGACCCAGCCGATTCCCACATTCGGGCCCATCCTCACCGACAGCGTTGCGGTTGCCGCGGCAGTCGGAGTGCAACCGGGCGACCTCGCGGGCGGAACCTTGCCGGTGCAAGTCGTGTCGTCCGGAGTGCCCTTTGTGTACGTTGCACTCCGTTCGCGCGCGGCGGTTGATGCGGCATCCATCGAGCGTGGGAGGTTGTGCGCGTTACTCCGCTCCGTGGATCGCGAAGAGCTCCCGGTATTTGTATTCTCGTGCCAGCCGGCGAACGATGATGCGACGGTGTACAGTCGCATGTTCGGGCCCTGCATCGGTATTCCGGAGGATCCAGGCACCGGCGCCGCTGGCGGGCCACTGGGCGCGTATCTCCTGCGGTACAACGCCGTGTCCACCGACAACGCCTCGAGGATGGTGAGCCTTCAAGGCGTCCGCATGGGCCGGCCAAGTCGCATTCACATAGCGCTCTCAGCCCGCGGCGGAGTGCTCGAAGAAGTGCGGGTCGGCGGCGAGGCAGTGGTTGTCGGCGAAGGAACGGTCGTCGATCAGCCGGCTGCCGATTGAACGGCTGGCTTCGTCCCGTTGGCTAGACACCGCCATCGCCCAGGTGACATCCCGTAGGCATTGCGGAAGTGACGTGTGAAATGCGACTGATCCGCAAAGCCGCATTCGAGTGCGGCGTCGGCGAGCCGCGCGCCCGCGGCCATGCGCCGGCGTGCCTGCTCGAGGCGGCGCAGCATATGAAACCGATAGGGGCTGACACCGAACGCCCGGCGAAATTGCCGGGCCAGTTCCCACCGGCTCAAGTTCGCGATTCTCTCCAGCTCGGCCATGCCCATTCGTTCGCCGTTGCATGCGACCAATGCGTTGCGCACCGCATGCAGGCCGGCCAGTCGCAGACGCACCACTGACGGGACACTCGAACCCGCGAGCCGCCAGAGTGCGTCGGTCAGCGCGGCGATGGCACACGTCGCTGCGACGTCATCGCTCAGGTCGTCCGCCAGCGACAGGATGGCCTCGACCGTCTGCACAAATCGAGGGTCGTCGACGATCGGCGTGCGGACGAACGGGAGGCAGCGCCCATGGCTCGCCGCGAGAATCAGCGAAGGCTCGATATACGCGATCCGGTATCCGAACCCGCGCTCGTCTCCTGCGCGACCATCGTGCACCTCATCGGGATGAATCACGAACGCGCATCCGCCGATACTGTGCCTCGCCGCGCCGCGATACCTGAAGATCTGCACCCCCAGCGCGGTGGCGCCAATGGCATACGTGTCGTGCCGGTGGGATGAGAAGGCATGTCCGAAGAGCATCGCTCGCATCGTCTCAATGCCCGGCGCGGCGCGTGTGGTGACGACGAAGCTCGACCCTGGCGATGGAAGCGCACGATCTTTCAAGACATCACCTCCGCAGTCGCGCATCATGGGGCCATGTGCGAGATCAGCCGATTCATCCGGTTCGCGTATAATGGTAGCCCGGCGTATGGGCTCCTGACCAACGATGCCGTCGAGGAGCTGAAAGGGCCACCGTTTCAATCAGTCGAGCCAACGGGCCGTTCGTTCCCACTCGCCGCGGTCAAGCTGCTCACGCCGTGCGAACCCTCCAAGGTGCTGGCGGTAGGCCTCAACTACGCGAGCCATCGCCGGCATGTCGAGAAAGAAGAGGGGATCTTTGTGACGGTCGCTGGTCGACCTGCACCGAGCGATCGTCCGGTGGTCTTCGCCAAGTTCCCGACCAGCCTCATCCCACACGAGGCCGACATCGTCTTTCCGGTTGACGCGACGAACGTGCATTTCGAGGGGGAGCTCGCCCTGGTCATCGGCACGGTGGCCAAAGGTGTCTCGGTCGCCGACGCGCGCAGCCGTGTCTTTGGCGTCACGGCCTGCAACGATCTGGTCGACCGCGAATGGCTGCTCGGGGACCTGCAATGGTTTCGCGCCAAGGGATCAGACGGATTTGGGCCGATCGGTCCGGCGATCGTCACGGGACTCGACTACGGAAGCCTCGCGCTCGAGACCCGAGTCAATGGTCAGGTACGGCAATCATCAAACACGTCAGAGCTGGTCTTCTCGCCCGACGTGCTGCTGAGTTATATCAGCCAATACGTCACCCTCGTTCCCGGAGATGTCGTCTTCACCGGGACGCCTGGCCAGACGCAGCAGGTGCGACAAGGCGATGTGATCGAGGTCGCCATCGAGCACGTCGGCACGTTACGCAATCGCGTTGCCGGCTGAGACATGAGTATCGAGAGCGTTCGGGCATTCCTGGCTCAACACGCGCCTGATGTGGTCGTGATAGACCTGGATCGCCCGAGTGAGACGAGCTGGCTCTCCGCGGCATTGCGGGTGGAGCCGGCGCAGATTGCCAAGTCCCTCGTCTTGGCTGTCGCCGATCGACAGCATGTCATCGTGATGGCCTGCGGTGATGCCAGGGTCGACAACACCAAGGCCAAGGTTGTCTTCGGTGGCAGGGCGCGCTTCGTGGCGGCCGAGGAGGCCGCCGTTCTCACGGGTCACGTGCCGGGTGGCATGTGTCCCTTCGGACTGATATCGTCGTTGCCGATCTATTGCGATCTGCAGTTGAAGCGCTTCGATGTCGTTGTGACTGGTGGTGGCGCGACGCACAGCGCCGTCATCATCGATCCCCTGCGCATGGCGGCCATCACTGGCGCCGAGTGGGTCGACGTGTGCGATCAACGTGTGAGAGGATGACCGAGGGAATACTATGTCTGATTTCGTCACATACCGCGGCGCGATCCTCCCCTGGCACTGCGACCACATGGGTCACATGAACGTCATGTGGTACGTTGGAAAATTCGATGAAGCGACCTGGAATCTCTTCGCGCACATCGGGCTGAGCCCGTCGTATTTTCGCGGCGAGCCGTTCGGGATAGCTGGTGTCCAGCAGAATATCAGGTATCAGCACGAGCTCATGGCTGGGGATGTCATCGAGATTTGGAGCCACCTGGTCGACGCACGTTTACGCCGTATTCAGTTCATTCATACGATGCGCAACGCCGAGACTGATCAGATCGCCTCGATATGCGATTTGACGACGGTGCACTTTGATCGGCGTGTGCGGAAGGCGTGCCCGTTCCCGGAAGCTGTGCGAGTGGCTGCCGAGCGACTTATTCTCTCGAACCCCTGACCATGCGAGGGCGATGCGCCGCGACGGTTCATCATCGCGACGTGTCGCCAGGCACCGGCCGTCCTCCGCGATCCAGGCCACGGGCTGCGTCGCGCTTCCGGTGACGATGGGCAGGCGCTGTAGGCGTAAGCGCCGTCGACCCGTGAGACGATTCCGTCGCGCTCCAACTGTCGGAGTTGCGAGGTCAGAATCTCGTGCGCGATGCGCGGCACACCTGCATGCGCTGACCTATGGCGAGGCGGTTCTGCCCGGCACGCTGCGACTATGAGAGAGAGATGACAATCCTCTAATGTGGCCGACTCGTTCTTGCCCCACGCCGTTCGAATGCTACTTTCCCAGCATAATGCTACTTTCCCAGCATGATGAACGGCGCAGACACCGATACGGAGAGAAAATCATGACGGTTGAACTCAATCCGAGGCGCAATCGCGATGGCCGCCAGGAGCCGCTTCGGCTCCTGCGATGGACGACCGCCGCTTCGCTCATGGCGCTGGCGCCATGCCAGGCGCAGAGCGCCATGTCCCAGACCGACATGTCGAGCCCACCGCCGGCCGCGGCCGCCGATGTCCGCTCGATGGACGCGATCATGCACGCCTACTACGACGTGATCTCGGGTCCCGCGGGCAACCGCGACTGGAACCGCTTCTACTCGCTCTTCGTGCCGGGCGGGAGATTGATCCAGACCGACCGCGCCGCCCCGGACAGCACCCCGCGGACCGTGGTGCGGACTCCCCAGGAGTTCGTCCAATGGATCGGTCCGTATATGGCGAAGAACGCGCTCTATGAGAAAGAGATCAGCCATTCCGTCGACACGTTCGGCGCGATCACGCAGCGATTCAGCACGCACGTCATCATGGACACGCCGGACGACGCGAAGCCAGCGCGGGGCATCGCCAGCGCGCAGTTGTTCAACGACGGCAAGCGGTGGTACCTCGTCACGGTGTATTGGGACAACGAGACCCCGGGGAACGCAATTCCGTCGCGGTACTTGAGCTCGAAGTAAGTGCGCGGCGCGTCACCGCCGTGCGTCCAACGGAGCGGCCAATCGCATGACTGAGCATCTGCTCTTCGACCTGTGGTACGCGATGCGCGCGCTGCTGAGCGGCCGGCGGCGTGCCGCATAAGGTCGGCGCGGGAGACTCCCCTAGCTTCTCGCCCGATGGCAGCCGGCTGCTGTTTGTCGACAAGAACAGAATTCTGACGGTGGCCGCGAGCGGCGATGGCGACGCGCAGCCATTGCTCATCGATCAGGGAACAGTGGACGCGCTGACCTTGGCGCCGGACGGCAAGCGCCTGGCGTTCGTGAGCCATCGAGGCAACCACTCGCTGATCGGTGTCTACGATTTCGTTGACCAAACCATCGTCTGGTTGAGTCCGAGTCTCGACTACGACAGCTCGCCCGCGTTCTCACCGGACGGCGCGCGGATCGCCTTCGT
>DATMLM010000035.1:0-2127 GCA_035570055.1 Gemmatimonadaceae bacterium
TCGTCAGATTGCGGGTCGCGCGAAGCTGGCCAACCAGGCCCGCGGCATGCCACGTCGTTCCGCAAGTGAGTTGCTTTCGTTCGAGAAGCAGGACGTCCGTGCAGCCGCGTAGCGTCAGGTGATAGGCGACACTACAGCCGATGATCCCTCCGCCCACAATGACAACTTGCGCTCGCTTTGGCAGATCGGTCACGCGGCCCTCCGATGCTCGTAACGTCTCCACGGTTGCCGCCGAGCCAAAGGCCTCAGACCTTGTCGCGCCGCAGCGGCGTTGTCGAGCAATGGATGCCGCCGCCGTTCTTGTGCATCGCCGCGTAGGGGATGGTCGTCCAGGTCACGCCGTGCCGGGCAAGGGCGTCGAGCGTGCGGTTGGTCGCTCCCTCCGGCATCAGGAGCCGACCGGGCGCGGTCGCCAGGGAGTTGTTGATCCAGGGATCGTCGGTCGGATCGATCTCTACGAGGCGGATGCCACGCGCCTTCAGTTCCTCCATGAAGGAATAGGGCAGGCCGAACGGGTTCACCAAAGCCAGGTCCTTGTCGACCATTAGGAACGACACGTCGAGATGGATGTCGTAACCCGTGAGTTCGACGATCAGGAGCTCAACGCCCTGCCGCTTCAGGACCTCGGCGACCTGGACCGCGCCGTCGCGGTTGACACGCACGCCGACGCCGATCGCTGCCGTGTTGCTGTTGAGCCAGGCGAAGCTCCCGCCCTCCATGACGCCCGTGCCCGAAATGGTGCGCAGGATGGGCACGCCGATTTTGGCGAGGGTGCGAGTGGTCGCCAGCTCCTCGCCGCGACGGACGCGCGCGCCCATTCTGCAAACGATCGCGCCTCCCTTGACCATGATGAGCGGGTCGCGGGTATAGCAGGATTTCAGCCGCCCGCCGTCAACGCCTTCGGCGTAAAAGACCTCGACGCCGGCACCCCGCAAGGCCGTCACCATTGCATCGTGCTCTGCCTGCATTGCCGGCACGTCGGGAGGCGTCTCGCTCTGGAAGTACCACCCCTGCTCGACATCGCCGAACGAGCCGATCTCGGGGATGCGCTTGGCGGGATCGACGACCGCCATCTCGGGTCCGGGACGGTGCACCAGAACGCTACGGATCTGCCCGACGTCGTTGTCGATGCCCCACACCCGCCCCCAATGCCGCTCGAGCTCAGCTTCGTCCTCGAATGGCGGCGAGGCGGGCGCCGCGAACATCTTGATCGTTTGTGTGTAGACCCAATGGGGGTTGCGATCGTTCAGCATAGCTCTCTATAGCGCGATTTTACGTGGCGAGATGCGCCCGGGGCTTACGCCGGCAATATAGTCGTCAGTGAGTTGACGGTAGCTGGTCGGCCGAAGTTCGGAAAATGTCAGCCATGAACGATGGAGATGGGCAGGCGGCGCAGCGTCTCAAGCGCCGCGACATAGGCGTCCGGGTCAGAGTGATAGGCATCGTCGATCAACGGGCCGTCATAAACGATATCGCCGGAGAGGATGCTACCCTCGCTTGCTCGAACAGGCCGATAGCGGCCGGCGCGTGTCCGGGCGCGTAGACTTGGAAACTGAGATCGCCGAGAACGACCACGTCGCGATCGGCGAGGGGACGCTGGGCGGGCGCCAGCCAGATCCGGTAGCGCTCGGCTGACCAGCCTTCGGGAAAGCGGTCGAACATCTCATCCGTGGCGTAACGATCGGCCAGGGTCCATTCGTTGCGCGGATCGGCCAGGATGGCCGCGTCCGCGAAATGGACGCAGCGCTCGCCGAGCTCGTGATGGCAGCCGCTATGGTCGAAATGGGTGTGGCTGGCGGCACAAACGAGGGGACGCTCGTTGACCAGCGCCACATGGTCGCGCAAGCTGAAATGGCCGAGGCCAGTGTCGACGAGCAGGTCGCGATCGCGGCCGTGCACATGCCAGATGTTGCAGCGGTAGAAGGGCTTGATTCACGGCTCGTGGATTAGCGTGACGCCCTGACTGAGGTGGAGCGGCTCGTACCAGTCGGCTGGCGCACGGGGCTGGAGCTCATGCCGTCACCTCGGCGGCGGAGATCGACCGGACGTTTCTGCTCAAGATCCGGGAGGGTAGAGGCCACTCGCCGGTCTATGGGCCTCCTGAAGCGGCCTACGCGGTCCTGAGAG
>DATMLM010000036.1:0-16719 GCA_035570055.1 Gemmatimonadaceae bacterium
AGATCCAGCACCTGATCGACGAGGTGCCGAAGATGCAGAGCCGAGGCCTCGATGCGCTGCACGGGCCCGACCTGGCGTGGTTGCAGCTCGCCGTACACGCCATCGCGCAGGAGATCGACGAACCCGACGATCGCGTTGAGCGGCGTCCGCAGCTCGTGCGAGACATTCGCCAGAAACTCGCTCTTCGCACGGTTCGCCCGGAGGAGCTCCGCCGACAGCCGTTCGAGCTCGGCCGATCGCTCGGCCACGCGTCGCGTCAAGCGGCGCTCATGCACGAGCGCCAGCGTCAGCGCGATCAGCGTGGCGGCACCCATGGCCCAGAGTCCATAGCGCAGCGTCGTCATCGCCGGCGACCGCGCCAGCTCGCGGTCGGAGACGTACAGCGCCGTGAACGCGAAGACCGCGACCGCGGCCAGCGCAACGGACGAGAATCGGACCGGTGCACGCATCGCTAAGATCTCGTTGACGTCGTTCGTCCGAGCGTCTAACCTGCGGGCGCTATGTTCGGACAGCATGATACACTCCTCGACCTGCTCGCGCGACGGTCGGCCAAACGGGGTGAGTTCACGCTCTCCTCCGGCAAGCGGTCGACGCTCTATATCGACGCGCGGCTCACGACGATGAGCCCGGACGGCCTCGCGCTCATCGGCCCGCTCGCACTCGGCGCCATCCGCGGCGCCAAGTGGGACGTCGACTCCGCCGGTGGCCTCACACTCGGCGCCGATCCCATCTCGTATGCCATCGCGTACGCCAGCGCGCAGCCCGGCGCCGGGCCGCTCGTACGGGCGTTCACCGTGCGCAAAGAGGCGAAAGCGCACGGGACCGGGAAGCTCATCGAAGGGCCATACGCCGCCGGCGACCACGTGGTCATCGTCGAGGACGTCATCACGACCGGCGGCTCAGCACTCCGCGCGGCCGACGCCGTGAAGAACGCCGGCGGGCGGATCTCCGGCGTGTTGGCGCTCGTGGATCGCGAGGAAGGCGGGCGAGAAGCCATCGAGGCCACGGGACTGGCCGTCCTATCGCTCACCCGCGCCGCCGACATCATCGAACGCCTCTGAAACGCGTTGTCATCCTCGGTCCGGGCGCATCCGGCAAGTCGACGCTCGCGCGGCGACTGGGGGAGATCACGGGATTGCCCGTGGTCGAGTTGGACAAAGTCTTCTGGCGCCCCGGCCTCGCCGCGACGCCACGCCAGGAGTGGATCGAGATCCAGCAGACACTCATCGCCGAGCCCACGTGGATCATGGACGGCGACTTGGGTTCATATGACGCCGTCGAGGTTCGGTTGGGCGCAGCAGACACGGTGATCTTCCTCGATGTCCCGATCATTCTGTGCGCCTGGCGTGCGCTGTTGCGCTCGCGAGAACGGTGGGATTTCTGGCGATGGCTGCTGCGCTATCCCCGGGCGCGCATGCACAAAGCGATCGCCGATTACGCGCCACACGCCACGGTCCATGTCATCAGCTCGGGTCGAAGCGGCGTAGAGCGTCTATGTACGGAAGCACGAGCTCGTGCCGAAAGAGGTTGAGCATGCGCACGCCGTCGTACGTGCGACGAAACGTCGAGGCGGTTATCTGGAGTGTGACGCCCAAGTGTCGGCCGAAGGCCTGAGGCGACGAGTACTCCATGCGGTTCGAGACGTTGGCGATCGAGAGTCCGGGGTTCTCGAGGAGCCGCGCGGCGCGCGTCAGGCGCGCGAGGTTGAGATAGTGACGCGCAGTCGGCAGCGCCAATCGGCTCAGGCGACTGGCCAGCGTCGCTGACGGCAGGTGGAGCCTCGGCGCGAACTCCTCCACGGTCACGATCGCGGGGACCGTCGTGAACATGACCTCGAAGAACTGCCAGCACGCAGCCGGCGCCCCGCTGAGATCGATCGCGAGTGCGTCCAGGGCGATCTTGCTGATCTCGGTGGGTGAGCTGTCCGCCAGCGCCTTACGCAGAGCGCGCCAGCCGTCCTTCGCTCGGACGTCCACCAAGGTGCGGACGCCACTGCGGCCAAGTGAGAGCACGGCCTGCGAGGCGGCGGGCTCGGTAGAGGAGAGGAGCGCGATCGCGGGGATCCGCGGGAATTCCTTCATGAGTCCCGCGACGCGCGTGGTCTCGCCGTACGTGCAGCGCGCGACGGAGACGACGACGGCCGCGACTCGGCGCTCGCGGACATCGCGAATGACATCGTCCATCGAATCGCGATGCAGCGTTTCGTAGAGACCTTGCCCCGCGGCGTCCACCGAGGAACGTTCGGAGGGCGTGAGGATGGTCGAGATCGGCGGTGAATTCTGATCGGGTGGCATTTGCACCGAACAGTCGCCACCACCGTCAGTCGATCGTCAGCAACCGGGACTGATTATATTGCGTCAGAAATACCGCCGGTCGGACGGTCGCGACGCGCCCTAGGGCGCGCCGAGGAAAGTCCGGGCTCCATAGGGCAGACTGCCAGGTAACGCCTGGGCACGAGCGAGAATCTCGCACGTGACGGAAAGTGCCACAGAAAACACACCGCCGATGGCCCGCGAGGGCACAGGCAAGGGCGAACCGGTGGGGTAAGAGCCCACCGCGCCTCCGGTGACGGGGGCGGCATGGTAAACCCCAGTCGGAGCAAGGTCAAATAGGCGGCGAGGGGTGGCCCACCCCGAGGCACGACATAAGCCGCGGGTAGACTGCTAGAGGACGCGGGTGACCGCGTTCCCAGAGAAATGACCGTCCGGGTGGGGATAAAAACCCACCCGACAGGACCCGGCTTACAGACCGGCGGTACGAACGAGGCGGCCTCCCAGGGGTGACTTGGGGGGCCGTCTTCTGCTTAGCTTCCCCCATCGTGAAGTACACTCCTCTGGCGCTCATCCTCCTCGCCGCGTGTGGGCCGACCGCGAGCCACGAACCACGCCCTCCCGCGCCGGCGGCGCCGAATGAGCACCGGGCACCGCCGCCATTCGTGCCGCCGCGCTATGCCGTCGGCCGTGGCGCATACGAAATGACGTCGACGGCCACGATCCAGTTCGTCGGCGACTCGTCCGCAAAGCCCGACACACTGGTAACGGCGGTCGTCGTCCGATACGACGCCTCGTGGACCGGCACGGGTCTCGATTTCACCGGCTCGGTCGAGTCCCGCGTGACGGCCGCCTCGGCCCGCATGCGCCAGGCAAACGGCGAGTCACTCGATCCGGTCCCATTTCGGGCGGCCGTCGATACGGTTGCCGGAACGGTTCGTCTGATCGGCGATTCGTCGGTGACTCAAGCAACGTGTCCATCGCCACACGCCGGCGCGCTGGCGGCGGCACGGCAGTATCTGGCCTCGATCCCTCGCACGCTCGCGCCGGGCGCGTCGTGGACCGACACGACGATGGCGACCACGTGTCGCGGCGAGATCCCGGTGACAACGACCGCCGTCCGGCATTTCACGGTCAGCCTCGAGCACTCGCAGTCGGCGCCGGTGATCGTCGTCTCGCACCTCTCGACGATCTCGTTGCACGGCGAGACGTCCCACCGTGGTCGGGGTGTGACGCTGACCGGCGCGGGCACCCGGCAGTACGAGGACCGCTACGACGCGTTCACTGGCGTGCTCAAGTCACGCGCCGCGATCATCGACATCGATCTCACCGTCGGCGTCGCGGGCGCGCCGAGTCGATTGCACGAGCACGTTGACGAGCACGCGGTCCCGATCGTCCCGTGATCATGCGCTTTCTCGGGTTACTACTGCTCGTCGCTTCGCCACTCGTCGCGCAGGGACGAACGCCGGATCTCGCCGGCACGTGGACACTAAACGCGACGAAGAGCCACTCGTCGCAGCCGCTCCCACTCGGCCGCACGCTGGTCATCGAGCGCGCGTCGAACGGGTATGTGTTCCACCAGGTCGACGGCACGGACTCGGCAACTTTCCGGATCTCACTCGCTGGGGCCGGGGCGAGCGTCAACCAAGCAGACGGCTCGAGCGTCGTTCGCTACACCGCGCACACGATGGCCGACACGATCGTCTACGTCGTCGACGTCACGGTCGACAATCAGGGGCTGGCCGCCACCCAGAGCGGGCGACTCTTCGTCTCGAACGGTGGCCGGATGCTCACGGACCTGAGCGAGCTCGTGGCCGGCGGGGATCCCGTCGAGCAGCAGCTCGTCTACGACAAAAAGCGCTAGTCGACGAGCCGGAGCGGCATCACCAGACAGAGGAACTTCGCGCGGTTCGCCCAGCCCTCGGGCTCGATCGTCGCCGCGCGCTCGGGAGCCTTGAACGTCAAGCGCACCTCGTCCGTCGGCATGTACTTGAGGATCTCGAGCAGGTAGGACGCGTTGAACCCGATGTCGAGCGCGTCGCCCGTGTAGCGCACCGCGAGCTCATCCTGTGCCTCACCGAGATCTGGCGTCTGCACGCTGAACTTGGCCATGCCCGCGTTGAGCCCCAGGCGCACGCGATGGGTCTGATCAGACGCGACGATCGACATTCTACGGAGCGCGCCCATGAGGGCCTGCTTGTCGGCAATGGCGATCCGATCATTGTCCTTCGGAATGACGCCTTCGTACGGCGGATACGGCCCTTCGATCAAGCGTGTGTAGACCGTGGTGAGCGGAGAGCGGAAGCCGAGGTGGTTTTCGCCCCGCGCGATCTCGAGCTCCTCGTCGGCCGGGAAGAGGCGTCGAACCTGGTCGAGCGCCTTTGGTGGCACGATCAGATCATGCGAACCAGAACCGGTACCCGAGAGCTCCATCTTGGCCAGACGGTGGCCGTTGGTGGCGACCATCCGCATATAGTCGGGCCGAAGCTCCCACAGCACACCGTTCAGAATGGGGCGGCTCTCTTCGGTGCTGACCGCGAAGGCCGTGTGCCCGATCAGCTCGTGCAAGTCAGCGGAGCGTGCCCGCCAGCCCCCTTCGAACTTGACGGTCGGGAACGTCGGGAATTCATCGCGTGGGATCCCGAGCAGCTTGAACTTCGACCGACCGCTCTCGATCGTGATCCGTTGTTCGCCGGCGGCCGCGATTTTGACAGGTGACGGCAGGAGCTCCCGCGCGATATCGCTCAGTTTGCGTGCGGGAATGGTGACGGCACCGTGTGCCTCGACATCGGCACTAACCTCGGTGCTGACGGCAATGTCCAGATCCGTGCCAGACAACCGTATGCCACGATCAGTTGTCTCGACGAGAATGTTCGCCAGAACAGGGAGTGTGGTCTTTGACGGAATGCTCGCCGCAACGGCCGCCAAACCCTCCTGGAGTTTTTCACGTGTAATCGTGAAGCGCATGTCTGCTGTCGTTAGTTAGTTAATAAGACAAGCAGTAGAACTAGTAGGGGATGTGGGCTTGTGTACAATCGCGGCAAGTTACGGCCGCCCCGCGACTTTGCCTAGGCCGGCTCCTGTGCAATCGATCTGGATTTGTCCGAGTTTTGCCCAGCGGGTCACATCCCGCGGCCGCCCGATGTGACTCAATGTGCAGAAACCAGCGCTGTCGACACGTTATCTACACTCGCAGTGTGGAGAGATGTCCCCGCACCCGCTCGACCCGCGACTTGAACGTCGGGTCCTGCTCCATCTCCTGGAGCACGCGCTCCAAGCTGTGGATGACCGTCGAGTGATCGCGGCCACCGAACGCGTTGCCGATCTCCACGAGCTGGACTTGCAGCATCTCGCGAACGAGATGCATGGCGACCTGGCGCGGCGCCGTCAGGGCCTTGGTCCGCGTCTTCGACTTGAGCCCCTCCACCGTGACGCCCCACTCCTTCGCGACGGCGTGCTGGATGGCGTGCACCGTGAGGCCTGTCGCGTCGCCCAAGGCCGGCGTGCCATCAGGGGCGAGCCGGATCTTGTCGCGCAACGCATCGCGCGCCAGGTCGACGCCAATCGCCCTGTGCTTGAGCGATGAGTAGGCGAGGAGCTTGATAATCGAGCCCTCGAGCTCGCGCACGCTGGACCTGACGTGTTCGGCGATGAACTGGATCACGTCCTCGGGGATCGTCGTCTCGAGGTGATCGAGCTTCGCCTTGTGCCGGAGAATCGCGATCCGATGCTCGAGGTCGGGCGCCTCGATGTCCGCGACCATCCCCCACTGGAACCGACTGACGAGCCTCGGCTCCAACCCGGGAATCTCACCCGGCGGGCGATCCGAGGTCAGAATGATCTGGCGGTTCGCTTCGTACAGCGTGTTGAAGGTGTGAAAGAACTCCTCCTGCGTGCCCTCTTTCCCCTTGAGAAAGTGCACATCGTCGACGAGCAGCATATCCGTCTCGCGATACTTCCGGCGAAAATCGCCATTCGTGCGCGTTTGTATCGCGGTCACCATCTCGTTCACGAACTGCTCGGTGGCAACGACCGAGATCCGCGTGTTGGGATGCCGGTCGAGCACGTCGTGCGCGATGGCTTGCATCAAGTGCGTTTTTCCGAGCCCGGTCGCACCGTAGATGAACAACGGGTTGTACTGCTTGCCCGGGCTCAGAGCGACCGCGTTCGCGGCCGCGAATGCGAGCTCATTCGATTTCCCGGCGACGAACTGCCCGAATGTGTACCGGGGCGTGAGTGACGCTTTAATGGCCCCGGCCTGCCGCTTCGCTGCCGCGACTTCTTCTGGCGGCGGCGCGACGAACAAGTCCATCTGCGGCCGCGTCTTTCGTTCCTCGCTGACGCGAAAGACGACAGTGATCGGATGGCCGAGCGCGACCGGCGCGTAGCTGGCCATCATATCCGCGAACTTCGAGTCGTTCCAATCCGCGGAGAACTGGTCCGGCGTGGTGACGATGAGTTTCGGGGGCAGGCCATTTGCCGCGTCACTCGCCTTCTCCTCGAGGCTCAGAGCCTCCGTGGGCTCGAGCCACGTGCGGTACACCGCCTCGGTGAGCGTCTGCTTCGCTCGTTCGAGCAGGCGTGACCATACTTCGGTTGCGGAGAGGGAAGTAGCGATGAGCGACATGAAGCGAAAAGCGACGTCGAAACCCAGGGGGCGCGAACGTAGGAGTCTGGTGGCAAAAATGTCAACTGACAGACATCGAGACCTAAGAGCGCTGTGCTTGACCTAGACCTAAGCGGCTCATAACTTTGGAAGTCTTTGCCGTTCGGTTCTCGATCTTATTGGAGTATGAGATGGGCAAGCCCACCTATCGTCCCCGCAATAAGCGCCGCATTAAGACGCACGGATTTCGTACGCGAATGTCGACACGCTGGGGGCGTGAAACTTTGAGTCGCCGCCGGAAAAAGGGGCGTAAGCGGTTGACCGTTCGTTTGCCCTCGAAGTACGCCGGCGCGTGAGTCGTTTCCGCGACGGTATCGGCTGACCGCGAGCGCCGAGCTCGCCGCGGTACGCCTGACGGGCAAGCGTGTGCGGTTGCCCGTGGGCGCGCCTGACTTGGAGGCCCGGGTCACGGCCTCCGCCCGATCGCACCCGCGCGTCGGATTCATTGTGCCACGCTACAAGCACAGCGCCGTCGACCGCAACCGCCTCAAACGGCGGTTGCGCGAGCTCGTTCGGCGGCGACTCCTGGCCGAGTTGGCTGAGCTGCCGGCCGTCGACCTCGTGATCCGCGCGAAGCCGACGACCTACGATTGCTCGTTTGCCTCGTTGGCCGCCCAGATAGAAACCCTTCGCGACGCCGTGCGTAGGGTGCAATGAGACACGTCTTCATCGCGCTCGTGCGCATGTATCAGGTCGGCCTTTCGCCGCTACTGCCCGCGTCCTGCCGTTATTATCCGAGTTGTTCGGCATACGCGATCACCGCGTTGGAAAAGTACGGCGCGGTGCGCGGCGCCTGGCTCGCGGTGCGGCGCATTTCGCGCTGTCACCCGTTCCACCCAGGCGGATACGACCCGGTTCCGTAAACCATGGAAAAGCGACTACTACTGGCGCTGCTGCTGTCAGCGATCGTTTTCGTCATCTACGAGTGGCTCTACCCACCGCAGCGGCCGACGCTGGCCCATGCGGGTGGCACGCCACCGGCTGCCGCCGCGATCGCTCCTGGAGTGCCCGCATCGGCCACTCCCACTCCGACCATCAGTCCGGCGGCGCCGACCGTCACCGGGCCGGCGGCTGAGTCCCTCGACGTCAAGACCACTGACGCCGTGTTCCGGTTCACGAACGTCGGCGCGGCGCCGGTCAGCGTCACGATGCTCGACTACAACTCGACGCGCGTGCGATCCGAGCAGGTCGTCCTGACACCAGTTGTGCGGTTGTTGCTCGCCGGTCCGAAGGACACGCTCGACTTGAGCAAGACCGCGTTCCAAATGCAAAAGACGGGATCGACCGTGTCGTTCACGGGTGACGTGAACGGTTCGCATGTCGACATCTCGTACGCGATCGCTCCGGACGGATACCTCGCGACGATGTCTGGCAAGGTCACGGGGCCGGCCGCCTCCGACTCGAACCATCTGTTCGTGCAGCTCCCCGCGACGTTCAAGTCGGCCGAGGTCGACACGGTCGATGATCAGAACCACTTCGCGTACGCGGTCAAGCGGGTGACCGACGATCCGCAGGGGCTTCCGTTCGCCAAGCTCGACACGGTGCCCCATATCGTCCCTGGTCCGCTCTCGTGGGTCGCCGCGCGCAACAAGTACTTCGTGATTGGCCTCCTCACGACTTCGGCGGCGCCGTTCACGGCAGCCGACTTCGTCGGAGGTCCGAAGCTGCCAGGGGCAAAGACCAAGACGATCGCCTCCGGCGCCGTTGCCCAGTCACTGCATAACGGGTCCTTCGGATTCCAGCTCTACGCCGGGCCTCAGGAATTCAGCCGGCTGCACGCATTGGGTCGCGAGTTCGAGGACGTGAATCCGTACGGTGGATTTTTGCACGGGGTCATGCAGCCGTTCGCGACGCTCATCGTCCGCATCATGATCTGGATGCGCGGTGAGCTGCAGCTCAACTACGGCTGGATCATAATTATTTTCGGCATTGCCATTCGCGTGTTGTTGTGGCCGCTCAACCAGCGCGCGATGCGGACCAGTCTGCGCATGCAAGCGCTGCAGCCCGAGATACAGGCCGTGCAGGAGCGGTACAAGAGCGACGCGGCGCGGCAGCAGCAGGAAATGATGCGCGTGTACAGCGAGCATGGGTTGAGCCCCCTGTCACCCATCATCGGCTGTCTGCCGATGCTCATCCCGCTGCCGATCCTCTACTGCTTGCTGTTCGTGTTGCAGAACACGATCGCGTTCCGGGGCGTGCAGTTCCTGTGGCTGCACGACATCTCGCTCAAGGATCCGTACTACATCCTCCCGTTGGTCATGGGTGCGTCATCGTATCTCGTCTCGTGGATCGGCATGAGAAACTCGCCGCCGAATCCGCAGGCGAAGATGATGACCTATGTGTTCCCCGCGATGATGACGTTCATTTTGGCCAACTATTCGGCGGGGTTGAACCTCTACTACGCCGTGCAGAACCTCGCGACGTTGCCCCAGCAATGGTTCCTGTCGAAAGAGCGGGCGAAATCCGCGACGGCGCCGAAAGTCGCTCCGGCCCGAGGATAACGAACATCGGGCACGCCACGCTGCTGATCGAGATCGGCGGCGTGCGCGTGCTCACGGATCCGAATTTCGATCGGCGGCTCGCCGGCATCCTCCGCCGGGTCGCGCCTCCCGGGATCCCACTCTCCGAGCTGCCGCGGCTCGACGCGATCCTGCTTTCGCACGCTCACGCGGATCACTTGTCGCTCGCTTCGCTTCGCGCCCTGCCGCGCGACATCCCGATCTTCGCGCCGCCAGCCATAGCCCGTCGCCTCCGTGGCGGCGTTGGCGTTGCTCCCGGTGAGTCGGCCAACTTGGGGCCGGTCACCATAGAAGCGGCGGCCGCGAAGCATTGGGTGCCGGGTGGCGCGAACATGTACCTGTTGAGCGCGAGCGAAGCGAGCGTGTTCTTCGCCGGCGACACGGGACTCAACTCCCGCACGCACGAGTTGGCGATAGGCCGCCAACTTGACGTTGCGCTGCTACCGATCCGCAACGCCCCTTGGTGGCGCCCGGGCTTTCGCCGAGGCCACCTGTCGAGCGACGATGCCCTCGTGCTCTTCGAGCGGCTTGGCGCTCGCTATCTGATCCCGTACCACTGGGGCACGTTCCACCACGTGACATCGGGTCCGTACACGGCGAAGCGCCGCCTCGATGCGCTCCTCAAAGGCCATCCTCGGCGCGCCGACGTGATCGCGCTCGAGCCCGGGACGTCATGTGCTCTCTGACGACACGATTGCGGCGCTCGCGACGCCGCCTGGCCGCGGAGCCCTCGCGCTCATTCGCCTGAGCGGCCCGCGCGCGTGGGAGATCGCGGAGTCGGTCCTCACGCCATGGCCACTCACGCCTCGCCGCGCGACGCTGGTCAGCGTGCGCGACCCTTCGACGGCCGAGGTCCTGGACCGGCCGATCGCGACGGCCTACGAAGCTCCACACAGTTTTACGGGTGAGCACGCGGTCGAGATCACGACGCACGGAGGCGTGATAGTTCCGGCGGCTGTTCTCGCGGCCCTCGTCGCCGCCGGCGCGCGCCCAGCACTGGGCGGCGAGTTTACTCGTCGCGCCGTACTCAACGGCAAGCTCGATCTCGCCCAGGCCGAGGCGATCGGCGATCTCGTCGATGCGCGCAGCCCGTCGGCCCAGCGCGCCGCGCTCTCGCAGCTCGACGGGGGCCTCTCGCGCCGCATCGCCGCGCTACGCACGGCCCTCCTCGACACCGAAGCGTTGATCGCCTACGACATCGACTTCCCCGAGGAAGACGACGGTCCGATCCCCCGCGAGCGCGTCGCCAGGTCCGCCGCGACCGCCGCCGCATCGCTCGGCCAGCTGCTCGCTACCGCGCCGATCGGAGAGCTGGTGCGCGAGGGCGCGCTCGTCGTCATCGCCGGTCCACCAAACGCCGGCAAGTCGTCGCTGTTCAACGCACTCCTGGGCCGGGCGCGGGCACTCGTCACCGAAGTGCCTGGAACCACACGCGACGCGATCGAGGCGCTCGTCGAGCCCACGGGGGCTGCGTTTCCCTTGCGGCTTGTCGATACGGCCGGCCTGCGCGAGACCGCCGACACCGTCGAGCGGTTGGGCATCGAAGTGAGCGAGCGCTATCTGCGCGACGCGCACGCGGTACTGGCCTGCGGCGAAACCGCCCCCGCCCTCGCCGAGACTGTCGCGCTCGTGCACGCGCTGACCCCGGCACCAGTCGTACCGGTCCGCACCAAGGCCGACCTCCACGGAGTCGGCGTGAGTGCGGAAACGGGGTACGGGCTGCGCGAGCTGCTGGACGAAGTGTACCAAGTGGTCGGCTCGAAGCCGTGTGATCCCGATACGCCGATCGTCACCCGCGCCCGACACCGGGCGAGTCTCACGGCAGCAGCGGCCGAGCTACGCCAGTTTCAAGACGCATGGGCCGCCGGCGCTGTGCCGGCGGTGATCGCCGCGGTTCACCTGCGTTCTGCGGTGCACGCGCTCGAAGAGATTATCGGCGCCGTCGACACCGAGGATATTCTGGACCGCTTGTTCGCCGAGTTCTGCGTCGGGAAGTAGGGACCCTAGACGGCGGCCAGCCCGCGTCGCTCGGCGTCGCGCAGCCGGCGAGCAATAATGGTGTGGTTCTTGGCCGACGCGATCATCGCTGGCGTCTGGCCGGTATCCATGTGCGCCGACGGATCGGCGCCGAGTCGGAGCAGGGCCTCGACCGCCGGGGCCGCGCCGCGGGATGCCGCGTTGTGCAATGGTGTGATCCCCGAGGCCGCGCGCGCGTTTGGCGTTGCACCGCGACGGACCAGGAGCTCGATCACCGTCGGATTGCACACACCGGTGACGGCCAAATGCAGCGGGGTGTTCGCCATGGCATCGCGCACGGTCGCATTCGCGTCCGCGCCCGCGTCGAGCACGCGGCGGAGCGCCACGGACTGACCCGCGAACGCCGCGAGGTGCGCGATCGTCCACCCGTTCGCCATGCGCTCGCGCACGAGCGTGGGGTTGGTCTCGAGCAGCGCCACGAGTCGCGGGATGCACCCAACAGCCGCCGCCTCGAACGCATCGAGCTCCGCCCGCTCGGCCACCAGTACCGCAACGTCGAGTCGACGGCGAAAGACGGCGGGGAGCACGATGCTCTCCCCAGTCATCTTTCGCGCCGCGGGTACCAGCTCCGGCGCGGCCGCGAGCAATGCGCGGACCGCGACGAGGTCACCGCAACGAACGGCTTCGACGAATGCGTGCGTGGCTAGCGGGTACTCGCGCACCAGGGCTCTCCAGACCGAAACAGGGACCCAAACCCTAGCCCATCTATTTACTGGTTGTCAACACCTTTGGTCGCCGACCGCCAGATTTCGTCGGCGAGCCACTCGAGGCGCTGTTGCGCGTAGTGGATATCCTCGGCGGCCATCGTCCGATGCTCCCGAGTCAGCGTCCGCACATGCGTCACTAACTCGTCGAGCAACTCACGCAGCTCGATGCGCTCGCGGCGGTCGCCATCCTGACGCTTGGGCATGCACTCACGCCGAGGCAGCGGTAGTCCGAGCGAGCGCCGCGATCTCTTCCGCGCTCGCTCTAATACACCACGCCAAGCCATTTGCCGCGACAGCAGGCTCGGCCATCCGTGCGCCGAGGTAGTATCCGCTGCGTTCGGGGAGCACGTAGCGGTCGACGGTGCGCGCTTCGTCGCTCACGCCACCCGAGAGATAGCGCAAGCGAAGCCCGAGGCCTCGGGACTCGAGGTCGGCGTCGGCCGAACGCGCGATGACCGACTCCAGCTCGCGAATCCGCGCGTACTGGCGACGCCCGTACCCGAAGTACTCCCACGCCGCGTGCCCGGGCGCGAGCGCGCGCGAGACGTGCACGGCGAGCCCCTCGTTCACGACGTGCTCGCGCAGCGTCGCGTGTCGACCCGTTTCCCAGTACGAGTACTCGCCCCCATCGAACCGGATCAGCGACGAGAGCTCGCTGCGACTCGTCGGCGAGGTGTAGCGCACCGCGTGCGCGATCTCGTGCGACAGCCACAATGGGATGAGCTCGGGCTCGAGCCCCAAGCCCGCGGTCTCGGGATTCTGGACACTCGTAAAGTGCTCGAGGCAGACAAACGCGACGCCGCGACCACGCACGACGAGCTCACCGGCGTTGGCGGCGCCGACGCCAACCATGAGCACCGTGTCGACCTCGACGTCGGACTCGAGCACACCCGCGCACGCCTCGGCCGTGACCCGCGCGAGCGCGGCGACATCGGTGCGCTCGAGCAGCGCGATGAGATCCGAGCGCTCGGCCAGCGCGGCCGAGCGCACGACCTCGGCGAAATGCGGGCCGTCAGGGTCGACGACGTAGTTGTGCCAGTACGACTCGAGCAGCGGGCGGTGCGCTTCGTAGTAGCGCAGATACGCTTGGAGCCGATCGGTGCTGTTGTATACCGCGAAGAAGTCGGGCACCAGGTTGATCAGCATCGCGCGTCAAGATAGCGCTTCAGCGAGTACCGAACAACCGATCGCCCGCGTCACCGAGCCCTGGCAGGATGTATCCGTGTGTGTTGAGCTCGCGATCGACCGCGGCGCAGTACACGTGAACGTCCGGATGCGCTTTGGCGAGGCGCTCGAGACCAAATGGCGCGGCGACGACGCACAGAAACTTGATGCGCGTCGCACCCGCGCGTTTGAGCGAGCCGACGGCCGAGACGGCGCTGCCACCCGTCGCCAACATGGGATCGAGCAGAAAGAAGTCGCGCGCGGCCGCGTCGCCCGGCACGCGAAAGTAGTAGTCGACGGGTTCGAGCGTGTCGTGATCGCGATAGAGCCCGATGTGTCCGACGCGCGCGCCAGGGACCAGCCGTAACACCCCTTCGACCATTCCGAGACCCGCGCGGAGAATCGGCACGAGCACGAGCTTCTTGCCGGAGACCCGCACGCCACTCGTGCGCTCGAGCGGCGTGTCGACTTCGGTGAGCTCCAGCGGCAAATCGCTCGTCGCTTCGTAGGCCATCAGCATCGCGATCTCGTCGAGCAGCTCTTTGAAGATCTTGGTCGGCGTGCGCCGGTCGCGGAGCAACGTGACTTTATGCTGGATCAGCGGGTGTCGCGCGATCGTCAGGGTGTCCATTATGCTTTAGTCTCGTGAAAGAATACCAAGCCGTCATGGTGAAGCTCACGCGCTCCACGCGTGAGGATGAAGATGCGCTCACGGATCTCTTGAACGAGCGCAGTCGCGGCGGATGGGAGCCCGCGCTCCTCGCGCAGAGTGGCGCGCCGGGCGGCGACCGGCTCACCGTAATCTTCCAGCGCGTGACGGCGGTCGAACGCTAAACGCCGCGCGCGCCGTGTCGACGTGAAGCTCCGAGTCGTCGCGGCGATCATCGCGGGCGTGCTGCTGGCGTGGCTGACGTCGGCCCTGCTCGTCGTCGTCTGGAGCCAGCGCGATGCCTCGCGACCGGCCGCCGCGATCGTCGTGCTCGGCGCCGCGCAATACGTCGGCCGCCCATCGCCGGTGCTCAAAGCGCGCTTGGATCACGCGATCACGCTGTACAAGAACGGGTTGGCGCCGGTGCTCATTGTCACAGGTGGCAAGGGCCCGCGGGACACGTTGAGCGAAGCCGAGGCGTCGTTCGCGTATGCCGTTCGGCAGGGCGTGCCCGACAGCGCCATCGTGGTTGAAGCTGCTGGCCGCACATCGGATGAGTCGATGCGCGCGGTCGCCGACACGATGCGCGCGCGCGGGATGCGGGATGCCGTTTTGGTGAGCGACCCCTTCCATATGCTGCGCTTGCAAGTGCTCGCAACACAATTAGGCATCACACCCTATACGTCCCCCACGCAGACCAGTCCCATTTCCGCAAACCGCGAGCTCGTCGCTGAATATGTCTTCAGTGAGTCCATTAAGGTGCCGTTCACATTATTGAGAGGCGCCGTGAATCAACCTAGGTAGCACTTGCATTATGCGCCCGTAGGGGCACATTATGTGGCGTTCACAATCGGAAGCGCCCGTTGATCTGCCAGCCGGGTGTCGTGCGGAGTAATCCGCGCGGCACCCGTTCAGGTTAAGGGGGGCTCGTTCTGGAAAACCGATCGTGAGCAACGACCGGGACGTGGATCCGGGCGAGCCTCGGGCAATGGCGGGGCGAGCGCAACAGGATCCTTTCGGAGGTGGCTATGCGGATCAGCCTCGCGGTACTCAGTGCGAGTGCGCTGCTCGCGGCGACGACGCTCTATGGTCAAGAGCAGGTAGAGACAGTCACGAAGAAGACCGCCGGCCCCACGTTCACGCCGGTCACCGATGCGATGCTGAAGAACGCACGCACGGACGGCAAGAACTGGCTCATGGTGGGCCGCGACTACACGAACCAACGGTGGTCGCCCCTCACGCAGATCACCACCGAGAACGTCCACAATCTCCGCGTCAGCTGGATGTACCAGACGGGGATCGGTCGACTCGGCTCATTCGAAACCAGTCCCGTCGTCGTCGACGGCGTCATGTACGTGACGACGCCGTACTCGACCGCAATGGCGGTCGATGCCCGCACGGGCAAAGAGATCTGGCGGTACGAGCCCAAGCTCGCGACCACGATCTTCTGCTGCGGCCCCAATAATCGCGGCGTGGCCGTGTCCGGCCAGACCGTCTACTTCGGCACGTTAGATGCGCGGCTCATCGCCCTCGACGCGCAGACGGGCAAAGTGAAGTGGAACGTCGAAGTCGCGGATCCGGATGCGGGATACAGCGAGACGCACGCGCCACTCGTGATCGGCGACAAGGTGATCGTCGGCATCTCGGGCGGTGAGTACGGCATCCGCGGGTTCGTCCGTGCCTACAATAAGGAGACGGGCGAGGTCGTCTGGACGACGTACACGACCTTCCAGGACAACTGGTTCGGCAAGTGGTCCGAGAAGGACTGGGAAGGGACGTACTCGCTCCATCGAAATATCGCGGCCGAAAAGGCCGATTCAGCGAAATTCGCCGATGCGTGGCAGCGTGGTGGCGCCGGCGTCTGGATGAATCCAGCGTACGACCCCGCAACAAATCAGATCTTCGTGGCCAGTGGAAACCCGTCCCCCGATCTCGATGGAACCGTGAGACCGGGGGACAATTTGTGTTCGGACTGCATCATCGCGATGGACGTCTCGGACGGCCACGTCACCTGGTATTACCAAGAGGTCCCGCACGATGTCTGGGACCTGGATGCCGTGTCTCCGCCGGTTGTCGTGAAGCTCCGCGATGGCAAGACCGCGGTCGCACAAGCAGGCAAGACGGCTTTTGTGTATGTCCTTGATGCGAAAACGGGCAAACTCATCCACAAATCGGCCGCGTTCGATCGCATCGACAACATGTTCGCGCAGCCGACACCAGAAGGTACGCGCATGCTGCCGGGCGCCAATGGCGGCTCTGAGTGGTCGCCGATGTCGGTGAATCCCACGCTCGGATACTCGTACGTCATGGGTCTCGAGCAGCCCATGCACTACATCACGCACTCGTCGCCGCTCACCAAAGGTCAGCTCTGGCTCGGGTCAGCCTTCAAGGCCGTGCCCGGCGAGGCGCAGTATGGAACGTTCACCGCGATCGATCTCAACACGGGCAAGATCGCGTGGCAAAATAAGACTGACCAACCGATGATCGGTGGATCGTTGGCGACGGCTGGTGGCCTCGTATTTACTGGCGAAGGCAACGGGCACTTCGATGCCTTCGATGCGAAGACCGGTAAGCTGCTGTGGCACTTTGTGGCGGGCGCAGGATGCAACGCGCCGCCCGTGAGCTATGAGCTCGACGGCAAGCAATACGTCGCCGCGGCATGCGGCGGCAACTTCCAGCTCGGCTATCCGCTCGGAGATGCGGTGCT
>DATMLM010000037.1:0-72343 GCA_035570055.1 Gemmatimonadaceae bacterium
GGTCCTTGCTGGAGTCGTTTCTACCGGCGGTCTAGCAGCATTAGCTGTGAAAGTTTCCCGCAAAAAGACCGGAACAGAGAAATCATCCCGAGTTTAAATAACTAAGGAGAAATAAAATGTCGACGAACAAAGAGAAAGACAAACAATACGGAAAAGGGCTCACGATGAAGACACCCCCGATCGTGTCGCAGCAAGAGTGGGAGGCTGCGCGGCAGCAGCTCCTGGTGAAGGAGAAGGCCTTGACGCGCTCGCGGGATGCGCTGGCGGCCGAGCGTCGACGGATGCCGTGGACGCTGGTGGAGAAGAAGTATGAATTCGACGGGCCCAACGGCAAAGTTAACCTGCTCGATCTATTCGAGAGCCGCAGGCAGTTAATCGTCTATCGCGCCTTCTTTGAGCCCGGAGTGTTCGGCTGGCCCGAGCACGCCTGTCGCGGGTGCTCTCTGGGCGCGGATCAGGTTGCCCACCTGTCTCACCTGAACGCGCGCGACACGACGCTCGCCTATGTCTCACGCGGCGGGCAGGCGGACATCGCGCGGGTGAAGGCGCGGATGGGCTGGACGCTGCCCTGGTACACCATCACCGACAGCTTCGACAAGGATTTCGGCGTCGATGAATGGCATGGGCACAACGTGTTCTTCCGCGATGGCGAGCACGTGTTCCGCACGTACTTCATTAACAGTCGCGGTGACGAGGCGATGGGCACCACGTGGAGCTACCTGGACATCACCCCGCTCGGCCGCCAGGAGACATGGGAGGACTCGCCAGAGGGGTACCCCCAGAGTCCGCCGTACAAGTGGTGGAACTGGCACGACAACTACGACGCCGAGGCTGCGCCCAGCGCGAAGTGGGTGCAGATCTCCGACGCTGGAGAAGCCGCTTTTAGAAAGCGCTGAACCATGATCACGGGCAAAATGAATCGCGAGTAGGCGCCGTCGGGCGCTCAATCTCTGAGATACTGCTCGAAGTACGCCAGCATATCACCGAGCATCACGCGAATGTTGGCGGGACTCTGGATGTAGTAATTCTCGTTCGGATACGTCTTGTACTTGACCGGCTTGTACTTCACCTCCAACCGGTCGACGAAGATCTTCGACGCGTCGGAGCGGGGGAATGGCTTGCCCTCGCCGTGGATCAGGAATAGCGGCGTCTTGACCGAGTCGAGGTAATAGACCGGCGAGAGACTGCGGTAGAGCGCCGTCGCCTGCGGCAGGTAGCCCAGCTCGTAGTGCAGCAGCTTGATGTGCCGCATCTCCTGCTCGTCGGTGAACGCCAGCCAGTCGCCATATCCCGACGCGGCGATTCCGGCCTGGAAGAGTCCGGGCGCGAAGGCGGACGCGGCGAGCGTCATGCAGCCGCCGTAGCTCGTGCCCGTGATTCCCATGTGCGTGGAATCGATGTACGGCAGTGTTTTGAGGTACGCGACTCCGGCAATAACGTCTTTGAGATCGCAACGCCCCCAACACCCGTTGTTCGCATCCTCGAACGCTTTGCCGTATCCCGAGCTGCCCCGAATATTCGGCAGCAGCACGGCGTACCCGCGTTGCGCGAAGAACTGTGCCTGGACCCGATACGTATCATTGAACGACGACGTCGGACCGCCGTGAATCAGCAATATGCCAGGCGCTTTCTTGCCAGCGTCCAACCTCGGCTCGTAGAGATACGCCGAGGTCACCACGCCATCGGTTGAACGGAATTGAATCTTCTTCGGATGAATGAGCACGGCATCGCGCCACGATGGGGCAACTGACACCGTCAGCCGCGTCGGCGTGCCACCGGCACTCGGCACGGTGTACAAATCCGCCGGCGCGGTCGGACTCTCCATGGTGAAGGAGATATGCGATCCATCGGGCGACCACGTCGCATTATTGATGAACCCCTGGCCGTCGGGCTTCACCACCACGCGAGCCGCACCGCCGCTCGCCGGCACGACACGGAGATCCTGCGTGCCATTCGACAGTGACACATAGAGGATCGATTTCCCGTCCGGCGCCCAATGCGCGCCATTCTGATTCGCGTTCTCGGCGGCCAGCTGATGCGGCGCCCCGCCCGCGAGCGGCACGGCCCAGTAGTTGATCCACCCACTCCGCTGCGACCGAAACAGCATCGTCGACCCGTCGGGCGAGATCAGCGGGTAGCCGAACGTCGCGCCAGCCCCGTAGTCGAAGAAATTGGTGTCCTTGACGACGGTCCGCGCGTCGCTGCCGCCGGCCGCATCGGCGATCAACACGTCGTGGTCTTGCCACCGGTCGTCGAGTCGCACGTACACGAGGCGCTTGCCATCGGGCGTCCACGACGGGAACACCTCATAGCGCGGATCGCTCGTGATCCGCGTGATGCTGGCACCCGGCACGCTGACGACGTAGATGTCGTAGCCGCCGGATCGATCATCGGCGACGGCGATTGACCGGCTGTCCGGCGACCACGAATAGGAGTTGACGTGCGACCCGAGGTGGGTGAGCGGCACCGTTCTCCCGTCCTCGAGCGATGTCACGTACATCTCGGACGCGCCCTCACCCCTCTTGCTCGAGATGTAGGCGAGCCACTTCCCGTCTGGTGAAAAGGTCGGTTGGTGCGGCTGCAGGAATGGGATGTCCCCCATGTCGACGTTGAGCGGCGTCGGGAAACCGCCGCTCGCGTTCACCGTCCACAGATCCGAGCCGCCGAGCGGCGACGCGAACATGATGCGCGCGCCGTCGGGCGACCATTGCGGCGTCGCCGTCCCCACCACCGAATGTATCGCCGTCAGATCTTCGGGGCTCAGCGGCGTGACCTGTGCGGATGCGGCACGCACGGCCACCAGTGCGAGCGCAACTATCGGGAATCGCGCCATGATGACGTATTGGCTCCAGTTGGGGCGTTCTTGGCGATCTGCGCGGCCATTTCCCGCAGCAGATCGGCGTTCGTCATAGGCTGCCACCCGTGTCCCTTGTTTGGACGCCCATAGCGAAAATCGCCCGCGTAATAGGGATTCTTCGTGCTCTCCAAAAAGTCTTCCATGAGATAGACCGCCGGCGCGAGGTAGAAATCATCCATGTCGCCGGTCAGCATGTGGATCTTGCCCACGAGCGAGGGCCCGATCTTCGCCCAGTTCTGTTCCGCATAGTACCGGAGATCGTACCCATGATCGCGCATGTACTGTGCGACATCGTGGTCGATCACGCCCGTGTGAAAATCGAACAGCTGCCGCGGGTAGCCGTCCGCGCCCACCGGGCCATACGCGGCATTCCAGATGTCGAACTGGGCACACGACCGGCCGTGCGTTCCCGAGACGTCCTCCATTTGGCTGATGGCGCGGAACGACGCGACCGGTTGCCCTTCCGGCGACTGTTGCATCATCCGCTCTGGAGCGCCAGGCGCCGCGTTCGGGACCACGAACGCGTTCGAGTCCGAATAGATATCGACCAACTGCCAGCGTCGGAAGTCGATCGGATCCGGATAGAACGTCCATGTCCCCCCGAAGAAATCCGGGTGGTAGAGTTGCAGCGCGAGCGACTCCCAGCCGCCGGTCGATCCCCCAGTCAGCACGCGTGCGTATGGCTGGCGGATGATCCGGAAGTGCGATTCGACATACGGGATCAGCTCCTGCATGAGAGCGTCGCCGTACGGGCCGTTGTTGGCCGAGTTCACGGCGTACGAGTCGTCGAAGTACGGGGTGACATGTTGGAACGTCACCAGGATCATCCGCGGCATGGCATCCGAGTTCCACGATTGGTAGAACTCGTAGCCCGTCTCCTTCTTGCCACCTCCGCCGAACGGACGTGACGACTCGACGTTCGATCTCGCGCTCGGTGGCGCGAGTTGAATCGGCGGCGGCGGTGGCGACGGGTCGTCCGTGAAGCCGAACGGAGGGTCGAGGGAGAAGTGCGTTTGGATGTACAGGACCGGGTAGTACGTGTCCGGGTGCTCGTCGTAGCCCTTGGGCAAGAGTATCGTCGCGCCGAGCTCTTGCGGCACACCCCAGAATTTCGTGAGCAGGTCGCTCCTGATTCTGACCCACTTGACCCACTTCGTGTCGTGGGGTGGTTCGAGCGGTGGAATCTTGTGATCGAACGCCAGCTTGACGTTGAACCCCTTCGCCGGATCCAGATGGACCTTCACCGGCGTCGAGAGGAGATTGCCCGGAGCATACGCCCACCGTTGGCCTTCCCAATGATCTTGATGGGCCCAGATCGTGTGCCCGTCTGACCGATGGTACTGCGTGTACACGTTGAGCGCTGCCTGCGCGTAGTAGTCGCCCGCGGGCAAATCACGCACGTTGGCCAACGGATATCCGACGGCTTTCGCATCGACGACCGCCGATTGACCCGGTGCGAGCTGATCGACATCGATGGCGAAGATCGGCACGCGGCCCGTGCGAAATCGCGCCGACTGGTACGCGGCGATCCTCGGCTCAATGTCCGCGCGCTGAAAGAGCGTGACGAACAGCCGGCCCGTGATCGGACCGCTGTTGAGCGATGCGGGGAACGTCACCTCGAACCGCGGTTGTTGCGCGCCGAGTGTCGCCGCCAACGTCAGCGCGATCAGAGATCTCATTTCGACGCCACCTTGTGCGGCGCCGGCGCGCCGGGCGGTCCATGATCCCAGTCCTGGGCGCTGGAGATGTTCGGCATGCCCCAGTCCTCGCCATTCCACCCGCTGAACCCATCGAGCTTGAAGAACCACGCCCCGGTGTTCGAGTCCGTGATCATGATGAGCCCATCGGCATTCCGCACCATGATGCCGAAGGCGCCATTGTAGATGCTGTGCCCAGTCCACTGCGGCAGACCGCCGAAGCCGGTCGCGTGCTGGCACTCGCAGGTGTAGTACCAGCCGATGGTCTTGGGGTGCGCCGCGTCCTGCATGTTGAAGATCTGGAGACCGTCTTCGTACGCCGAGACGAACACGTACGGCCAGCGGATCTCGTGGTTGTGCGCGAGGTCGTTCCAGTCGGAATTCCACACCGAGACGGGCTGCGTCACCGCCTGCACTTTGCCCTCGAGCCCGGGTCGCAGATCATAAATACGGAGCGGGGCCCACTGATACTCGGTCTCGGTCACGGCGAACGCGCCGTCGGGCGTCGGCGTGAACGTGTGACCCCAACCCACGCCGGCCGAGCCGACGATCGACGTCACGAGCTTGATCTGGTCCGTGTGCGTCACGTCGTACACGTAGTACCCGCCCGCGCCGCCACCGTAGAACTTGTCCTGATGCGTGGCGGGATCGTACTGCACCGCGAAGTCGTGATAGCCCGAGATCGCGATCTGGCCTTGGTCGAATCCCGGCAGCACTTCCTTGTGGGCTGAGCCTTGGGGGATCGGCACCGTGCCGATCAAGCCGAAGTCCTTGTCGCCGGCGATGGTCTTCTCCATGTCGTAGATGTTGGCGACGTTGGAGGTGGTCGTCGTGAAGAGCAGGACACGGCCGTCCGAGTGCTTGTACACGAACAGGTTGTGGAATCCGCCGGGCAATGACGGCGCGGTGATCCGGGCGACGACTTTGATCTTGCTGGTGTCCGGCAGGCTCGTGACGTCGTAGATGATCGCGCCCAGGTCGGCGTCGGGCGAGCCTTGCAGGAACTGATAGCAGACGGCCACGTAGTACCGGCCGTGCAGCTTGAAGTACTTCGCCCGCAGGCCGCCATCGCCCTGATGCAGCTCATAGTTCTCGATCCGCCATTTATACAGCACCTTGGGATTCGACGGATCCTTGATGTCGATGATCGTGAAGCCCGCCCGGTCGCGGATCTGGCCGACGTACGCGTATGGGCGGGACATCTCCTGCTCCAAGTCCGCGTCGGCGACCCGGAAATACCCGCCGAGCGGGACATGGGATAACAAGTGCACGTTGTTGCTGCCGCCGACCTTGTCGAGCTTCGGCGGATCCTGGGCCTGGATCGCGATGGCGCTCAAGGCCAACGCGAGTGTACCGACTCGAATCATGTCACGCTCCTATGGATCGACGGTGAACCGCATCATCATGCCGGCGTCGAGATGCTCGGCGATATGACAGTGAGCCATCCAGACGCCGGGATTGGAGGCATCGAGTAACAGGTCTTCGGTCGTTCCCACGGGAACGAGCTCCGTGTCCTGCCAGGCGAGATTCGTATTGCGGACCCCATCACGGTCGATCACCAGAAACCGCTGGCCGTGAAAGTGAATGGGATGCGCCATGGGGTGCATCGAACGCTCATCGTTGTGAATGCGAATCGTGATCATCTGGCCGGCGCGCATGTGCGGCCAGTCGATGTCCATGTTCTCTTTGCCGGTCGCGCTGTCGCGCATGATCCAGTGGACTTCTTTGCTGGTCGAGAGCCAGTTCATGTCCGGCATCCCGTCGTTCCACTCGACGGGGTTGAAGTACATCGTGTCGATGGCCATGAACTGCACGAGGCTGCGCGGCAGCCCCTGAATGTTGACGGTCAGGATCAGGGTATGATCCGGCGGTCTGTCGAACTGGGACCGGAACCGGTCGATGTCTTTGGACACGTCGGTCACCGATCGCAGCGCGGTGAACTCCTTGGCGTGATCGGCCGTCGTGCGCTCCGGCGACACCGTCACCGTACCGAGCGTGTCCGCTTCGACCGAGTACTCGGCCGCGAAGTTCGACACCGCCTGGACCCGATTCGCGATCGGAAACGTCCCGGCGCTGTCATAGCGCCCCTCGACGATAAATCGCTGCGCGGGCGCGATCACGACGCTCGTCACCGGCATCTCGCGCTCATATCGACTCTCGTCGGTCGCGACGAGTTTGAGCTTGGCGCCGGCGAAGTCGATGTTGTAACTCCGGGCGTTCGACGCGTTCGTGAGAAAGAATCGCACCACGTCCCCGCGGTGCACATCGAGATGATACCGCGGCTGCCCGTTCACCAGCAGGACATTGCCGAACCGTCCCATGATGGCGAAATTGGCGCCTTCTTTTCCGTAGGGAATCAGCCCGGTCTTATCGACGAGCAGATCGTCGAGGATGAGCGTGGCTTCCGCATTGACCGGGTTGTAGTACGCGGGATCCGGCGAATCGACGCGCAGGTTCCCGAACAGGCCGAGCCCTTGCTCGATATCCTCGCGGATATGCGGGTGATACCAGAAGAGCCCCGCGTCGGGAACGTGCACTTTATAGATGAACGATGCCCCTGGACCCACCGCATCGATGCCATCGAATTGATTGTCCAGCCTGACGCCATGCCAGTGAATCGATGATGGCAGATTGATATGATTCGTGAACCGGACGACGAACGTCGTATTTTGCTTGACCCGAATGAGCGGCCCGGGAATCTGTCCGTTGTACGCGTAGGTCGTGTACGTCGCCCCGTTGATCGTCCGGGTGACCAGACGTGCGTCGAGCGTCAATGTGTCGCCGTCTTTGACCTCGACCACGGTCCCCGGAACGGCGGGTGTGGCTGACCCCGACGGAAGAAACGCGGTGACCTGTGGTGACACACTGTCGAGCCCCGGCATCATTAACATCCCGGCCGGCATGGGTGGCATACGATGGCCGTGGCCGTCGCCCATGGGCATGGCCATGTGCATACCGGCCATCGACGTATCCTGCGCTCTCACCGGGATACCAAAGAGCGCCAAGCCGAGTACCACCGCGCGCATCAGAAGTCGGGGTTGCCGCCGTTACCCGTGACGTGCGCTTGAAACCGCTGCATCCACGTGCTCGGCGACGAGCCTTTGAGCAATATCGGCCCGCTCCACTTGGCCCCGATGGTTCGCTCGGCCGTCACGAGCACGATGAACTTGTTCCACGCCACCTGGCCGCGCGTCGTGCCGTCGCTCGCCAGTGTGCCGAGTGACACGGCAAGCGACAGGTCGGGCACGGTGGCCCAGGCCACGTATACCGTGGCGCCGTTGAACGTGTCCGGTGTCGGCAGGCCCGCGACGGTCACACCGACATCATAGACGATGTGACCGTCTCGTGTGACGGGCATGGAAAACGGCGAGGCCGGGCGCGACAGCGTGGCCACGCCCGACGCGCCACGGCCCGTCGTGGTCGCGTCGAGCGGAATGCGATACATGGCGGGCCGGGTGCCCGCCAGCACGGACAACCCGGCCACTACGAAGAGCTGCCGACCGCGCAACGCCTAGTATCCGACGACGAAGTTACACCCTTCCGGCTTGGGGGTCCGACCCTGGCAGTCGGCGAGCGGGTACGGCATGATCTCGAAGATGTGATGGTTCGGCTCCGCTTTCGGCAGCGTCTGCAGCAACCCGTAGTGCCGCAGATCGAGCCACGTGTGACCGCCTTCCCAGAGCAACGAGTATCGTTTTTCGTAGAGGATCTCATTGAGCATCGCGGCGTCGGGTCCGGACGCGAACGAGCCGGGCAGGGCGGCCAGGCCTCCCGAGCTGGTGCGGATCAGATTGATGTCCGTGAGCGCCGTGGTTTTGTTCCCGAGCCCGAAGTTCGCCTCGGCCCGCATCAGAATGAGCTCTTCGTTGCGAATGACGGGGATCGGCGAGGCGCTCGAGTTATAGAGCGAGAACTGCAAGCTGTCCGTGATGCCCTCCAACGTGACCGAGGGCACCGTGACGATCTTCTCTTGCACGCGAAGATCCAACGAGTCATTCGGCCGCAGCTGCGCTTCGCTGACGAGCCGCGGATGCGCGTACAGGAAGGGCACGAACAGCGGGTTGACCTCATCGCCCGCGTTGGTCGAAAACTCGAACTCCGGTCCGAGCGATAGCGGGGCCGACGTGGAGAGGAACGATGCCGACAGGTCGGTCAGCGCCTGCGTGTAGTTGCTGAGCGTGATGTCGACGCGCGCGCGCAGGGCGCGGTTGAACAGGATGAACGTGGTCGGCGTGTCGAACCCGGAGAAGCCTTGGGGCATCGGGAACGAAAAGACGCCGCCGCCATTCTGGAGGTGCGTCTGGGCTGAGTCGAGCAGGTTATAGATGTGCTGATAGACCTGGGCCTTCGGCGCGATCGGCGCGAGCGCACCGGTCGGGGCGATGTCGACCGCGATCGGAATGCCGAACGTGTCTCGCGTGGTGGCGAGCTGCGACAGGTCGAAGGCTTCCATCGTCTGGACGAAACCCGTCATCGCTTCTTTCTGAGCCGTCGTCAGGTCGGTCACGCTCGGGAGGCCGTCCAATACAATGTTGGCCGCCCGAAGATCGGCGTACTGTTGATTCCACGTGCCCGACACGAGGAAGTCGCCGGGGCTCAATGGGCCGACCAAGTACGTCGGCAGGTCGCCTTGCGCGACGTTGAGCGAGTACCCCTCGCGGCCGAATACGCCGAGCGTCCGGATCAGGAACCAGGTGCAGTCCCGTGCGCCGCGGAGGAGCCCCACGGAGATGGCGCCGGCGCCGGCGCCCGATGGATGCGATTGAAAGTCGCTGATGCTCGAGTTGTTGAGATCGGGCACCGTCAGGTTGGCGCATCCCATGAGCGACGCCGCGAGACCGAGGGCCGCGGGGGCTGCGGCGCGAAGTAGACGAGTGGTCATGGTCAGAACCCCAGGCTGAGGCCGAACCAGAAGGTACGGCTCGGTGGGAATGGGCCGACATCGACGTTACGGCCGACGTTCTGATTGCCGAAGTTCGAGACTTCGGGATCGAGGCCGGGGTATTTGGTCCATGTGACGAGGTTGCGGCCGCTGATGCTCACGGTCGCGCTGGAAAGACCCGGCCCGGCGAACCGGAACCATTGCAACGGGAGATCGTACGAGAGCGTCAACTCGCGCAGCTTCACGAACGAGCCATCCTGCACATAGGTGTTGCCGTATCCCGCCTCCCAGTGCGCGAGGCGATAGGCGCCCATGGTCGTCTGCTTGCCGTCGACGGTGATCGGATTCGCATAGTCCACGCTATTCTGGGCGAAGTCGTACAACAACTCCGTCAGGTTGACGATGCTCTGTCCCTGGACCCAGTTGAAGAGCACCGACAGGTGCAGGCCGTGATAGGTGGCCGAGCCGCCCCAGCCCAAGCGGAAATCGGGGTTCGCATCGCCGATGGCACCGGTCGTGACCTTGCCGTTTTGCACGACGTTGCCCTCGATCTCCGACGCGGAATGGCCTTGCTCGATGTACGCCGTCCCGTAGGTCGTGCTGAACCCTTGGTTCGCGGGAATGAAGGGCGGGACCGGGAGTGACGTAATGAGGCTCGCATCCTTCGAGAAGTTCGCGTTCAAGGTCACTTGCGTGTTCCGACCCTGGAGGACCGCGGCGCTCCCCTCGATCTCGAGGCCGCGGTCGCGCAGGGTGCCGCCGTTGAAGAACTCGGTCTGGAAGCCGGTGGCGCCGGCGAGCGTGCGTTGCAGCAAGAGATCGTTGATGGTTTTCTGATAGCCGGTGACGCTCAGGGTGGCGCGGCTGCCGAACAGCGTCGCATCGAACCCGCCCTCGACCTCGAGCTGCTGCTCTGGCTGGAGGTCGGGCGACGCGATCGATCCGAGCACCTGGGACGTCGGGATGCCGACGTAGTTGGCCGCCAGGAGCTCGCCGAATTTCTGGGCGTAGAGCGGCTCGTTGCCCGACTCGCCGATCGCCGCGCGGAACTTGATCTCATCGAGGAACGACTTTCCGACGTTCAGCCGATACGACGCCGATCCCTTGGGATACCAAAAGAGATGGTCCGTGTTGGCGTTGTTGCTGCTCCGGTCTGCGCGCACGCCGATGGTCAGCAACAGGCGGTCCGAGAGGGTCAGGAACTCCTCTTGGGCGAAGAGTCCCTGGTCGACGGTATTCTGCCGCTCTTCGTCCACCGTCACGAACGTCCCGCGATTGATGTTCTGGAGAGGGCCGGCCAAGTTCTTGGCTGCGGTGCGGTCCAGGCTCTGATAGCGTGTCTCCTCCTGTGCGCCGAGCGAGGTCGTGGCGCGGAACGCCCCGCCGCTCGGCGTGAAAACGTGGACGAGATTGAGGTTGACGTTCGTGAATAGGTTGTTCGTGTTCGACAATACGCTCGTGCCCGGGTTGCCGTACAGGATCTCGTACTGCAGATCCGGCGGCGAGTAGAGGGAATTCTGCTGCTGGAAGAAATCCAGGCCGCCAGTGAACACGAGGTTGAGGGTGTTGCTGGAGCTCGAGAGCAGATGCAGGCTGCCGTGGCCGGAGCCGATGAACCGATAGATGCTCTCGTCGTTGTGGAGCAGGGCGGCGGTCTGCAGCGGATTGCTCGGCGCGAACGGATTGTTCGGGTAGGCGCCGTTCGCCGCTTGCAAGTTCACGAAGTTCGGCACGCCCGGCAGCGTGGCGTAGAAGCTGGTGCTCGTGTTGTCGTTGTTGGTGAGCCCGCGTCCATCGGCCGTGTGCGCGAATGTCGTCTGCAGTCCTAAGTCCATCCGCGTTCCGACTTGCTGATTGAGGTTGAGGGCGACGGACTGCTTGTCGAAATACGTGTTGTCGATGATGCCACCGTCGTGCTCCAGGATGCCGGACGTGTAGTACTGCGTGGCATCGTTGCCGCCGCTCAAGTTCATCGTGGTCTGCCAGGACAGCGGCTTGTTACCGGCCAGCTCCGCTTCGTGGTCGTACGTGACGCCCGGCTTCCAGTACTGCGCGGCCTTTCCTCCGAACGCGGATTCGGCCGACACCAGGGTCGTGAAGGTCCGCGATCCGAGCTCCTTCGAGTCCTCACTGAATCCCAGGCGCTGCGTGGCGTTGAACTTCGGCTTGCCGGCGTGCCCACGCTTGGTGGTGATCAGGATGACGCCCTGCGACGCTTTCGATCCGTAGATCGCGGAGGCCGAGGCGCCCTTGAGCACCTCGATGCTCTCGATGTCGTTGGGGTCGAGGTCCGCGAGGCGGTTCGATGGATTGTCCTCGTTCGAGGAGATCCCACTGCCGCCCGCGGCGCCGGACGTCGCTTTCGTGATCGAATTGGTGCCGGCCGGGATCGACGCGTTGCTGATGATCACGCCGTCGACGACGAACAGCGGATCGGAGGTGCCGATGATCGACGAGATGCCGCGCAGTCGCACTTGCATACCGCCGCCGGGGGCGCCGGAGTTGGCCTGAATGTCGGCGCCTGCGACCTTGCCCTGGAGCGCCTGGTCGAGGGTCTGGGACTGCACGGCGGTCAGCTGGTCCGCCGACACCGTGGACACGGCATTCGCCAGGTTGCGGCGGCTCTCGGTGGTCGCCTGTCCGGTGATGATCGTCTCTTCGAGCTTGAGCACATCGCGGGCGAGCGCGATGTCCATCTTCTGCTCTCCGGCGGGGACGGCTTTCTCCACTTGGATGTAGCCGATGCGCCGGAAGCTGAGTGTCAGCGCGCCGTTGTCGGGCACCGGCAATGTGTAGGTCCCGTCGTCCTTCGTATGCGTCCCCCGCAACGTGCCCTTGATGACGATCTGGACGTCGGAGAGGGGCTGACTACTTTCGGCGTCGGTGACTGTTCCGCTGATCGTCCGCGACTGGGCGTGCGCCGCGGTGGCAATCAGGGACGAACAGGCCCACAGCGCCACCGCACGAGACAGTCGCATGGCGGATGCTCCACCTGGGATTGTGACTGAGCGCGGTCTTGAGGCACAACAAATACCCCCCGACGGCAATGCGCGACGGGCGGCGCTACGCTCAGTACTTGTTACGTTGTGGCAGCGATAACAGATAAATACGAACGTGTCAACGAGCGGTCAATGCGACCCATCATCTGAATCGCATCGCGGTGATGACGCGCTACTCGTCGCCGGACGAACTGTTGGTCATGACGCGATAGTATTTCCAGACGCCGTCCTCTTTGCGGAGGATCTCGAGGGCGCGTCCGATGCGCTGCACCTGGCTCGGTGTTCCCGTTTGTCCTGGGACGAGATTCACGATTCTCGGCATGATCGTGACGGTGTAGCTGATGCGATCGTACGCGAGGTCGCCGGAGACGTTGACCTCTTCGACGCGAATCGCCATGTGCGCGCGATTGGAGCCGATGCTCTTGCGCCAGCGATTCGCGATCGCCTTGCCGACGTTGCGATCGATCACCGGCTCGCCGTCCGCGAAGTAGATCGCGGCGGGACTGTAGAAATCCACGATACGATTGAGATCGCCCCCGTCAACCGCATGCGCGAAGTCATCGGCGAGTTTCGCGATGGCCGCGATATCGGGATCAGCGAGGTTGAGCGCCGCGTCCTGCGCGCGGACCGCGACGGGAGTGATCGCTATGAGCCACGCCAGAGAGCGAAACATGCGCCATAATATTGGGCCACGTGGGGCGCCCGCCAGAACTCACAGGACCCTGACAACTTCTTGACGTGGGATAGCTTAGGTTACAGCCCAATGGACCATACGTCCCTCGCCGCTCAGCTGTCGTCCCACCCGTGGACGGCGGTTCCGTTCCTGTTCGTCGCCGGCGTGCTCACGAGCCTGACGCCGTGCATCTATCCGATGATTCCGATCACGGCGGCCATAGTCGGCGGAAAGAGTGTTGGCGGAGACACCAACGCCTCGCGCGTGCGGCCCATAGTGCTCACGCTGAGCTATGTCCTGGGTCTCGCTCTCGTGTATGCCACGCTGGGCCTGTTGGCTGGTCTCACGGGCACACTGTTCGGCTCGGTGAGCTCGAACCCCTGGGCCTACTTCGTGATGGCGAATCTTCTCATCCTGTTCGCCCTGGTGATGTTAGACGTTATGCCCGTCCCGATTCCGTCGGCGCTCATCGCGCGAGCTTCCCGCGCGGGGAACGGGGGAGCCGCGGCCGGCGCATTCATTATGGGTGCGGCGTCCGGGCTGGTTGCTGCACCGTGCTCGGCGCCCGTGATGGCGGCCGTCCTGACGTGGGTGGGCACGACCCGGAGCGGCGTGCTGGGCTTCATTTACTTGTTCGTATTCTCCCTCGGGATGTGCACGTTTCTTGTGGTCGCTGGTCTGTCGACCGGCGCCCTCGCTCGTCTGCCGCGCGCGGGAGCGTGGATGACGTGGGTCAAGCGCGCCTTTGCGTTGATCATGCTGGGCGCAGCGGAGTACTACCTGGTTCTCATGGGGCAGCAACTCATCTGACGATGCTCAAATCGACCCTCATTGCGCTCATGGTCGCCGCGCCAGTGTACGCACAGGATGGCGGCATTGCGCTCGGTACGAAGGCCCCTACGGCGGTCGTGCGATCGCTGGATGGAAAGACCGCGGATCTCTCGCATCTCGTTGGCCGCGAACCGACGCTCATCGAGTTCTGGGCAACCTGGTGCCCGAACTGCAAGGAGCTCGAGCCAGCGCTGAGCGCGGCACAAACGAAGTATGCCGGACGCGTGCGGTTCGTGACGGTCGCGGTCGCGATCAATGAATCCTTCGAGCGCGTGCAAAAGCACGTCGCCGTGCATCACATGCCGGGCACAGTCGTCTACGACGCCGACGGCAACGCCGCGGGAGCCTACGATGCTCCCGCGACGTCGTACGTCGTTGTCATTGACCACACGGGGAAGGTGGTCTATACCGGTGTCGGCGGCACCCAGGACATCGACGCCGCGATCCGGAAAGCGCTCTAACTCGCCGGCGTGACCTTGTCGATCGCGGCCGCCAGATCGGTATACGACGCCGGTGCCAGCACCTTGAACGGCTTCGTCACGTAGGCGATCCGCCCGTCGGGACCGACGACGAATAGCGATCGGTTGTCGACTTTGTTCTGGGCATCGTAGGCGCCGTACTCCTTGCCGACGACGCTGCCGCTATCACTGGCGAAGACGATCGGAAAGTCCGACTCGTGCGCCCAATTTGCTTGCATCGTGTCTGGGTCGACGCTGATGCCAATGACCGTCACTTTGCGGCCATTGTGGAACAGCTTGGCGTACTGATCACGGTACGCCTCCATTTGGACCGTTCAGCCTTTGGTCCGCGCCTGATAGAAAAAGGCCAACACGACCGTCTGCCCGCGATAGTCGGCCAGGTGCACCGGGTTCTTGAGCACTCCGTACCGCGTGCCGCCCGGAAGTGAAAAATCGGGTGCCGCGTCGCCGACCGCCGGACCTTGTGCTCGCGCACGTGGTGCCAGCATGCAGGCCGCGGCGAGGAGTACTCCTACTCCGCGAAAATCCATTCGCCTTCTCCGTCGTTGGGGGTGATCGAGCTACTGTGAAAGAAACAAGTCGCCATCTCCGGGCGCCACTGTAAAGGATTGGCCCGTGACATTCGTGGCCGCACTCCGGCGCTGCTCGGGGAACTTCACGACGACCGGGTGGTTGGAGGGCGGGTTAAAGACCGCCTCGCCCTTTTCGAACTGGCGCGTGTATGCGCCGTTGAGATCGGGGTGGTCGAGCGTCGCGAGCGGGCCTACGGGGTGGCCCAACGACTTATCCCAGAAGGGATACCAATCGTGCAGATGGTCCGGCGTCGGCAACGCGTTGGGGTCGGAAAACAACACGTAGCCGTTCGAGAACACCAGCGAGAGCGTCGTCACCTCGCGCATCAGCGGGAGCTCATCCCGCCCGGTTCGCCACCAACCCTCGAGGGCCGTGAATGCGGGCTTGTGCAGGTGGCTCTCTCCCCACAAGAGGTTCGCGGCCGCGGTATGCCAGTCGGGGAAGAACTTGGCGCCGAATCCCTCCATGTACATGCCATTCATATAGCTGGCGGTACGGGTCAGGAGATGTCCGTTGACATTCCCGAGCAGAATCGCTTGCTCGCCGATGACGGCCCTGATCTTCTTGACGAGCGCCAGCCGGTCGCCGCCCATCTCGTCGTCGTCATGCCACCAGTCCATCATGCACCCGTCGTACACTCCGGTCTTGAGCAGCGCCGCGCAGAGAGCGGCGACTTTGTCCTGGAACGCCGGGTTCGAGAAGTCCAGGCGCGACGACTTGTATTCCGTGTTGTTGCCCTCGAACCGGGCGTTCTTCGCATCGCGCAGCCACCAGGGCGAGTCGGCGGGCAGATAGTCATGCCTCGCGGAGAAGTAATGCAGGTCCGTCATGATGAGCATGTGGGGATTCGCCGCCAGGAGCTTCGCCCGGTTGGCGAGAGCCGCCTGGACGCTCTCGTCCGTGAACTCGGGCGTCAGCACGACATATTGCCGGCCGGCCGCGAGCCTGAGACCCAACCGTTCATAGGTCGAGAAGAACAAATCGTGCCGCGCGCGAATGTCGTTGGGGCTCTCGCTGGCCGACAGCGGAACGGTGGTGCCATCGTTCTGGCGTAAGTTCTCCGCGAGATTCCAGGGCGCGAATATCGAGGGGTACTCGCGACCCGCGATCCGTGCCGCGGGCGCGTCCTGGGCCAAGGCCACGCCGCACACGAGCGTAGAGAGCACCATCGCGACGCTCGGAATCATCAAAGATTTGATCATGCAGCCGGGCATGATACACGAGCGCCCCGCGTCAGCCAAGTGACGCGGGGCGCCGTCTGGGGCTCGTAGGCAATTATTTACGCAGTGATTTGAAGCCCGCGCGAATCTCGTCGACATAGAGCTTCGGCTGCTCCCAGGCCGCGAAGTGGCCGCCGACGGGAAGGCGATTGTAACGCAGCAGCTTGGGATACGCTTTCTCGGTCCAGCTGCGCGGGGCCTCATAGAGCTCGTCGGGGAACACGCTGATGGCTGCCGGCACGGTGACGCCGTAGATGTCGAAGAAGGGCAGCTTGTTCTCCCAGTAGAGGCGAGCGGACGAGACGCCCGTGTTCGTCAACCAGTAGAGCGTGATGTTGTCGAGCACATCGTCGCGCGACAGGCCTTCTTTCTGTCCGGCAAACGCGCGCGAGATGAGCGCCAAGCTGGCGCCATCGTGATCGAGAATCCAGGACGCCAGTCCGATGGGCGAATCCGCGAGGGCCACTAACGTCTGCGGGCGGTTTGCCATCTCGCCGGCGTACCCGACGTGGTGGCCATAAAAATCCTTCAGCTCGTCGAACGCTTTTTGCTCGTCGGGTGCGAGACCGGCCGGCGCCGGTGCATTGATCGCCAGTGCCTTGGACACCTCGGGCGGCAGAGTCCCCGGCATGTTGGTGTGAATGCCGAGCAGGCCCTGAGGCGCCTGTACTCCCATCAGTTGCGTAACGGCCGCACCCCAATCGCCGCCGGCCGCCAGGTATTGCGTGTAGCCGAGGCGCTTCATTAACGCGTCCCACGCCTTCGCGATACGGGTGGTGTCCCAGCCGGTAGCAGTCGGCTTGGCGGAGAATCCGTAGCCCGGCAACGATGGAATCACCAGATGGAACGCGTCGGATGCGGTCCCGCCGTTGGCCTCGGGATTCGTCAATGGATCGATGATCTTGAGCTGCTCGATCACCGAGCCCGGCCAGCCGTGCGTAACGATCAACGGCAGCGCGTTCTCGTGCTTCGACCTTACGTGAATGAAGTGAATGTCGAGGCCGTCGATCTCGGTGATGAACATCGGCAGCGCATTGAGTCGCGCCTCGACTTTGCGCCAGTCGTGCTTGGTTGACCAATACTCCGCGAGGGCTTTAATCGTCGCCAGTTGCACGCCTTGCGTTTGATCGGCGACCGTTTCCTTCTCCGGCCATCGAATGGCTGCGACGCGCCGGTGGAGGTCGGCCAGCGCTTCGTCAGGAAAGTGAACCTGAAACGGGCGGATGTCGGTGGGGGCATCGGCGAGCGCGGTACCCGCGTTGCCGAGCTGTACAGCGGCGATACTCATTGCGGCAGCCTCCAGAAAATGACGACGAGTGATGTCGGTGGCCACGCGGGGCTCGGCGTCGAAGGGCAGCACTTTGCGTACCGTTCGCTAGCGCGGCAGTCCTTGAGTGATCTTGAGCGCATTCGCGAAGTACACCTTCTTGAGCACGCTGTCAGGAAGGGCGATGCCATACAATTTCCAGAATGCGTGGTACGGCCGGTAGTAATCGAAATACTCGTCCGCCGTCTCGAACACGCGAAAGTAGTACGGATACTCGGTCGGTTGAAACGAGTCCTTCCCGAAGAGAATGCGGTCCTGGTACTTGATGAAGAAATCGTGCGACGCGCGCGGCTGCCGGCCGATGTCATAGAGGACCGCCCCAACTTCCGTATACACGTTCGGCATGGCATCGAGCATCGCGGCGAGCGACGCGAGGTCGTTCGCGTGCCACCCCATGTGCGCGGCGATGAACGTGGTCCGCGGATGCTTGCGGAACATGTTGTCCCGCTCGGTCATGAGCTCTTCGAAGCTCGGAAAGCGGTCTTTCGGGTACCGGCGCCCCGGGAACAGCTCCAGCTCCAGCCAGCGCTCGTTGGTGTAGTCGACGGGTTGAAAGAACTCCCACGGGTCCGCCGTGTGAATGAACACCGGAATCCCCAGGCGGGCGCATTCGTCCCAGATGGGGTCGAGCGCGGGATCGTCAATGTGGAGTCGCGAACCGTCGCGCTTTCGTATCGAGAGCCCGAGACTCTTCGAGATCTCGCCGACGCCCACCGCGCCCGCGGCGACGTCGGCATCCAATTGCTTCACGGCACGCTCGGCCCATCCCGGCCCGACATCGTCGAAGTCGATGCCGGCGAGCACGCGCACCCGGTCTCTCATGGCGTTCGACGCGCGGATCGCCGCCACCGCATCGCGTAGCTCGCCGCCGGAGAGGTTATCGGCGGCGACCATCACGCGAACGTTCAATCCGTCCAGCGCCTTATGCAGCGTCTCCAGCCCCTGCTCGGAAGTAATGAGCTCGTTCGGGTGGCCATGAAAATCGATCGCCGGATATTTCGCCGCCTTCACGATATGCGCGGGTGTGACCAGCGTTGACTTCGGCCGATAGTCGAGAATGCTCGGCGGCGCCTCCCGCGGCGCTTCGCAATTCCCGGGACGGACTTCGGTCGTGCCCGCCGGGCACGCAGTCTGTGCGCTCAGCCGCGCTGACAGGATCGCGATCGAGACTATTGCACGCATGGCGCGTGTGGGTCCTTCTGCTTGGGCGCATTGAGCGCGGGCCGCGTCGGCGTGTTCGCCAGTGCCATGGCTGCGTCGTACACCATGCGCGTCACCCGAGCCAAATCTGTGAAGTCGATGTACTGCACCTCATCCGTGACTTGGTGATAGTCCAGGTGCTCGCCGCGGGACAGCGCGACTGAGGGAATGCCGTACCGCGCGTAGCTATAGTGGTCCGCCCGGCAGTAGTACTGCAGCGGATGCCCGGGCACGTCGTACTCGTAGTCGAACACGAACGGGACCGGCTGTTTGGCGTTCGCCCCCTCGAGGATGGCGCCGAACTGACTCGAGAGTCGCTTGGCGCCGACCACTTCCAGGTAAGTCGGATCGCCGGCGCCCGTGCCGCCGCGCGGAAAATCTGTGGCGGTGCCCCGTCCGACCATGTCTTGATCGATCTCCCCGATGATCGAGTCGAGGGGCACGGTCGAATGATCGGTAAACCAGCGCGAGCCGAGCAGGCCTGCTTCTTCGCCGGTATGACTGACGAAGAGAATCGAGCGTTTGGGATGAGCGCCGCCGCGCGCCATCTTCTCGGCGATCTCGAGAATCGCGACGGTGCCCGAGCCGTCATCGTCCGCGCCGTTGCGGATCGAGTCGCGCCGCGGCGGGCGCACGCGCCGGAGACTGTCGAGGATCGCGTGAATGCGCGTCCACTCCGCCGGCGTTGGATCGCGAACCGGCGAGTCGGCGCCCATTGGGCGGATCACGCGGTTGAAGGCGCGCAGCGAGTCGTGATCGACCGGATTGTGGTCGAACCCGACGTGATCGTTGTGCGCCGTCAGCGAGACGTACTCGCCGCGGAGCCGCGGATCGCTCCCGTGGAGCACGGCGACCACGTTGCGTGCAGGGTACGGCACCGGAGACCGCGCGAAATCGAAATGCCCGCTGACGGTCGCCCCGGCGGCTCCCGGCGTGAGCGTCGATGGCGCCGCGCCGAGCAACACCGTGGCCGCGTGTCGTGAGATCCTGAGCAACGCCACGGTCGAGGTGTCGCGCGTCGTGTCCGTGATCGGCACCCCTTCGCGCAGCCGCGCCACGGTCTCGCTTCCGAGGCCGTCGAGCATGACGATGGCGACGGCGACGGACGGCCGCCACCGGGGCAGCGACCGTCCGAATCCGCGCAACATCGTGTTCGCCGGGACATCGAGCACCACGAGCTTGCCGGCCGCCTGGGACGGCGCGATCCAATGTGCGCTATCCGTGGCGTCGCCCCCATAGATCACCGGTACGCCGTCGAGTCTGCGTGCGGGCGCCCCGATGTTCGTTGGGAGGAGATCGCCCGGCACCTCGAGCACCGTGCCCTGCACGACGAGCCGCGATGTCGAGTCGATCGCCGCTTTCCAGAACGGCACGGTTTGGAAATACGTGCCACCCTCGCCGGCGGGCTCCAATCCCAATCGCTTGAACTCCGACGCGACGTAGTCGGCCGCCATATAGTCGCCTTTGCTCCCCGACTCGCGGCCCATCATCGAGTCATCGGCGATGATCTTCAAGCGGTATTCGAGGTCCTTCGTCGTGATATCGGGCGTTGTGGCCTGTGCACCCAAGGCTCCGGTCCCGAGAACCGCGACCAACAGAAAGAGTCTGCGCATTGTGGTGCAGTACTTAGCGTACGGCACCGGACTCGTCTAGTCCTGACGTGTTAACCGGATGCTGACGCGGGCGTGACGTTACGAGGCGGAATGCAGTCCTCATAGGACCCCGCAAGCGGATGCCCATGAGTGCTGAGCAGGTGGCTACGCCTCGTGCGGCCGTCGGGGAGCGATGGACGCATCGTCTCGAGCACCCCGCTTCCGCACCCCGCGCCAGCAAACATATACGCGCCTTGGATGGCCTCCGAGGCATCGCCATCCTGCTCGTTCTCCTACGCCATGTCGGTGAAGACGAGCCGGCCAGACGTACTATCTGTTCCTCGCGATCGTCCTGCTCATCGGGCAGCCCCAGATGCCGCACGGGACCTGGTGGTATTGGACGTATCTCAGCAATGTGATGATCGCGCGGTACGGCTGGCTGAACGCCGTATGGGATACGGGCCATCTGTGGTCGCTCGCCGTCGAAGAGCAGTTCTACCTCGTCTGGCCGGCGATCATTGCCTGGACGCCGCGCCGGCGTCTCCCAACGGTGTGCCTCTGCGTAATCCTCTCGGCGTTCACCCTCCGCGCCGTGCTCTTTGTAACGCACGGCTTGGACCACCGGCTGTCCACCGGCGGGCTCCTGTTTGGCAGCATGGCGGCGATGCTGGTCACCGCGGCGTGCATCTCGCGGATCGCCCACGGAGGCCGCATCCGCCGTGTACTCGAGTGGGGACCACTGGTGTCGTTCGGTACGTACAGCTACACGATCTACCTCGTGCAACTGCCCATGCGCGATGCACTGGACCATTGGTTGGGGGGTCGTTTTGCCACGTGGGCACCCATGCTCGGCGTGGGGGTCCAGCTCGCGCTCCTTGTATGCGCCTCCTGGTACATTGCGTGGGTCAGCTGGCTGCTCGTGGAGCAGCCGCTGCTGTCGCTGAAGCGGTATGTGCCGATGCCGCGTCAGTAGCCTTCGGCCGCACCATGGAGGCGCGGATCGAACATCCCCGAGACACCGGTCGGCGTGCGCAGGATCGATGCGCCAATGCCGAGCGATCCGCGCCACGCCGAATCGACCGCGTAGTGCATGCTACGTAGCGCGGTGACCGTAGAGTCGGCGAGCCCGTCGCGCTCGTAGAGCAGTATGTCTGGTAGGTGCTGATGGTGCACGCGCGGTGCGCTGACGGCCGCGTTGATCCCCATGTCGTAGTCGACGACGTTCGAGATCACTTGGAAGACCAGCGTGATGATTCGGGGACGGGCCGAGTCGAGTCGGGCACCACTCGAAACGCCTGCTGATCGCCGATGGTGTGCTCGTCGACGGCGACGGGAAGGAAATCGCCCGCAGCACCGGCACGTTTCTGCCGAGCACGATCCGACTCTCCGACGACCTCGGCTACCGCTAGTATCCCTCGGCGCTCAAGGGAGAGCTGAGGATTACGGTGCTGGTTTCAGCGTTACGCGGCGCCGCGAATTCGAATTATCCTACCTACCTCAATCGCTTTTTGTTAATACAAGTACTTGTATACTATTCACTGTCTAGCTATCATTGTCAAGAATCAAGGCTGTCATTTGGACGGGGTCATCCTTAGCGGATCTGCGGTCCTTCCCGGAGGATGCCAGGCGAAGGGCTGGGTTCGAGCTCAGCAAAGTGCAACGCGGTCTTGAGCCGTCCGATTGGAAGCCGTTTCCGGCGATTGGTCCGGGTGTCGTCGAGCTTCGCATTCACACCACGGTCGAGTATCGGGTCATGTATGTCGCCAAGTTCGAAGAAGGGCTATATGTGCTGCATGCGTTCGAAAAGCGTTCCCGCCAACCGCGTCAGGCCGATGTGGAGTTGGCGAAGACTCGCCTGCGTGATGTGCTCCGGACGCGCCGCTCCCCGGTGAGTAGCCGCTCATGACCTCGCGCCGTGGCCCAGTCACACGACCTGATGGTAACATCTTTCGGGACCTCGGCTTCTCGCCCGCCGAGGCCGAGAATCTGCGTATTCGGAGTGAGTTGCTGACCGCGCTCCAGCAGGTCGTGCATGCGCATCCCACTCAAGCAATGGCAGCCGAACGCCTCGCCGTAACGCAGCCGCGCGTTAGCGATATTGTGCGAGGCAAGATCGAGCTCTTTAGCGTTGACTCACTGATCGAACTGCTCGGCCGCGCTCATATCCGTGTCGAAGTGCACATCGCGCCGAGCGCCGCGTGACAGCATCGAGCGTCAGTCGCGCTCAAACTGCTCGAAGGACGGTTGCTCGCGCCCCACCGCCTCGGCGACGCGAACATAGTCGCGATACGAGATGACGACCGCGGTCTTGACGCCACGGCGCATCACGATCTGCGGAGCCGTGGCGGCGGCACCGATCACTTCACTGAGCTTGTTTTTCGCATCCTGCAGCGACCACTGACGGGGCCAGGCGCGCGGCGGGTATTCGGTTTGGCATCTGAGGCTCGCTGTGTCAAGTTGGATCAATAGCGCTCGAGGTCGTGCCCGACGACTACGCGCCCCGTGTATCCGCCCAGGCGTACGCCGGCGATGAGCGTGCTGTCGGAGGCTCCGGCGCGCACGATGTGACTCAGAACTAGAAGCTTGGGCTTGGCGCGCGCGGCGAGCGCGCCGAGCTCGGAGTCAGAGGTGTGAAACGCGCGCATGTAGCGCGGCCAATCCTCCCCGCCGGGACGCGGCTCGGGGCGCACGGTTGACGCCGGATACACTTCGTGGACCAGCACGTCCACACCGCGCGCCGCTTCGGTCAGCGCCTCGGATGGGCGCGTATCACCCGAGACGACGACCGTGCGGCCTGGCGTGTCGAAGCGATACCCGAATGCCCAACGCCAACTGCCGTGCGGGACGGCGATCGCGGTCACGCGTACACCCGCGCTGTCGTACACGACACCGGGGCGGATTTCGTGAACGTTCACCCGATAGCCATCGCGGGTCTCGTGTTCGAGTCCTTCGGTGCGGATCTGGATGTCCTCCGCATACGCGGCCAGCAACTCATCCGTCATGTGCTGCAGCCCCGGCGGCCCGAACACGACGAGCGGCTGTCGTCTGCCCATCACCCATGATGTGAGGATGAGATCGGGGTAGCCGAGCGTGTGATCGCTGTGCAGGTGCGTGATGAACGTGGCTTCGGGCCCGGAGATCGTGAGATGCGCGGCCGACAACTGCCGCTCGACGCCCGGGCCGGCGTCGACCAGGAACACGCGCGGGCCGACGACGATCGCGGTCGCCGGGCCACTCGCGGCCGGATCCGGGAAAGGCGTGCCGGTGCCGAGGAGCACGACGATCGTGCTATCGATCAGGGCCGTGAGGAGCGGGATCATGGGGATTCGGCCAAGCGCGCGATGACCTGGTTCCGGCGCAGCAAAAAGCGGTACATGTAGTTCGTCAGGAAGAGCCGGTCGGCGAGTACGCCGAGCAATCCGAGGGGTGCGGTGTAGTCGAAGACATCGCGCATGCGGGTGCGGCCGTTCGGCATCGATTCAAAATAGTGGTCGTGGTCAAACCGCGCGAAGGCGCCGCGCACTTGCGAGTCGCGAAAGTGAAGCGGTGGCTCGTAGGCGGTGATGCGCGTGGTCAACCGCTGGCGCACGCCGAGGTGACGAGCCTCCCAGGTCACCGTATCGCCGAGTCCCATGAGCCCTGTCGTCACGCCAGCGACGGCTCGCTCTTCAGTCGACGCGGTCGACTGCAGGTGGACGTCCACACTGCGAGCGAGATCGAAACACCGGCCGATCGGCGCGTCGATGTCCAGCACGAGCTCGATACGCGGCACGCTCAGGGCGACGTGAGCGACACGAATTCTTTCACCAGCTCCTCATTGCCCTCGTCAGCCGAGAATTCGACAAACTCGTCGTGAGAGAGGAACGCGCGGCTGTAGCCCGTTGGGTCGGTGATCAGATGCGCATCGAATCCCGCGAGCACGGCAATCTGAAAGAAACTCACGAAGTCAGCCGCCTCGTCGTCGAGAAAGACCTGGCCTGGGGCATCTTCGACTCGTCGATGATCGCCGTACGACTGTCGCAGGCGATAGTAGAGGTGCCAATTCGTACTCGAATGCCAGATGTCCGTCTCCGTGAACCACAGAAGGCAGGCGCGATACGGTCGCATCGCACGCTCGACCGACTGGCAGAAGCGGAGCGACGCCGTGCAATCTCTCGGAATCGCCACCTTCGCGTGGAATGCTCCCGGACGCGGGCGCAGAGCATCCCATTCGGAGCACTCACTCGGGGTTAGAAAGTGCATGCCGTATAATGTTAGCACGGCAGCTACGAACCGCCTCCGGGTGCTGTCAGCGCTGTTGCGCTAGGCGTGACACGGGCGCGGGTTGCTCGCGCTGCTCGCGTGCGCGACGGACTGCGTCACCTGGTCCATGAGCCATGCCGCGCCGCGGTTGGCGAGGCGGGCGGTCAGGGCCGAGTCCGTGCCGAACCCTTTGAGCTCGATGACGCGCGTGTCGATCACGCGTTGCTGAGGAACGGAGACGACTTGGACTTCCCAGTCGGCCTCCCAGCGGCCGATGCGATTCAAGCGACCAACAAGCACCCAGTCCGCGTGATGCTCGGCGCCCCACGACGCGGCGACGTCGCCGTGCTCGAAGAGGTAGTCGGAGTTGTTGGGCGCTGTCTCCGGGCCGATGACCGCATATCCGCACGCGGTCAGCCGATCGGCTGCCTCGCGCGTCATGACGGGAATCACCGCCATGTCGCCGCGCGTGTCGGGGTTTGGAGACAGGTTGTTGAGGCCCGTCGGGGCGACCGCGAATACTGGTCCTTCGCGCCGCGCGCTGAGGCCAAGTACGCTGACGATGAGTGCTGCGCAGAGTACGGCTCGCATGCGACCCACTACTGCACCGGCTGTGCCGGGCGTTGCGACCCATTTGGTGAGGGCGAGAGTACGCGCGGTGGGCATTTCACCCAACGGATTGGGTGTGATCACCCACTCGGCGTTCGTCCTAGGGCAACGTCGCGTCCATCACCCAGACTTCGCTCTGCTGCTCCTCGATGGTGAAGTACATGCGTCCGGGCCCCAAGGCCCACTGCGTCCGATTCGATGGCCGCAGCGGATCGTCGAATCGCACGAGCAGCGTCGGTCGACCCCCGGTCACGGGCACCGACCAGAACTGCGCATTCCCCCGCTGGTCATGATTCTTGAAGTAGATCGTGCGACCGTCGGGGCTCCACCACGGTTCCCCGGCCGTCACGCCGGTGGCCGAATCCACGACGATATGCCGGGCGCCCGTATCGGGATGGATGATCGCCAGCGATCCACCGTAGAGATAGGTGGAGTACGCGATCCAGCGTCCATCGGGCGACCAGATCGGAAATGACCCGATCGAGTCGCGCAGGACGGGTTTCCCCCACGTGCGATCCGGGTTCCGATGGACGACAATGACGGCTCCAGGGATGCCAAAGAGACCGTACGCGAGCGCCTTCCCGTCTGGGGACCAACTGGGCGCCGCTTCCTGCAGCGGTGTCGCCGTCACTTGCTGAATCGGGCCGCCGTCGAGCGGCATGACATAGATGTCGCGATTGCCGGATCGCCAGGAATGAAATGCCACCTCGCGTCCGTCGGGTGACAGGCTCGGATAAAAATCCTCAGCCGTACCCGATGTGAGCTGCTCCGGCTCTCCGTCCGGCAGGCGCATGCGATAGAGGAGCGCCGAGCCGCTCACGTTCGAGTCGTAGAAGAGCCATTTCCCGTCGCCCGAGATGGTCGCTTCCTCAATGACCTGCGTGCCGTGTGTCACCTGGGTCGCTTGGGCTTCCGTCGCGCCGTTCGGCGGAAATGGAAGCGACCAGACGTTCGCTGTCGAGCTATAGACGTCGTAGGCGAATCGATTGCCCGACGCCGAGATCGAGAACGAGTGCACGTTGAGACCGGTCGTCAAGCGGACGGGCGCCCCGTCGTCTTTTCCGGCGCGTGTGATGCGAACGGCATACAGGTCCATCGGCCCGAGCCGGTTGGACACGAAGTACAACCACCGGCCGTCGCGAGACCACACCGGGCCCTGGTTGATCGTGAGGCTGTCGGTCACAGCCGCGGTCGCGCCGTCGGCGACGCGGACGACCATGATGCGGCTGGGCGCCCGGTTGTCGAAGAGCGCGCCGGCGCGCGAGTAGTACGAGTTGAGCGCGACACAGGCGATGCGCGTCGCGTCTGGCGACCACTGGCACAGTGACGGGTCCGTAATGCTGGCGAGCGGCCTGACCCGACCGGTGGCATCGCGGAGATAGAGTGAGTCTGCGACCGTGTAGGCGATGGTCTGACCATCGGGCGCCCAGGTTGCGGAGGTCACCGCGCCTCGCGACACGGACGGGACTTCGGGGCGCACGTTCCCACCGGACGCGGGAGCGCTCCATACGCCGCCGTGCGAGAGAAAGAGGAGCCGCGAGCCGTCGGGCGACCAGGACGCGTTTGTCTCGGTCGAGGTCGAGTCGTCGACGATGCGCGTCGCTCGGCCACCGGTGACCTGCCGGACGTACACCTTGAGACTCGCCGCGGTGCCGGCCGAGTAGGCGACCGATCGTCCGTCGGGCGAAAGCGCGGGCAGCGTGTGGAGTCCGCGCTCCCACGTGACCTGTGTGGACCGGCCGAACGACGCGATCGGCGAGCGGACCGTGCCAAAGCCTCGGCCGAAGACGAACGCCACTGCGACGAGCGCGAGGGTTGGCGCCGCGTAGGCGATGACGGACCTGACGGACCACGCCGGGGCCGAGCGAGGCGGGCGGGCGACCGTTGGCTGCGAGAGCGCCTGAGCGAATGCCGTCGCGCCGGCGAACCGGTCAGCGGGGAGCTTCTCGAGCGCGGTCAGCACCGCCGCTTCCACGGCCGGCGGAATCGTCTTGCGCTGCGGAATCAGTCGCCGTGGCTCGTCCGTCATCATCTTGGCGACGATCGCCTGCGCGGTTGGCCCCGCGAAGGGCGGCTCGCCGATGAGCATCTCGTACGTCACGATGCCGAGCGAGTAGATGTCGGAGCGTGGGCCGACCTCGCGCTCGCCCATCGTCTGCTCGGGGCTCATGTACTGCGGTGTGCCGAGCGAGAGTCCGGTCTGCGTCAGGCGCTGACCGCTCGCTTGTTCGACCGCCAACGCGATCCCGAAATCGGCGACGAGACTGTGGCCGCCGTGGAGCAGAATGTTCTCTGGTTTGATGTCGCGATGAATGACGCCGCGTTGGTGCGCGTAGGCGAGCGCGTCGGCGACCTCGGTCGCGATCTGTATCGCGTCGGCGATCGGCAGTTGCCGCTCCCGCACGAGCCGCGCGCGCAGCGATTCGCCCGCGACGTAGGGCATGACATAGTACAGGTGCCCGTTGGCGCTCCCGCTGTCAAAGAGCGGGAGAATGTGCGGATGCTGCAGGCTCGCGGTGAGCTCGATCTCTTTGAGGAATCGTTCGGGGCCGAGGATCGCGGACAGCTCGGGATGCAACACCTTGATCGCGACCTTGCGATGATGGCGCTCGTCTTCGGCGAGGTAGACCGTCGCCATCCCGCCGCGCCCGAGCTCACGTTCGATCCGATAGCGGTCGGTCAGTGCGCGATCGAGCATGCCATGACGTTATCCTCCGGCGCCCGATCAATCAACTTGTTGAACGGGTCCACGCCAGCTTTGGTTGGGCGCTCGTTGACGAGGAACGTGACCGTCGTCGTCGGCTGCGTCACGTGGATCTTGCGCACCGCGAGCGGGCGGTTCCCGGCAAACACCCCGACGTCTATATAGTCGTCGATCGGGACGTCGTGCTCTGTCCCGAGGCTATCGGCGCGGAGCTTCCGGGCGTCGAACGTGAGCCTGACATCGTAGCGACCGTCCGCACGTCGCTTCGCGGTGGCTGCCGTCGCCCGGTTGTCATAGAGCGTGATCGTCTCGAAGAGGTCGTGGATCACGTACTGGAGCGAATCCGGCGTGGCCGCCCGCAGGTACTGGAGCAGCTCGGCGCTGTTCGTGTACGGCGGCTGTTGAAACGCCTTGTCATGGAGGAATCGGCTCAACGCCGCGTTCAGCGAGTCTTCGCCGATGTAATCGCGCAGTGCGTACAACGCCAATGAGCCTTTGTAATAGGCGATGTAGAGTTGGCTCACGTCGCCGACTCGCATGAGCGGCACTTCCCGCTTGCGCTCGGTCGCGCGGCCCGAGAGGTACCGGTCCAACTCGTAGCGCAAGAACTTCCTGAGGCTCGCCACGCCGTACTTCTGCTCCATCACGGTCAACGCCGAGTACTCGGCCAGCGATTCCACGAGCAATACGGCGCCTTCCTGGTTGGCCGGCGTGATCTGGTGGCCCCACCATTGGTGGCCCAGCTCGTGCGCGGTCGCGAACAACGGCCAATCGAGGTCGTTCTCGGAGTCGCGCACGCGGGAGATGAACCCCAGGCCTTCGGAGAATGGCACCGTACCCGGGAAGGCCTCCGCGAACTCTTGGTACCGCGGGAATTCGACAATGCGGAACTGGTGGAATTGGTAGGGACTGAAATGCGTGCCGTAGTACGCCAGGCCCCGCTTCGTGCCTTCGATCATGCGGCCGACATCGACGTCATGGCCGGGATGGTAGTACACGTCGATCGCGACTCCCGGCGCGCTGTCGTGCCGCACGACGTATCGTCCCGATTGGATCGAGTAGGATTTGCGCATCGGGCTGTCCATATGGTAGGCAAAGAACCGACGCCCGTTCGCCATCCATTCGCGCCGGAGCGCGCCAGGCGCGATCGCGATCTGATCAGGCGCCGTGCTGAGGACGGCGTCGAACGTCACCCAATCGGCATCGCACGCGCTGCCATTCCCCCGGGCCGATTCGTCACTCAGCGACGGCGCGCCGGCCTTCGGCGGCAGGTGGGCGCGTTTGCGTTCGTCGTCGCTCGAGAGCTCGACGTCGTCCTCGTAACAGAGGCTCGGGAAGTACTGGAGCGTCGAGTTGAGGAACGTCCCGTTGGCAACGATGTCGTTGTTCGGCTCGTCGTTCGGATACCCCCGCGCGGCAAAGTGCGCGCCGAACGCGAGCGTCATCGAGTCGCCCGGCGCCATCGGTTGCGCCAACCCATACAAGAACACGCCGCGCGCCGAGTCCGCAAAAAGAAGTCGGGTCGGGCGATTCCACACCAGTGAGTCGACGTGATAGTCGTGCTCGGCCGTCAGCCCCGGCGGCAACGTAAAATGGAAGGCACTGGTGGACAGACTGACATACAGCGTGTCGATGGGCTGCGCATGCTTGTTGACGACCGTGTAGACGCTGGACAGCGCCATCGTGCGGTGTTCCGGCACGAGATCGCCGCGAACCCGGATGGCGACGATGCGCGGCCCGATGAGTGACTGGTAGCGACGGAAGTCGCGCTCGTACGCAGCGCGTTCTTGCTGAACGTCGAGGGTACTCGTGAAGTGATTGATCACCGCGGTATTCCGCCACACGAAGCCGCCGGCGACGACGGTCGCGAACGCGGTGGCGCCGCCCAACAGGCGCGTGGCCGGCGACCGCAGGCGGGCGAGCGCGGCGGCGATGCGGACGCGGCGTGTTTCGTCGGCACCGCGGGGCCAGGCGAGATAGGCGACGATGAGCAGGCCGATCGCCGCGGTGCTGAAATAGAGGGCTAACCCGGTAAGAGAGGCCGAGTATTGCCGGAATTGGTCCATGTCGGAGTACTGGTACTCGGGGGTGAATCCGTACTGATAGATCACCCGCTGGAATCCCAGGTTGCTGAGCGCGAGCGTGACCAGGAAGTACACGATCATGATCACGTGCCCGACGAACTTCTCATTGACCAACGCGTGCACGACGAACGCGAGCGCCGCGACCTCGAGCACGGTGGGCATCGCGATGCCGAGTATGCCACGGGCGTAGAGCCCGAGCTCGTAGTGGTGATAGCCTTTGAGGGTCTGTACGGTCAGCGTGGCCAGCACCGCGCACAGCTCGACGACGAGCATCGCCCCGAGGAAGCCGATGAACTTGCCGGCGAGGGTGATCGCGGTCGGCGCCGGCAGGGCATCCGTCGTCCCGGCGACGCCCAGTTGTCGCTCGCGCCACACGAGCTCGCCCGCGTAGATCGTCGTGATGACAACGAGGAAGAGGTACATCCGTCGGATGATGGCCTGGACCATCTGGCCGGTCACTGGCCAGAGCGCGGTGCCATAGCGAAGGTCGACGAACCAGGCCCCGAGTGACATGAAGACGAGGCCGATGCAGGCGATCGTGACGAACACCGGCTCGCGCACGATGGAGACGAAGAAGAACCATGACTGGCTCGCCAGCTGGCGGAGTCTGGCCTGCGCGTCAAACGCGAGGGAGACCGTCGGCAATCGCACCGGCTGCGAAGCACGGGGTGAGGGGGCTGACGTCGTGCTCCGACGGCGCCAGCTGATCGACCGTGGACTGGCTTCGAGTCGCACGAACGCGAAGGTAACCGCGACGAGCGCCATGGCAACGCCGAGCCAGATGAGGCGATTGGTCAGCAGTATCCCACTCAGCGTAAACGCTCGCGTGTTGCGCTCGCTGATGGTCCAGTATCGGGTGAGCAGGCCAAACGCGGTGTCGCCAAACGGATCGAGTATGCCGGCGAGGTGGAACTGATCGAGTCTGACGAGAATGATCTGCGCGATCGCGTAGCCGGCGAGGAGCAGGATGCCTTGCGTGTAGATCGCGAAGAGATTCCGGGTCAGCGCGCCGACCGTGAACATGAGCGCGCTCACGAACACGATGGTCGGGAGCACGAGCAGGACAAAGGGGTGGGTATAGCTCGAGAGGTGGAACGCTTGCAGCGTGTCGTGGTCGAGCCACGGCATGAGCGTACCGACGAACACACCCAGGGGAATCGCCGTATAGATCGCGACCATCGCGATGAGCGAGCCCGCAAACCGGCCGCCGAGGTAGCCGGCGCGCGTGACGCGAGTCGTGAACAAGAGCTCGTGCGCTTTATACTGGACATCGCGCAGGATCGCGGCGCCGACGACCGCCGTCGTGATGACCTGGCCGACGATCGTGATACCGATCATGATCTGGGCGATGGTCGCCGGTGCGTTGCGGGAGACGGCGCCGGTGCCCGACTGGAGCGCGTCGGACGCCATGCCGAAGGCGCCGAGCAGGAACAAGACGGCGAAGTAGAGGTACGTCGTGCCGCGGCGGAATTGGCTGGCGAGCTCGAGCCGCGCGATCGTCAGGAACACACGGCCTCCCTCCGCCCAAGCTCGTAGAAATACACATCCTCGAGGCCGGATTCTTCGGCGGCGAATCCCTCGCCGGGGTCGGTCTCGCTGTACACGTGCACGATCGGCGTGCCGCCGACCAACCGGGTCGAGATCACGTTGTGGCTGGCGGTGAACGCCGGCAGGTCGGCTCGCGGCACGGCGCGGGACCACACGCGGCCGCGCATGCGCTCGATGATCTCGCGTGGATCGCCGGACGAGACGACCTGTCCGTGATTCAAGATCGCCATGCGGTGGCAGAGCTCGCGGACGTCGTCGACGATGTGCGTCGACAGGATCACGATCACGTCTTCGCTGATCTCCGCGAGCAGGTTGAGAAACCGGCGACGCTCGGTCGGGTCGAGGCCCGCGGTCGGCTCATCGACGATGAGGAGTCGCGGCTGGCCCGCCAGCGCGATGGCTATTCCTAAGCGTTGTTTCATCCCGCCGGAAAACCCTCCGACACGCTTGCTCCGCACATCGAACAGGTTCACCTGGTGCAGCAGCGCATCGACGAGCGCGCGGCGTTCGCCGCGGACGCTGACGCCCTTGAGCTGGGCGAAGTGGTCCAGGATCATCTCGGCCGACAGGTTGGGGTAGAGCCCGAACTCCTGGGGCAGGTAGCCGAGCAGCTTCCGGACCTCGTCAGGTTGGGCGAGGACGTCGAGGGCGCCCAGATGGATGGTGCCGGCATCGGGCCGCTGCAGCGTCGCGATCGTGCGCATGAGCGTCGACTTGCCGGCGCCATTTGGCCCGAGGAGGCCGAACATGCCGTGCGGAATCGTGAGCGAGACGTCCGCGAGGGCGCGCACGCCGTTGGGGTACGTTTTCGAGAGGTTGCGGATCACCAGCTCCACGGGACGTCCTGGTTGGTGTTCAGGATGCCCTACGACAGGGCCAGTCGCCGGGTTTCAGATAGTGTACTATTTAGTGTACTATCTCCAGACTAACCTCGCGGCCGCGCCTTCCCACTGCTCGCGCACCGTGGCGGCCGCCACGTCCGGGTCGCCCGCGCGGATCGCCCGCGCCATCCGGTCGTGCTGCGCGATCGACGGGCGCATGTCGCCGAAGGCCCGGATATAGAGGCGCATGTACCGCTCGGCCTGCAGCTTCATCGTCACCAGCTCGCGCGCCACGCGCGGGCCCGCGCCGGCGTCGATGAATAGGCGGTGGAGCGCCGCGTCGTGGTCATAGATCTCGCGCTGGTCGGGCTTCGGGCCCCGGGCCGCCCGCCCCAGCGCCGCGTTCTGCTGGCGCATCGCCGCGGCGAGCGTCACGCGCGCGCTCCGGTCCAGCGTGGCCGCGTGGCGAATCGCGATCGACTCGAGCGCACCGACGATCTCGAACACGTCCGCGGCATCCGCCTGGCTCAATGGCGCCACCCGCAGGCTTTCTTTGCCGCGTCCCGTGCCGGCGATGAACCCTTCCGACTGCAGGCGATGCAGTGCCGTCCGGATCGGCGTCCGGCCGAGCGCGAGTTGGATCATGAGCTCGCTCTCGACGAGACGCATCCCGGGCGAGAGCGTGCCCCAGACGATCATTTCGCGGAGCCGATTGTACGCGAGACCGACCCGGAACCCCCGGGTCTTTGCCTGCCGGGCGATTGGCATAGTGTACTATATGGCACCGTGCTATTCTAAGCGACATGAGAATTGCCCGTTCGATCTGCCTGCTCGCCGTCGTCACGGCGTGCCAACCGGGATCCGCCGCGGAACACCGTGAGGCCTTTCCCGTTCCACCGAGTTGGCCGTACCATCTCGACGCGCCGGCGGTGACCGCGGCGCACGGCATGGTGGCGACCGATGCGCCGATCGCGACGCATGTCGGCGCCGAGATGCTGCGACACGGCGGCAATGCGGTCGATGCGGCGGTCGCGACGGCGTTTGCTCTCTCGGTCGTGTGGCCGGCCGCCGGCAATATTGGGGGCGGCGGATTCATCGTCGCGCAGATGGCCGGCAGCCCCCCCGTTGCGCTCGACTTCCGCGAGATGGCGCCCGCGGCCGCGACGCGCGACATGTACCTCGGGCCGAACGGCAAGCCGGACGATCGCTCGTCGACCGGTGATCTCGCGGCCGGCGTCCCCGGCTCGGTGGCCGGTCTCTGGGAAGCGCACCATCGTTTCGGCTCCCGGCCGTGGGCCGAGGTGCTGGCGCCAGCCATTCAACTCGCGGACAGCGGGTTCACGGTCGATTCCGACTTTGCCCGCACCACGATCGGCGACAGCGCCAGACTGTCGAAGTTCCCCGCGAGCGCCGCGCTGTTTCTGCCGAACGGCCATCCACTGGTGCCTGGCACGCGCTGGCGGAATCCCGCGCTCGCGACAGTGCTGCGCCGGATCGCCAAGGACGGGCCCGCGGGGTTCTATACGGGGCCGACCGCCGCGGCGATTGTGGCCGAGATGAAGCGCGGGCATGGCATCATGACGCTCGCCGATCTCGCGGCGTACCAGGCGAAGTGGCGCACGCCGATCACGTTCGACTATCGCGGCTACCGGGTCATCTCGATGCCGCCACCATCGTCGGGTGGCATGACGCTCGCCCTCATGGCGCACATGCTCTCGGGCCGCGACTTGCGCACACTCGGCTGGCACTCGCCGCAGGAGATCCACCTGCTTGCCGAGTCCATGCGCCGCGCCTTCGCCGTTCGCAATCACTTCCTCGGCGATCCAGACGCCATCGCGATCCCGACGGACCGGCTCATGTCCCAGTCCTTCGCCGACAGCCTGGACGCGAACATTCGCCCCGATAGTGCGACGCCATCGGCGGACGTGTCGTTCCCGACTGGGGCGAGCGCGGAGGGAAAGCACACGACGCACTTCTCGGTCGTCGACGGCCAGGGAAATGCGGTCGCGCTCACGACCACGATTAATTATGGCTTTGGATCGGCGTCGACCGTCGGTGGCGCTGGATTCGTGCTCAACAACGAGATGGACGACTTCACCGCGCAGCCCGGCGTTCCCAACGGCGCGGGTCTCGTGCAAGGCGAAGCGAACGCGATCGCGCCGGGCAAGCGAATGCTCTCATCGATGACGCCGACCATCGTGCTCGGCCACGATGGGAAGCCGATGATCGTGACCGGCGCCAGTGGCAGCGGCCGGATCATCACGTTGGTGTTCCAGGTGATCTCGAACGTCGTCGACTATGACATGGGGATCAACGCGGCGGTCAGCGCACCGCGCGTGCACCATCAGCACCTACCAGACATATTGCTCTACGAGCGCGACGGGCTCGCCGACTCGATGGTCGCCGCGCTACGCAGCATGCATTACGCGGTCGATTCGGCGTTGCGCGGGTCGCTCGGCATTGGCGCATCGATCCTGCTCACGCCGACCGGTGTCTCGGGGATGGGCGCCGTCTGAGCGAGCATCTTGCCCACTTTCGTCGCTAACATCGCTCCGCCGCAGTTCATGTTCGCGATTTTGGCTCTGGCGCGTTCGGCAACGGGCGCACGAGCACCGCGGTTTCGCTCATGTTAGCCCGCCCACTGGTATCCGTATAGCGCTTCAAGACATCGGCCTGCAGACGGCCGTTCTGCGCGGCATGAACGACCAACAGGGTCTGGCTGATCTTCGAGGAGAATTGAGCCGAAATCACGCGTGCAGTCTGCGGCACGTCCGCGTGGATATCAGACCCGTATGGTGTGCCTTCAGTCTCGCCCCAGGGACAGTCCGATGGCGAACACTTCCCCCACGCCCGAACCTTCAAATTCGTACCGACGATCTCGATACGGAGTGTCGTGAGCCCCTGCGCATTAGGGTCCACGTTTTTCCAAGTGCCAAGGAACGTATTGATTTGCGCACTCAGCGCCGAAGCTGACAATGGGAGCACCAGGAGAGCGGTGACACGTCGCCACATATTGGTTGTCCTCAATTGACCTACAAATTGCGGAGTGCGACCGAAGGATCCACCTGCGTGGCGCGTCGAGCAGGGACGTACGCAGCAACTGCCGCGGTCCCTGCTAGAATCAATGTGGCAAACGCGAACACGCGTAAGTCGGTGGCGCTCTCGCCGTACAGAAATGCCCGAATGACGCGGGCGGCAGCGAACGAGCTTCCGAGTCCAGCCGCGATCCCTAGTGAACCGAACGCGACAATCGGACGCACCATGAGCCACAGGACACTGCTCCGCTGCGCGCCGAGTGCCATCCGTAGCCCCGCTTCTGCCGCGCGTTTAGCCACGAGCTGCGTCACCACGCCGTACACACCTAGCGCCGCAATGACGAGAGACAACAACGCGAAATAACCCAAGACTGCGGTGGTCAACCGCAGCGGTGCGAGCTCTTGGTCGATGAGCTGTTCGACCGATGCGAGTCTGACGACTGGCACCGTTGCCGCAACGTCTTGAATGGCAGCGCGAACACTCGGCACCGCCAGCGCCGTTGGTCCACGGGTGCTGACCGCGACGCTTATGCCGAACGCGCTCGGCGTAGCCTGCGCCAGCGGCACATATAGCTGCGGGTAGAAAGGGTGAGAGCGTTCGGGGAGAAGTCCATGGGTTGACGCAACGACTCCGATGACGGTCATCCAGTCCGAAGCAGACGTCGGGTCACCGAATTTGATGCGCCGGCCGATCGCGCGTACGTTGGGAAACAGTCGGCGAGCCGTTTCGTCATCGAGGACTGCAACTGGCGGTGCGTTGGCATCGTCAATGCGACCGAAGGTCCGCCCTGCCAGCACTGCCATGCCGCAGGCGCGAAAATAGTCTGGTGTAACGAGCTGTGCCGAGAGCGACGGACTCACCGGGAAGATCTGGGTATCGCCCTCGCGCGTGAAGCCCGGATATTGTGGACCGGATGCGCTCGCGCCCACCACCGCGATTCCCCGGAGATCACCCAAGCGCTCAACCAAGCGGTCCGCGAGGCTCGTCTCTTCAGTTGGTGTGAGAGGTCGCGATGCGCGACCGGCGAGCGAGATCAACAGTACGGATCGTTTCGCCCTGCCGATGTCGCGGGTTGCGGCGTTCACAAACGCCTTGCCTAACATGCCGGCACTCGTCAGCACGACGAGTGCAAGCTGAATTTCGGCCGCGACAAGTAGGGACCGGTAACGTCCGCCCCGGCGACTGGTCGCCAGCTCGGCGCTCATGTCCTTCAGTGATAAGTCTGCGGTGTGAGTGGATGCCACGACCGCGGGCACGAAGCCAATGAGTAGCACGCTGAGCGCGCTCAGGCCGACAGCGAACATCAACACGCGAGTATCGATCGCGATGGGAGTCCAGTATGGGATACCCATCACTGGCAGGAATCTGGCGAACGATGTGGCGGCTCTGGCAATCAGTATCCCGCCCGCCGTTCCGACTGCTACGCATATGAACGCTTCCAGAGCAAATGGTCGCGCCAACTGCCACCGGTTGGCACCGAGCGCCGTACGAACCAATGTCTCGCGCTCACGAAGATGAAATCGTGCCAAAAACAATCCGGCGAGGTTCGCGCACACGAGCAACAGCACCAGTGTCACAGCGCCGAGGAAGAGGAAATAGGGTGCCGACGCGATGGCACGAGCGTGAGCAACGCGTAATGGCAATACGCGAGCGGTCAGTCGTGCCTGAGGAGTGGCGCTCACCTGACCAAGCCGCGCGGTCACTTGGGTTCGCAGGGCATCGATGTCGGTGCCAGGTCGCAGGCGGCCGATCAGCGTGAATGTATGCGGGCGATTCGGAGTACGCGCCATGTATGGTCCGGCCGCCACGAAGAATGGCGCGGTAACGCTGTCACCGAGGAACAGTGGGCGCCCGATCGCCCCGTCTGGGGGCAAGACGCCGATGATCACGAACGGAATCCCATCCAGCATGAGGGACCGGCCAACCGCCGTGGAATCTGCGTTGTATCGATCACGCCAGAAGGCGTGGCTGAGAATAACCACGTTGGGTGCGCCCGGGCGATCGTCACTCTCGTCGAGCAGCCGGCCGAGCATAGGTCGTAGGCCGAGGAGAGACAGCAAATTAGGAGAGATTGCCGCACCTTGACCGATGACGAGCTCCTCGGGATCCGCAATGGTCGCTCGGTACTGTGTCACCGCAGCGAGTGCATCGAGCGCTGGAAGGGAGGCCGCCCAATCCCTCACGTCGTTCGGGGTCAGCTCCGCTCGGCATTCGTGCAAGCAGAGTCTTCGCTGATCGAAGAGCTCGATGACCGCGAGAGCCCCGGTGGAGTGGAATGGCAGAGGGCGCAAATACACGGCGTTGACAAGGCTGAACACGGCGGCGCCGCTGCCAATGCCTACCGCTAGAATCACGGTCGCGAGTAGCGAGAACCCAGGTGTGCGTGCCAGCGCCCGAAGTGCTTGGCGTAGATCATCCTTCATGGTGCTGACCCCAACGGACAGAGCTGTCAATTTAGAGAGTCAGCACCGAAGCGCCAGCAGGGAAGTCGGCTACTTCTGCCAGTCGGCGCTGCGTGCTTGCCATGACGATGCTTCCCGAGCATGAACTGGCACGTGGCCGGCGCGTCGGCGTTGCGTGAGATCGTGGCGCGGATCGCTCGGCATTGGCGCATCGATTTTGCGCACGCCGACCGGTGTCTCGGGGATGTTCGATCCGCGCCTCCACGGCGCGGCCAAGGGCTACTAGCGGTAGCCGAGGTCGTCGGAGAGTCGGATCGTACTCGGCAGAAACGTGCCGGTGCCGCGGGCGACTTCCTTCCCGTCGCCGTCGACGAGCACACCATCGGCGATCAGCAGGCGTTTCGAGCGGTGCACGACTCGGCCCGTCCCCGAGAGTATTCCTTCCGAGACGGGCCGGAGTAACAGCAGGTTGAATGCCGCGGTCAACACGAACACGTCGTGCACGAGCGAGCTGGCCGCGAAGAACGTCGCATCGTCCAGCGCCTTGAAGTACACGCTGCCGTGCACTGCTTGGGCAGCGTGAAAGAAATCCGGCCGCACCACGATCCGCACTTCGGCCGTGCCGTTCCCGACGTGAATCTCGGGACGGTAGTACTGATTCGTCGGCGCAGCCAGATACATCCGCTCGAGCTTCCGAAAATGATCTTCGGCCATTGCCGAAGGAACCTACGCCACGATCAGCGGGGACTCCAGCGCTGTGCGAATGCGGTGCAAGTGGTGATAGCTGTGCCGCACCGCGTGGTCCTCGAGCATGAACTGGCACGTGAGCGGCGCGTCGGCGTTGAGCGAGATCGGCGCGGCCGAATCGAGTTGCTCGTCGCTGAGCGCGCGGATGGCGGCGGCGGCCCGGGCGCTATTGCGCTCGAGCAGGGCAACCGTCTCCTCCTTCGTGACGTCGTCGAAATCCTTGGCGTGCTGAGCGTTGAGAAAGTGCACGTCGTCCCATGTTACTCCCACGACCGGCTCGCCAGTGGCAAGCCGCTGGGCCAGCTCGATTTCCAGCGGGTACATCGTCGCGACGTGGTGCACGACGACGCCGATCTTCCGGCCGTCGCGCGGGATGCGCGTCTGCCATTCTTCGTCCGTCAGCGCGCTGGCGAACGCCGCCAAGGCGGCGGCGCCCCGCTCGAGTCGGGCGGCGAGTGCTTCGGTGCGGTGGCTCATGGTGACCTCTTCGTCTAAGGGGGATACCATGATCAACGCAAAACACGCCTACTGTCGGACAATCCGCATCCGCCACGCTTGCGGGCTCTCGGCGAATTCTTCCTTGGTCACGCGTTTCGTGGCATCATCGAGCCACAGGGTCATCGACGACGTTTGCCCACGAGAGACGCGCACGACCCAGGTGTTCTGCTCACGTCCGGTGACGGCGAGTGTGTCGAGACGCAATCCGCCGGGGGTTTCGTACTCGTACGTCGCGATGAGCGCCGTGTAGCCGGGCGCGAGCGGAAGCGACTGGATCAACTGGTCGACGTCGGAAGAGTTGAACGCCGCCACGGCCATGCGTTGGTCCACGGTCTCCTTCGGCTTTCCGGTCGGTGTCACATCACCGGTCACGCGATGCCCGTCCCAGCGCAGGTGCATGAGCTTCGACGGCTGGTGCGAGATCTCCCACATGGGCAGCACCCCGGTGCCGCCCGTCATGACGCTGTCGGTCACATCGGCTCTGGCGCTGCTGAAGTGGATGACGCGAAAGAGCTTGCCGTCGACAACCCGTTGACGGGTCGTGGTCTTGCCAATCACGCGTGAGCCATTCGAGTCCGGGACCATCACCACCGACTCGCTGGAGTCGTTCCGCATGTAGGCCGTCGACAGCGGGGCGTGGCCAACGTACAGCGTGTCCAGATGCTGGGCCTCGGCGCGCGTCGCGAGGAGCAGGAGCACAAAAAAGCGCATGCGCGTAGACTCGGGGCACGACACCGGCATGGCCAGACGATGTGTCGGGAACGGTCCAAATTCTGTCGCGAGTGCCGACTTTTGCTATACTAGGGACCATGCGACCCTACTTCGCCCTAGCCTTAGCGCTTCTCGCGTGTCGTCCCACGGAACAGACGACCGCGAGTCCGTCAGCGTTCAGCCAGTTGGCCGACGCGTACTTCGACTCATCGTTTGCCTTCGCGCCCTCGGCCGGCACCGCCGTGGGTTTCCACCAATACGACACGCTGTACGAGGACCGGTCGGCCGCGGCGGTGACGCGCCGGCTTGGCACCCTGCGCGCGCAACTCGCGCAGTTGGACTCGGTTCGCTCGGGCAAGCTCGCGACCGACGACTCGATCGATGCCGCGATCATCGACGGCTCGATCCGCTCGGAGCTGCAGGATCTCGACGTGCTCGCGAGCTGGCGAAAGAACCCGATCAGCTATGTCGGTTCTCCCGGGAACGCCGTCGACCTGCTCATGAAGCGCGACTTCGCGCCGCCGGCCGAGCGACTGCGCTCACTGACCGCGCGGCTCCGGCAGATGCCGGCGATGTTCGCGGCCATGAAAGCGAACTTGGACAACCCGCCGGTCGAGTTCACGGATCTCGCGATCCGGGTCGCGTCAGGCTCGGTCGGGTTCTTCCAGCACGACGTCGCCGGCTGGGCAAAGACCGCCGCCGGTGCCGACACCGGAGCCTTGCGCGCGTTCACGGTGGCGAACGACTCGGTGATCGCCGCCTTGAAGGACGCCTCGAAGTGGCTGACCTCGGACTTGAAGCCCAAATCGCACGGGTCGTTCGCGATTGGCGCCAAGAACTTCTCGGATAAGCTCGCGTACGACGAGATGATCACCCTGCCGCTCGATCGGATCCTGGCGATCGGCGAGGCCAATCTCGACAAGGACTACAAGGACTTCGTCGCCACCGCGAAGCTCGTCGCGCCGGGGAAGTCGCCGCACGAGGCGATGCTGACGCTCGAGAAGACGCACCCGACCGCCGCGACGCTCATTCCATCCGTGCAGTCGACCGTGGCCGGCGCGCGTCAATTCCTCGTCGACCACCAGATCGTCGACATTCCGTCGACCACGATGCCGATCGTGACCGAGACGCCGCCCTATGCCCGCACCGGGTCGTATGCGTCGATGGACTCGCCCGGGCCGTTCGAGACCAAAGCGACCGAGGCGTTCTATTACGTCACACCGCCCGAGAAAGATTGGGATGCCGAGCACGTGGAAGAGCACCTGCGCGAGTTCAACCCGGCGGTCCTCAATATCGTGACGGTGCACGAAGTCTTTCCCGGGCACTTTATCCAATTCCTGTACGTGAAGCAGTTTCCGACCAAGACCCGCAAGCTCCTCGCCGCTGGATCGAACGTCGAAGGGTGGGCGCATTACGGCGAGCAGATGATGGTCGAGCAGGGGTTCGGCAATGGGGACCCCAAGACAAAGTTGGCGCAGCTCGAGGAGGCCCTGCTCCGAGACTGCCGATATGTCGTCGGCATCAAAGAGCATACGCAAGGGATGTCTGTCGCGGACGGCGCGAAGCAGTACTTCGTCGACAAGTGCTTCCAGGAGCCGGCGAACGGCTACGAGGAGGCGCGGCGCGGGGCGTATAACCCCACGTATCTCTACTATACGCTCGGCAAGCTCGCGATCTACAAGCTCCGCGCGGATTATCAGCGCGCGAAAGGGAGCGCGTACTCGCTTCGGGATTTTCACGATCAGTTCGTGAAACAGGGCGGGGTGCCGATTCCCATCATCCGGCGGATTCTCTTGCCCGGCGATACCGCGTCGGCCCTATGAAGGAGCTGTCGGACGGTATGACCTTGTATCATCGGACCTTCATCCCGTTCTTGTTCGCCTCCGTCAGTATCGTCGGGCTGATCCTCTCACATGGCCAGATCGGGCTCGCGCTCCCTGGCATTGTGCTATTCGGGTACACGTTCTGGTTTGGGCGCCGCCTTAGCGAGGTCTGGCTGGACGGCGACGTGCTCGAAGTCAAGGGCCCGACGGCATCGTTTCGGGTTCCGCTGAGCGACGTGCGGCTGCTCGGAACTCGATGGGGACGTTTGCATCTCTTCGTCCTCGGGCTGGACCACCGAGTCGGTAAGATCGAGGAAGTCCGGTTCCTTCCAAAGGGCGGTTGGGTGGTGTTTGGTCCCAACCCGGCGGATGCTCTCGAAAAAGACCTCCAGGCGCGTATCCACGCGGCGCGGGCCGCGCGAAAGGCCTGAATTCAGAGAAGTTCAGAGTATTTCAGGCGAAGTTCAGGACTTCGCGTGAGGTGCCCGGCTACCGTGCCGGGATGAAAAAGCGAGCAGTCGTGGCGATCGGGGCTGGTGGCCTGATCGCCGGAACAATTGATATCGCCCAGGCGATGATTCTCTTTGGCTGGCGCGTACCACTCGGGATCACGGCGGCGCTGATCGGGCAGCCGGCGGAGCGCGCCGGCCCGTTCGCCCTCTTCTACGTGCTCGGCCTCGCGCTCCACTATTGTATCGCCACGACTTGGACCGCCGCCTACTATGCGGCGAGCCGCCGGCTGACGTTCATGACGGAGCATTGGGTCGTGTGCGGCCTGCTCTACGGCATGGTCGTCGAGCTCTGTATGAGCTACGTCGTCCTGCCGCTCTCGGCGCTCCACGCGACGGGCCCGTACGAGCTCAAAGACGTGCTCTTAGGGATCGGTGTGCACATGTTCTCGATCGGGCTCCCGATCGCGTTCAGCGTGCGGCGGTTTGGGTGATCGCCTTCGTGACCTGGGTCGCGATGTCGTCCTGAATCCACAGCATATCGCCGCTGGGCCGGTCGTACGTCTCCGACCAGACGACGAGGCCATTGTCGCCGCGACTCAGCCGCGCGGCGACCCGGTAGGTCGTGTGAGACTTGCGCACGCTTCCATCGAGCACATACGTCACGCCGAGCTGCTTCGCGATGTCCACGATCGCGATCGGCTTGCGCTTCAAGTAAAACGACGTCGTTGGCGCCGCGACGCGGAGCCCCGGCTCTTTGCTCAGCTTATCGATGACCTCCTCGGTCATCCCATCGGCGAAATACTCGTGGCTCATGCCATCGGTGAGGTCGAGAAACGGCACCACGGCTATCGAATTCGCGGTGCGGCCGCCGCCGCCGCGGATCCCGTAGGCGACCGCGAGCGCGAGGCAGATCACGACGCCGATCGCCACCATGAGCTGCCCGCCCCGTCGCGGAACAGCCGGAACCGGTGCCGGAGGTGCCTCGCTGACTTTGGCGACCATTTTATAGCCAAGCCGCGGGACGGTCGCGATGTACGTCGGCTGCTTGGTGTCGTCGCCGAGCTCACGACGGAGCGATGCAACGGCCTGGTACACGGAGTCTGACGTGACGATCACGCCAGCCCAGACCTCCTTGAGCAGCTCGTCGATGCTCACGACCTCGCCGGACCGCTCGGCGAGATAGACCAGCAGCCGCATGGTTCTCGCCTCCAACCGGACCGTCTCGCCATTCCGCGAGATCTGACCGGTTGTCGGGTTGACCTCCCAATCGCCGATGATCACTGTCGGCAGGGTGCGGTGGGATCGGGTTTGGATTGATCGACGAGCGGCCGGTGGTCGAGGTCCGCGACGCGCAGCGCAACGGCGTATACGAGCGTCGCCGCACGCGCCATGTGCGCGTAGTCGAGATACTGTGGCTCGTCGGTCACCTGGTGATAGTCGACGCCATAGCCGGTGGAGAAATACGCGACGGGAATCCCGTAACGCGCATAGGACGCGTGGTCGCTCCGGCAGTACTTCTGCGACGGATGCCCCGGCGCATCCCACGAATAGTCGATCGCCATCGGCTCGGCCAAGCCCGCATTGACCGAGTCGATCAGCGCGCCGAGCTCTTTGGATAACCGACGGGCACCGCCGGATTGGAGATAGCGAGGTCCGGAGCGCGCCGAGTCCGCGTTATACTCGTGTCCGAACAAATCCATGTTGAGATATGCCACGATGGAATCGCGAGGCACTGTCGTGTGATCGGCATACCAGCGGGAGCCGAGCAGGCCCTGTTCTTCGCCGGTGTGCGAGATGAAGAGGATAGACCGGGCCGGGTGCTGTTTGACGAGTGCTTGCGCGATGGCTAGGAGAGAAGCCGTGCCAGCGCCATCATCATCCGCGCCATTGTAGATCGAGTCACGCCGCGGCGGACGAAGGCGGCGCAGACTGTCGACGTTGACGACGATCGTCGGCGATTGTGCGCCGGGATTCCCGGCGGCCGGCCCGTCGAGGTGCTGTCGCGCCAAGAGGATGTTGTACGCGCGCACCGAGTCGTGATCGATGCCGAACGCGCCGATGCCGACGTGGTCGTTGTGCGCACCCATGGCGACGTACTCGCCCCGGCGCGCCGGATCGCTGCCAGGGAGGATCGCGACGACATTGCGCGCTTGGATCGTCTCCGGGGCGAGATATCGGATGCGGCCGCCAAGCACGCCTCGCGCGACGGTGCCGACGGTGAGGCGCTCGACCGGGTCGCCGAACAAGGCGAGCGCAGTCGCGGCGCCGATCTGGAAGGACAACGGCCCGGGATGGGCCGACGACGAAGGCACCGAGAACCGCCTGAGGGTCGAATAGATCGTGACTGGTGGCAACGTGGGCAAGACGAAGACGACGCCGAGTGGCGGCCTGTGGAACGCCGGCAGGTATCTCCCGCTTCGCGGGTCGGGACGCCCATCCGGAAAGAGCGCGACCGCGAACACGACGATCTCGCCGGCGCCCGAGTCGGGACTGATCAGCGCTTTGGCATCAGTGCCAAGTCGGCCGCCGTAGACGACCGTGACGCCGGTCGCATCGAGTGTCAGCGGAAGGTTGGTCGGATTCTGCGCTATGACGCCGGTGCCGAAGGCCAGCGGCGCACCGTTGACCGTCAGGTGCTCCGTGGTATCGAGGCGGCTCGATATCATCGGTACGTACTGCAGATAGCCGCCGCTGTCCCCCGCCGGTTGGAGTCCCATGCGCTTGAACTCGGCGGCGATATAGTCGGTGGCTTCGATGTTGCCCCGCGATCCCGGGAGCCGCCCTCCCATCGAGTCGTCCGCGATGATCTCGACGCGGTGTTTGAGCTCAGCCGCGGTGATCGGCGACGAAGGTGTGGCGCGACCGGACGGACGCGCGCAGCTTGCGGCAAGGATGACGGCGATCGGAAGAAGTCGACGCATAGGTGCTGAACATATAGCAAACTCTGGCATAATTCGCCTCACATAGAAGCCAAGGCACGGGCTCTGCAATACCCCGGGGATGATGGCGACCACGCTAGACGACGCGGCGACCGAGCTGTTCGGCGGTAGCGAGATGGGCCAGGTCATGCGCTCGGTGGACTGGAGCGCGACGAGCCTGGGCCCGGTCGAGCAGTGGCCGCAATCGCTCCGGATGATGGTGCGGCTCATCCTCGCCAACCGGATGCCGATCCTACTCTGGTGGGGACCGAACTACATCCAACTCTACAACGACGCCTACCGGCCAGTCCTCGGCGCGAAGCACCCGGCATCGATGGGGCAGCCCACGCGAGAATGCTGGTCAGAGATCTGGCACGTGATCGGGCCGCTCATCGATACCCCGTTCAACGGCGGACCGGCGACTTGGATGGAGGACATCCTCCTCGAGATCAATCGGTACGGGTTCGTCGAAGAGACGCACTTCACGATCGCTTACAGCCCGGTCCCGGATGAGTCGGCGCCGAGCGGGATCGGCGGCGTCATCGCGACTGTTCATGAGATCACGCAGAAGGTCGTGGGCGAGCGGCGCGTCGGCATCTTGCGCGATCTCGGCCGCCGGTCACTCGCGGAGGCGCAGACCGCCGAGGCCACCTGCGCGACCGCCGCCGGGATTCTGGCGAAGCACGCCAGCGACGTTCCGTTCGCCGCGATCTACTTGACCGACCCGGACGGCAAGCACGCGGTGCTCGCCGGCACGTGCGGCGTCGGGGCGGGCGAGCCCATGAGCCCTGTAGCGATCGACGTGCCCGAGTCGGAGACGATCCAGGTCGTCGACCTTTCTGCCCGGTTCGATCGCGTCCCGCCGGGGCCTTGGGCCGATCCGCCGCACACGGCGGTGATCGTGCCGATTCCCTCGAGCATCTCGGGTCAGCCCGCGGGAGTACTCGTGGCCGGCGTCAGCTGTCGACTCGCGCTCGACGAACAGCACTTGGTCTTTTTCGAGATGGTCGCCGCGCAGCTCGCGACGGGTATCGCGAACGCCCGCGCGTACGAGCTGGAGAGGAAGCGCGCCGAGGTGCTCGCGGAGCTCGACCGGGCCAAAACGCAATTCTTCTCGAACGTCAGCCACGAGTTCCGGACACCGCTCACGCTCATGCTCGGGCCGACCGCGGACCTGCTCGCCAATCCCGACGCGCCGCGCACCGACCGCGAGCGGTCGTTGGAGATGATCCATCGCAACACGCTGCGCCTCCAGAAGCTCGTCAACTCGATGCTCGACTTCTCGCGCATCGAGGCCGGCCGCGCCACGGCGTCCTACGAGCCGATCGACCTGGCGACCTTCACGGCTGAGTTGGCGAGCACCTTCCGCTCGGCCACCGAGCGCGCGGGGCTCGCGCTCGATGTGGAGGCGCCGCTCCTGCCGGCGAGCGTCTACGTCGACCGGGAGATGTGGGAGAAGATCGTACTCAATCTCTTGTCCAACGCCTTCAAGCACACGTTCGACGGCGGCATCACCGTCCGCGTGCGCGATGGGGGGCATGCGGCAATCGTCGACGTCGCGGACACGGGCGTCGGCATTGCCGCCGACCAGCTGCCGAAGATTTTTGATCGATTCCATCGCGTGCCGAACGCGCGGAGCCGAACGCACGAGGGGACCGGCATCGGTCTCGCGCTCGTGCAAGAGCTCGTACGCTGGCACGGGGCCCGGATCGATGTCGCCAGCACCGAAGGGGTAGGCACGACGTTCACGATCACGGTGCCGTACGGCGCGGCGCATCTCCCATCGGATCGTCTCGGGTCGGCCGGTCGGCAGCTCGCGTCGACGCGCGTCGGCGCGATGACCTACGTCGAAGAGGCGCTCAAGTGGCTGCCGCCGCCTCCGGACCAGGCGCGGTCGATAACGGTCGTCGGCAGCCAGGGCGCCGCCCGGATCCTCCTGGCCGACGACAATGCGGACATGCGCGAGTACCTGGCTCGCCTGTTGTACGAGCGAGGATGGGCGGTCGAAACCGTCGGCGATGGCTACGCCGCCCTCGCGGCCGCAAAGGCGCGCCCGCCCGATCTCATCCTGAGTGATGTGATGATGCCGGGGCTCGATGGGTTCGCGCTGCTCCGGGCCCTCCGCGCCGACTCCTTGACCGCCACGATTCCGGTTGTCCTCTTGTCAGCGCGTGCTGGCGAGGAGGCGCGCATCGAAGGCGCGCAGGCGGGCGCGGATGACTACCTGGTCAAACCGTTCGGCGCCCAGGAGCTCATCGCGCGAGTCGGCGCGCAGCTCTCCCTCGCCCGGGAGCGGGCGCGCGCGCTGCGGGTGTCCGAGGCGGCGAGTCGGGCCAAGAGCGATTTTCTGGCGATGATGAGCCACGAGCTCAGGACGCCGCTCAACGCGATCGGCGGGTACGCGAGCTTAATGGAGATGGAGGTCCACGGGCCGCTGACCGATGAGCAACGGTCGGACCTGGCCCGCATCCAACAGAGCCAGCGGCATCTCCTCGGCCTGATCAACCAGGTGCTGACGTACTCGCTCGGCCGGGCCGGCACGGCGCGCTACGAGATCGTGGAGCTGCCCCTGCAGGAGGCGATCCTCACCGCTGAGGCACTGGTGGTGGTGCAAGCGGTGGCGCGGAGGCTGACCTACGTGCCGGCCAAATGCGAAGCGTCGCTCCGCGTCCATGCCGATCGCGAGAAGGTCCAGCAGGTGCTGCTCAATCTGCTCAGCAACGCGATCAAGTTCACCGAGCCGGGTGGAGAGATTCGAACGACCTGCACGACGGACGAGGACTCCGTCTGGATCTCCGTCACGGACACGGGTATCGGGATCCCGCCGGAGAAGATTACGGCGATTTTCGAGCCGTTCGTGCAGGTCGATCAGCGCTTGACGCGTCCTCGCGAGGGTGTGGGCCTCGGCCTGGCGATCAGCCGTGACCTCGCGCGGGGCATGGCCGGTGATCTCACGGTCGAGAGTACGCCGGGCAAAGGCAGTACGTTTACGCTCCGGTTGGTGCGCGTCCCATCCACGCCTGCCTGAGCTTGAGCTGCTCGGGTGTCGCGGCGGAGTCGACGGTGAATCGCTGCGGCAGCCCCTTGGCATCTTCGATCAGGGTGAAGCCGAGCTTCGCGTAGTACTCCTCGAGGGGCGGTCGCTCGGTGCCGAAGATGTAGCGGTTGAAGAAATCCCGCGTATCCGGTGATGTGCGCGCGACGATCGTGTCGATCAGCCCGTTCTCCGGGAACGCGCGGTGCTTCCCGTACTGCTTCGAGAGATCGAGGATCAGATCGCGGAGCCCATGCGCGCCGCCAGACTCCTCGAGCAGCTTGATGTCCAGCAGTCCCGCGACGACCGCCCCGCGCATGTAGATGTTCGGGTACTGCTTTTGGCCCGAGTCGCTGTACGACGCGAGTGACATCTCGCGCAGGGACCACGTGGTGTCGAACTGTGTGCGGTCGAGTTGCTCCTTTTGCACGACCAACGCCAGGTACTCGCTGAGCGTCGTCACGCCGCCCTGGAGCATCATCATGTGGGACGCCCACTCGGTGGTGCCTTCGTAGAGCCACAGGTGTTGCGATGGGACGGGCGTCGCGAAGTTGAAGTGCTCGATGATCTCGGAGTGGATGTTGAGCGGCGTCACGACATGGAAGAACTCGTGCGCCGCGATGTCGCGGATCTGCGTGCCGTAGGCGGGCGTGTACGGCGCATCGGGCAGCACGTACTCGGAGCCGTAGGAGTGCTCCCAGGCGCCGGTGACGGTCCCTCTCCCGTACGGGCCGAAATCGTACAAGAACGTGTAGCGATCGACGGGCAGTTTGCCGAGAAACGAGCCGGCGGCGGTCAGCATCTCGCGCATCGCGTCGCGCACCTGGTCGGCGCTGATATCCCGGTTCTGGGTGCGGACGACAATCGTGACGGGCACGCCCGTGACGTCGAGCGTCGACGACGTGAGGTGGGGGCCGAGGAGAATCGGCGAGTCGACGAGGCGATCGTACGTATCGGCGTAAAACACCCCGTTGTGCGTGAGCGGCGTTCCGTAGGTCCAGCCTGTCGGGTAGTTCAGGCGAACCGTCAGCGGTACGCTCTGCATCCCGCGGGGAAAGCCGAACACGCCTTGTCCGTTGATCAAGGCGTAGCCCGGCTCCAGGACCGTACCGCACATCGGGTAGATCGGGTCTTTTTTGTACGCCGTGTCGCGCGTGGCGATCATGTGATAGGTGATGACATGGACCTGTCGCGGATGGCTCAGGCGCCACTCGTTCGTGCTGATGCGCTCAGCCGGTACGATAGTCCCCTGGGCGTCGACCGCTTTGAAGTCGTGGACGAAGCGGCCGATGTCCATCGTCTGGTACGTGCCGGGCGCCGTGGCCGCGAACTCGAAGACGGCATTCGAGTCGGCGAGCGGGGGAACCGTCAACGTCACCGCGAAGACGTGGTGGACGGTGTCCGAGAGGTTGACGGAGTAGCGCAGCGTGTCTGGTTGTGCGCCAGCAATCGTCGCGAGGGCGACGTAGGCAAGAGAGAATATTTTCACGAGTCGAGGCTAGCATCTATGCGCGCGGTGCGGAAGGCGTTCAACCAAATGCTGACGAGTTGCTTACTGGCGGTGGTCGCATCGCCCGCGATAGCCCAGTCGCCGGAGATGGCCAGGCTCGCGAAGGCCCTGGCCGGCGACTGGAGCGCCGTCGAGGTGGTGCAATTCGGCAAGCCGGTCCCCCCGGGCGCGGGCCGTAAGGGCACCACGCATGTGCGCCTGGCCGGTGGGGGTATGGTGCTCGTCGACGAGGGTCACGCGGTCGGCACTGTTGGCGGCGATACGCTCGTCAACGAGTATGTCGAAGGGTCGACCAAAATGCGGGATGCCTGGAGCGACTTTACGCCGACTTCGTACACGCTGACTGAGCAGCACGACGACGGGAATGGCGTCATGCAACCATATGTCGCATCGCATATTACGAAAATGCCTTGACAGGCATATGCCCCAAGAGGCATATTAGGCCATGGTCGATACGTTCACTGCCCTGGCCGAACCAAATCGCTTTCGCATTGTCGAGTTGTTGAGGAGCGGGCCGCGGCCCGTGAACGACATTGGCGAGCGGCTCCGGCTCAATCAGCCGCAAGTCTCGAAGCACCTTCGCGTGCTGAAAGAGGCCGGGCTCGTCGATGTCACGCCGCGGGCGAACCAGCGGCTCTACGAGCTCCGGGCAAGCGAGCTGCGTCGGCTCCACGAGTGGCTCGAACGCTATCGGCGCATCTGGGATGCGCGGTTCGAGGAACTGGACGAGCTGTTGGAAGAGCTCACACACGAGGAACCCTCCGATGGTCGCGATGACAATCAATGACACCGTGATGAAACTCGAGGGCGATCGCGAGATCGTCATCTCGCGGACGTTCAACGCTCCCGCCCGCATCGTGTTCGATGCCTGGACGAAGCCCGAGCTCGTCAAGCGGTGGTGGGCGCCCAAGTCGCACGGTGTATGGATGGTGAGCTGCGATGCCGATGTGCGCGTCGGCGGGATGTATCGCTACGTGATGCAGAAGGACGAGGGCCCCGAGATCGGGTTCTCCGGCACGTACAGCGAGGTCACACCGCCCACGCGTCTCGTGTACACGCAGGTCTACGAGCCGATGAAGGACATCGGTGCGGTGCTCGTCACCGTGACCTTCGACGAGCACGATGGCAAGACCCATCTCGTGTCCCGCAGCCTGTGTCCGTCGAAGCAGGTGCGCGACGGGATGCTCGCTTCGGGCATGGAGCATGGCATGCGGGAGACCTTTGATCAGCTCGAGGAGCTGTTGGCAGCGCCCCGGGACTGATGGCTTGACATGGGTCGGTGTATGGCGTACGTATACACCATACACAGTCCGACAGACGCCGCCCCATGCTGCTCACTATCGATACGAACGACCCTCGGCCGATCTATCAGCAAGTGGCCGATGGGATCAAAGAGCTGATCGCGCGAGGAAAGCTGGCCGAGGGCACGCCGCTGCCGCCCGTCCGGCAGGTGGCGGCCGACCTCGGGGTCAACCTCAACACGATCGCGGCCGCGTATCGCGCGCTCCAGGACGATGGGCTCATCGCCATCAAGCATGGCTCAGGCGCCGTCGTCGCGTCGCGCACGACGACGGAGCGCAGCCCGGATGAGCTGCTGCGCCAGTTACGCACGGCGCTCACGGAGCTCGTCCTCGCCGGCTTCTCGGCGCGGAAAATATTGACCATCGTGGCGCGGGAGCTCAAATGACGGACCCCGTCCGAGCGGTCGTCATGTTCTACGCGCTCTTCTGGGCGATTCGCATCAACGGCTGCGTCCGTCGCGGACGCCAGCCGCGGCTGCGAGGAGCGGACTGGTTCTTCAATGTCCACGTGCCGCCTGGCTTCTATGACGGACCGGGCAAGCAGCTCCTTCGTTGGTACTGGGTGCGAATGATGATCCCGTTCGCGGTCGACATCCCGATCGCGATCTGGATCTTCGGGTCCGGCCGACTCACACTGCTCGCCTGGCTGATCATCGGTCTGTGCGCCGTCATCCATGTCAACCATCTCATCTCGGTGGACCTAGCGGAGCGTCAGGCGCGCCCGTTCGCCGCTCCCGATGCCGAGCAGCCGGTCGCGTCCATCACGCTGTCGCTCACCCCTCGCCGCTTGCGCGACTACTCGAACCTGAAGCTCGAGCTGGTGCTCATCGTCACCACGGTCTGCGCGCTGGTTTTTGCCCACGATCACAGGGCCGGGTGGAAGGCCGCCGCGTTCCTCATCTATATGCACTTGGGTTTCGTCTACGCGAAGTGCGCCATCGTGGCCTGGCGCACCGACCACACTGAAGTGCACGAAGCCAGACGGAGATTCTACCTCACCAGCTGCGACTGGTACCGCGCGCTCCTGACGGCGCAGCTCGTCGCGAGAGTAAATATCGTCGTGTGGCTGGCGATCACCGTTGTCAGTACGGTTATCGTGGAGATCAAACGCAAGCAGTTGGCCACGCTCTCGGCCCGCGCCAAACCCGTGACGTTGCCGGATTTGCTCCGCCAATCCGAGATCGCCCGCTGGCCCATCTGCTATCAGCCGTCGGCGCCGCTCCTCATGCTCAAAGGCGCGCGCGGCTATTCGATCAACTTGGCGAATACGTTCGCGTTGGTCGGCATAGCGTACGTGACCGGCTTCGTGGTGCTCGGGAGGGTGCTGTGACGAGGGCGCGGATCGGAAGAATCCTGGCGGCCATTCTGATTCTCGTTCTGGCGTCGCTCGCCAAGCACGCGGTCGGCTATCAAGGGATGCCGTCGCGACTCCTGCCCTCGCTGGTCCTGTGGATCGCGTTCTTCGCCTACTGGGCCTATGCCTCGCGGAACTCCGCGCCGACCCAGAGCTCGGAGTCCTGGGGCTCGACCTATCTCCATCAGGGCGCGCTCGGCGTCGCGCTCCTGCTGCTCTACCTGCCCGTCCCTGGACTCAACGGCTGGTTCATTCCGGAGCGGTTTCAATTCGCGGTTGTGATCGGCGGCATCGTGCAGGTCCTCGGCCTTCTGTTAGCCGTCTGGGCTCGGCGACACCTGGGGCGCAACTGGGCGGCGGAAGTCCGGATCGGTGTCGATCACGAGTTGGTGCGAACCGGTCCCTATCGCTGGATCCGGCATCCGATCTATACCGCGATGCTCACCATGTTCCTCGGCACGGCGATCGCGTGCGGTCAGTATCACGCGCTGCTCGGCGTCGCCATTCTCTTCGTGGCCTATATAAGAAAAACCCGGCTCGAGGAAGAGATCCTGAGCCGGACTTTTCCGACGGACTACGAGGCGTATCGGCGAGCGACGTGGCGACTGGTGCCGCCCGTCTTTTAGTTATTGCTCGGCGGGCCTCCACCAGTAGAGGGGCGGGATCTCGCGCTCGCGCGGATAGATCTCCTTGAGCGTCGCGCCCTCGTACAGCCGCCCGTTCTTCATGACATAGAGAATGGTGTTCGTGTTCCTGATGTCGTCGAGCGGATTTTTGTCGAGCACCTGCAGGTCGGCCAACTTCCCGACCTCCAAGGACCCCAGGTCTTTGTCGATGCCGATTGCCTGGGCACCGAAGATCGTCCCGACCCGCAGCACGTCGTGCGGGGGCATGCCGCCGCTCGCGATCGACCACAGCTCGAAGTGGTCGCCGAGCCCCTGCAGTTGCCCGTGACCGCCCAGTCCGACGCGGCCGCCGGCGGCGACGATTTTCGCGGCTTGGGCGGCGACGTTGGGGAAGCTGTACTGGCTGTCGGCGAACCATCCCGGCCGCCGCAAGGAGCGGCGATCGACCTCGTCGTGCGGCGTGAAGCGCCGGAGCTTGGCGTCGTTGTGCACGTCGTAGTGCTCGTACCAATAATTCTCGGCCCACGGCCCGCCGTACTCGACGAGGAGCGTCGGCGTGTAGGTGATACCGCTCGACGCGACGAGCTGGACGATGTCTTTGTACAGCGGCATGATCGCATAGGCGTGCTCGCTGCCCGCGTAGCCGTCGATCGCCTCGGTCATGTTCTTCCGGAAGTCGAGACCGCCCTCGAGCGTCGGGGTGATCCCTTGCTCCTTGGCTGCGATCAGCGTCCACTGGCGTTGCATCCGGTCGCCGACCATGTACTGCTTGAGCGTGTGCGTCTGGTAGAAGTCCGAGTAACGCGTCAACACTTCGCGCGCGTCGGCCTGGCTCGATACCTCGTCCGTCCAGAACACGCCAGGGCCCGTCGTGAAGATCCGTGGGCCGATCAGCTCGCCCGTCTCTACGAGATCGCCATACGTGAGCACATCCGTCGTGCTGGTCTGCGGGTCACGCGTGGTCGTCACGCCATAGGCCAGGTTCGCCAGATATTCGTAGACCTGCGATTTGTGGACGCCCCACGTCGGCCACATGTGGGCGTGAATGTCGATGTACCCCGGAATGATCGTCTTCCCGTGCACGTCGATGCGTTTGGCACCCGACGGGACCGTCACCGAGCCCGACGCTCCGATCGCGGCAATGCGATTATTTGTGACGACGATATCCCCTTCGGGGATTATCTCGTCGCCCTTCATTGTGACAATGCGGGCGCCGGTCAGAACGACGGAGCCACTCGGGCGGTCTTTCGGCGCGACCATCGTGATGTCGAACCGCTTGGCCGTGTAGGCGTAGTGCGGCATCGCGGCCGTGTCGGCCTTCTTACTGGTATCCCCTTTGGCCTTTGTCGTCGAGTCGTTGACCGCGGCAGTCGCGGCGGCGAGGTCGTAGGTGAAAAATGAGCGACCCAGCGACCAGTACACGGATTTCCCGTTGGGAGACCAGCCGAGGAAGTCACCGCCCACGCGCGTGAGGCGCCGCAGCGGGACCGGGGCGTCGTCAGCGCTTTCGACCGACACGGTCGGCGTCTGGCCGCCGGTGATAGGAACGGCGACGAGATAGACCTTCCGATTTACGAGCGCGATCGCCTGGCTCGAGTCCGGCGAGATGACGATGTCTTCGGCTGGCTCCGGTTGCGGTTGCGGCTCGGTAAGCTGGCGGTTGTCGTCCTCCAACTCGAATCCCTTGGAGACGTAGCCCGTGACCTTGAGATGTACGCGGCGATCCGTGCCATCCCAACGCACGGAGACGAGCCCCTCGTTCGGGTCGTTGAAGTAGATGCGCGTGGTATCGCGCGTGAAATGTGGCTGGCCGTATGCATTCAATGGCGTGATCACCGTCGCCTCACCGCCCGCCGCCGGCAACCACACGAGCTCGAGGACCTGGGGGCCAGGGCCCGCGAACTCGTTCTCGCGCTCGGTGCGCTGCTGATGCGGACCGCGGGCGACGACGAGGCGATGGCCGGTGGGATCGTACGCCAGATTTTCGTAGAAGGCCGTATGGCGGGAGAGTTTTTCCGGCTTTGCTTTCGCGACGTCGGTGCGAATGCGCCAGACATCTCCGCCGTCTTCGGACCACGTGACAAAGGCCAGATATTTCCCATCGGGCGACCAGCTCGGGGAGTATTCGCCGAGCGAGAAATCGGTCACGCGGCGTGGCCGGCAGGTGGTGCATCCGAGATCGGTGAGCCAGAGCCGATCGAGCGCGGTGAACGCGAGCGTCTTGCCATCAGGCGAGGGTCGCGCCTCGCGGATCTGCCGAACCGTGAGCACCGAGTCGTCGATCGGATACGCGAACTTGACGAGCGGGCCCATCTCGATATCGACATCGGCCGTGAAGGGGACGGGTGTCGCGGCTTTCGTCGCGACATCGACCTTCCAGATCTTGCCGCCGTACGAGATGACGATGGCCTTCGAGTCCGGAGTGAATGCAAACCCGGGCAGTATGTCGCGCGTGTAGCGCGACTCCATGTCGTCGCGCGTGATATGATCGACGAGCCAGACTTCGTCGCCCGACTCGAGGTCGCGCAGCTTGAGGCCCGTGATGCCGTCACGCCGGGATGCGAACGCCAGCCAATGGCCATCGCGTGACAGCGTGGGTCGGATCCCGCCGCCAATATTGGTCGTCCGGACGAACGTTTTGCCGGTGACACGGTCATAGACGCCGACCTGCCACGCATCGGACAGCATCTGGTTGTATTGGAACCGTCCGTGCTTGACCGATGCGTAGATGTATCGCGGATCCTTGCCGAACGCAGCGCCCAGGTAGTTATCGAAGGGCGGCGGCGCGTTCGGCGACGGCGGAGGGCCGTCCTTTGGTGGCGTCGTGAGCACGATGCCCTTGCCGCCGGACGCGTTCAGCAGAACGAGATCGTATTTGCTCCCCAGTATGCCCGTCTTGTTGCGCGAGACGACGAGATATTGGCCGTCGGGCGTCCAGGCTGGCGAGATGTACTGCGCGTCCTTGTCACTCGTGAGCGAGCGCGGATTGTGTCCGTCGGCATCGACGAGCCACAGATTTTCATAGCCCGTCCGATCCGTGACGTACACGACGGACTTCCCATCGGGCGAGAACCGGGGCTGTCCGTCGAAGCCCATGCCTGACGTGATGCGCGTCGCGGTGCCACCCGTGATCGGCACCGTGTACAGGTCGCCGACGAGGTCGAAGACTACCGACTTCCCGTCTGGTGACACGTCGAGGGACATCCACGTTCCCTCGTCGGTCGTGAATTTCGTGTGCCGGGTCGGGAGGATCGGGAGGCTGGTTTCCGGGGCGGTTTTCTTGGCGGAATCACCGCCGATGGGGTGCGCCGCGAGGGCGAGCGCGAGTGGCCATAGGATCAGCATGGGATATAGGATACGCGCTCGCCGGTCCCCAGGAAGGGCTCCAGGTGTTGCTGTTCGTAAACGGAAGAGGCAATGTCATGCCCGTGTTGACATTTATGATGTCGAGCGCGGTGGTCGAGTCGTTCTGGGAGATGAGCCACTGCCCGTCCGGCGACCAATCGAGGCCAAAGTCGTAGTTGTTGCCTTTGACGACGCGATTGCCGGAGCCATCGGACTGAATGATGTCGATGGGGCCCCCACCACCCTGGCTGATCGCCAGGTAAGCAATGGAGGCGCTGTTCGGCGCCCATCGCGGGGCAAACCCGTGCACGGGAAACGCGGTTTCGGCGCTCGAGGCCAACGTGAAAACGTGCAGCGCGGAATAGGTCAGGTCCGAGTACACCAGTTGCGAGCCATCGCTCGATGGACTCGAGGTCCAACTCCCATCCGTCCCCGCGATCGAGTCCTTCATGGTGCCATCGGGATGCGCGCGCCAGAGGACCGACGAGGAACCGCCTCCCACGATGTCCGTCCAGTAGAGCCACGTGCCATCGCGAGAGAACTGCGGCCAGTAATGGCCAATGGCGCCGCTGTCGATCGTCGTCGTGGTCCCGTCACTGATGGTGACGGCGTACAATGCGGCACTGCCGGTGCTGAATCCGCGGCTGCCCTGATCGTAGACGATGGTCTTTCCGTCGGGCGACCATCGGACGTTGCCGACATTCTGGACGGGCAACACGCGGGCCTGACTGCCATCGAGGTTCGAGACCACGATGCCGGAGTCGTTGCCAAACGCAATCGTGCCCTGAGGCACGACCGATATTTTCGTGGTGTCCGGGGGCGCGCCGCGTGCCGTGGCGCTCACGGCCGCCAGGCCGAGCGCGGTGCCGGTCACGGTGGCGCCCGAGAGCGTGATCGGTCCACTGATCATGTGATACGTGACCGTGTCGTTGGGGCGCAGATTGTCATACTGGTCGTATACGAACGCATGCAGCGTATCGGTCGCTCCCACCACCACGGCGGTGTCATTTTGCTTTTGCACGCGGATCGGTGCACCCGGAGTCGCCGTCTCCGGCACGGTGTCCACGATGCCGAACGCGGGCACGCGCACGATGATCGCCCCCCGTTGGGCGAACTGGTTGAGCCGCACGTACACTCTGGCCGCCCCGTTCGCGTCGGTCGTAACGGCGAGTTGCGGCGACGGACCGCCGGGGTACTGCGACAGGCTCGTGGTGTCGGTCAGCTGCAGAAAGGCAAAGTATTCACAGCAGCCAGACCCCGTATCGGTCGTCGACTGGAACTGGACGATCTGGCCAGCGGCCCCAGGTTCGTGCAATGCCACCACGAGCTCCTCCGGCAGCACGGACAGGACCGTGTCAGTCTGACCGGCTCCGAGCACGATCGACAGGCCGCGCGGCGCGACGGCGTTGCTGCCGCCGCATGCGGCGAGGCCGATTGTAACGAGCAGGAGTGACCGTAGAGACAGGCGCTCGTCACTCGTTCGCGTGGAACTACGCTCTCTCGCGGTCATGGCTCTCGTTCTGGGATCGGGGTGTGACCGGTTTGGTCGCGCTGCGATTACCATTGGCGTTGCGGGTCCATTGCAGCAGCCGTACGGCCTCATGAACCTCCAAGGGGTTCAGCTCGCGGCCGGCGACTCGGTCCACATTATTTCGTGTGACGAGAATGGGGAAGAGGCCAAAGCGGTCGCCTGCGCGCAGAGTTTCGTCGACAACCCCTCCGTGGCCGCGGTCGTGGGGCACATGAGCTCCGCCGCGCAGCTGGCGGCCGCGAATGTGTACGACGGACGCCTGGTCTCGGTCGCGACGACCGCCAGCTCGCCGTGGCTCACGGGCGTGTCGCCCTGGGTCTTCCGGGTGATCTCCAGCGACTCGACGAATGGGGCGGACTTCGCGCGGTTCGCGGAGACCCGGGGTGTTCGGCGGGCAGCGGTGATCTATGAGAACACGTCCTACGGCCGCGGGCTCGCCAACGCGTTTCGCCGGCAGTTCACGGGGACGCTGGTGGCATTCGAGCCGATCAGCGGCGACAGCGCGACCTCGTTCGAGGCGTACACGGCCTATCTCAAGCGAACCACGACCGACATGGTGTTCGCCGCGACCACGCAGGATCCGGCGATCGCATTACTCAAAGAAGTCCGGCGGCAGCGCGTGCCGCTGACGTTTTTGAGCATCGGCGGGAGCTCGTGGTCGAGCGCGGTGGCCGATAGCGCGTTGTCCGAGGGGATCTATCTCGGGACACCCTTCGACACCAAGATCGATCGGCCCCAGGTGCAAGCGTTCGTGCAGGCGTTTCAGGCCAAGTTTCACCGCACGCCCGATGGCGACGCGGCGCTCGCTTACGATGCGACCATGCTGGTCGTGCGCGCGATTCGCGCCGTGGGCACGAATCGCGGCACGATTCGCGAGTATCTGCACGACTTGACCGTCCAACGGGCCGTCGAGGGCGTGACCGGCCCGGTGGCGTTTGCCGCGACGGGAGATCCGACCGGCCGCAGCTTCGTGTTTCTCAAAGCCCACCGCGGGCGGTTCGAGGCGCTCAGTCGGTAGACGGCTTGTAGGATACCTGGGCCGAGTACCTGAGGAGCAGCGGCACCGTCCAGTTTGGGTATTTCTGCTCCATCGCCGCGACCAGCGCGTTGGCGTCGGGTGATGACGCTCGGGCGGCCTCGAAATCGGTCAGATATTGGTCCATCGTCTGAACCACATCCGGGGTGTCCGTCGCATCCGGACTCTTGTGGCCGGCAATGACGGTCGTTGGGTGCAGCGCCGCGATGCGCGCGAGTGATTGATGCCAGCGGACGCGTGACTTGGCGTCGGAGGCCGCCAACCACGGATGAACTTTATTAAAGACAATGTCGCCCGTGATCACGGTGTGGAGCGACGGGATCCAGATGAAACTGTTCGTCGGGCGCAGGACATCGCCTTGCTCATCCGGGTGGATCTCGATCCGCTGTCCGTCGACGGTCAGCGTCGTGCTCGGCAACACCGAGGGCGTGACGAGACTGTCCGGCGCTTCCTGCGGCATCCCTTTCTTCGCGCCGGCGAAGAATTTCGGCCCGGTTTTCTTGAACTCCTCGATCGCCGCAGCGGTCATGTACACCGGCGTGCCGGGAAATTTCTCGACGAACGGCGCGACGCCGAAGTAGTGATCTTCATCGGGATGCGTAATGAAGATGGCTTTGAGATGCGTCCCCATGGCCGCGACCGCAGCGGCTTCTTTCTCGGCGTCACTTCGACGGAGGCCGGCATCGACGAGGATCGCCTCGGTGCGTCCGACGATCAGCTCGGAGTTGACGTTGTACGCCATCGTGTCGTTGGCCGGGAATTGCGCGATGTGGAGCGCCCCGGCGGCGAGCGCTTGTAGGAGCATGGCTCCCAGTTAGCGTCGATTGGCGGGCGCGAACAACGCGCCTGACGCGAGTGGGCCCGTTGGCGTGATGAGTGGGCCCCTCGTGCGGTTGCCGTCTGCGCACCCGGTGCGCATGATACAGACATGCGGACGTCGCGGATCGTCGCGCTGTCACTCGGTGTCGGCACGTTCTTCACCGCGCAGACGATCCTCATGACGTTGAGCGCCGGTCAGCCCATCAACGTCGAATGGAACGTCGTCCAGGAATTTCTCTTCTGGTTTGTCTGGGCCGCGCTGTCACCAGTCGTCCTCGCCGCGCTCAGGCGATGGCCGCTCGATGCCAAGCCGGTCTATCGGCCCATCCTCGCGCATGTTGGCGTCGCGGCCGTGCTCGCGCCACTCGAGACGATCCTCGCGTTCGGGCTGCACTTCGTGTTCGTTCGCCCACCGCAACCTGGGGCTTGGATCCGGCGCACCGTGCCGAACCTCGTGTGGGGCGTGTTCATGGGTGCGTTCTTCTATTGGGTGGTGGTTGGCGTGTACACCACGCTCCAGTACCGGGCGCGCAGCACCGCCCTCGAAGCCGACCTGACGCGGGCGCGACTCGACGCGCTGCGATCGCAACTCCGGCCGCATTTCCTGTTCAACACACTGAATGCCATCTCGGTGCTGACCGCCGAGGACGCGGACAAAGCGCGGCACATGGTCGTGCGACTCGGCTCGCTGCTGCGGCGGAGTCTCGACGAAGAGCATCACGAAGTCCCGTTGCATCGGGAGCTCGCCTTCTTGAACGAATATCTCGACATCCAGCGCATGCGGTTCGGCGACCGCCTGTCGGTGACACTCGCGATCGACCCGGAGGTCGTGAACGCGAGAGTCCCCGTCTTGCTGCTTCAGCCCATCGTCGAAAATGCCATCAAGCACGGCGCGTCGGACGACAACGGCACCGCAACTATTTTCGTTCGCGCCGCGCGCGACAACGGCAGTCTCTGTCTGACCGTGGAGGATCGAGGTCCCGGACCGGGCAACGCGCCGGAAGGCGTGGGGTTACGCAACACGCGTCAGCGTTTGCGTACCCTGTATGTCGACGCGACGCTGGACCTACGCCACGCCGATGGCCCGGGCGCACGGGTCGATATCCGCATGCCGTACGCGGTATGAGAGTCCTGATTGTCGATGATGAACCCTTGGCGAGACGCGGGCTCAGGAGCGAGATCGAGCGTCTGCCGGGATTCGCGTGCGCCGGCGAGGCCAGCGGTCGCGACGAGGCCATCGCCGCCATCGTGGAGCAGCAACCGGACGTCGTCTTGCTCGATGTCCAACTCGGCCGCGCGACGGCCTTCGAGGTCATCGAGCAGATCGGCGTGGAGTCGATGCCACTCGTCATCTTCGTGACGGCCTATGATCAACACGCGCTGCGCGCGTTCGAGGTCAACGCCATCGACTTTGTCCTCAAGCCCGTGGACCCTGACCGCCTGCGCGACGCGCTCGAAAAAGCCACGCGTCAGCGGTCGCTGGAACAAGGCGCTTCGCTCGCGGAACGACTGGAGCGTTTGCTCGCGACGTCGACCCCTCAGCCGGCGGCCAGGACAACCATCGATCGGCTCGTCGTGCCCGATGGCGATCGACTCGCGTTCGTCGACGTGCGCACGGTCGAGTGGATCGAGGCCTCGGGCAACTACGTCCGCGTGCATGCCGGAACGCGGAGCTATCTCTTGCGCACGACCATGAACCGCATGGCCGGCCGCGTGGGCGGGACGTTTGTGAGAGTCCGCCGGTCGGCGCTCGTCAACCCACAGGCGATCGTGACGGTCGAGCGGTATGCCAAGGGGATGTTCGTGCTGCACCTCCGGAGCGGCGCGCGGCTCATCTCCAGCCGGCATCACCAGGCCGAGATCCGCAAGATCCTGGTGCCTTAGAAAAACTGTTGATTCACCGCGCCGCCTAGAGTAGACTCGCCGTCCGTGGTTCGGCGCTATCGTTTAGCCGCTGTTTTTGGACCGGCCGCGGTCATTGTCGCGGTCGGCATCGCGACCGTCGCGGACGTTCGGCGATCCGCGGACGCCGATCGTTGGGTCGCCCACACGATCGAGGTGAGAGAGACGGCGGCCAGCGCCCTCGCCGCCGTCAATGCCGGCACCGACCCGGGACCGGCGCTCGCGACGCTGCGCCAGCTCACGGCGGACAATATCGCGCAGCAGCGGCATCTCGACGCGCTCGCGCTCCGGCCGTCGCCGGACTCCGCGCGCGTCATACTCACGGCAATCGACACGGAAGAGCGCGGGCTCCTGGCGGTACGGGAGGCAGCCGTCGCCCGGTGGCGGGCCATCACGCTCTGGGTGGTCGTGCTCGGCGGCGCGATTGCCGCTGGATTCGCGATCCTGGTCAACGCGATCGTGGCTCGGTATGCGATGGAGAGCGCCCGTGCCGTAGCCGATGCGAACGAAGCGCGGCTCGCGGCTGAGACGTTGGTGGAAGAGCTGCGACTGGCGGATGTCGAGAAGATTCGCGTCGAGGAAGCAACGCGGCTCAAAAGCGAATTTCTGGCCGCGATGTCGCACGAGCTGCGGACGCCGCTCAATGCCATCATCGGATTTACGCAGATCCTCTACGATGGCAAAGTGGATCCCGCGACGCCTGAGCATAAGGAGTACTTGGGCGATGTGCTCACGAGCGCCCGGCATCTGTTGCAGCTCATCAACGACGTGCTCGATCTGTCGAAGGTCGAAGCCGGCAAAATGGAGTTCCATGTCGAGCCCGTCGACCTGTCGGCGCTGATTGCCGAGGTCCTCGGGATCCTGCGCACGACGACCGAGACCAAGCGCTTGAGCGTCGAGACGCACGTCGATCCCCGCGTCGCCGACGTCGTGCTCGATGCCGGGCGGTTCAAGCAGGTGCTCTACAATTACTTGTCCAACGCGCTCAAGTTCACCCCGGAGGGCGGGCGGATCACCGTCCGGGTGCTCGATCAAGGCGTCGAGTTCAAGACCGAGGTCGAAGACACGGGCCCGGGCATTCCCGAAGAGGATGTCGGCCGGCTTTTCACGAGGTTCGAGCAGCTCGAGACCAAAGGCAGACGACAACCTGGCACGGGACTGGGGCTCGCGCTTACGAAGCGACTCGTCGAGGCCCAAGGCGGCGAGGTTGGTGTCCGGAGCACACTGGGTCGCGGAACGACCTTCTACGCCGTGCTGCCGCGTCACAGCAAGGGCATTCCGAGCAGCGCCACGGCACTCTCGATTCCGGGCCCGACCGCCGTGGCGCGAAAAATCCTCGTCGTCGACGACGACGCGAATGACCAAGGCGTGCTCATCGACACACTGACCAAGGCCGGCTACGCCGTCGAAACCGCGGCCACCGGCGCACAAGCGCTCGCCAAGACCCGACAGCAGACGTTCGACGCGATCACGCTCGACCTCTTGCTGCCCGACATGAATGGGCTGGATGTGCTCCGCGCGATTCGATCGGAGGTCGCCAATCGCGACGTGCCCATCATCGTGATCACCGTGGTCGCCGTCCACGGCGCCGTCGCGGGATTCGCGGTGCACGACTTCCTCACGAAACCCTTCGATCCATCGGCGCTCGTCGTCTCGCTGGAACGGGCCGGTGTGGGCTCGGTGGGCAGCAACGTGCTGGTCGTCGACGATGATCCTGGGTCCCGCCAACTCATGGCCGCGACCCTCGGGCCACTCGGCTACGTCGCCCACTGCGTGCCAGGCGGAGCGATCGGGCTGGAGCGCGCGCGCGAGCACCCGCCGGACGCGGTGGTGCTCGATCTCATGATGCCCGAGATGGACGGATTTCAGTTCCTCGAGCAGTTCCGGCAGTTACCGCGATGCCGGCGCATTCCCGTCATTGTGTGGACCGCGAAAAACTTGAGCGTCGACGAGTTCACCAGGCTGCGCGCGTCAGCCCAGGGCGTCGTCGCCAAGAACGGCAACCCGGCGACGACGCTCGTGGAGGAGCTCAAGACGTTCTTACCGGTGTGACGGCGTCGCGATAAACGCGAGCTGTTCGCCCGTGCTCGGCACGACTAAGAACCCCGTGATCTGTCCCTCGTCGTTGATGCCCTGCGCGCTCTGCAGAAGATTCGGATAGCCCTTCGGCATGAGATCTTGCAGGTTGATCATGTGGTGGTCCTGATACAAAAACGCCCGAGCCGTAGCGCCGATCGAGATGCCGACGATCTGGCCGCGATTGTTGATGTCGAGCGCTTCGCTCAGTGCATCGCCTGGGAGCGTTTTGAGATCGCCAATGCCCTCTTCCCGCGTCCAGACGAAGGCGTGAAAGTTCGGCGCGGCCCCGTTCTGATCGCCTGTGAGATCGGCGAAGCCAACAACGACGCCATCGTTGTTGAGCGCCATCGCGGTGTTCCAGGCGCTGCCGCCCAAGCCGCCAATGTCGATCACGCGTCCGTGATCCCACATGACCGCTCTCCGGGCGCTGATGCCGCCGACGGCGGTGTCGCACGCGCCGGAGATGCCGACGACCTGATCGCGGTCGTTGATTGCCGTCGCCGAGCTGGCCGAGTCGCCAGGGAGCGGACGCAGCTCGTGAAGCCGGCCACTCTCGGGATGCCATACGACGGCACGGAATCCGAGCACTTGCGGCGCATGACATGTCGGATCGTGCACCGCCGTCTCCGCCCACCCGACGACGTATCCGCGATTGTTCACCTCGGTCGCGAAACTGTTATCGCCGCCCAACGTGGGCATCGCGGTCATCTTGCCGTCCTGCCACACGAATCCACGACAGATGTGACCGGTGATCGTCGGGAAGAACGCCGAGCAGCTCCAGTGCTCGCCGAGTGGCGACAGCTCGGCCGTCTCGGAGAAACCCACCACCATGTTCCGATCATTCAAGCCCGGCCAACCGACTTGACTGTTGGGTCCGCCGAGCGTGTTGAGATCGTTGACCACGCCATCGCGAAAGAACGTCGCGTGCTGGATGTTGTTCGCCTGATTGAATCCGGCGACCGCGCCCTCGTTGTTGATCGCGTTGCTCGAGGACATCGGCACGGTGACGATGTCGTATTGCGGGGCCGAGCTCCCACGGTCGGCACGTAGGGTCGGGGCCGTCGTGGTGGCGTCGTGGCTGTTGCTACAGCCGACGAGCGCAGCGACCGCGAGTACATATCGCATGTGGCGCATAAGACTCTCTTGGAGAGGGATACGCCATCATGAAGCGCATAATCGGTCAGCGCATGTCAGAAACGGACTTCAATCTTTTCAATTTTCTCGCAGTGCGCGCACGGCGTCGACACTCCCGGCGCGGCGAGCCGGGATGTACGCGGCGAGGCTTGCCACGGCGAGCAGAAGCGTGATGCCGATGGCGAGCGTGACGGGGTCGATCGGTGACACGGCGTAGAGGAGCGCGCGAATCGAGCGCCCTGAGATGAGCGCAACGATGAGGCCGATACCGGAGCCGATTCCGGCGAGCGCGATGGCTTCGCCAAGGATGAGGCGCCGAATCCCACGCGACGTGGCGCCGAGTGCCAGCCGAATGGACACCTCTCGGGTGCGAGTGCGGGTCACGTGGCTCATGATGCCGAAGATACCGACGCCGGCGAGCGTCAACGCGATCGCCGCGAACACGCCGAGCACGGTAAGGACCATCCGCGACGGACGCGTGGACGTGGCGAGGAGCTCGTCGAGCGTGGCCGAGGAGGCGATAGGCTGGGACGCGTTCACCGCCGCCAGCTCGCGGCGGACGGAACCGAGCACCGCGCCTGGAGGGATGGCGGTTTGCACGACGAGCTCGACCCCGCCGATCGGCGACTGCGCGTAGGGCGTGTACAACTCCGGCTTTGGCGGCTCATCGAGACCCGCATCATGGACATCGCCGACGACGCCAACAATCTCCCGCTCGATGGGATTGCTGTCGAATGAGACCACGAGCCGCTGCCCGATGGGGTCGGCGGCGCCAAAGTACTCGCGTGCGAACGCGGCACTCACGATGGCGACCGGAGGGTGCACCGCGTCGTCCGTCGCGACGAATGCCCGGCCACGGTGCAGTGGAATGTTCAGTGCGGTGAAATATCCTGGCGTCGTCGCCGCCGCGAGGACGCTGGGCCGCTCGCGCGCTGATCCAACGGGTCGCCCCTTGATCTCGAACTCGGCGTGAGTGGTGGCAATCGGGCCGGCGAATGGCAACAGCGAGGTGATGCCGACGTGGCGCACGCCGGGGACCGTCGCCACGCGATCCTCGAGGGCTCGGAGGAACGCCACGCGCGCCGTATCCGTCGGGAACAGGTGCTCGGTCTGAAACATGACGGCGAGGATGTTCGTGGGCGCGAACCCGGGATCGACGGCGAGGAGCGCGCGAACGCTCTTCACGAAGAGGCCCGCGCCAACCACGAGCACGAGCGCCAGCGCGACCTCGCTCACGACGAGGACCCGGTGGACGCGCCGCCCCTTTCGCGGGCTTCGCGTTGGCATGAACGCCAGCGCGACGATGATCGCAACCGCGAAGAGCCCGACCGGAAGCCCGAGATGTAGCTGATCCGCGCGCGGCAACAGACCAGCGCCGAGCGACCGGACCCAGCCCAGGGCGAAATACGTCAAGACGATACTGAGCAGCAAGCCGACCCCAAAGAGCACACTATGCTCGACCAGAACCTGACGCGCGATGCGGAAGCGCCCGGCGCCGAGCGCGACACGGATGGAGACCTCGCCCTCGCGCTCCACCGCGCGCGCGAGCAGCAACGTGGTGAGGTTCGTGCCGGTGAGGAGCAGCAACAGACCAACCGACGCGAAGAGAAGCAGCAACCGGCCTCGCACGCGGCCGACGATCTGATCGCGCACCGGCACCAGCGAGACGCTGACATCGTGGTCGACCGTGGGGTACTCTTGGGCCAGCGCGGCCGCGATGCGACGCATATCGCCACGCGCCTGATCCAGCGTCACACCCGGCGCGAGGCGGCCTATGCACAAGAAGTAGGCGGCGTTGCGCTGCAACAGCTCGCTCGGGTCCGGGATCTTCGGGATCCAGAGGCCGGAGCCCGGCGGCAAACGAACGGCCGGTGGCATGACGCCGACCACGAGGACAGGGTGGTCGTTCAGCTTCAGCGTTTTGCCGACGAGGCTCGAGTCGGCATTGAACCGCGTGCGCCAGAGATTGTAGTCGAGAACGACTTCGGCGTCGTGGCCCCGCACGTACTCTTCGGGCGTGAACGTCCGCCCGAGCAACGGCGTGGCGCCGAGCGCCTCGAAAAATCCTTGTGTGACGCGCCAGGCAGCGAAGCGCTCCGGACCTTCCGGCGCCGCGTAGCGCACGCCGAACGGCTCGGCGACGGCCAACGCGCTGAATGCGTGGGTGCGGGTCTGCCAGTCGAGGAAATTTGGCAGCGACACCGGGGCGCGATCGATGCCGTGGGGGATATCGGTCTGCCACACCGTCACGAGACGGTCGGCATCGGCGTAGGGAAGCGGCGCCCACAACACGCCGTACACGACGGCGAACATGGTCGTCGCGCTCGCGAGGCCGATGACGAGCGTCAGCACGACGACGGCGGCGAATCCAGGCCGCCGTCGCAGCGCTCGTGCGGCGAACACCAGATCGCGACGGAAGTCCTCGATCGGCTCGACGCCGCGGAGACCGCGAAGCGCGTCCTTGACGCCATCGATCCGTCCGAACCGGCGACGTGCCGTGGCGGCAGCGGTGCGAGCGTCGAGCCCTTGCTGCTCGAGCTGCTCGGCCTCCAGCGCCAAGTGCAATCCGATCTCGTCATCGAGGTCGCGCTCGGCGGCGCGGCGGAAGAGAATGGCGCGGATGCGCTGCAGGATCTTCGTCATGCGGGACTGAGCACCTGTGAGACAGCGGCGACGAACGCGAGCCAGCCGCGCTCCTCCCGCTCGGATGCGCGCCGTCCTTGCGTGGTCAGCCGATACACTTTCGCTCTCCGGCCACCGACAACCGACCACTCCGACGCGAGCCAGCCCTCGCTCTCCAGGCGATGGAGGGCGGGGTAGAGCGAGCCTTGGTTGACCTGGAGCACGTCGCCGGAGCGCTCGCGGATACGCCGCGATATCGCCCAGCCGTGGAGCGGCGCGTCGGCCAGCGTCCGGAGGACGAGCAGGTCCAGGGTGCCTTGCAGGCGATCGTCAGGGCTCATGCCCCTATTGTTGTCGGCAGGCGACAACAAGTCAAGTCTGCCTATATTAGGCCATGATTCTTCGCCCTAACGGGCCGACGCGCGTGGCGATCACGCAGCCCGACCATGCCGCGTTGGCCGCCCATATCATGCGATCCTGGCGCGCCGATGGTCTGCCCAGCTCACCACGCCGTGACGCGATATTGCTGGCGGTCGCCGAACACGACAACGGGTGGCGGGAAATCGACGCCCAGTTCCTCCGCGACCCCGCCACTGGCGCCGTTCTCGATTTCATGACGGTCTCCGGCGACATCAAACGCGGCGTCTGGCCGCGCGCGATCGAGCGTCTATCGGCCACACCGTACGCCGCGGCCCTGGTCGCGCATCACGCCGCGCACGTGTATAGCCGCTATCGCTCCGATCCCGAGTGGGCGGACTTCTTTCCCATGATGGAGGCCATGCGTGATCGCCTCGTCCCTCAACAGCAACTATTGCCCGACTACTTGTTCCTGCGCATCGGGGATCTGGCGTCGCTGACATTTTGCACGGCCGCCAACATGCAGGTTGGCGAGTTCGGCTATATGGTGCGATTGGACGGGGATGATCTCATCATCACGCCGGATCCGTTTGAAGGGTCGGAGGTGCCGCTACAGATTAGTGGCCGCGACTTGCGGGACCCGGATACAATCGTGACCATCACTGGCGTAGCCCGAGGTAGCCGATGAGTGGTCCGAGTGATTACCTGGCGGCCGAGCGAACTTTTCTGGCCTGGATTCGCACGGGGCTCGCGCTCATGGGCTTCGGCTTCGTGGTCGCCCGCTTCGGGATCTACATTCAAGCGCTCGCGCTCGAGGGCCACTTGCCCGATCAGAGCTACGGCTTGTCCGTTCCGTTCGGCACGGCGCTCGTGGCCCTCGGCGTGGTCGTCAACATCGGCTGTGCGTGGAATTATCTGCGGCTGGTGCGGGAGTTGAAGCAGGGCGGCACGGGTGTCGACCGCGCCTCGCGCCTCGGCGTCGGCTTGGCCGCTCTGCTCGCGGCGCTGGGATTGGCTATGGTCATCGGGTTGATCTTCTTTAGTCACGCCAACGGGGAACATGCACACATGAGCGCGGACAATGGCATCGTGACGCTGCCAAGCCAGCATTCGGTCGACGAGACCGTCGCGACCATCCAGCGTGAGCTACAAGCCAAAGGCATCAAGCTCTTCGCGCTGGTCGACCACAGCGGCGAGGCGCAAGCGGCCGGGCTCAAGATGCCCAACACGAAGTTGCTGATCTTTGGCAATCCCAAGGGCGGCACGCCACTCATGCTCGGCAGCCCGAGCATCGCGATCGACCTGCCGATGAAGCTGCTCGTCGCCGAGGACGCGAACGGCAAGGTCTCGATCTCCTACAACGCGCCCACCTATCTCCAAGCGCGGCACAATCTGCCGAAGGAGCTCGTGGCGGTTCTGGGCGCCCCAGATGCTCTCGCGAAGGGCGCCCAATGATCCACTGGGCCTTCGCCGCCGTCCATCTCCTCGCGCTCGGGCTGGGCCTCGGCGCGGTGTGGGCACGCGGTCAGATGCTCGGCGCGAGTCCTCCCGATCTTCGCCGGGCCTTTTACGCCGATACCTGGTGGGGGATCGCCGCGATCCTGTGGATCGGAACGGGCCTCATGCGCGCGTTCGGTGGACTAGAGAAAGGCAGCGCGTACTATCTGCACAATACGTTCTTTCGCGCGAAGATGACGCTGCTGATCATCATCCTCGCGCTAGAGATCGCACCCATGATTACGCTCATCCGCTGGCGTGTCCAGGTTGCTCGTGGCGAGCAACCGGACACGCACTTGGCCCCGCGGTTCGCACTGATCAGCCGGGTGCAAGCGGGCCTGATCGTGCTCATGGTGCTCGCTGCGACAGCAATGGCGCGAGGGTACGGCAACTACGGGCACTAGCTCGTCAGACTCCCGCCATGGCCGGCTGTTCGATGAACGCCAGGAGATCGGCGTTCAGCATGTCTTTGTGTGTCGTTGGCAAGCCGTGCGGCGCACCCTTGTAGACCTTGAGCACGGCGCCCTGGATCAGCTCCGCCTGGAGCTTGCCGGCATTCGCGAATGGTACGATCTGGTCGTCGTCGCCCTGAACGATCAGGGTCGGGATATCGAACTTCTTGAGGTCCTCGTACTGGTCGGTCTCCGAGAACGCCTTGACGCACTGGTAGACCGCGGGCAAGCCGGCGATCTGACCCGCCAGCCAGAAGTTCTCGTGCACGCCTTCGGAAACCTTGATGCCATGATTGGAGCCATAGAACATCGGGCTCAGGTCTTTCCAGAACTGCGACCGATCCTTCAGTATCGCGTCGCGGATGCCGTCGAACACCGATATCGGCAGGCCGCCGGGATTATTGGGTGCCTTGAGCATGAGCGGCGGAATCGCGCTCACGAGCACAGCCTTGGCAACGCGGGTGGTGCCGTGACGCGCGATGTAACGAGCGACTTCGCCGCCGCCCGTCGAGTGGCCGACATGAATGCAGTCGTGCAGATCGAGCTCATGCACAACCGTGTTGAGATCGTCCGCATACGTGTCCAGGTCGTTGCCGGTAAATGGCTGCGACGACCGGCCGTGGCCCCGGCGATCGTGGGCGACGCACCGGAAGCCGTGTGACGCCAGGAAGTTCATCTGATCTTCCCATGCGTCGGCATCGAGCGGCCAGCCGTGGCTAAAGACGATCGGCTGTCCCTGGCCCCAATCTTTGTAATAGATGTGGGTGCCGTCCTTCATCTTCATCATGTGGCTCATTGTCCCACCTGTACTGGAGAGAGGACGGCGAAGCTACCCAAAGCACCTCGCGCCAGACAAGCTCAGCGCGCGGTTTTGAGCTCGACGACCATAACCTCGATGGGCTTGTCACCAGCATTCACATCCGTGTGCATCTCACCTGGGGGATTCGCCGGGAGCCAATAGGCCTTTCCCGTTTCCCACTGGTGGGTCTCGGTCTTGCCGCCTTGGATGACGATGTTCATCGTCCCGCCCGTCAACGCGATGATCACGCGCGGATGCTCGTGGCGATGTAACGGGAGTGGCGTGTTCGGCATGACGGTCGACCGCCAGACTTTTACTTGGTCGTTCTCGAATTGCGGGACCCGTTGCGTCGTACCTGGTTGCGAAAAAACGACTGCCGTCGCGGCGAGCGCCAAGCGCGTGTAAGATGACAGCATGCATCTCCTCTTGATGTTGAGTGTCGGCATCTTTGCGAATCACGGCGATGTCGGCAAGCCGTCGACGATCGGTCCGGGCTCGGTCATATACGACGCCGCGACCGGAACCTACACGGTCACCGGCGGCGGTGAGAATATGTGGGGCACCGCCGACCACTTTCACTACGTCTGGATCAAGGTCTCGGGCGACGTCGCGCTCGAGGCAACTGTTGAATTCATCGGCTCGAGTCCGGAGCCGCACCGGAAGGCGTGTCTGCTCATCCGGCAATCGCTTGATCCCGACTCGCCGTACATCGACGCGGCCCGGCATGGCGACGGGCTGACATCGCTCCAATGGCGCGAGGCCAAGGGCGACGTCACCCACGAGATCCAGTCGAACATTCTGGCGCCGACCCGGCTGCGCATCGAGAAGCGCGGGGACTATGTCTCGATGTACGTCGACGGCGCCCCGGCGGGCGGAGCCACGAAAGTCCACCTGACCGGCGATTACTACGTCGGCCTCGCGGTCACGGCGCACAACCCCGGACGCCTGGAAACCGCGCGGTTCTCGCACGTGTCGCTCGGCAAGCCATCGTCCGGCTCGGCGACCACGCTGATCAACACGCTCGAAACGATCTCGCTGGCGTCGAACGATCGGCGCGTCGCGTATGTCGTCGTGCAGCCGCAGCGGATCGAGGCGCCAAACTGGTTTCCGGATGACACCCGGACGCTGTACTTCAACACCAAGGGCCGTCTCTACAAACTCCGCGACGGGCGTCCGGAATCCGTCGACCTCGACCCGCTGAACAACATCAATAACGACCACGGTGTGACGCGCGATGGGAGATCGTGGGCCTTCAGCGACCAAACGAGCAATCAGCCATCGCAGATCTACGTGAAGTCAGCCGGTGCAACGCGCCGAGTCACCGCGAACGGGCCATCGTATTTTCATGGGTGGTCACCCGACGGCCAGACCCTTGTCTATTGTGGTTTGCGCAACGGCAATTTTGATATCTATAGCATCTCGGTGAATGGCGGCGCCGAGACGCGCCTGACGACCAATCCTGGCAAAGATGATGGGCCCGAGTTCTCACCCGACGGCCAGTACATCTACTACAACTCGGATCGATCAGGATCGATGCAGATCTGGCGCATGCGGCCAGATGGGTCGGAGCAAGAGCAGATCACCAACGACGACTCTGACAACTGGTTCCCGCACATCTCGCCCGACGGCACCATGCTCGCGTTTCTCTCCTACGAAAGAGGCGTCGGAGATCACCCGGAGAATAAAGACGTCCGGTTGCGCGTCATGCACCTCGGCACGAGGGCGATCGACCAGCTGGCGAGACTCTTCGGCGGCCAGGGCACGATCAACGTGAACTCCTGGTCGCCGGACAGCCAGTCACTGGCGTTCGTCAGCTACCAGATCGTGCCGGAGCAAACGAGCTATCAATCTCGTTGAACGGGATGCCGAAGGAGAGTCGCGAGAACGTGCCTTGCTCGGCTATCTCCTTGGCTGCATCGAGAAAGCCGGCCCATGCCACACGAGCCAGCGCCCCGCCGACGCTGATGCGACGAACGCCGAGTGCCGCGAGCTCGGCGACGGTGGCGACGTCGCTGCCGAC
>DATMLM010000038.1:0-22084 GCA_035570055.1 Gemmatimonadaceae bacterium
CGAGCCCGAGTGGCAGGCGAGGGCGAGTGAGAGCATCAGCAGCATGGGGGCAACGCGAATGCGAACTGACACGGGGATCCTCGGGTGGCGGGCGATAGGGTTGGGTGCCGCCTTCCTCCTCGTGATAATACTCGCTCAACGAGCTTTGGTGCCGGGCCCGCTTCCGCCGCGGGCTCAACCGCGCATTTCCGATCAGGTCGTCATCGAGCGCGTGCAAGCCGTCGCCAAGCTCGTGTCGAGCGAGACGTTCATCCGCGACGTCGTGACGTATCAGAACACGTGGATGGGATCCACCAAGAAATCGCTCGTGGTCGCCACTGGCAAAGTCCTGGCGGGTGTTGTCATCGATTCGAGTATGAAGGTTCAGGTCAACCCGGAGACGAAGACGATCTCGTTAGAAATCCCCCACGCTCGCGTGATGGATGTGGTCGTGTTGCATCTCCAGACCTACGACGAGCGCAGCGGCCTGTGGAACCCGTTCAGGCCGAGCGACCGCGACACGGTCTTCCAGCATGTTCGCGCGCAGTTGGAGCACACCGCGGACGACATGGGAGTCGTCGCTCACGCGGATTCCAGTGCGCTTGCACTGTTTCAGACTCTGCTGGCTGTTCCAGGCTACTCCGTAAACGTGCGCTTCCAGTTGCCGGCGCCAGTAGCTCAGCCCGCCGAGTAATCGTCTGTAGTCGATGGATCGGGTCGACCGCATCGTGCGGCTCGCCGCGCGCTCGCTTCGCGCGCCGCGCGCCGCGTTCTCGCACACGCGCGAAGCCACGCGCGATGGTGTCGCCCGGTTGTGCGCCACTGTGCGCGGCAGCGACGGCGAGGTTCTCGGGACACTCTCGGTCGTCGACGACCAGCCGCGATCGTGGACCGACGACGAGGTCGCGATCCTCGATGATCTCGCGAAAAGCCTTGCTACCGAAGTCGAAGCCGATCGCGCCCAGGCGCTGCTCGACGACTATCTCGACCAGACGGCGGTGCTGGTATCGCTGGCGTCGCCCGATGGCCGCCTCATGTTCGTCAATCGCGCTTGGCGCACGGCGCTGGGCTACGATCACACATCGATCTGCGCCAGCGACATCGTCGCGCCCGATCACCGCGGCATCTTTCAAGAGGCCGTGCAGCGTGTTCTGGCGGGACACGAGGTCCCGCCCTTCGAGACGGTCTTCGAGACGAGAAAAGGGGAACGGCTCGTCATGCGGGCCGTGCTCCGCGCGCGCTTCGAAGACGGCATGCCGGTATCGGTCCGCGGCACGTTCGACGATGTCACGGCAAAGCTCGAGACCGATGAGGCGCAGACCCGACTCGTCGAGGTGCTGGAGGCGACCAGCGACTTCGTCGGGATCGCTGACATGTCGGGCCAAGCGGTCTACATCAACCGCGCCGGCCGCGCGTTAATTGGCCTTGGAGCCGACGAAGACCTGACGTCCGTCACCATGCAGACCGTCTACACGCGCGAAGGCCGCCACCAGCTGATGCGCACCGCAATCCAGACGGCGCTGCGTCAGCGAACGTGGCAGGGAGAGTCGACCATCCGCACGCGCACCGGGCGCGTGATCCACGTCTCACAGGTCATCGTGGCCCACGAGTCAGCGAGCGGCGGCTGGTACTTCTCGACGATCATGCGCGACATCACCGCGCAGAAGCTCCTGCAGTCCATCACCGATGGGATGGGCGACGCCGAGGATCTCGACGCGGCCTACGCGGTCGCGCACGATCGGTTGGCCCAGGCGACCGGCTGGCCCATCGCGCTGGGGCCCGATGCCTCGCCCACCGTGCCGGCGACGGTCAACGGGGACCCCGAGTACGAGTCCAAGCTGCAACTCGTCTCATTCGTGGCCGCGCAGCTCGGCGGACTCGTGCAGCGGAAGCAGGCCGAGGATGCGCTCAAGGCCAGCGAAGAGCGGTTCCGGCGGTTGGCCATGGCGTCCAACGACGGAGTGGTCATCACCCGCGACGGCCGCTTCGTCGAGGTCAACGAAGCGTTCTTGCGCATGTCGGGATTCCCCGATGCGGAAGTGCCCGAATCGCTGATCAGCGAACACATCGTGCCGGAGGATCGCGAGGAGGTCCTGCGGCGGATGCGCGACAACGTCGAGGGCATCTATTACGCGACATTCGTGCGACCGGATGGGACGACATTCGAGGCGGAGGTGAGCGCCAAGCCATGCATCTGGAACGGCACCGCGGCGCGCATCGCCGTGGTCCGCGACGTCACCGAGTGGCGGCGGCTCAACCGCATGAAGAACGAGTTCGTCTCCACCGTCTCGCACGAGCTTCGGACGCCGCTCACTTCTATCCGTGGCGCCCTTGGTCTGCTGGAGGGTGGGGTCGGCGGGGCCATGGCGCCGAAAGCGCTCGATCTCTTGCGCATGGCGCGCGAGAACTCGGACCGGTTGATCCGGTTGATCAACGAGCTACTCGATCTCGACAAGATCGAAGCGGGCAAGCTCGAGCTCAGATACGAGGTGTTGACGCCGAGCGCGGTGGTGCGCGCGACGCTCGACGGGATCGCGGCCATGGCGGACGAGCACCGGATCAAGCTCGTCGAGCACGTCGATGCGCACCGGTCGTTCAGCGCCGACCGCGATCGCATCGTCCAGGTGCTGACCAATCTCGTGTCCAACGCGATCAAGTTCTCGCCGACCGGATCAGCGGTGGAAGTCGAGGCAACCGCGATCGGCAGCATGGTCCTGTTCTCGGTGCACAACACCGGGCCGGGGATCGCCGTCGCGGATCGGGCCCGGTTATTCGCGCGGTTTCAGCAGCTCGACGCCGGTGACAATCGGCGCCGCGGCGGCACCGGCCTGGGCCTAGCCATCTCGAAGGCGATCGTCGAGCAGCACGGCGGGCGGATCGGCGTGCGATCCGAGCCCGACGTGCGCACGACCTTCTGGTTCGAGCTCCCTATGAGCCGCGCGAAGACGGCGTGATCGACACTTGCACGCGCTGGCTCAGCTTGAACGGCGTCGGCTCGTTGAGCGCGATCTTCACCATCAGCACACGCGTGTCGGTCGGCTTCCCCGGATCTTCCGGCTTGAGGCGGCGCGCGACCACGCCATCCGGGATCTCCTCGACCGTCCCGCGCCACGTCTTCGAGCCGTAGCCTTCCGCGCTCACGGTCACCGGGGCGCCGAGCGCGATCTTTCCCGCGTCGTACTCGTCGACCTCGGCCTCGATCCGCGTCCGGTGTAGGTCCGCTACCGTCACGAGCCTCGTGTTCGCCTCGACGATCTCGCCGGGCTGCACGAGCCGCGCGGTCACCACGCCCGAGATCGGCGCCAGGATCCGCGTTTTCGCCAGATGTGCTTCGAGTTGCGACGCGGTCGCGACCGCCGCATCGCGCCGGGCGATCGCGGCATCGCTGTCGCGCCGGGCATGGTCCAGCTCTTGGCGCGAGATCGCGTGCGACTCGGCCAGCTTCTCCATGCGCTCGACATCGGCCGCGGTCGCCGTCACCTCGGCGTTCGCTTCGACGATCCGCGCGCGGGCTTCGGTCAGCGACGCCCGCGTCTCGGCGTCATCCAGCGCGACGAGCAGCTGACCCTTTTTCACGATGGTCTTCTCATCGACCGGCAGGGACAGAATGCGACCCGTGATCTCGCTGCCCACCGTCACTTCGGCGCCCGGATACGCGACGAATTGCCCTTCGGCTCGTATCGCTGGTGTGCTCGTTGATACGGGCGTAGGATTGGAACGCGGAGCAGCATTCGCGTGCTGCGCCGCCCGAGTGACGAAGAGCGCGAGCGAAGCGAGCGCAAAGACCGGGAGTGCGATGCGAGTCGTGGTATTCATGAGAGGCGTCCGTCTCGAATGCGCACGACGCGATCCGCGAATCGGCGCACGTTGGGGTCGTGGGTAACAATGACCAGCCCTTGTTCGGCCTGCTTGGCCGTATTGCGAAACAACTCCATGATCTGCAGCCCGACCTGCGAATCGAGATTCGCCGTCGGCTCGTCCGCGAGCAGAATCGGCGGCCGACTGGCCACCGCGCGCGCGATCGCCACCCGCTGCTTCTGCCCGCCCGACAGATCGCGCGGCAGAAAGTCGAGGCGGTCGCCGAGCTCCACGATCTCCAGAGCCTCGATCGCCGCGTTGCGCGCCGCCGTCCCGCGCATCCCTTTGATATTGAGCGCGTACTCGACGTTCTCACGCGCGGTCAGCGACGGGAACAGGTTGTATTGCTGAAACACAAACCCGATCGAGCGCTTTCGCACCTCGGCCAACCGGCCCGATGACAGCTGATCGACCCGCTGGCCGTCGACGACCACGCTCCCCGACGTCGGCGTCAGAATGCAGCCGAGGATCGACAAGAAGGTTGTCTTCCCCGAGCCGGAGGGCCCTTCGAGCGCAACGATCTCGCCGCGTTCGACACTGAGGGACACGCCATGCAAGACAGCGATCTCTTGCCGCCCCTCGGAGAACGACTTCACCACATCGGTCGCCGCAAGCGTCGTCATGTGCGGAACACCAATGCCGGGTCGATGGACGCGACTTTTCGGAAAGCGACCAGCGCGGCGGTGAGACACAACACGACAGTCCCGGCGAATACCCACCCGAGCATGATGTTCGGGATGATCAGCTTGAGCCCGATGTTGGCCATCACTGGTCGGAGTGGGAGTGATTGGGCGAGGCCCAGTACGAACCCGACTACGGCGGCGATGGCGGCTTGCTTGCCGAGGATCATGTAGATGTCGCCATTATTGCCACCGATGGCCTTCACGGTGCCGAACTCGCGAATGTGCTCCATCGCCGAGGTATAGAGCGTCTGCGCGACGACGACGACGCCGACCAGGCAGCCGAGAAATACGGTGATGTACATGTTGAGCCCGATGCCGGTCGACGCCACCCAGTAATGCCGCGACCGCTCGGCCCACTCGGCCTTCGTGTACACGTCGTTGTACGGCAACCGACGGGCAATCTCGGCGCGAACCGCGTTGGTGTCGGCGCCTGGCGCGAGCTTCACCAGGATATACGTCGTCGAACCGCGCAAAAGGTCCGGTGAGATCTGCTGCAACAGCCGATAATCGATGAATGCGATCGGGGTCGTGGTAAAGGACAAGGCTTCTTTCGACCGGCCGATGATTTGGAGACGGCGACCGAGCACTTCGCGATAGTCGCCAACCTCATACGGCCCCCAGCGCTTCACCGCCGACTGGTCGACGATCATGTAGTCGCCGCGCCGCAGATCGTCCATGCTGCCATCGGTGAGATGCCACGGGATGTTCCACGCCGAGAAGTCCTCGAGCCCGTACGCCTCGACGCCTTCCTGCGCCCCGGTGGGCAGGTTCACCTGCATGAACCAGATGATGAGATTGTCGGCCCGCTCGACGCCGGGGATGGATCGCACCCGATCGACCCGTGTCTCGGTGAACGTGTGCGAGAAGTCGATGTTCGGCGTGTTGCGCGACGTCACCCAGAGGTCGGCACTCGCATGGTCGATGGTGACGGACGCATTGTCGAGCAGACCGAGAAAGAGCCCGACCTGAACGAAGACCAGGGTGACGGCGAACGCGACGCCGGCGACCGTGATGAAGAACCGGAGCCGGTCGTGGACCAAGCTCTTGAGCGCGAGATCAACCACTGGTAATTCCTCGAATACAGAGATCGAGCATGGTCTCGACGCGGAGCTCCATGGGCCGCCATTCGACCCACGTGTCAGAGCCCTTCGCGATCTCCAGTGCGACGACGCCATGGACGGCCGCCCACACGATCTGCGCCGTCAGCTCGATGTCGGCGGCAAACGTGGGCAAGAGCTGCCCGGCGGCCGCGGCCTGGCCGACCGTCCAGAGCAGAAACGCGTATGCATCCTGGTCCGGCTTGCCCTTGCGTTCGATCGGGGCAAACTCCTCGGACGGGTGCGGCGTCATGAACATCAGCCGGTAATGGTTCGGATGCTCGAACGCGAACCGCGCATACGCCCGACCCATCGCTCCCAATCGTTCCTTGGGATTGGCGATGGTGGCGATCTTCTGAAATTCCTCGGCGAGCGCGCCCCAGTCCGTGTCGCACAGCTCGCGGATCAGCGCGTCCTTGTCCTTGAAGTGGTAGTAGATCGCCGTCGGCGTGTACTCGATCTTCTCGGCGATCGTCCGCATGGTCACCGCGTCGTACCCATGCTCGGCGAACAACTCGCGCGCTGCGTCCAGGATCTTGGTCCTGATCGCGATCTTTTCGCGCTCGCGCCTATCGTTCGCCGCAGATGGTATCATCATAACAATGTCCTCTTTGTTAACATTGTTAAGTTACAGACCGACGTCAAGAGGCTTACCATCGTTTGTTACTTATGCCGTTTGGCTCCGGACTGTAAGCACCCGTAGGGAATAGACTTACCAGCCGTCGACCGCCAGCGGTCGATCGCCGAGCTGGACGGAGCGGTCGGCGCACCGGCCTCGAACGCCAGCCGCACGGTCGAGTCGCGCGCGCGCTTGGCGTCCGAGCTCAGCGTATCCGGCTCGGCCTCTCCCGACGCCCGCTCCGCGTCCACCTCGCGCTGTATCGCCGCGACGTCATAGTGCGCGAGATCGCTATCCCCCGGCGCCTCGCGCTTGAGCTCCGCCAACAACGAGTCGCCGAACAGCGCGCCGCGATGATGCGCCTCGAGGATCTGCGGGGCGGTAATCCCGATCGCGCCCCGGAAATCGGCGCCATCGAGATCGGCACCATAGAACGTTGCCCGCTGAAGCCGTGAGCGCGAGAACGTCGCGCCCTGCAAGAGCGCATTGTCGAACGACGCCCCGCGCAGATCGGCACCCTGCATCCGCGCGTAGCGAAGGTTGGCGGCCGCGAACATCGTGCGTTGGCAATACAATGTGTCGGCCGAAACTGCGTCAGTACGCTCGGCGGTCGGCGTGCTGTTTCCGCGTGCCTTTCTGAAATCCGTACCGAACAGGAGCGCCCCGACGAAACTGGTGCCCGCGATGTTCGCGCCGCGAAGATCCGCCGACCATAGATCGGCGCCGAGCAGATCCGTGTTCCGCAGATCCGCCAGCGCCAGGAACGCTCGCTCGGCCGACGCAAACCGCAGGTTCGTTCCCACGAGCCGCGCCCCTGAGGCCTTGGGGCTCTCATTCGTCTCGCCGGTATCTGGTACCGCGGTCGTCGTGAGCCGTGTCGAGATCTCGCTCTCGGCCAACTGCGCCGTCGGATCGACTCCAGCGCGCGAGAGCAGCGTCGGCACCAGCGCTTGCCACGCAGGCACCGCGCGCCTCAAGCTCGCTGTCGCGGGCCGCGCTTCGGCCACCTGCTCCGAGAGCTCGGACTCGCGGCCCCGATACACGCCATTGATGGCGTAATACGACGCGAGGCCGAACACGAGCGGCACGACGCCCGCGACGACCATCGCGGGGATATAGCCGCGCCACGTGGAGCGCTCCGGGCGCCACGCGGTTGGGAGCGTGCGACTGGCAAGCGTGAGAAATGCCGCCGCAAGACCGCAGCCCAAGGACAGCGCGATCACCTGAACCGTCGTGATCCCGCCATCGTGCCGATGCAGATAGCGCATCCAGAACCAGGCGATGGTCGCGGGCGCAATCCACCATCCGACGATGATCCAGAGCCACGACTGTGCGCGTCCCAAAAAGCCGATCTTGGACTGATCGCAGACCCTCGCGGCGGCCCACGCGCCGAATATCCACGTGCTGGCGCGATCGGCCATCGCCGTGGCATCCGGCAGAACCGACGGCGACGCCGCCACGGATGCCCACACGCGCTGCGCCTGCAACATCGCGACGATCGCGACGCCAACGAGCGCGATCGGCACGAGCACGTAAAAGTTCACGATCGGGATGTCGACGTTCAAAATCGGCAGCTTCGACGTCGACGAATCCGTGAGCAGCTTCGAGTCGACGGTCGAGTTGATCGTGAGCCACGAATACACGCAGACCAAGAGCATCGTCAAGAAGATCTTGCCCGTGCTCTGCGCGATGTCGTTCGCGGCGTCGAACGTGCCGAACTTGACGGAGGGCGGCAGCGTCGCGCCCATGAGATCGGCGCGCGCGAATTGCGTTCCGACCACGCCGGTCGCACCCGAGAAATCGGCGTGCTCGAGCTTCGCCCACGCGAACTGCGCGCCGATGAGATTGGCGTTGGTGAGCTTTGCGCCGCTCATCACGGCATCCGTGAAGTCGACCCCACGGAGATCCGCGCCGCTCAGGTCGACATTCCGGAGGTCGAGCGCTGCCCCCGCGCTCGTCTTCCGCCAGTCGCCAGCGCTCTTGAGCTCCTCGGCGAGCGTCCGCGCGACCGGTCGATCTCCGACATCGGCTAACTGTGGAGTGGCGGTGGGCGTAACGACGCGTTCGATCTCGGTGCTCATGGCAGCAATTTATCGAGATCGTCATAGAGCGCGCTCACATCGGACCAAATGCGCTCTGCGCCTGCCGCGCGCAGTGCCTCTGCCGTGTGGCTTCCAGTCAACACGCCGAATGCTCTCGCGCCAGCGGCCGTCGCGGCCATTGCGTCGTACGGTGTGTCTCCAACATAGGCACTCCTCTCAACGCTGACACCAAGTCGCTCAACGGCCTTGAGTACGATGTCCGGTGCTGGTTTCGTGGCCTCAACGTCTTCGCCGGTCACAATGACATCTGGCACTTCGAGATTTACCCGTCCGCGCAGGAGCCCCAGCAACTCGCGCGAGTTCGATGTGGCAAGGGCTGTGCGCACACCGCGGGCGCGAAGCGCCGCGAACAATTCGTGGGCCTTGGGGAACGTGCGTATCGGCGTCTCGCGCAGGTGCGCTCTATACGTCTCAATCCATTGGCGCCCCAACGAGGGACCGAGGCGTCGAGCGTCCTCGGGGCCGAGGATCGAGTGCAGCAGCCGGTCGCCCCCTTGGCCGATTTCGCCGGCGATGCGATCGGAGGGGACGTCCAACCCAATACTTGCCAACACCATCCGCCACACTTCGACGTGCGCGGCGTTCGTATCGACGAGCGTCCCGTCGACATCGAAGATCAGCGCCTCGATATTAGGGCCCATGCGACTCGTCCCCGTCACGCCGGGATCCCGCGCACGGCTCCGCACCTCGGACGCCATGCCACCCCGCAGCATCCCGAACGATCTCGAGGCGGCCACGAAGCCCTTGATGCACGGGCTCCGGGACCAGCAGGAGATGTTGTACGCGGAGGGAAAGCGGTCGCTGCTCGTCGTGCTGCAGGGACGGGATGCCGCGGGCAAAGACGGCACCGTCAAGCACATCTGCGGCGCGTTCAACCCGCAGGGCACGCAGGTGACGAGCTTCAAGGTCCCCGTGGGAGAGGAAGCGACGCACGATTATCTGTGGCGCATACACAGAGCGGTGCCGCGGAAAGGACTCGTGGGTGTGTTCAACCGGTCGCAGTACGAGGACGTGCTCGTGGCGCGCGTGCACAACCTCGTACCCCGCGCGGTCTGGTCCAAACGATACGCTCAGATCAACGACTTCGAGCGGATGTTGACTGAGAATGGCGTCACCATCGTGAAATTCTTTCTCCACGTCTCGCGCGCCGAGCAGGCCCGCCGGATTCGCGAGCGGGCGGCCGATCCCACAAAGCAGTGGAAGGTCAGCGCGTCCGACGTCAACGAGCGCCGGTACTGGCAGGAGTACACCCTCGCGTACCAGGACGTTCTGTCACGGTGTAGTACCCCGTGGGCACCCTGGTACGTCGTACCGGCGGACGACAAGAAGGCCCGCGACTACCTGGTGGCCGGGGTTCTCCTCGCTGTCCTGCAGCGAATGAAGCCAGCCTACCCGCCGGCGGACCGAAAACTGGTCTTGCGGGTGAAAAGACTACGTTAAATTGGCGTGAGCCGCTAGATTTCTAGCACAATGAAACCCTGGGTTCTGCTCGCCGCGCTCGTGCAGCTTCGGCCGGTGACCTGGACGGTGACGGCGCCCAAGCCTGTCACCGCCGGATCCACGGTCTCGATTACGCTCGTGGCGACCATCGATGACGGCTGGCATCTGTACTCGACCACGCAGCCGTCGGGCGGCCCAGTGCCCACGCGCATCACCGTGGGGGCCTCGCCGATATTCGCGGTAGACGGAGCGCTGGCGTTCCCAAAGCCCGCCGTCGCCCCGGATCCGAATTTCGGGATCAACGTCGAGACCTACGATCGTACCGTCACGTTCACGGTCCCCGTGAAAATCGCGGCCGACGCCCGAGCGGGTGTCGACACGCTCGCGATCCAGGCGCGGTTCCAAGCGTGTAATGCGCAGCTCTGCTTGCCACCACACACGCAGACGGTCTCCGTCCCGGTGACGGTGCGCGCGGGAGCGGGCCGGTGATCGGACACTATGTCTGGCTCGCGGTAACCGCCGGCGCCGTCTCGCTGCTGACGCCGTGCGTGTTCCCGATGATCCCGATTACGGTCAGCTACTTCACGAATCACGCTTCGTCCGGCATCCGCTCGGCCCTGATCTTCGCCGGCGCCATCGTCGGGTCGTTCACGGCCCTGGGCCTGATCCTCGCGTTGCTCTTTGGCGCGACGGGAGTCCAGCGGTTCGCGGCGAATCCGTACCTGAACATTCTGCTCGCCGGCCTCTTCGTGGCATTCGCGCTCAACCTGTTCGGCGTCTACCAGATCGCCGTGCCGAGCCGCGCGCTCACGGCCCTGGATACTGCCGCGAGGAGCCAGACACCCGTCGCGGGCGCGATGCTCATGGGGCTGACGTTCGCCCTCACGTCATTTACGTGCACGGCGCCGTTCGTGGGCACCGTGCTCGTGACGGCGGCGACGGGCGCCTGGCGCGAGCCCGCGATCGGCATGCTGGCCTACTCGACGGTCTTCGCGCTGCCGTTCTTTGTCCTGGCGCTGATCCCTCAGTGGGCAGCCCGGTTGCCGAGAGCGGGCCGGTGGATGGTGTCGGTGAAGGTCGTCATGGGGTTCTTGGAGCTGGCGGCGGCCCTCAAATTCGTCTCCAACGCGGACCTCGTCTGGCACTGGGGCATTTTCAACCGCGATGTCGTCCTGGCGTTGTGGGTGGCACTGGCTGGATTGATGGCCGCGTACCTGGTCGCGAGCGGACCCGGCAGTATCCCGCGCTTGGCGACAGCCGCGGCGGCCCTGGGCGTCGGGATCTGGCTAGCGACGGGCCTCGTGGGGCGGTCGCTCGGAGAGCTCGAGTCGTTCCTGCCACCTCGCGCGAGTCAGCGTGACTCGTACGTGATGAACCTGAACTGGCACGTGAACGACCTCCCAGGGGCGATCGCGCTCGCCAAGCAGAGCTCGAAACCCGTCTTTATTGATTTTACCGGTTACACCTGCACGAACTGCCGGTGGATGGAGGCGAACGTCTTTGCTCGCACCGAGGTGAAGGCCGAGCTGAATCGCTTCGCGCTTGCCCGGTTGTTCACTGACGGGGAAGGACCTATGTACGAGAACCAGCAGGCTTATCAGGAAAAGACGTTCAACACCGTTGCTCTACCGTTGTACGCCGTACTCGCGCCTGACGGCCACACAATTGCTACTTTGCCGGGGCTCACCAGGGACCCGGCCGTTTTCCTCGCGTTTCTAGAGAAGAACGCCAGGGCCCAGTAAAATCTAGAGAGTGGCCACCGGCATCCCCTCACTTCTGTCACGCCTCGTACCGCGGGCTGACGGGCGAGCGCGCTCGCCCGATGGCGTCTCACCCGACCGGTTCGCGGGCCCAATACGCGGAGAGCTCCTCGGCACCGAGGGGCTAGCCGAGTACGCGCGCGCGCTGGCCAGGCAGCAGCGCGTACTGCCGCCATCGGTCCGTGGGTGGGCGCAGAAGCAGCGCGGCCAAGGCCCGCTGCTGCAGCGGCTCGATGAGACGCGCAAGCTCCTCGACGCCGCGCGCGTGACCATCACCGATGCCGCCGATCGTGGTGTCGACATCAGTCCCGCCGGCGAGTGGCTGCTCGACAACTTCTACGTCGTGCAAGAGCACGTGCGCGAAGTGCGCGCGAGCATGCCCAAGACGTACTACCAGGAGCTGCCGAAGCTCGCGGCCGGCGCGCTCGCGGGCTACCCGCGCATCTACGAGGTCGCGATCGAGCTGATCGCGCACACCGAGGGCTATCTCAAGCCCGAGAACATCGACCTCTTCGTCCGCGAGTTCCAGCGCGGCGCGACGCTCACGACCGGCGAGCTGTGGGCCACGCCGACCATGCTGCGGCTCGGGCTCATCGAGAACATCCGCCGGATGACGTTGCGCGTCACCCAACGCCTCGATGAGTTGGACTCGGCCGACAAGTGGGCCAAGCGCCTGCGCGAAGCGTCCGAAGGCGGCGCGCAAAGCCTCTCAGCCGTCCTGGCGGAGTTCGTCAACGACCATCCGCCTCTGACACCGGCGTTCGTCTCGCGGTTCCTGCAGCAGATCCGGTCGTATCAGTCGAACTTCACGCCGCTCCGCTGGCTCGAGCAGTGGATCGCCGAGGATGGGCTCAACGCCGAGGACGCCGTCACCAAGGCGAATCAGCGGTTGGCGCTGACGCAGGTCATGATGGCGAACAGCATCACCAGCTTGCGCACGATCGCCCGCCTCGACTGGGCGACGTGGGTCGAGTCGATGAACGCCATCGAGGTGATCCTGCGGCAGGATCCGGCGCGGGCGTACGTCTCGATGACGTTCAACTCGCGCGATCTGTATCGGCACGTGATCGAGGACATCGCCAAGCGCACGGGCTCGACCGAGGTCGATATCGCCGAGCGCGCGCTCGATCTGGCGCGGAAGGCGGTCGGGGTCCCCGGCGTCGATCAGCGGCTCACGCACATCGGCTACTATCTCGTCGACGACGGCGTACGCGAGTTGGAGCGCGCGGTCGCGTACACGCCGCCCTGGCGGGAAGCGCTCCACCAGTGGGTGCTGGCGCACCCTGAGCTCGTCTACTTCGGCGGCATCACGCTCTTTACCGCCGTCTTGGTCGCCATCCCGTTCGTGGCGATCGGGCGCGTCTCGATCGGCGCGTTTCTGGCGGTGCTCGCGCTGGCCATCATTCCCGCGAACGATATCGCGATCAACATCGTGCACCAGCTGGTCACGATGCTGTTGCCGCCGCGGCTGTTGCCGAAGCTCGACTTCGAAGAGGGCATTCCGTCGGCGTATCGCACGGCCGTCGTCGTCCCGACGCTGCTCGGGAGCACGGATGGCGTCAAGGAAGCGCTCGAGCATCTGGAAGTTCAGTTCCTCGCCAATCGCGACCCCAATCTCTATTTCGCGCTGCTCAGCGATTTCACCGACTCGCCGACAGAGGCGCGCGCCGGGGACGACGAGATTCTCGCGGCCGCGGTCGCCGGCATTCGGGCGCTGAACGAGAAGTACGCGGCCGACACGTTCTTCTTGTTCCATCGCTCTCGCAAATGGAACGAAGGCGAGGGTGCCTGGTTGGCCTGGGAGCGGAAACGCGGGAAGCTCGCCCAGTTCAACCAATTTCTGCGGGGCGGCGCTTCGGACGCGTTCTCGACTATCGTCGGCGACACCGCTCCGCTCAGCCACGTCGTCTACGTCATCACGCTCGACTCCGACACCGTCCTGCCCCGTGGCGCGGCCGCGCTCCTCGTCGGCGCCATGGCGCATCCGGTCAATCGGGCCGTGTACGATCCCGTGAGCGGCCGTGTCGTGCGGGGATACGGGATCCTGCAGCCACGCGTCGGGATCTCGCTGGAAAGCGCGAATCGCTCGCTCTTCGCGGCAATCGCCTCTGGTCGCCCGGGCGTCGATCCGTACACGACAGCCGTCTCCGACGTCTATCAGGATCTCTTCGCCGAGGGGAGCTTCACGGGGAAGGGCATATATGATGTCGACGCGTTCGAGCGAGCGACCGAAGACAAGTTCCCCGAGAACGCGCTGCTCTCGCACGATCTCATCGAGGGCACCTACGCGCGGGCCGCGTTGGTCACCGACGTCGAGTTCTACGACGACTACCCAACGCGGTATCTGACGTACACCCGGCGCAAGCATCGATGGATACGTGGCGACTGGCAGCTACTGCCATGGCTCTTCGGACGCCACAAGCTCTCGGCGATTTCCCGCTGGAAAATTTTCGATAACCTGAGACGCAGCGTCGTCGAGATCGCCGAGCTCGGGTTGCTGGTCGCTGGCTGGACAGTGCTGCCGGGCGGACCGTTCCTGTGGACCGCGCTGGTCCTCGCGGGGATCGCGACGCCGTTCGTATTCGGGATCGGGCTCTCTGTCGTAGCCCCCCCGCCCCAGGGAGACTCCTGGCGCGCCTACTACAAGGCGGTCTTGCGCGACGCCCAGTCGTCGGTCCAGCAGTACCTGCTGCTGCTCACGTTCTTGCCGCACCAAGCCTTCGTCTCGGCCGACGCGATCATTCGTACGCTGTGGCGCATGTTCGTCAGCCACCGGAAGATGCTCGAGTGGCAAACGGCCTCGCAGGTCGAGCGGATCATGGCCGCGGGCCGGCAGCCGCGCGAGGTATGGCGGAAGATGGCGCCGGCCGAGGTGGTCACGGCCGCGATTCTCGTGATCGTGCTGACGACGGGCATCGGCCACGCGCACATGGTGCGCTTGCCGACTGGCCTGTACCACATGGGATCAGCCGTGCGCTGGTGGTACCTCGCCGTCACCATGCCATTGGTGATGCTGTGGGCGGTGAGCCCGAGCATCGCGGACTCGTTGAGCGCGCCCGCGGTGCGCCGGGAGCGGCGACTCACGGGGGCCGAGAGTTGGACGGCCCTGCGGTATGCACTGCTCCATTGGCACTTCTTCGACCGATTCGTGACGGTCGATACCCAATGGCTGGCGCCGGACAATTTCCAGGAGGACCCGTCGCCAGTCGTCGCGATGCGGACCTCGCCGACGAATATCGGGCTCCAGTTGCTCGGCATCGTCAGCGCCTACGACCTCGGCTTCTTGTCGTCCGGCGCGATGATCGAGCGGCTGGAGCTCGTGTTCCGGACGCTCGAACGCATGGCGCGCTTCCGTGGCCACTTCTACAACTGGTACGATCTCCGCGATCTCCAGATCCTGGAGCCCGCGTATATCTCGACGGTCGACAGCGGCAACCTGGCCGGCGATCTCATCGCGATCAAGCAAGCGTGTCTCCACATCATCGACGAGCCAATCGTCGACTCGCGCATCTGGGACGCACTCCAGACCGCACTGGAGCTCGCGGTTGAAAACCTCCGGTCGCTGGCCTCGTCGGGCGACGTTTCCAGCCCGAAACAATGGCAGGCCGTGCTCGAAGCCGGCGAGCGCGTACGCGCCGTGCTGCAGTCGCTGCCGACCCTGACGGGCGCGAATAACACCGACGCGCTCTCGGCCAAGACCCTGCAAACCCTCGCCGATCGCCTCCGGGCGGCCGAGCGGGTCGTCGTCGAGCGCACGGAAGAGTTGGCGAATGTCGATCTCGTGCCGGGACGCGATTGGATCACGTGGAGCCGGCAGCATCTCGAACGCTGGGCCGCTGACGTAGCGGCCATTGGTGACGGCGCAAAATCACTCCGCCAAGCGGCCGCGACGTCATCCCACGCGACCGAGCAGGTGAAACGTCTCGAGGCGCTAGCGGCCCGCGCGCACGAGTACGCGATGGAGATGGACTTCCGGTTCCTGTACGACGCGCGCCGGAAGCTCTTCTCTATCGGGTACCAAGTCAGCGCGGGCGCGCTCGATCCGTCGCTCTACGATCTGCTCGCCTCCGAGGCGCGACTGGCGAGTTACGTCGCGATCGCCAAGGGCGATGTGCAGGCGGAGCACTGGTTCAAGCTCGGACGCGGGCTCACGTCGGCGGCTGGTGATACGGCGCTGATCTCGTGGAGCGGCAGCATGTTCGAGTATCTGATGCCGGCGCTCATCATGGAGTCGTTCCCGTTCACGCTCCTGGATCAGACGTACACCGGCGCGGTTCGACGCCAGATCGCGTATGGCGCCGAGCGAAGCGTCCCATGGGGCGTCTCCGAATCCGCCTACAACGCTCGCGACCGTCACCAGACATACCAGTATCGCGCGTTCGGCGTCCCCGACCTGGCCCTCAAGCGAGGCCTCAGCAAAGACCTCGTCGTCGCTCCCTACGCGACCCTGCTGGCTCTCATGATCGAGCCGCATGCCGCGATGAAAAACCTGGGGACGCTGGAGAAAGAGGGCGCGCTCGGCCTGTTCGGGTTCAGGGATGCGGTGGACTACACGCGTCCGGCCATGGGATCAAATCACGCGTTGGTCAGCACGTACATGGCGCACCATATCGGCATGAGCTTGGTGTCGCTCAACAACGCGATTCACTCGGATATCTGGCCCCAGCGCTTCCACGCTGACCCGTTGGTCAAGTCGGCCGAGCTGGTGCTATTCGAGCGGATTCCGAGACGGTTCGTGCTGAGCGAAGCGCAGACCGATGAGGGCGATGAGCAGCCCAGGCGGCGTGGGTCGGAGAAACCCTCGGCCCGAACGCTCGACACGCCGAACACGCCCGAACCACGCGTCACGCTGCTGGGCCATGCGCCGTACACCCTGATGATCTCGAACGCCGGCAGCGGCTACTCCCGGTTCGACAACGTCCAGGTCACGCGCTGGCGCAACGACGGCACGCTCGATCGCTACGGCCAGTGGTGCTACCTGCACGACACGTCGACGGGCCGCGTCTGGCCCGCGGCGTACCAGCCGATGGGCGACGACGCCGCGCCCGACTGGTACCGGTCGACGTTCGCGTCCGATCGGGCGACGTTCTCGCGGCGCGATGGCGACGTCGACACGCGTCTCGAAGTGACCGTCGTGCCCGACGATGCGGCCGAGGTGCGCCGGGTCACGGTGACGAACAACGGGACGACCGCCAAGGACATTGAGCTCACGACGTACGGCGAGATCTCGCTCTGTCCGCCGGACGCCGATCGCACCCACCCGGCGTTCCAGAACTTATTCGTCGAGACCGAGTTCGTCGCACCTCACGGCGCGATCCTCGCCACGCGGCGCCCGCGGTCGGCCGATGAGCGCACACTCTGGTGCGGGCACGTCCTCGCGACCGGTCCCGAGATCGTCGGTCGCATCTCGTGCGAGACGGACCGCGCGCAGTTCACGGGCCGCAACCGTACGGTACGGAGCCCGCAAGCGATGGCCGAAGCGGGCCCGCTCTCGGGCACGACCGGTGCGGTGCTCGACCCCATTTTCGCGATGCGCGTGTTGATCCGCGTTGGTGCCGGCCAGTCCGCGCGCGTGGCGTTCACGACCCTTGTCGCGCCGACGCGAGACCGCGCGCTGGAGCTCGCCGACCGCTATCACGACCCGTACAGCGCCCAGCGCGCGCTCGATCTGTCGTGGATGCACGCGCAAGTCGAGCTGCGCGAGCTGTCGATCACGCCAGCCGACGCGGCGCTCTATCAAGAGCTGGCCGGCTATCTCTTCTTCTCCGATCGCGCGGTCCGTGTGCCGGCGAAAGAGGTGGTGCAACTCAAGCGCGGCATCGATGCCCTGTGGGCGCACGGCATCTCGGGAGACTGGCCCATTCTGTTGGCCACGGTCGACCAGGCGGCCGGCGTCGCGACCGTCAAGGAGCTTTTGCAGGCGCACCAGTACTGGCGTGGCAAGGGCATGATGGTCGACCTCGTCATTCTCAACACGAACCCGCCGTCGTATCAGCAGGATTTGCAGGACGAGCTCCAGGCGACGGTGCTCGCATCGACCGAGGCGGCGCTGATCGACAAGCCCGGTGGCGTGATGCTGCGCCGCCGCGATCTGATTCCGCCGGACGATCTCGCCGTGTTGCGCGCGACCGCGCGTGTGCACGTGCCGTGCGATGGCTTGCGACTGGCTGAGATCCTGGAGCTCCCGGAGACCGAGCCAGAGTATCCGCCGGCGTTCGAGCCGACGACGCAGTCGGGCGGCGGCATCGTGAGCGCCGGCGTGCTCGCGGCCGCGGCGGCGCGGTCGGGCGATGGCGCGCGCGGCGACGCGCTGTTGAGAGCCGCCCCGGCGGTTGCGTTCGACAACGGGCTCGGTGGCCTCGCGGCCGACGGCTCGTATCAGATCCGGCTCGCCGACGGCGCGACGACGCCCGCGCCGTGGACGAACGTGATCGCCAACGAGAACGGCGGGTTCTTGATCTCGGAGAATGGCGGTGGGTACGTCTGGGCCGAGAATAGTTTCTTCTTCCGCCTGACGCCGTGGATGAACGATCCGGTCAGCGACGAGCCCACGGATATCCTGTACATCCGCGACGACGAGACTGGAGAAGTCTGGACGCCGACGCCCGATCCCATCCGGCACCAGACGCCCTATCTCATCAACCACGCGCCCGGCCGCACGGAGTTCCGGCACAGCCATGCCGGGCTCACCACGCATCTCGTGCTCGGGATGCCCGAACACGACGTCGTCAAGATCGCCAAGCTGTCGATCACCAACGACACGGCCACCCCTCGCCGCGTGACGATCGCGCACTACGCCGACTGGTGCCTCGGCGTCATGCGCGAGCATACGCAGCATCAGGTGCGCACGACGTTCGATCGCGAAACCGAGGCGATGTTCGCGCAGAACGGGTATGACCAGGATTTCGCCAAGAAAGTCGCGTTCACGGCCTTGAGCTTGCCGGTCATGAGCTATACCGGCGACCGGCGCGAGTTCATCGGGCGCAACGGAACGCTCGCGGCTCCCGCCGGCCTCGAGCGGGCATCGTTGGCCGAGTCCTGCGGGCCGCTGCTCGATCCGTGCGCGGCCCTCGAGGGCTCCGTGTCCATCCTTCCGGGCGAGACCCGCGAGGTTGTCGCGCTGCTGGGTTGCGCCAATGGTGAGGCCGAGTGTCGTGCCTTGGTCGAGAAGTATCGTGAGGGCGATGGGGCGATCGAGGAGCATGTCGAGGCGTGGCGCCAGCGGCTGACGACCATCCAGGTGAAGACGCCGGACCCGGCCTGCGACGCCATTCTCAATGGCTGGCTTCTCTACCAAGCGCTCGCCTGCCGGTTCTTCGCGCGGACGGCGCTCTATCAGTCGAGCGGCGCCTACGGGTTCCGCGATCAGCTGCAGGACTCGATGGCGTTCGTCTACTGCGACCCGAAACTGGCCCGCGAGCATATTCTGCGCAGCGCCGGCCGCCAGTTCGTCGAGGGCGACGTCCAGCACTGGTGGCACGCGCACAACGGCCGCGGCGTGCGCACGCGATTCTCGGACGATCTCGCCTGGCTGCCGTTCGTCGTCGATCACTATCTCGTCGTCACGGGCGATACGAGTGTGCTCGACGAGGTCGTGCCGTTTCTCACGATGCGCCTGCTCGAGCCGAACGAGCAGGAGCTCTACGACCGGCCCGACATCTCGTCCGAGAAGGCTTCCGTGTACGAGCACTGCCTCCGTGCGTTACGCAAAGCCACGACGGTTGGCCAGCACGGCTTGCCACTGATGGGCATCGGCGACTGGAATGATGGCATGAACCGGGTCGGTGTCGGTGGGCAAGGCGTGAGCGTGTGGCTCGCGTGGTTCCTGATCGCCACGTGTCGACGATTCGCCGTGCATTGTGACGCACGGGGTGACAAGGCGGCGGCGACCGAGCTGCGGGCCAAGGCCGACGCGTACGCCGCGGCGATCGAGAAAGAGTCGTGGGACGGCGAGTGGTACCGTCGCGCGTACTTCGACGATGGCACGCCGCTCGGCAGCCATCAGAACGACGAGTGCCAGATCGACGCCATCGCCCAGAGCTGGTCCGTGATATCAGGCGCGGGCGAACCGGACCGTCAAAGGCAAGCGGCCGAGTCGGCGTACACGCATCTCGTCCGCGAGGACGCCCGCCTCATCGAGCTGCTCACGCCGCCGTTCGATCATACGGACCACGATCCGGGCTACATCAAGGGCTATCTCCCCGGTGTCCGCGAGAACGGCGCCCAATACACGCACGCGGCGACGTGGAGCGTATTGGCCAGAGCCCTGCTCGGCGACGGCGATACGGCGTATCACCTCTACGAGATGCTCAACCCGTTCACGCATCCGCTCCAGACGTACAAGGTCGAGCCGTATGTGATCGCGGCCGATGTGTACACGGCCGAAGGGCACCTGGGCCGCGGTGGATGGACGTGGTACACCGGCTCGGCCGCCTGGGCGTATCGCGTGGGCCTCGAGGGCATCCTCGGCTTCAAGAAACGCGGCGCGACGTTACGCTTGGAACCGGTCATCCCCGCCGCATGGGAAGGCTTCGAGCTGACGTATCGCTACGGCTCGTCCACGTATCACATCGTCGTTCGAAAAGGCGATGCGGAAGAGCCGACGGAGATCGCGCTCGTGGACGACGGGAAGACCCACGAGGTGACGGTTACGATAGCGGCTCGAGATCTGTCACCGCTGGCCCGTTGATCACTTTCCCGTACGGGTCGAACCGGGATCCGTGGCACGGGCAGTCCCAGGTTTTTTCGGTCGAGTTCCAGTCGACGATGCAAAAAAGATGGGGGCACACGGCGGAGCACTCATGCATCCTCCCCTTCTCATCCCGAAACGCCGCGATCTTGCTAATGCCCCGCCGAATGACCGCGCCCTCTCCTTTCCCGATGTGCGCGACCGTAGCCACCTGACCTGGCGTAATCCATCTCGCGTACTGGCCCGCAACGTTCAGATTCTCTCGGGCATACTCGACGCCTGATCGCAGACTCAATCGCGCGGGGTCATAGAGCTTCGCCCACGGGTTCTCGCGACACATGATGAGATCCGTGAGCAGCATCCCGGCGATTGTGCCATACGTCATCCCGTTTCCCGAATCGCCGGTCGCCACGTAGATGTTCGGCACGACGCCAGGATTCGGTCCGATGAACGCCAGCCCGTCGACGGGTTCGAGGATTTGGCCGGACCAGCGATACTGCACCGGCCCCAGTCCGGCGAATTGGGTTCGAGCCCAGCGCTCGATCGCGGCATAGCGGTCGGCGGCGTTGTCCGCTTGGCCCGTCTTGTGGTCACCGCCGCCGACGATAAGCATGTTGCCGAGCGTGCGCGCGTAGTGATACGGCGACTCGGTGTCCCAGTAGAGTGCCACCTCGATGGGCTCAGTCAGCGGCATCGCGATGACATACGTGCGATACGCCGCCTGCTTCGTGTGCATCGTGACGACGTCGTTGACCGGCGAGCCGGTGGCGATGACGACCGCGCCCGCGGTGATCACGTGGCCTTTGTCGGTGACCACGCGTCCCGTCGTCCCGCCGGACATCTCGATCGCGTGCGTCCCGCCGTAGATGCGGCCGCCGTCCCGGACGATCGCTCGCGCCAACGCTTCGACGTAGGCCACCGGATCGAACTGCGCCTGTCTCGGGAAGTGCAGGGTATCGCCGATCCGTTCGACGTCCGTGAGACCGGCGCGATGACACGCGGCGAGCTCGCGGTCGAGCACTTCGGCGTCGCCGAGCAGGTAGCCGGGCACGCGCTCGAACTCGCACGCGATGTCCTCGGAGCGAACGGTGTCCTCGATGCGATCGATCGCGGCGACTTGGCTCTGGGCGGCGAGCCGCGCGGCGTGGAGTCCATGCAGGCGCTCGAGCGCGTAGTACCGGTCGTCGAGCACCGCCGTGATGTGCGCGGTCGTGCGTCCCGTCTCACCGCCGGCGACGCCACCGTCGTCGATGGCGACCACCGTCTTGCCTTCGCGCGCGAGGAGATACGCCGTGGTGACACCGGCTATGCCTAAGCCCACGACGCATACGTCGGCGTAGGTATCGTCGCCCAGTGGCGCATACCACGGGACGCGGGTGCGCTGGCCATTCCACCAGATCGGGGTTGTGGCTGTGATCTGAGTCACCAGGTGAGCCCTTGGTTCATCTTCCGTGCCATGAGACACGTTCTTCTTCTTTGTCTGGGGCTGTCGAGCGCCGCATGCGCGCACCCCAGTGCGTTAATAGTGCCAGTCGCGCCGGCACCCGCCTTAGTGGGTTCGTGGCGTCTCGAGAGCGGTGGCGTACGAAGCACGGGTTTCTACGATCCAGAGACGCTGGAGTTCGCCGACAGCAAGCCGGGGCAATACATCACGCTGACCGCCGAAGGGGGGTTCGAGAGCGGTCGCGTGACGCGCGCGGGTGAGGGTGCGTGTGCCGTGACACGGTATGAATATCACCGTGGGACGGTCGAGGTTCGCGACTCTGTGCTCGTTCTGTACGCGACCGCGGGGCGCGTACGGAACGTGGCACCGTGCGACCTCACGTCGGATTACGAGAAAAACGACACTGGTGTCGA